>NZ_JAXQNP010000002.1:372500-1225000 GCF_034427435.1 Nitrospirillum goiasense | reverse complement strand
AGCTCCAGTTTCCCGGAGTTATTCCGAACCAAAGGGCAGGTTCCCACGCGTTACTCACCCGTGCGCCACTAAGGCCGAAGCCTTCGTTCGACTTGCATGTGTTAGGCATGCCGCCAGCGTTCGTTCTGAGCCAGGATCAAACTCTCAGGTTCAATGCGGTATCTCATCGGCCTCGCGACCAACAAGAACCTCGACGGAAACCAACCGTAGTCGGCACCTAAACCCAAGTCCGTTCCTGTATCCCCAATCGCTCGGGGATCATTTCAGAGCATGTATTCAAGATGCGTTCTGGTCGTTTCCATGTTGCTGCCCGTACCGGGCCCATCATCGGAACCGCCGTCTGCGCATCCCTTCTCAAGACGTTCACTTGTTCAAGAACCCGCGGCCCAAACGCAAATACGCGCTCAAACCACAACCCCGCCCTTGGCCGATCCCCTGAAGGACCAACCCAAACCCGGACAGGAAGGGCAAATTCCGTTTCGTCCAGCGGCATCACCGCCAGGACCGCCACCCCGTCATCACCAGCGTCAACCGCCAGAACTCAGGGATCGCTTCGCCGTCGCGCCGTTCGTTGTCGCCCGCCGCGTCGGTGAACGGGGTTATAGTGACCCCACCGGGGGGCTGTCTACAGAAATCTTGCAGCACCATGACGATTTTTGTCCAAGCCCCCGGACCAGGCGACAAAAGGGCCAGATGCGAAGGCCAATCCATAGACGATCCCTATATATGATCGCGCGCGCGTGCGCTGTTGCCGTGCAGGTCCATAGGCCGGCGCTTTCGCCGGCCTATGGACCCGCGAAGGAGGCGCCGCACTTCGCCTCAATTTCGCCACGGCCCGGGTCTATGTCGCGGGCCGGCCGCACGGACTCAAACCTCGCTGTCTTTCAAGTCTTATTAACGTGCCGTACGTAGGATGTTCCCGTTGACAGTGGCAATCACGTCACGCGAGGATTGGCCCAACCGATGGTCAGGCATTTCCTGCCTTTTTGGGCGGTTGTCCTGGACCCAACGGATGAGAAGAAGCTGGGGCGTTACGACCTGCCGAGCCTCCGGAGCGCATGAACCGGGGTCGGCGTTTCCAGTCGTCAGTTCCTCTCCCTCAGGCCGGGCTCCCCTTTCGGGGACGGAGTTCGGTGTGGGGATCTCCGTGGTGCGCTTGGCGCCATGGCAAGGCCGTTCGGCAGGGCGGCCCGTCGACACTGTGCCCAGGCGCCGGCAACGGCAACCTGGGAAACTGCGCCCGATGGGGCCCCTGTGTAGCTTTGAGGTCAGAGGATTTTGACGATGCGGATTGGATTGGGGGAGTGGGGGCCTTGCTGAAACGGATCGCCGTGACATCGGCCGTCGCCCTTACCTTGGGCGGCATCGTTTCCCTGGCGTCGCTGGACGACACGGGCACCGTGGCCGTGGCCCCGCAGGCCCTGCCGCCGGCGCCGCCGTCCGATGTGGACCCCGACCTGGCCGCGGCCGCCGCGACCGCGCCCAAGGACCAGCAGGTTCCCCAACAGACCACCGTGGCCGCCGCCGCGCCGCAACCGCCGAGTGCCCCGGTGTCCGTCGACCCGGTGGAACGCCGCCATGTCAATGTCGGCCGGGGCAGCACCCTGATGCAGGTGTTGATGGACGGCGGCGTCCCCGCCGACAGCGCCCACAACGCCATCAGCGCCCTGAGCGGCGTCTATGACGTCCGCCGCATGAAGGCGGGCCAGGGCATCACCGTGCTGTTCGACCACAGCGAGGGTGACAAGTTCATCGGGCTGGAGTTCCAGCCGGCCGCCGAGCGCGCCGTGTCCGTCGCCTTCAACGGCGGGCGCTATCAGGCGCGGCAGATCGACAAGCCGCTGGAGAAGAAGCTGGTGGCCGCCCGCGGCCGCATCACCAGCAGCCTGTCGGAAGCGGCCAGCGCCGCCGGCGTCCCCTACCCCGTGCTGGACGCCTTCATCAAGCGCTACGCCTACGACGTCGACTTCCAGCGCGACCTGCAGCCGGGCGACACCTTCGAAATCCTGTTCGAGCGCTATTACACCGAGGATGGCCAAGCCGCTCGCGATGGCGAGATCCAGTTCGCCTCGCTGACCTTGTCGGGCAAGGAGAAGGCCATCTACCGGTACCAGCCCGCCGGCGGCACCGCCGATTATTACAACGCCCTGGGCGAAAGCATCCGCCGCGCCATCCTGCGCACGCCCATCGACGGCGCCCGCGTCACCTCCGGCTTCGGCATGCGCATGCATCCGGTGCTGGGCTATAGCAAGATGCACAAGGGCAAGGACTTCGGCGCTCCAGTCGGCACCCCCATCTATGCCGCCGGTGACGGCGTGGTGGAACAGGCCGGCCCGTTCAGCAGCTATGGCAACTACGTCAAGCTGCGCCATGGCAACCAGATGGAAACCGCCTACGGCCATATGAGCCGCATCGCCAAGGGCATGCGCGCCGGCCTGCGGGTGGCCCAGGGCGACGTCATCGGCTATGTCGGCGCCACCGGTCGCGCCACGGGCCCGCACCTGCACTTCGAAGTGCTGCGCGGCGGCCAGCAGATCAACCCCGACAGCAAGGAGGCCAAGATCGAGGCCGGCCGCAAGCTGGACGGCAAGGATCTGAAGCAGTTCCAGGCCATCGTCGCCGAAGACCAGGAAACCTTCCGTGGCATGCAGGACGGCACCGCCATGGTGGCCGTCAAGCCTGGCACCGGCCACGTCGTCCAGGCCGCCGTGAAGCGCCACTGATAGAACGTGCAGCAGCACTGATACGAAAAAGCCGGCCTCTCGCGAGACCGGCTTTTTTCATGGTTTGGGTGTCCGAGGGGGCATTTGAGCGATCACGATCAAATGCCCCCCGCGTATCAATGCACCGTCGGCGGCTGCCCCCACAGGCTTTCACCGGCCGGCGGGACCTGGATGGCCTCGCCGTTCAGGATCAGGCCTTCCGGCCCAGCGGAGACGCTGATGGCCTCACCGTCATGGATGCGCCCCTCCAGGATGCGGGTGGCCAGCGGGTTCTGCAGTTCCCGCTGGATGACCCGCTTCAATGGCCGGGCGCCGTAGGCCGGATCGTAGCCAGCGTCGGCCAGCCAGCGCAGGGCCGCGTCGTCCAGTTCCAGGGTCATGTTGCGGTCAGCCAGCATGCGGCGCAGGCGGCCCAGCTGGATGTTGACGATGCCGGCCATGTGCGGCCGCGACAGGCGGTTGAAGATGAGGATCTCATCCAGCCGGTTCAGGAACTCCGGCCGGAAGGAGCCGCGCACGACCTCCAGCACATGGGCGTGCGCCGTGGCCACCGCCGCCGCGTCCGCCCCATCGGCCAGCGAGGCCAACGCCTCCGACCCCAGGTTGGACGTCATGATGATCAACGTGTTGCGGAAGTCCACGGTGCGGCCCTGGCCGTCGGTCAGGCGGCCATCGTCCAGCACCTGCAGCAGCACGTTGAACACGTCGGGGTGAGCCTTCTCCACCTCATCGAACAGTACGACCTGATAGGGCCGCCGGCGCACCGCCTCGGTCAGGGCCCCGCCCTCCTCATAGCCAACATAGCCCGGAGGGGCGCCGATCATGCGGGCGACGGAATGCTTCTCCATGTATTCCGACATGTCGAGGCGGACCATGGCCGTCTCGTCATCGAACAGGAATTCCGCCAGGGCCTTGGTCAGTTCCGTCTTGCCCACGCCGGTGGGGCCCAGGAACAGGAAGCTGCCGATGGGGCGGTTGGGGTCCTGCAGGCCGGCGCGGGCGCGGCGCACGGCGTTGGACACCGCCACCACCGCCTCGTCCTGGCCCACCACGCGGCTGTGCAGCTTCTCCTCCATGCGCAGCAGCTTTTCCCGCTCGCCCGTCAGCATCTTGTCCACGGGGATGCCGGTCCAGCGGCTGACCACGGCGGCGATGTCGCCGTCGCGCACCTCCTCGTTCAGCATGCGGTTGCCACCGGCCTCCTCCGCCTCGCGCAGGCGGCGCTCCGTCTCCGGGATGACGCCGTAGGTCAGCTCGCCGGCGCGCGCCCAGTTGCCGGTGCGCTGGGCGTTCTCCAGCTCCGCCCGGGCCTGCTCCAGCTGTTCCTTCAGCTTCTGGGCGCTGGACAGGGTGTCCTTCTCCGCCTGCCACTGGGCGGTGAGGTTGCCCGACTGCTCCTCCAGCTCGGCCAGTTCCGTTTCCAGCTTGAGCAGCCGGTCCTTGGAGCCCTGGTCGGTCTCACGCTTCAGGGCCTCGCGCTCGATCTTCAGGCGGATGATCTGGCGGTCCAGCTCATCGATCTGCTCGGGCTTGCTGTCCACCACCATGCGCAGCCGGCTGGCGGCCTCGTCCACCAGGTCGATGGCCTTGTCGGGCAGGAAGCGGTCGGTGATGTAGCGGTTGGACAGGGTGGCGGCGGCCACGATGGCGCCGTCGGTGATGCGCACGCCGTGGTGCAGCTCATACTTCTCCTTCAGGCCGCGCAGGATGGAGATGGTGTCCTCCACCGTCGGCTCGGAGACGAAGACGGGCTGGAAGCGACGGGCCAGGGCCGCGTCCTTCTCGATATACTTGCGGTATTCGTCCAGGGTCGTGGCGCCGACGCAGTGCAGCTCGCCGCGCGCCAGCGCCGGCTTCAGCATGTTGGAGGCGTCCATGGCGCCGTCGGCCTTGCCCGCCCCCACCAGGGTGTGCAGCTCGTCCACGAAGACGATGACCTCGCCCGCCGCCGACTGGATTTCCTGCAGCACGGCCTTCAGCCGTTCCTCGAACTCGCCGCGAAACTTGGCGCCCGCCACCAGGCCGGCCAAATCCAGCGCCATGAGGCGCTTGTTTTTCAGCCCCTCCGGCACATCGCCATTGACGATGCGCAGGGCCAGGCCTTCCACAATGGCGGTCTTGCCCACGCCGGGCTCACCGATCAGGACGGGGTTGTTCTTGGTACGGCGGGCCAGCACCTGGATAGTGCGGCGGATTTCCTCGTCACGGCCGATGACGGGGTCCAGCTTGCCGTCGCGGGCGGCCTGGGTCAGGTCGCGGGCGTATTTCTTGAGCGCGTCATAGCTCTGCTCCGCCGACGCGCTGTCGGCGGTGCGGCCCTTGCGCAGGGCGTTGATGGCCTGGTTCAGGGCCTGCGGCTTGGCGCCGGCCTCAGCCAGTACCTTGGCGGCTGTCGTGCCCTCGGCCATGGCCAGCGCCAGCAGCAGGCGCTCGGCCGTCACGAAGCTGTCGCCCGCCTTCTGCGCCAGTTGCAGGGCGCTGTCGAACACCTTCGCCAACTCACGGCTGAGGCTGATCTGCCCGGCGCCCGGGCCGGACACCACCGGCACCTTGGCCAGCGCCGTTTCCACCCCCGCCAGGGCGCGGGCGGGATCGGCACCGGAGGAGCGCAACAGGTTGGCCGCCAGGCCTTCGCTGTCGTCCAGCAGCACCTTCAGCAGGTGTTCAGGGTTCAGGGTTTGGTGACCGCCGCGTAACGCCAGCGTCTGCGCCGCCTGCACGAAGCCACGGCTGCGCTCTGTGAACTTTTCGAAGTCCATCTCGATAGCTCCCGATGTCGGCCAGAGCGTCCGCCAGGCAGCCCGTTCCAGCCATGATCCACGACAATTGTGCGATCCGAAGGATGCACCAGCGATATGGGGCTTGCGTCCGCCGGCCGCAAGGTTGTTCAGGCCCCGTTCCTACATCTAATTGTCGTCATTCCGTCTTGCCCCGTGCGTTGACAAGGGGCGGGGGCCCCCCTTAAAGTGGGCCCATGACGACCACCGTTTCCATCCTGCACTATTTCCCCGTCAAGGGGTTATCCGCCCAGACCTTGCCGGCGGTGACGCTGACCCCTGGCCAGGGGCTGCCGCAGGACCGGCGCTTCGCCATCACCCACGGCGCCACCACCTTCGACGTGCTGGCCCCCGCCTGGCGACCCAAGAGCAACTTCCTGGCCCTGATGCGGGATGAGCGGCTGGCCACCCTGGACGCGCGCTATGACGCCGACAGCTGTATGCTGGTGCTGGCGCGCAATGGCAAGCCGGTGGCCCGGGGTCGCATCGACACGCCCACCGGCCGCCTGCTGATTGAGCAATTCCTGGCCGCCTACATGAAGGACGCGGCGGTGCCGCCGCCCTACAAGATCATCGAGGCGGCGGGCCACATGTTCAGCGACATCGAGGAAAAGGCCGTCTCGCTGATCAACCTGGCCAGTTGCAAGGATTTGGAGCGGGTGACCCAGGCGCCGGTGGACCCACGGCGCTTCCGCGGCAACCTGCTGCTGTCCGACCTCGCCCCCTGGGCGGAGGCGCAATGGGTGGGCAAGCGCCTGCGCGTAGGCGAAACCCTGCTGGAAGTCTTCAAGAACATCCGCCGCTGCGCCGCCACCGAGGTGAACCCGGTGACGGGGGAGCGTGACATGCCCGTGCTGAAATCCCTGATGAACGGCTACGGCCACGTCAATTGCGGCGTCTACGCCCGCGTGATCGAGGGCGGGACGGTGCGGCCGGGCGACACCGTGACGGTGATCGACTAAAGCAAGACCGATTAGAGCGGAACGCGATCAGACATGATCGCATCTCGCTCTAAAGCCGGGCCGCCAGCGTCTTCGGCGCCACCGCCTGGTAGCTTTCCCGGATCCAGGCCCGCAGCAGATCCAGCGGCATGTCCTCGCCCGCGCAGAAGGTGGCGGTGATCCAACCCGCGCGTCCCAGGCCATAGCCGGTGGGCGCGCAGTTGGGCATGTCCAGCGCGAAGGGGGCGGAGCGGGGCAGCTTCACCGTGACATGGCAGCCGGCATCCCCGTCCCGCCCCAGGAAGACGAAGATCTTCCGGCGCACCTTCACCACCGTCTCCCCCAGGGATGATCCTCCCACGCCTCGGGATAAGAGAGGGCATGGGCCAGCAACTCGGCCAGCGGGGAAGCCGGGGGTGACGGCGCGTCGGTCACGGCTTGGGCTCCGCCGGGGCCTGACCGGGCGTGGGGTTGGCGGGCGCCGCCTCGCCCGGCGTCGCCGTCACCGGCAAGTTCTCCGCCTTCCACCGCATGGCGCGCAGGACGCGGTTGTAGCCCGACGGGTGGTCGTAGAACAGGATCTCCTCCCACTTGCCGGGGGCCAGCTTGCGGTATTCCGCCAGCTTCAGCGCCACGGTGGCGAAGCCATCGGGCTCCCGCGCCAGGTTCAGGCCGAAGGCGTCGGCCTCCGCTTCCTGCGTGCGGATGATGGTGTTGAGCACGGGCGTCAGCACGAAGAAATAGGCGGTGAACAGGATGACGACCAGGGGCAGGCCGGCCACGTCGCCCAGTCCGGTGATGCCCCAGCGCCCGCCGCGCGTCAGCCGGCCGAAGACCCGGTCCACGAACAGGTAGCCGAAGCACACCAGGAGGGAGAGATAGAGCAGGAGGACGAAGACATGGTTCAGGACGTAATGCCCCATCTCATGCCCCATCACCGCCTTGATCTCCGCCGGGGTGCAGCGCTGCAGCAGCGTGTCGGTCAGGGAGATGCGGGTGGTGCCGAACAGGCCGCTGACATTGGCGCTGATCTTGTTGGACTGGCGGGAGGCGTTGAACTCATAGACGTCGGTGGCCGGCACCTCGTTTGAGCGGGCCATGGACAGCAGGGCCTCGCGCACCGGACCGGGCTTCATCGGTTCGTATGTGTTGAACAGCGGCGCCACGAAGACCGGCGACACCACCACCATGAGGGCCACCACCACCACGCCGAAGGCGCTGGCCCATACCCACCAGCTGCGGCCCAGGCGGCGGACGATGGCATACAGCACCCAGATGACCAGGGCACCGATCAGGCTGGAAATGGCGAGCTGGAGCAGCTGGTCGCCAAACCAGCCGCCAAAGGTCTGGTTCATCAGGCCGTACTGCCGCTCCCGATACCAGTCGGAATAGGCGACGTAGGGCAGGCTGAGGGCATAGTCGATGACGGTATAGGCGATGAAGAACACCGGCGTGGCGAAGCGGCCCAGACCGGCCAGTCCATCGCGCAGGCGCCGTGCCAGACCACCGGCCAGGAACACCGCCGCCACCGCCAGCGACACCAGGAAGCGCCAGAGCTGCAGCCAATAGCCGCCCTCGAAATAGGCGTTCGACTTCGCCCGCACATCCGCCGGGACGGTATCCATGTAGGCCTGCGTCGCCGCCACCGGATCGAACGCCGCAGCGGCGTGCGCCACATCGGGCGCCAGGCAGGTGCCCAGCACCGCACCGGCAAAGCCCACGGCCAAGGCCGCCGTCACCACCCCCCTGTTGTTTCCCCAACCTGTCATAAGCCAACCCCAAATTAGGCGCCCAAGCCCCCCTGGGCGGCGCTCATTGGCCCGCAGTGTAGGCCCGTGGAACAGGGCCGGATAGAACCGCTTCACCCAAAACCCGCGAGGCCTGAGGCGGTGGGAAACCTATGGCGCCCTGGGCAGGCGGGACTCCGGCGTCGGCGGGGACAGATCCTCATATAGCGCCTGGGCTTCCGGCGCCGGCCCCCGGCGCGTGCCCAGGGCCAGTACCTTGATGACGCGGATATGGTTGCCCAGGGGGAAGGTCAGCACGTCGCCCGGCCGCACGGTGTGGTGCGCCTTGGTGATGGTGGCGCCGCCGCAGCGGATGGCACCGGATCCGCACAGCTTGGCCGCCAGGCTGCGGGATTTCAGGAAGCGGGCGTACCATAGCCATTTGTCCAGCCGCAGCCGTCCCTGCGCCAGGTCGGCGGCATCCTCGTCCTCTCCGCCGCTGACCTTCCCGTTCACCTTAGACATCACCCGCCGCCATCAGGGCGCCTCCACCAACGTTCGCAGGATGCTGAAAGGGTTGTCGCTGGCGGGCGCCGGTTGGGCCGGCGCATGCCCCGCCTTGCCGCGCGCGTCCTTGGCCGCGACCGGTGCGCGGGATGCCTTGGGCCGGCGGCGCAGCCAGGGGGCCGGCTCCCCCTCCGCCTTGGGCCGCCCCTGGCGCCACCCCAGCGCGGACATGAGGGCCGGCACCTCCGCCCGGGGCACGCCCAGACTGAGCACCAGATCGTCCACCACCGTCAGCGGCCCGGCCTTCGCCCGGTCGGCCAAGGACTTCTCCAGCCGGTCCAGCATATCGACCCGGAGGGCGCGGGCGCCCAGGGGGATATAGCCGATGGCGGCCAGAAAGTCCGGCGGCAGGTCGCCCACCGGCAGCGTGACGCGACCGGGCGCCGGCACGGCCACCGGCGTGCCCCGCGCCACGGACCACAGCAGGCCGCGCAAGGCCACGGCCGCCGGCCGCGTCAGCGCCGACAGGAACACTTGGCTGAAGCCCAGGCGCAGGCCCAGGGCGGCCAGGCGCCGCCGGTCTTCCTTGGTCAGGGTGGCGATCAGCGGCTCCAGCGCGGCGCGCGGTAGGCCGCCCAGCGCCTCAGACACCTGGAAGGCGATGCCCCGGCCGGCGCCGGACAATTCCGTACCCTGCCCCTCCTTGGCCTGCCCCTCCTTGCCTTGCGCAGCGGCGGCCAGCGCCGTCAGCGGCGCCAGGACGCGGGCGACGTGCGCCTCCACCCAGCGGGTCAGGCGCATCCGCACCGGCTCACGCTGGCCGGTCTGCAGGAAATCATCGCCCACCAGGCGCACCAGGGGGGCCAGCGGCGTGGGGCCCGGCGCCAGCACGCCGATGACGGCGCCGTCCCAGCTGAGTTCCCCCCGCCGTCCAAGGTGATGGCGGCATCGGGCGCCGTCTCCAGCGCCCGCACCCGCTGGGCGATGACGTCGCCCAGGGCGCGGCGGGCGGCGGTGGTGATGGCCTTGGCGTCGGCCGCCGGCACGTCGGCATCCAACTGGAAGGCCACGCCCTGCAGGCGGCCCACCGGGTGCCCCTCCACCAGCACGCGGCCATCGCGGTCCACGGCCCCCATCAGGTCGCGTCCATCGGCCAGGCGCTTCACCAAGCCGGCGGAGCGCTTATCGACGAAGCGCTGGGTCAAGCGCTCATGCAGGGCGTCGGACAGCCGATCCTCGATGGCGCGGGTGCGCTCCTGCCAATGGACGGCGTCGTCCAGCCAACCGGGACGGTGGGAGATGTAGGTCCAGGTGCGGATATGGGCGATGCGCGACACCAGGGTGTCGATGTCGCCCTCCCCCTGTCCAGGCGGGCGACCTGGGCCGCCACCCAGTCCAGCGGCAGGGTGCCGGCCGGCCCGTCGCGCAGATATTTGAAGATCTGGGACAGGAGGCGGGTGTGGGCGTCGGACAGCACCTTGCGGAAATCCGGGATCTGGCAGACCTCCCACAACAGCCGCACGGCCAGCGGGTTGTTGGCCAAGCGCATGAGGTCGGCGTCCTGCGACAACGCCTGCAAGGCCAGATGGTCATCCGCCTCGCGCGCGCGGATCAGCACCGGGGACGGCGGCCGTTCCTCCAGCGCGCGCAGCAGGGCCTGGGGGCTGCGGAAATCCAGGTCGACGTTGCGCCACATCAGGGTCTTCAGCGTCTCGAACGTGTGGTTCTCCACCGCGTCGATCAGCTCGGGATCCAGCGGCGGCGCCTCATCCGTGGTGCCGAAGGTGCCGTCGGTCAGGTGTCGGCCGGCGCGGCCGGCGATCTGCGCCACCTCCGGCGCGCGCAGGCGGCGCGGCTGCTGGCCATCGAACTTGGACAGGCGGGCGAAGGCCACATGGTCGACGTCCATGTTCAGGCCCATGCCGATGGCGTCGGTCGCCACCAGATAGTCTACCGCCCCCTCCTGGTAGAGCTGAACCTGGGCGTTGCGGGTGCGGGGGCTGAGGGCACCCAGCACCACCGCCGTGCCGCCGCGCGTGCGGCGCAGCAGCTCCGCCAGGCCATAGACATCGGCGGCGGAGAAGGCGACCACGGCGGCGCGGGGCGGCAGCTTGGTCAGCTTCTTGTGCCCGCTGTAGGTCAGGCTGGAGAAGCGGGGCCGCGACACGAACTCCGCCTTGGGGATCAGCTTCTGCAGCAGCGGCTTGATGGTGTCGGAGCCGAGGAACATCGTCTCCTCCGTCCCGCGGGCGTGCAGCAGACGGTCGGTGAAGATGTGTCCGCGCTCCGGATCGGCGGCCAACTGGATCTCGTCCACCGCCAGGAACTGCGCCACATGGTCCAGCGGCATGGATTCGACGGTGCAGATCCAATAGCGGGCGCCGGGGGGGATGATCTTCTCCTCCCCCGTCACCAGGGCCACCTGGCCCGCCCCCTTGGCCTTGACCACCTTGTCATAGTTTTCCCGCGCCAGCAGGCGCAGGGGGAAGCCCATCATGCCGGTGGCGTGGCCCAGCATGCGTTCCATGGCCAGGTAGGTCTTGCCGGTGTTGGTGGGGCCCAGCACCGCCACCACCCTGCCCCCCGGCAACGCCCCCACGCTGTCGGCGGCCCGCCTCTGAACCGGCAGGGGGGAAGGGGGAAGGGCGCGACGGATCGTTCATGGCACTCAGTGTTGGGGCGGCGGCCCCTGAATACAAGTCGGTCCCACGGATCCGGCGCATCTTGAACGCTGGCAGGGGATGGGGGTTCCGACGCCCTTGGGCCACCCCCTGTGATCAAGTGGCCCACGGAAAAGTGGCCCTGGAAAAAGTCTCCCCGCAATGCGGACATAATGCGGGGCGATCCTTATATAGGGTGACGCCTTATACAGGGTGGCGGCCGGACAGGCACGCCGCTTGATTCCGGCCCGGTCCGGCGTATCACCTTGCATCATCCAGGCCCCTTGGGAACCCATCCATGTCCGTTCGCGCCCACCTTGCCGCCCTGTCACTGTTCTCCCTGCTTCTGGGCACCACCGCCCTGGCCGCCCCGGTGACGCAAGAGGGGGCGGACAAGCTGGCGCGACTGGCGGAACAGCAGTTGACCAAGCCGGCCAACCCGCACAAGAGCGACAGCCTGCGGCTGACCCTGAACGGCCACGCCAGCGCGGTGCGGGAAGGCGACCATTACCGCCTGAGCCTGCCGGGGGCACAGTTGCACCTGGGCGACGACAGCGTGCTGGACCTGGGCACGCTGGTCCTGGCCGTGACCCCCACGGCCGATGGTCACTGGGACGCCACCGGCACCCTGCCCAGCCCCATGGGCGTGTTCGACGGCCAGGGCATGCGCATCGGTGAGGTGCGCCTGGGCAGCCAAAGCCTGCGCGCCCGCTGGACGCCGGACTTCCAGACCGTGGACCTGCTGGACGCCAAGGCCAGCGACATCCGCTTCGTCCCCCGCCCCGGCCACGGCGCCGTGGCCATGGACGCCCTGACCGTGCGCTTCGTGCCGGAGGATGAGGCGCGCGGACGGTGGAGCGGCCCGGTGCGGGTGGAGGTCAACAAGCTGCAGACCAAGACACCGGAAGGCGCCGACGAGACGCGGCTGCTGCGCGGCGTGCTGGCCGTCGACCTGACGGACTTCAACATGACCCAGGGCGCCCTGCTGCGCGTGGGCGGCGGCACGGACCCCGGGCCCGCCGGCGCCGTGCTGTCGCGCATGAAGGGCAGCGTCAGCCTGGACGGCTACGCCAGCCATGACGACGAGGGCCGGCCCTATTCGCTGAAGACGCTGACCGCCTCCGTCACCGCCGATAACATGGACGGCGACCATGGCGTGCTGTCGCTGGACTACAGCCACCGGGGCCTGGTGAAACCGGCCACCGCCGGCCAGGCGGACCCCATCCCCGAGAAGGGCGACCTGCACCTGAAGATCAGCGACCTACCGGCCCGCACCCTGGCGGAGGCGGACTGGACCACCCTGCCCGCCGACACCAAGCACCGCAACCGCGCCATCAAGGAACACACCCTGGCCGCGCTGGGCCAGGCGGGCAGCCACCTGACCATCGACAAGCTGGATTTCCAGGCCCCCGACGCGGCCCTGATCGGCAACGCCGCCCTGGTGTTCAACACCAGCAACCCGCGCGGCCTGACCGGCACCCTGTCGCTGCTGATGCGCGGGCTGGACCATCTGCCGGCCAACAGCGTGGGCAACGGCCCCATGCTGGGCTTCTTCGCCCTGCAATCCCTGGGCGCGCCGGAAGGCGAAGGCCGACGCTTCAGCCTGGATTTCCGCCCGGACGGCCACGTGAAGCTGAACGGCAACGACGTCACCCTGCTGATGACCGGCCTGGCCAAGCTGCCCTGAGCGGAACAGTTGATCGCCAGATGTGATCAGTTCATGCCACGGCACTCAGCCCATGCTTGGCCACCAAAGACAGAAGCTTCAGCGAGGCGCCTTGCGGGTGCTTTTCGCCACGCTCCCACTGGCTCACAAGGCCCGCGGTGACATTGAGGTAGCGGGCGAATACCGCCTGGCTCGCGCCTTCGCGTTCACGCAGGCTGCGGATTTCCTCAGGCGCGAGCGGGCGCACGGGCGTCAGGCAAGCCTCATCGAACTTGCGCATCGTTTGCTTGTCCATGATGCCCGCCGCGTGCAGCCCTTCCGCCGTTTCGTGGATCGAGGCCATCACCGCGCTGCGGTACTGCTTAGCCATTGCACATAACCTCTGTCAGGGTGCCATTCGCCACCGCCCTCGCCAGGGCCTCATCGTCATAAGCCATCATCTCCGCCGCGAGCATCTTGAAAGCTTCCAACTCGTCATCGCGGATGTTGTCCTGTTCATTCTTGGCAAAGCCGTGAACGAAAAACGCCCGTTCCCGCAACCGGAACAGGATAATCGTGCGGAACCCGCCCGACTTTCCCTCGCCCTGCCGCGCGACCCGCTGCTTGATGACCCCACCGCCGAGATCCGCATCGACCAAGCCCCGCGACGCGGCGTCAATCGCGGCACAGAGGACCGCATCCGCAATCCGGGCCTTTCGGGCAAACCTCGCAAAGGATTTGTTTTTGAATACCCGCATGGCCCCGCTTTTCAGCGCCCAGTACGACCTGGCAGATCTATAGCACTAAGTGCTACACAGATCAAAAGCTCCTAACTCCCGACCATGGGCACGAAGGCCACGGCCAACAGCCGGCGTTCGCGGACCGTGCCGTCGGTCCCCTTCTCAACCAGGCACAGTTGCTGCGGCCCATCGGGCGGCCCCACCGGCAGCAGCAACCGGCCGCCCGGCCGCAGGTGCGCCACCAGGGCCGGCGGCACCGTCGCGGCGGCACAGGCGGCGAGGATGGCGTCGAACGGCGCCGCCTCCGGCCAGCCGGCATGACCGTCGCCCACGCGCACGGTGACGGTCCTGATCCCCAGGGTGGCCAGCCGCCCCGCCGCCGCCCGCGCCAGGTCGGCGATGACCTCCAGCCCGAAGACCGTCGCGCCCAAATGCGCCAGCAGCGCCGTCTGGTAGCCGGAGCCGACGCCGATCTCCAGCACCCGGTCGCCCGGCTGGATGCGCAGCAGTTCCGTCATCAAGGCCACCAGGGACGGCTGCGACAGGGTCTGGCCCGCCGCCAGGGGCAGAACCTCGTCGCGGTAGGCGCGTGCCGCCACCCCCGGCGGGGTGAACAGCTCGCGCGGAATGGCGCGGAGGGCGCCGGCCACCCGGTCGCTCAAGGCAGGCAGGCCGAAGGGGCGCTCCAGCGCCATGCGGTGGGCGATGGCGGATACCAGCGCCGCTCGCTCCGCGCGGCGGGCTTCCAGGTCCACGGTGGGGGCGGAGGAGGAGCCGGAACGCTTGAACCACGACATGCGACACCCCCGGTGGCGGTGAGGGGCAAAAAATACACGGGATGAGGTCATGCCCCGATGGAGGGGCTTGCGTCCAAGCCGCCGTCCCCTCATATCGGGGCGCGACGGCCGGCCCATCCCTGGGGGGCCGTCGGACCAGGTTCACCACGCCGGCGGCGCCACGACAGGGCCGCCCAGAAAAGAGGACGGAACACGCCCATGAGTGAGGAGAAACTCAGCTTCCAGGCCGAAGTCTCGCGGCTGCTGGATATCGTCGCGCATTCGCTGTACTCGGAAAAGGAGGTTTTCCTGCGGGAACTGATCTCCAACGCCTCGGACGCTTGCGACAAGCTGCGCTACGCCTCCCTGACCCAGCCGGACCTGACGGCCGGGGACGCCAATTTCCGCATCACCCTGACGCCCGACACCACCGCCCGCACGCTGACCATCGCCGACAACGGCATCGGCATGAACCGGGATGAACTGGTGGAGAACCTGGGCACCATCGCCCGGTCCGGCACCGCCAACTTCATGGCCGCCCTGTCCCAGAAGGCCGAGGCGGAAAAGGCCGGCGAAAAGGACGTGTCGCTGATCGGCCAGTTCGGCGTAGGCTTCTATTCCGCCTTCATGGTGGCGGGCGAGGTCGAGGTCTTTTCCCGCAAGGCGGGCGACAGCCAGGGCTGGCGCTGGGCCTCGGACGGCAAGGGCTCGTTCACCGTCGGCGAGAGCGACGACGCCCCGGCGCGCGGCAGCCGCATCGTCCTGCACCTGCGCGACGGCGAGGATGACTATCTGCAGACCTACCGCCTGCAGAGCATCGTCAAGAAGTACAGCGACCACATCAGCATCCCCGTCCTGGTGGGCGATGATGAGAAGCCGGCCAACGCCGCCTCCGCCCTGTGGACGCGGTCCAAGAGCGACATCACGGCCGAGCAGTACAAGGAATTCTATCACCACGTCAGCCACGCCTTCGATGACCCGTGGCTGACCCTGCATTGGCGGGCGGAAGGCGTGTTGGAATACACCAACCTGCTGTTCATCCCGGAAACCAAGCCCTTCGACCTGTTCGAGCCGGAGCGCAAGCACCGGGTGAAGCTGTACGTCCGCCGCGTCTTCATCACCGAGGGTCCGGAAGGCCTGATCCCGGCCTATCTGCGCTTCCTGCGCGGCGTGGTTGACAGCGAGGACCTGCCGCTGAACGTCAGCCGCGAGATGCTGCAGCACAACCCCATGCTGGCCAAGATGCGCACCGGCATCGCCAAGCGCGTGCTGGGCGACCTGGCCCGCAAGGCCGACGACGCCGACGCCAAGGCGGACTACGCCCGCTTCTGGGAGAACTTCGGCGCCGTGCTGAAGGAAGGCCTGTATGAGGAGCGGGAGCAGCGCGACACCCTGCTGAAGCTGCTGCGCGCATACAGTACCCATGGGGGCACCCACGGCGATGAGCTGGTGAGCCTGGAAGACTATGTCGGCCGCATGAAGCCGGGCCAGGACGCCATCTACTACATCACCGGCGAGGACAAGGCGGCATTGGCCCGCAGCCCGCACCTGGAGGGCTTCCGCGCCAAGGGTGTCGAGGTGCTGTTCCTGACCGACGCGGTGGACGAGTTCTGGCTGCAGTCCGTCACCCATTACAAGGACCATGCCTTCAAGTCCGTGACCCGCGGCGGCGCCGACCTGGCCAACGTCACGGCCGAGGACAAGGCCGAGGAGACGCCCAAGGCGCCGGAGGACAGCGTGGCCGATCTGGTGGCGCTGGCCAAGCTGACCCTGGGCGACGCGGTCAAGGACGTGCGCACCTCTGAACGCCTGCGCGAGAGCGCGGTCTGCCTGGTAGCGGACGAGGGCGACATGGACATCCACCTGGAGCGCATGCTGAAGGCCCACCGCCGCCTGGATGAGGCGTCCAAGCGCATCCTGGAGGTCAACCCCGGCCATCCGCTGATCCGCCGCCTGGCGGAGCTGGCCAAGGCCAACGGCGCTGGCGGCGCCCAGGGTGAGGCCCTGGCGGATGCCGCCTGGCTGCTGCTGGACCAAGCGCGAATCCTGGAGGGCGAGGCGCTGCCCGACCCGGTGGCCTTCGGCCGCCGCCTGGCGATGTTCGTGGAGAAGGGCCTGGCCTGATCAAGGCCACAAGCCCACCTGTTCACAGCGTGTTCATGCCCCGCGCGGTTCGCCGTCGCGGGGCATGGCGTTTTTGCAACGCGCGGTGGCCGTCGGGAACCCAACGCGCCACATGGAACGGTTTCGCCCTTTTCTTGCCGCTAACTGCTGGCATAGTCCGCAACCGATCAGACGATGGGCCCCTGGGCGAACCGGATAGGCATCGTTGTCGGGTCGACACGCGGCTGCACAGGGGGGCACCCTTGCCGTCGTTGACGAGGTTTCCCCGGGGACTGGCCCCGGGGCAGCAAGGGCGTGAGCCGGGCGGGGTTTGCATGGGGTTGTCGACCGGGGCGTTCGCCCCCAGTGACCGGAACGGGCCGCGGGCCGTGATGTGGGGCCGCGCCGCCACCACCGCCACGCTGCTGGCCACCGTATTGATTTTCGCCCCCCTGGGGACGGCGCAGGCCCGCGACCTGGCGGACCTGATGAAGGACCGTTTCCCCGTGACGCAAGGGGCGGCCACGGCCGATGACAGCGACCAGATCGTGCTGGCGCGCTTCTACCGCGCCCGGGGGCTGAAGCCCCTGTGGGTGGACCATGGCGAGGCCACGGCCACCGCGCGCGCGGCCCTGACCGTCCTGGCCCACGCCGATGAGGAAGGGCTGAACCCCAATGACTATTCCGCCGCCGCCCTGACCGGCCAGCAAGGCCACCTGGACAGCCCGGAGGCCCAGGCCAGCTTTGAATCCGGCCTCAGCCTGGCGCTGGTCCACTACGCCAGCGACGTGTCGGTGGGCCGCATCATCCCAACCCTGGCCGATCCGGAGCTGGTGATCGATCGGCCGCCCTTCGACCGCGCGCAATTCCTGGCCGCCGTCGCCGCGGCGCCGGACCTGGCGCCCCTGCTGGCCGGCCTGCCGCCACACCGGCCGGAATACGCCGCGTTGAAGGCGGCATTGGCCCATTACCGGCAGATGAAGGCCGCCGGTGGCTGGCCCACCATTCCGCCCGCGCCCAAGGCGCCACCCGCCCCGCCCCCCGCAGCAGCGGACCCGGCCAATCCGGCCGCGCCGGCGCCGAAGGTGGAGAAGGCCAGCGACGCGCTGAAGCCCGGGATGGTGGACCCGCGCGTGCCGGCGCTGCGCGCCCGCCTGGTCGCCACCGGCGAGGCCAAGCCCCTGCCCAACCCGCTGCCCAAGGGCACCAATCCCGAGCTGTACGACGACGCCCTGGCCGCCTCGGTCAAGGAGTTCCAGCGCCGCCAGGGGCAGGAGCCCGATGGCGCCATCGGCAAGCGCACCCTGGTGGAATTGAACGCCACCGTGGACCAGCGCATCAACCAGATCATCGTCAACATGGAACGCTGGCGGTGGGAACGGGAGCCGGCGGACCAGCCCTATCTGGTGGTCAACCTGGCCGACTACACCCTGTCGCTGATGCGGGGCATGGACGTGCAGATGACCATGCGCGTGGTGGTGGGCGCGCCCTTCACCCGCACGCCGGTCTTCATCGGCAACATGAGCTATATGGAGCTGAACCCCTACTGGTACGTGCCGACCAAGATCGCCAAGGAAGAGATTCTGCCCAAGCAGAAAAAGGACCACAGCTACGTCGTCAAGAACCACTACACCCTGCTGTCGGACTGGACGTCCAACGCGGTGCCGGTGGACCCCAGCAGCATCAACTGGGCGACCGTGACGGAGCGCAACTTCCATTGGCGGGTGCGGCAGGACGCGGGCAACGACAATTCGCTGGGCCGCATCAAGTTCATGTTCCCCAACAAGTTCGACATCTACCTGCACGACACGCCGTCCAAGCGGCTGTTCGACCGGGCCGTGCGCTCCTTCAGCCACGGCTGCATCCGGGTGCAGGACCCGCCGGCCCTGGCCCTGGCCATCCTGGCCCTGACCGACACCCCCGGCTGGCCGGAGGAGAAGCTGCGGGCCGAGATCGGCGGCGACAGCCTGAAGCATCAGACGATTCGCCTGAAGAATCGCCTGCCGGTGCACATCACCTACATTACCACGGTGACCGACCCGGACGGTGGCATCGACTTCCGCACCGACGTCTATGGCCGCGACGCCCGCGTGCTGGCCGCCCTGAATGGTCCCCGTCCGCGCAAGCCGGTGGTCCCGGCGGCGACACCGGCCGCCGCCCCCACGCCCGGCAGCGCCCCGAACGCGGCCCCCAACGCGACGTCCAACACGCTGCCGGCGCCGGCCGCCGAGGCGTCCAAAGCCCCTGAGACTCCAAAGCCTTCGGTGCCAGGCCCCCGCACCGCCGCGCCGTCCGCCCCCACGGCGACCCCGGTGCCGGCATCGGCCCCCGTCCCGGCCAACACCAACCCGGTGCGCTGACTAGGCGAGGTCCCCGGCCGGATTGTGACCGTTTCGGTGGCGGTTGCAAAGGCGGGGACCCTGGGCGCCGTAGGGTGGCGGTCACACGTTCATCAAATTTTTGCCTCATTTCAGGCTTGCTTATTCACACCCCGTTGTCACAGACTGCAGCCCAGCCCTGCCGGTGACGCGGGGCTCCGGCCAGTGAAATGGGGACAGCACAGAATGCACGACCGGCATGACGCAGCGCGTCTGTCCATTATTGCCTGCGACGCCACCACTTCCACCGACGCGTCCCCGGTTACGACTTCCGCTCCCACCCGCCGTGGTCTGCTGACCGGCTTCGCCAAGCTGGCGACCGGCGCGGCGCTGGTGGGGGGTATCGCCTCGCCACTGCCGGCCCTGGCCAAGGCTGTCAAAAAGCATCACGGGGACGCCACCCACGGTCACAGCGCCGCCCACGGCAACCTGATGCATGGCGACTGGTCCAACGCCCGCGCCGCCACCCGGCCGCTGTCGGACAACCGTCGCGTCCTGGCCTTCAACCACCTGCACACCGGCGAGAAGCTGAAGGTCACCTACTGGGCCGATGGCAAGTACCTGCCGACCGCCCTGCACGACGTGAATTCCATCCTGCGCGACTGGCGGACCAACCAGACCATCGCCATGGACCCCAAGCTGCTGGACCTGATGTTCCAGATGCAGCACCGCCTGCGCACCAACGAGACCATCCAGGTCATCTGCGGCTATCGCTGCCCCAAGACCAACGCCATGCTGGCGGCCAATTCCGAAGGGGTGGCCAGCCACAGCATGCACATGGAGGGCAAGGCCATCGACCTGGACCTGGCCAGCAAGCCCCTGGCCCGCATCCGCCAGGTGGCGGTGGAGCTGAAGCAGGGTGGCGTCGGCTATTACCCCAAGTCCCACTTCGTCCACGTCGACACCGGCCGCGTTCGGCAGTGGGCGTGAAGGTCCGGGCGTGAAGGCGCGCCAGGCGATCTTGGCTCCAGCCCTGACCGGCATTCTTTTATTGAGCATTCAAGCGCGGGCAGGGGCTCCCTCAGAGACCCCACCACCTCCACCGCCACCCCAATTGATTGGCGTGGATGATCGGTCATGGATTGCCCAGCCCCCCGATGATTCCAAACTGTTCGCCACGTTGGAAGCGGCGCCCAAGCTTGAAAAGTCACGCATTGTGACGGTTCCGCCGGAAACACGGATGACCGCCATCGCTTTGTTACGCGATACGTCCATCCAGCCTCTGGACGCGGCGACATTGCGGCAACTTCTCCCGAATGCGACGGATGCCGCCAAGATGTCGAGTGCTGGGCTGACTCCGTATCTCGCTCGCTCCGTTGCCGCCGGCTGCGGGCGCGGCGAGTACGATATCCGGCAGGCTGGCGAAGCCCTTTCCATCTTCACCGGCACCCTGGGTCCTTCTGCTTTCGCCCGCTGCCCTGTGATTGTTTTCCTGGAGCATCCCGCGACCCGAGTTTGGGTCGAGGCAGCGGCTGCGCTTTAGACCATAGTTCCGTTGTCCTCTTTCTGAACCACATGAGACAAAGCGCTCAGTCCAGGAACGGAGAGGGACAAGACACATGCGCGTTCGTCCGGCGGCAGTGGCTGCCATGATCATTTTCAGCGCGTCCACAGCCACCGCGCAGACCGCGCCCGCCCCCTTCACCGGCCACGACCTCAGCGGCACCTACGCCTGCACCGGCGTGGACGGGCATGAGGGCGCCTACACCTCCACCGTGACGCTGGAGATGGACAAGGCGCAGTCCCACGGGACGCGGGCCGGCTATCATTTCAAGATGGAGGTGCCGGGCTACGGCACCTATCACGGCGTGGCCACCGCCGACGGCGACATCATGGCCATCACCTTCGCGCACGAGGATCCGGCCACGCAGGATTATGGCACCGGCATCGCCAAGGTGACCCGCACCCAGGACGGCAAGGCGCGCTTCGACAAATTCTACTACGAGGACGCCTACAAGGGCGGCAACACCGGCACGGAAAGCTGCGTGCGGAACTGATCCCGCGCGCCCTCAAAAGAGAACAGGCCCCGGATCGACCGATCCGAGGCCTGTGCCTGTTGTCAAAGCGATAGGATGGAACTTCAGGCGGCGCTGGGTCCGTTCGCCAGCTCGCGATGCAGGCGCGCCTCGTCCAGCTCCTTTTCCCACTTGCTGACCGCGATGGTGGCGACGCCATTGCCGACCAGGTTGGTCAGGGCGCGGCATTCGCTCATGAAGCGGTCGATGCCGATGAGCAGGGTCAGGGAAGCGATGGGGATGTCCGGCACCACGGCCAGGGTGGCAGCCAGGGTGATGAAGCCGGCGCCGGTGACGCCGCTGGCCCCCTTGGACGTCAGCATGGCCACCAGCAGGATGGTGACCAGGTGCCCGAAGGTCAGGTGGGTGTTGGTCGCCTGGGCCAGGAACAGGGTGGCCAGGGTCATGTAGATGTTGGTCCCGTCCAGGTTGAAGCTGTAGCCCGAGGGGATGACCAGGCCCACCACGGGGCGGGCGCAGCCCAGGCGCTCCATCTTCTCCATCATCTGGGGCAGCACCGTCTCGGACGAGGACGTGCCCAGGACGATCAACAGCTCGGCCTTGATGTAGTTGATGAAGCGCAGGATGGAGAAGCCGCACAGCCAACCGACGATGCCCAGCACCACCAGCACGAACAGCAGGGCGGTCAGGTAGAAGCTGCCGATCAGCATGCCCAGGTTCAGCAGGGCGCTGATGCCATACTTGCCGACGGTGAAGGCCATGGCGCCGAAGGCGCCGATGGGGGCCAGGCGCACCACCATGTGGATGATGCGGAAGAAGATCTTCGACATGCGCTCGATGACCACCGTGGCCGGCTTGCCATAGTCGCCCAGGTGGGCGATGGCGAAACCGGTCAGCATGGCGATCAGCAGGACCTGCAGCAGGTCGCCGCCGCCTAGCGCGCCGAGGTAGGTATCGGGGATGATGCCCAGGATATGGTCGGCCACGTTGTCCTTGGCCGCCTTGTCGACATAGGTCGCCACCGCCTTGGCGTCCAGGGTGCGGGCGTCGACGTTCATGCCGTCGCCGGGACGGATGACTTCGCCCACCAGCAGGCCGATGACCAGCGCGAAGGTGGAGATGACCTCGAAATAGATCAGCGCCTTGCCGCCCACGCGGCCCACCTTCTTCATGTCGGTCATGGCGGAGATGCCGCTGACCACGGTGCAGAAGATGACCGGCGCGATCATCATCTTCACCAGCTTGATGAAGCCGTCACCCAGCGGCTTCAGCGAGGCGCCGAAGGCGGGCCAGATGAAGCCGACGATGATGCCCAGGACGATGGCGATCAGGACTTGGACGTAAAGAATCGAATACCAGGGCTTTTTCACTTGTTCCATGGGCACATCTCCCTAAGCCCCTTGTCACGAGGCGTGTTGCCGGGCCCCCTTCCCCGATGCCCCGGGGGACCCGCGGCCACAGCATGGCCGTTGGGTGCGACAAGAAAGCAATTGCCGGGGGAGATCAAGGCTTAAGGCGTGGTTTCGCACGCCCGGATCCATGGAATTTTTTGACCTGTGCGGCAGGAACAACAACCGGTTGCGATGTTCGCTTCCAGAGGGGCCCCAGTCGTTTTTTTTAAAACACGGTCAGCTGCGGCGGCGCCGTTTTCAGCAGGTTCTCCAGCCGCTCGACCACCTCTTCCATGTTCACGCGCACGCGGTCCAGCTCATCGGCCGTCTTGTCGTCGATGCCGGCCTCGAACAGCATCATGTCGTAGTCGGCCAGCACCTTGGTGAAGGCCTCGCGCTCATGCTGCAGGATCTCGTAGGCGCCCAGGGCATGGACCAGCAATTGCGGCGGGTTGCGGAAGAAGGCCAGGCTGACACGGGTAAAGGCGGCGATGGAGCGCAGGCGCATGCGGATCAGCCAGGACTTCAGCTCACGCGGGGCGTCGTTGGGCCGGCTGTCGGCCTTGTCGCCGATGGTGAAGATCATGGCCTGGATTTCGTGATAGACGGCGCGCGCCTTTTTGTAGTCCGGGAAGGACTGCGCGGGCCGGGCCGACATCTGCTCGAAAGAGGTCACGGTGGACGACAGCGATCCCGCCAGCTCACGCAGCAGGGCGCCGTGGTTGACCTCCTTCTTCATACGCATGGGGTTCTGGTCCCTGTGAGCGGATTGACACCCCAGCTTAGCGCGGCATCCGCGCCGCTACCAGGGTATCGGGTGTATGGGGTCGGCCAGGGCCGGTGGCCTCCAGCGCATCGCCCTGCACCTCGTGTCCCCGCAGGTCGGGCAGGATCAGGGTGAAGCGCGTGCCGGCCCCCGCCTCGCTGGCGGCGGTGACCGTGCCCTTCAGCCGATGCGTCACGAGGTTGTAGACGATGTTGAGCCCCAGGCCGGTGCCGCCCGCCCCGCGCCGCGTGGTGAAGAAGGGATCGAAGATGCGGGGCAGGATGGCCGCCGGAATGCCGCGGCCATCGTCCTGGTAGACGATCTGCGCCCCGCCGGCATGGCCCTCACCCGGGATATCCCCGGGACCCAGCCGGCGGGCGGTGATGGTGATGTGGCCACGCACCCCCGGCTCATAGGCGTGCAGCAGGGAGTTCGAGACGAAATTGGTCAGCACCTGGGCCAGGAAGCCGGGGTAGGTCTCTATTTCCACCGGGCCTTGGCAGATGATCTCCGCCGTATGGCCGCCCCGGCGCAGGTTGGGCCCCAGGCTGGCAATCACCTCCTCCATGTAGGCGCACAGGTCCACCCGCCGGCGATCCTCGGAGCTCTGGTCGGCGGAGACCTGCTTGAAGCTCTGGATCAGGCTGGCGGCACGGCCGATGTTGGACAGCATCAGGCGGGAGGATTCCGCCAGGTCCCCCATGAAATCGGTCAGGTCACTGCGGCGCAGCCGGCCATCCTTCACCAGATGGTCGATGGCCGTCACCCGTTCCGACACATGGGAGGCGGCGGTGAGCGTGACGCCGATGGGGGTGTTGATCTCATGCGCCACGCCGGCCACCAGTTGGCCCAGCGAGGCCAGCTTTTCCGACTGCACCAGCGCGTCCTGCGACCGCTTCAACTTTTCCAGGCTGTCGCTCAGTTCCGCGGTGCGGGTGCGCACGCGGTCTTCCAGTTCGTCATTGGCCCGGCGCAGGGCGGCCTCGCTGGCCTCCAGCGCGCGCTCCCGCTCCTCCCGATCCTTGCCGATGCGGTAGGCGACGCCAAAGGTCAGCAGCACCACACCGATGGCATTGGGGGCGTAGAGCGCCGCCTCCGTCCAGATGGCGGCGGGAAGGGCGCCGCCGGCGCGCAGCGACCACACCACCGCCACCCCCACGATGGGCAGGAAGCCCAGCAGGAAGAAGCGGGCGTTGACGGAGCGGCGCAAGTCGCGCACCGCCGCTGTCAACGTCAGGATGGACCCCAGCAGCGCCAGCGCCTGGGCGATGCCGGAGCCTATGGCCGGATCCAGGTAATGCAGGGGCGTGTCCAGGACCAGCAGGCCGGTGGACAGCAGCAGCAGCCGGGTGATCCACGGCTGGCGCCGCCTGAGGTCCAGGAACTGCACCGCGAAGATCTGCCCCACGGCCACGGGCAGGGTGCCCACCACCTCGCGGTAATAATGGCTGGCCAGATCCGGCGGCAGATGCTCCCAGGGGTAGCCCAGTTGGCCGTAGATGTAGGCAAGGGTGATCAACGCGTAGAACAGCAGGGTCACCCCCACCTCCACCCCCGCCATCACCACCAGCGCGAACTGATAGGCGGCGGCGATGATCAGGACGCCGAAGGTCAGCCCGTGCAGCAGGATATCGCGCCGATCCACCAAACCCTGGGCGTCACTGGTGCGGAGATAGAGGGCGAAGGAGGCGAAGTAGTGCTCCACCCGCATGTACAGCACAGTGCGGCCGGGTGGCAGCGCCAGGGTGAAGACGGGATAGCGGTGGGGGATGTCCGTGCCCCGCGCCTGCGCCCCCTCCGCCACATGGCGCCGCTCCACCGGCGTCCCGGTGGCGGAGAACACATAGAGGTCCAGGCTGCGGTAATAGGGATAGGCGAAGACCAGAAGCCGGTTGAGGGTGCCGTCCGTTGGATTGTCGAGGGTGACGCGGGCCCAATAGGCGGAATGGGTGCGGGCGAAGCCGGGCGTATCGCGGGTGGCCGGGGTGAAGCGGTCGGCGGCCGGGCCGGACATGACATCGGCCAGGGTCAGATCGCGGCCCTTGTCCTCCAACAATTCCAGATGGCCGCCCAGCGACAGGTCGGGACCGTCGACGACCACGAAGCCGGCCGCTGGGGGGCCGGCTGTTGCGGGGCCGGCCGCACCCGTGTCCGCGCGGGCCACCGGCACCCCGACCGAGAGGATGAGGAACAGCAGGGCGGCCAGCGCCATCCAGCGGCGCCAGCCCATCCCGTCACGCCCCGCACCGTCGCCCCGTAAATCCATCATCCGTCCGCTATGCCGTGATTGGCGCAACCATGCCCTATCCCAGCGGGAAAGGCACGCCCTGCGTGTCCTGGCAAGACGATGCACGCGCACCCCGTCTATCCGCTCCTGGCCCACCGGCCCTGCCCCCGCCATTCCCGCCCAGCCGTCCACGCCCGACCGTCCACGCCCAGCTGCCCATTCAACGGACAGGCGGGACGTGAACCGTTGCGGAAAAGCCGCCCGGCCATCAATTGCCAGGCCCGCGGACCCATGATAAGCGTCGCGATGGAACCAGTCCGCTCACGACCCGGCCGGGCCAGACCGGCGTCGTCGGGAAAAGCGGTCGGGAAAGCCGAATGGAATAAGCAAGGCGGGGGCCCTTGGGCACGGCATATCGGGACGGGGGATCATGAGGCGATTGGCGGACTGGATGAAATCCATCGGGCCGGGCCGCCTGATCAACATCTCGCTGGCCGCCGGCATCGCGCTGTCCCTGGTGTTCGTCCATGCCGAATTCACCCGGGGGCTGAATTCCCGCCACGCCGAGATCCGCCAGGACCTCGACACCCAGGCCATCGCCCTGGATGGCACGCTGTCCGCCATCGCCGGCCGGCTGACCCGCCTGCGGGAATGGGTGCGGCGGACGCCGCAGCCCCCCATGGACGACACGCCCTATCTCACCTCCTTCCTGGAGCGGGTGGCGCAAGCTGGGACGGATGAGGTGGCGGTTCTGGATCGCCTCGGCCCCGATGGCGCCAACCCGTTGGACGGCCCGGTGGCCGCCGCCCTGATGGCCCTGCCCGACCGGGCGCTGGCCCGGCACGAGGGACTGTCCCGCCCGGATCGGGACCACTGGCGGGTGGACCTGGCCGTCTCCCTGGCGCTGGCCCAGCAACTGGCGCTGGACGTTCGCACGCAGGCCGGCGTGGCGCGCGGGTATTTCATCGGCGCCTCCGGTCTGGTGGCGATGGCCCCCTGGCGCCCTGTCGCAAACGCCCCGGCGCTCATGGCCACCTTGCTGGACCAAGGCCCCTATCGCCTGTTGACCGCGGTGGCCAACCCCGAAGGCCGGGTCACCTGGACCGAGACGACCGCGCAGCCCGCCGCCGCCGACGCCCCGGTGCGTCCGGTGGGGACCGTTGCCACCCCCCTCGACGATGGGGGCCACCGGCTGGGCGTGATCGCCTTTGACCTGGACCCCGGCGTGCTCACCCCGGCACCGGCCGACGCCGGGAGCATGGTGTTGCTGCTGGGATCGGATGGCAGGCTGCTGTCGGCCACCACGACGCCCCCCGCCGACCTGTTCCAGCAGGGACGGCCCACCGCCGCCGGCCTGGCCCTGACGATGGGCCGAACGGCTGGCGCGGTGGAGCGTGCAGGCTATCTCGTCACCACCCGGCCGCTGGCCAACGCCCCGTGGCGCCTGGTGCATCTGGCGCCGCGCGCCACCCTCACCTGGTCGCTGGTCCTGCGCACCGCCGGATCCATGGCTGGCTTTTCCGGCGTGCTGCTGGCCGTGGTGCTGCTGTTCAACATGGTGGTGCGGCGCATGGTGCGCTCGCAGGAACGCTCGGCCGTGGCGGAACGCGAGGCGCGCGCGGCCACGGAGCAGGCGCTGGCGGAGTTGCGGGCCGCCCATGACGAGCTGGACTTCCTGAACCGGGAGAAGACCCGCTTCTTCTCCCTCATTTCCCACGACCTGCGCGGCCCGTTCAACGTGCTGCTGGGGATGACCAAGGAGTTGGCCGACCACGGCACCCGCATGTCCCCAGCCGACGTCGCCGATTTCGCCGCGTCGGTGCATCAAAGCGCGGTGGCCGCCCACACGCTGCTGGACAATCTGCTGAACTGGTCACGGGTCCAGATGTCGGGCACGCCCTTCACCCCCTCGGTCATGGCCTTGGGCGAGGTGGTGGCTGCGGCCACCCACGACCTGGGCCCCACGGCGGAGGCGAAGGGCATCCGCATCCTGGACGCCTCGGGCGACCGCCATATCCTGGCGGACCGCACCATGGTCCTGGCCATCCTGCGCAACCTGCTGGCCAACGCCATCAAGTTCAGCCACCCCAACCAGGGCGTGCAGGTGACATCGCGCGCGGCGGGGGACCGGCTGGAGATCGCCGTGACCGACCGCGGCATCGGCATGGACCCGGACCAGTTGGATCAGCTGTATCGGCGCGAGGCCCAGGACAGCCGCCCCGGCACCTTGGGCGAGGTCGGCACCGGCCTGGGCCTGACCCTGGTGCGCGACCTGGTTGCCCGCCATGGCGGGGTCCTGGCCATCGACAGCCAGCCCGGCGTCGGCACCACGGTCAGCTTCACCGTGCCCCTGGCCGCCGCCCCACGCTGAAATGGAACCGGCGGCGGGAGAATCAGAGGATTTCGGCCAGCCGTTCAACCGGCCGGCACAACACGGCACCCTTGGGGCTGCGCGCGATGGGGCGCTCGATCAGGATGGGATGTTCCACCATCAGGTCCAGCAGCGTCTCGTCGTCGAACCCACCGGCGGGTTCGGTCGCCAGCAGGTCGTCGTTGCCCCGACGGCGCAGGATGTCCGCCGGCCGGGCCTTCAGGCTGGCCAGCATGGCGGCCAGGGCGGCACGGTCGGGCGGGGTTTTCAGATATTCCACCACCTGGACCTCATGCCCGGCGGCCTGCAGGTCGGCCAGCGCCCGGCGGGAGGTGGAGCATTTGGGATTGTGCCAGAGGGTCACGATCATGGGAAAGGTCCCGGATTGTCTGTCGGTCGAGGTCGGGCACCATAGCCCTGCGGGCACTCCGAGGCCATCCCGTCGGCGCGCCGGGGCCCCTCCCCTGTGCCCGGCCCCCTGTGCAACGTCACGTTTTCTGCCTTCCACCCCGGCCCTGGCCTGGACTATGACTGCGGTCTTGCTTGAGTGAGGTGAATGATGTGCGGCATCGCCGGCTTCCTGGGTAATCGCAACTGGACCCGCACGGCGGATCTGTCGTGGCTGAGGGCCGTGGCCGACAACCTGGCCCAGGCGAACGAGCCCGGCGCCATTGACACCGCCCTGGATGGGCTGGCGGCCCGCTTCACCGACCTCATGGCCTTTCCCACCCACATGGCGGCCGTGGCCGATCCCGCCGCCACCGCCCTGCTGACCGCGATGGCCGATCGCGTCGACGCGCTGGAAACGGCGCTCCGTTCGGGCGAAACCGCCCGCGAGGTGGCGGTGGAGCGGGTGGCGGAACGCCTGCGTGATTATTCCTGGCAACTGCGGACCGAGGTGCTGGGCAACATCGGCCGCACCCTGGCCCTGCTGCCGGATGGGGCCGCCGCCACCCGGCCACAGCACGCCGTGGCCTGGGCTGCGGAACAGGTGCTGGAGAACCTGGACCGACTGGAGGTGCGCGGCCGCGACAGCGCCGGCATCGCCCTGCAGATCACCGTCGATCATCGCTACACCCTGGACGACCTGCCGGCGGATCTGCGCGCCGGTGCCGCCGAGCGGCTGGCCGTGGGCGACCGGCATGAAGGGCTGGCCCTGCACGCCCTGCCCGACGGCCGCACCACCGTGCGCTTCACGTACAAGGTGGCCACCCTGATCGGCCGCCTGGGCGACAACGGCGCCTTCCTGCGCGCCCGCATGCGGGCCGACGCCGTGCTGTGGGCCGTGGCGCGGCATGCCGACGGCTTCAGCGCCATCGCCCACACCCGCTGGGCCTCGCACGGGGCCATCAGCCTGCCCAACTGCCATCCGTTGAACGCCCGCTTGGCCAACGAGACAGGTGCCGGCAAGGCGGGGACGGCGCTGAGCGCCGATGCCGACGCCATGGTGGCCCTGAACGGCGATATCGACAATTACCGGGCGCTGACGGAAAGCGCCATCGAGGGCACCGGCCATACCCTGCCGGCCGACACCACGACCGACACCAAGGTCATCCCGGTGCTGTTCCGCCTGGAGGGGGCGAGCGGCAACGGCCCCTTGGACTCTGACGGCGCCAACGCCGACCGCTTCCTGGCCACCATCCGGCGGCTGGACGGGTCCATGGCCATCATCCTGCAGCACCCGACCGATCCGGAGCACCTGCAACTGGGCCAGAAAGGCAGCGGGCAAAGCCTGTTCGTGGCCGAGGTCAACGACGGCCTGATCGTCGCGTCGGAGAATTACGGCCTGGCGCCCCGCGCCCGCCGGTCCATTTCCCTGGCGCAGGTTGAGCGCGGCGGCCTGGCCGTCACCCTGTCGGTGGCGGCGGACGAACCCGCGCTGTCCGCCCGGACGGTGGACGACGGCGCACCGGCCAGCCTGAAGGCCGACGCCATCGAGATCTTCTCGCGCGACATCTTCCGCGGCCGCCACGACCACTTCTTCGAGAAGGAGGTGCATGAGGCCCCGGCCAGCGTGCGCAAGACCCTGGCCGGCCGCTATCGCCGCCAGGACCGGCGCGTCAGCTTCGAGCTGGCATCGCAGGGCGGTGGCACCGGCCCGTGGGCCAGCCTGCGCGCCCGCCTGGCCGATCCGTCCAAGCCGCCCATCCGCCGCATCCTGGTGACCGGCCAGGGCACGGCCGCCATCGCCGCCATGGGCATCGAGCACCTGATCCGCCTGGCGCTGGACAAGGCGCCGGTGACGGTGAGCAGCGCCAAGGCGTCGGAACTGTCGACCAACCTGGATGGCAAGAACCTGGACGACGCCCTGGTCATCGCCATCAGCCAGAGCGGTACCACCACCGACACCAACCGCACGGTCGACCTGGCCCGCGCCGCCGGCGCCTGGATCCACGCCATCGTCAACCGCCGCAACAGCCCCCTGGTGCGCAAGTCGGACAGCCACCTGTTCACCAGCGATGGCCGCGACATCGAGATGGCCGTCGCCTCCACCAAGGCGTTCTACAGCCAGGTGGCGGCGGGCAAGCTGACCGCCCTGTGCCTGGCCGACGCGCTGGGCACCCTGCCGGCCCAGCAGGTCCATGACGAGATGGTGGCGCTGGAGGCCCTGCCCCAGCGCATCCAGGAGGTGCTGGACGACGAGGGCGCCATCGCCGCCTGCGCCCGGGCCTACGCCCCGCGCAACCGCTATTGGGCGGTGGTGGGCAACGGCGCCAACAAGGTGGCGGCCGAAGAGATCCGCATCAAGCTGTCGGAGCTTTGCTACAAGTCCATCCCGGTCGACTATACCGAGGACAAGAAGCACATCGACCTGTCGACCGAGCCCCTGACCCTGGTGGTGGCCAACGACCTGGCCCCCCTGCTGGCCCAGGATACGGCCAAGGAAGTGGCCATCTTCAAGGCGCACAACGGCAAGCCCATCGTCTTCGCCGCCAAGGGCGAGACCTGCTTCGCCCCCTATGCCGAGGCGGTGGTGCACCTGCCGTCGGCCGGCGCCGGGCTGGACTTCATCATGGCCACGGTGGCGGGCCACCTGTGGGGCTTCCATGCCGCCCTGGCCATCGATGCCGAATCCCGCCCCTTCCGCGAGGTGTCGGCGGCCCTGGACCTGGCGCTGACCGAGGCGGACCGGCCGGTGACGCCGGTGGCGACCAGCCTGGCCACCATCATCGACCGCATCGCCGACGGCCAGTTGGACGCGGCCCTGCCCGCCAGCTACGCCGCCCGCCTGGCCAAGCTGACCTCCGCCCTGCCCATGCTGGACACCCCCGGCGGCAAGCCGGAGCGCACGGCCGTCATCACCCGGGGCCAGGATTTGCTGCGCCTGGTGCTCGAGGAGACGTCGCGCCCCATCGACACCATCCGCCACCAGGCCAAGACGGTCACCGTGGGCATCTCCCGCCCCGGCCGCGAGATCAGCCCCCTGCTGCTGTCGGCCCTGGCCGACCTGGGCGCCAGCCCGGCCGATCTGGCGGAGCCGGAGCGCCAGTTGCTGATCGCGCTGTCCACCCTGGTCATCGGGGTGGAGGGCGGTGTGCGCTATCACCCGGCCGGCGGCCCTGGGAGCGAGGGCGCCGACGGCACCCCCTTGCTGCTGGCGGTGGAGCGCAGCGGCCGGGCCAAGGGTGCGGCCTCGCGCCATGACCAGCCGGCACCGGCCACGGGCGGCAAGCGCCGCGCCCTGCGCCTGGGCCGGGGCATGCTGTCGGGCGGGGCCAGCGGCACCCAGACCTTGGCGCTGTTGCCCCTGATGCGGGAACCCAACTGGACGCCCGATGGCCTGGTGCTGCTGCACCTGGCCCTGGTCAGCCAGGCGTCGCTGCAGCAAAAGATTGCAATATTGAAGGACTTGCGCCTGTATGAGGATCTGTTCGACGCCTATCATGAGGCCGGACAGGGTGCGACGGGCGAGCAGGCGGACACGAGCGGCGGCTTCGCCGCCTTCCTGGAGACGCTGTCCCCCGGGACCTGATCCTGTCCACACCGGCGGATTTGATGCGCCGGCCTTAAGTTGAGGGACCTTGAGCCTGTTTTCCAGAGTGGGGACGATGATGCAGGGATCGGGGCAGGGGTCGCGACGTTTGGCGGGCCGCACGGCGGTGGTGACCGGGGCGGCGAACGGCCTGGGCCGGGCCATCGCCGTGGCCATCGCCCGGGAAGGCGCCAACGTCGTGCTGCATCACCTGCTGCCGGAGGAGCAGGCGGCGGCGACCGAAACCGCCCGCCAGGTCCAGGCCCTGGGCCGCACCGGCGTCGTCGTTCATTCCGACATCACCCAGCCCGCCGGCGCCTACACAGTGGCGGAGGCGGCCATCGCCGCCTTCGACCATGTCGACATCCTGATCAACAACGCCGGCTATCGCCTGAAGCAGCCGTTCGACGGCATGACCCTGGAACTGTTCGAGGCGACCATGGCCGCGAACATGGGGGGCACCTTTCTGATGGTGCGCCACCTGCTGCCCCTGATGCGGGCCCGGGGATACGGCCGCATCGTCACCACCGTGGACAGCACCGCCATGGAGGGGGCACGGGGCATGACCGCCTATGGCGCCGCCGCCTCCGCCCTGCTGGGGTTCACCCGCAGCCTGGTGCATGAGTTCGGTGAACACGACATCACCGCCAATTGCGTCTGTCCTGGCCATCTGCCACCCGACGCGGGCGACCAGGGGGAAGACTGGGCGGGTATCACCCCCGCCTACATATTCCTGGCCAGCGACGACGCCTACGCCATGATAGGCCAGACCCTGCGGCCCAGCCCTTAAGGAAGCCCTCTACGCCGCCTGGCGTCCCACGGTGAACACCTTGTCCCCCGGCTGCACTTCATCGGCGGGCAGGTCCGGCAGGCCGGCCAGCTTGGCATACAACGGCGCGAAGTCCCGTGCCGTGGCTTGGAACAACTGCTCGAAGCTGTCCAGCACGAAGTAGGTTTCCTGGTAGTCATCGATGCGGTAGCGGGTGCGCATCACCCGTTCCAGGTCGAACCCGACACGGTTGGGCTGTGGGCTTTCGATGCAGTACTGCGTCTCCCCCCGCGAGGACAGCATGCCGGCGCCATAGGCGCGCAGGCCCTGGGGCGTGCTGATCAGGCCGAATTCCACCATGTACCAGTAGAGGCGGGCCAACCGCTCCAGCCCGCCATGGGCCTCGGCCTCAGCCCCCTTCTTGCCGTAGGCCTGGAGATAGTCGGCGAAGACCGGATGCATCAGCAGGGGCACATGGCCGAAGAAATCGTGGAACACGTCCGGTTCCACCAGATAATCCATCTCGTCCGCCCGGCGGATCCAGTTCGTCACCGGGAAGCGCTTTTCCGCCAGGTGGTTGAAAAAGACATCGTTGGGCAACAGGCCCGGCACCGCCACCAGGGTCCAGCCGGTCGCCCGGTCCAGCACCTCGCTGGCGCGGCCGAAATGGGGAACGCCGTCGCGGGCATCCAGCCGGGCCAGGCAAGCCATGAACTCCGGCGCCGCATAGCGGGGCAGCAGGGCCGACTGCCGGTCATACAGCGTGCGCCAGCGGGCATGCTCCTCCGCCGTGATGGCATCCCAGCCCTGGGGGATGGTGTAGTCGGCCGCCATGGCGCTGTAATCGCCGCGCAGGGGGGTATCGGACTTGCCGGTGGTGTCGACCGGGCCCGTGGCCTTGACCGGGGTGCTGCTCATGGTTCCCTCTCCCTGCTGCGCTTGTGGAAACCATTTTATCGCTGGATCAGCACCATTTTCTTGCGATCATGCCCCAGCCCTATAGAGCCGGAACAACTTCGTGCTGTCTGGGAAGTCCATTTGGCAATGATGTGCTTGAGGAACTTTCAGTCCCGCGCCAGTTCCGCCGCCGACGGCAGGGGCACGGCGGTGGAATGCTTGACCACATCCAGCACGAAGCTGGAGCGCACGTCCTTCACGCCCGGAATCTGCAGCAGCTTTTTCATTGAGACCTCGGCGAAGGCCTCCAGGTTGCTGACCACCACCTGCACCAGATAGTCCATGGTGCCGGTCATGACGAAGCAGGACACCACCTCGGGGATTTGGCTGACCAGGCGGCGGAACACGGCGTCCCCCTCCGCGTTCTGGTCGATCTTGACCTCGACGAAGGCGACGACGCCCAGGCCCAACTGGCGGCGGTTCAGGATCGCGGCGTAGCCCTGGATATAGCCCTGGTCCTCCAAATCCTTCACCCGGCGCAGGCAGGGCGAGGGCGACAGGCCCACGGCCTCCGCCAGGTCAACGTTGGACAGGCGCCCGTTGCGCTGCAAGGTGTCCAGGATGCGCAGATCTGCCGCGTCCAGTGTCGATTTACCCATAGTGATGCCGCCTTAAGGGTTTCTTGAGCACAACATTGCCCAATCTTGGCCAAATGCGGCAGACTTCGCAAGGAAATGCCCGGCCGCCGGGCGTATCATCAGGGGGATTGTTGCTTCTAACAGGGAGAGCGACCCGCCATGTCCACCCCGACGGCCCCCACCCCGACGCCCCCCACCACCTCCTCCAGCCCGGTCGCCGAAGCCGTCGCCGGCGGCGACCTGTGGGAGAACCCGCTGGGCACCGATGGCTTTGAGTTCGTGGAATACACGGCGGAGGACACCGAGGCCCTGGGCCGCCTGTTCGAGGCCATGGGCTTCACCAAGGTGGCCCGCCACCGCTCCAAGAACGTGGTGCTGTACCGCCAGGGCGACATCAACTTCATCGTGAACGCCGAGCCGGACAGCCTGGCCCAGCGCTTCGCCCGTGAGCACGGCCCCAGCGCCTGCGCCATGGCCTTCCGCGTGAAGGACGCGGGGGAGGCCCTGAAGCACGCCGTGGCCCAGGGCGCCAAGGAGGTGAAGGGCACCGTCGGCCCCATGGAGCTGAACATCCCGGCCATCGAGGGCATCGGCGGCAGCCTGCTGTACCTGGTGGACCGCTACAACAGCCCCAGCATCTACGACATCGACTTCCTGCCCATCGAGGGCGCCGACCAGAACCCCGTGGGCGCCGGCCTGAAGCTGATCGACCACCTGACCCATAACGTCCGCAAGGGCCGCATGGACCCGATCTCGGAGTTCTATGGCAAGATCTTCGGTTTCCGCCAGATCCGCTACTTCGACATCACGGGTGAGTACACGGGCCTGACCAGCCGCGCGCTGACCGCCCCCTGCGGCAAGATCCGCATCCCGATCAACGAGTCGAAGTCCGAACAGGGCGCCGACAAGCTGGACCAGATCCAGGAGTTCATCGAGGCCTACAAGGGCGAGGGCATCCAGCACATCGCCCTGCTGACCGATGACATCATCGACACCTGGGACAAGCTGAAGGCCGCCGGCGTGAAATTCATGACGCCGCCGCCCGACACCTACTACGAGATGCTGGAAGAGCGCCTGCCCGGCCACGGCCAACCGGTGGAGGAGCTGAAGAAGCGCGGCATCCTGCTGGACGGCAAGGACAACCGCTATCTGCTGCAGATCTTCACCGAGACGGCCATCGGCCCGATCTTCTTCGAAATCATCCAGCGCAAGGGCGACGAGGGCTTCGGCGAAGGCAACTTCCGCGCCCTGTTCGTCAGCATGGAACGCGACCAGATCCGCCGCGGCGTGCTGAAGGTCGCCGAGTAAGGCTTGTTTCGGCAACGAAATGAAGGGCGGCATCCGCAGGGGGGCCGCCCTTTTTGTTTGGACTTCGGAGCGGCCAGGGGGCGGGAGCGCTAAGGCCCTTCAAACGCCCGGTCATGCATCAGGCTAGGCACCATGCCGCGGGCCTCATCCACCTTGGACAGGTCCAAATCGGCGACCAGCACGCCCGGCGCCTCGCCGCCGGCGTCGGCCAGTACCTCGCCCCAGGGGCTGACGATCAGGGCGTGGCCGTAGGTGGCGCGGCCGCCGTCGTGGAGGCCCACCTGGGCCGGGGCCAGGATGAAACAGCCCGTCTCGATGGCGCGGGCGCGCAGCAGCACATGCCAGTGGGCGCGGCCGGTGGGCACGGTGAAGGCGCTAGGCACGGTGATGATCCGGGCGCCGGCCTTGGCCAGGGCGCGGAACAACTGGGGGAAACGCACGTCGTAGCAGACGGTCAGGCCCAGGCCGCCCCAGGGGGTGTCGACCACGCGCGCGCCATCGCCGGGGCGGAAGGTGGTGCTTTCGCGGTAGCGCTCCCCGTTCGCCAGTTCCACATCGAACATGTGCAGCTTGTCATAGCGGGCCAGCACCTGGCCGGCCGGGTCGATGACGAAGCAGCGATTGGCCGCCCGGCCATCGTCGGTCAGGCAGGCCAGGGTGCCGGTCATGAGCCACAGGCCGGTTTCGGCCGCCAGCTCACGGAACCGGCTGAGCGCCGGGTGCGCCTCTTCGGCGAAGGCGCCGGCCAGCACCCGCTCCCGCCCCTGGACCATGCGGGCCACATTCTCCGGCAGGGTGGCGAGTTGCGCCCCCTGGTCCCTGGCCTGTCGCAACAACTGCGACGCCGCGTCCATGTTGGCCGCGATCTCCGGCCCGGCGGTCATTTGCAGGACCGCCGCGCGCAGGGTGCCGGTGAATGGGGCGGCCGTCATGGTCAGGCGGCGCCGGCGGCGGAATCCAGGCCCAGCTTGGCGTTCAGCGCGCCGGCGCGGTCCAGGGCATGGATGTCGTCGCAACCGCCCAGGCCCTCGCCATCCACGAAAATCTGCGGCACGGTGGTGCGGCCGTCGGCGCGCTGGATCATCTCCGGCTTGCGCGACGGGTGGGCGATGACGTCGATCTCCTCATACTGCACGCCCTTGGCATCCAGCAGCCGCTTGGCGCGGTGGCAGTAGGGGCAATAGGGGCTGGTGTAGATCTCAACGCGGGGCATGGGCCCAAAACTCCTGCGGGGAACGTCGTCCCCAGGATATTGGCGCAATGGCGCCGAAGCGCCAAGGGTGGGTGCGCAACCCAGCCCTGATTTTAGAGTGTTTCTAAATAACCTCTCCCTTCAGCACCCGGGCCAGGGCCAGCACGTCCACCCGCGCGGCGCCCGCCCGGGTGAGGACCCGGGCGCATTCCGCCGCCGTAGCGCCCGTGGTGTAGACATCGTCCACCAGCACCACCCGCAAGCCCTGGACCGACCGGCCGGGGCGCAGCGCGAAGGCGCCGGCGACGTTGCGGGCCCGCCCCTCCCGCGACAGGCTGCCCTGGCTGGGCGTGCGGCGGCGGCGGGTCAGCAGATCGGGCACCGCGCGCACGCCGCTGAGCGATCCCAAGCGCTGCGCCAGCACGGCCGCTTGGTTGTAGCGGCGGGCGAACAGGCGCCAGCGGTGCAGCGGCACCGGCGCGATCAGATCGGCATCGGCCAGCATGTCCGCCCCCGCCCGCGCCATCCACCCGGCCAGCAGGGGCGCCGTCTCCATCCGGTCGCCATGCTTGAAGCCCAGGATCAGGGGACGGCTGGCATCGTCGTACAGCACGGCGGCGCGCAGGCGGTCGAAGGGCAGCGGGGCGGCGACGCAAACGGCGCACAGGGCATCGGCCCCCATGTCGTGGGGAAAGGGCCGGCCGCAGGCCGTGCACTGGGGGGCGGTGATGAAGCCGATGCCCCGCCAACAAATGCCGCACAAGGTGCCGGCGGCAGCCACCGCCTCACCACAGCCCAGGCAGCGCGGCGGCAGCACCAGGTCGAGCAGGCGCACGCCGGCACCGCGCATCCTGGCTCCCACTCCGGCCCACACTGCGGCCCCCACTGCGGGCCCCATCCGCCGTCCCCAATCGCCCATGCGCGCATATCCCCGGAGAAGTACGCGCCATGATAGCGCAAAGGCGCGCGTAGCCCGTAAATTCCTGTTGCTCCCGCGCGCGAAGGGCCTATACCGGCCCCATGAGCGACGCCGACAGCATGACCGTCTTCAACCGCCGCCGCGTGCGGGCCCACCGCGACCGGGCCGCCGCGGGTTGGTCCGGCTTCGATTTCCTGAAGACCGAGGTGGTCGGCCGACTGGTGGACAGGCTGGCCGACATCAAGCGCGACTTCCGTGTCGCCCTGGACCTAGGCTGCCACGGCGGCGAGGTGGCGCAGGCCCTGGCGGCCGTGCCCAGCATCGCCCAGGTGGTGGCGACCGACCTGTCCCCCCGCTTCGCGGCCGAGGCGGCCAAGCGCATGCCCGGCCTGCCCACGGTGGCGGCGGATGAGGAGTTCCTGCCCTTCGCCGAGGGCAGCTTCGACCTGGTGGTTAGCGCGCTGAGCCTGCACTGGGTGAACGACCTGCCGGGCGCCCTGATCCAGATTCGCCGGGCGCTGAAACCCGATGGCTTGTTCCTGGGCGCCATCCTGGGCGGCGAAACCCTGTTCGAGTTGCGCCGCAGCCTGATGGAGGCGGAGATGGGCCTGATGGGCGGCCTGTCGCCCCGCATCAGCCCCATGGCGGAGGTGCGCGACGCCGGCGGCCTGCTGCAACGCGCGGGCTTCGCCCTGCCGGTGGTGGACAGCGACATGCTGACCGTCAGCTATCCGCACGCCTTCCGCCTGATCCAGGACCTGCGCGGCATGGGCGAGACCAACGCCGTGCTGGCCAGCCGCAAGGCCATGAGCCCCAGCGGCCTGTTCACCCAGGCGGCCGAGCGCTATCAGGAGCTTTACCCCGATGGCGACGGCGGCATCGAGGCCAGCTTCCAGGTGTTGTACCTGGCCGGCTGGGCCCCGGACGAAAGCCAGCAGAAACCCCTGCGCCGGGGCAGCGCCAAGCTGCGGCTGGCCGACGCCTTGGGCACGGAAGAGATCAACCCGCTGCGCGGCGGGAACTGAGGCCGGCTGGCCACCCCCTACTTTTGAACTAGAGCCGCTAACCGCGCGTTAACTAAAGGGGCGCGACGCTACCGATGCGTCGCGGAGCCCCCGCATCCCTGTGCGATCGGACATCCCGCGACGGCGACCACGAACCTTGGTCAATGTGGAGAGAGACGTCATGGATCGCCTGGGCATCCGTCAGAAAATACTCATCCTGGTGGCGATGCTGGTCGGCGTCAGTCTCGCGGTCGGGGGCATCGGCGCTTGGTCGCTGAGCCACTTCCGTGACCGGCTGGCGGCCATGGACAACGCCTCGGCCCGCGCCCTGGTGGCGGAGAAGATCAACGCCACCATCCTGGCCATCGTCATGGACTCCCGTGGGGTCTACATGGCGCGCACCGCGCAGGACGCCGAAAAGTTCGCCAAGCCCATGCAGGCCAACCTGGACCGCCTGGCGCAACTGGCGACGGACTGGCGCCAGGCCCTGCCGCCGGCACGGCGCGCGGAACTGGACGACGCCGACGCCCAGTTGGCGGTGTTCCAAGGGGTGCGGAAAGAGATCATCCGGCTGGGCCGCGAGGCCAGCCCCGGCCAGGCGCGGGAGTACGGCGACAACGACGCCAACCGCAAGACGCGCCAGCAGTTGAACGCCGCCATCGAAAAGCTGACGGCGGCGACGGCGAAAGAGGTGTCCGACACCAACGACGCGCTGCAGGCCACCTATCGCTTCAGCCTGGCGCTGATCGCCGGCGTCGCGCTGGCCGGCATCGTGCTGACGGTACTGGCCAGCCAGTGGATCGCCGGCCGTCAGATCAGCACCCCGCTGCTGGCCCTGGTGGATGCCACCGGCCGCATGGCGACCGGGCAGCGGGCGCTGGACATTCCGCACCAGGGCAAGGGCGATGAGATCGGCGAGATGGCGCGGGCCATCGACGGCTTCCGCCGCACCCTGATCGCCGCCGACGAAGCGGCGGCGGCCCAAGGCCGGGAGCAGGCGGAAAAGGCGCGCCGCGCCGCCGCCATCGAATCCCTGCTGCGCGATTTCGACCGGGTGGCGTCGGCCGCGCTGGGAACCGTCTCGTCCGCGGCGCAAGGCCTGGGCCTGACGGCCCACGAAATGGTCAGCCTGGTGGAGGAAACCAACGGCCAGGCGGCCGCGACGGCGTCCGCCGCCGGCCATACCTCGGCCAATGTGCAGACGGTCGCCGCCGCCACCGAGGAAATGGTCGCCTCCATCCAGGAGATCAGCCGCCAGGTCAACCGGTCGGCCGGGGTGACGGCGGACGCGGTGTCCCAGGCGGCGCAGACCGGCGCCACCATCGCCGGCCTGTCGGACGCGGTGCAGCGCATCGGCGAGGTCGTGGCCATGATCCAGGACATCGCCAGCCAGACCAACCTGCTGGCATTGAACGCCACCATCGAGGCGGCGCGCGCGGGCGAGGCGGGCAAGGGTTTCGCGGTCGTCGCGAGCGAGGTCAAGGCCCTGGCGACCCAGACCGCCAAGGCGACGGAGGACATCGCCCGCCAGATCGCCGCCGTTCAGGAGGCGACCCACAGCACGGTGACCGCCATGACCGACATCAGCAGCACCATCGGCGCCATCAACGAAATCTCGGCCGCCATCGCCGCCGCCATCGAGGAACAGAGCGCCACCACCGGTGAGATCACGCGCAACGTCCAGGCGGCCGCCAACGGCACCCAGCGGGTGAGCGAGAACATCAGCCAGGTGAGCGAGGTGGCGCACCAGACCGGCGATGCCGCCGGCCGGGTGCTCGAGTCGTCGGAGGCGTTGAACAGCCAAAGCGAGGTGCTGCGCCGCGAGGTGGAGCAGTTCCTGCACCGTATCCGCGCCGCCTGAACGGCCGGCGCCGCCGGCCTACAGCAGGTCGCGCAGCATGGCCACCAGGGGCACGTCCGCGGGCGGCATGGGATAATCGCCCATGCGCTCCGGACGGGCCCAGGCCAGCACCTGCCCCTCCAGCGGGGTGGGCGTGCCCTGCCAAACACGGCAGACGTACAGCGGCATCAGCAGGTGGAAGGTCTCATAACGGTGGCTGGCGAAGGTGAAGGGCGCCAGGCAGCTGGTGCGGGTGTCGATGCCCAGCTCTTCGCGCAGTTCCCGCACCAGGGCCACCTCCGGCGTTTCGCCGGGGTCGACCTTGCCGCCGGGAAACTCCCACAGCCCGGCCAGGGACTTGCCCGGCGGCCGCTGCGCCAGCAGCACCCGCCCGTCGGCATCGACCAGCGCCACGGCGGCGACCAGGACGGTGCGCACCGGCTCCGTCGGCTCCGGCTGCCCGTTCCAGCAGGGCGTCATCTCATCCGCCACGGCACTTCCTTCTCTCAAGGGCAAAACCGGCGGCATGACGTCTCATGCCACCGCAGGACGCGACCGCGTCCGCCGGAGATTTTCGGGGAACGCAGTGGACTGGAAATCGAGGACAAGGCAAGCGGGCGGATGCCCGCGCCCGCCGCCTGAGGGGACACTTAACTCCGGTAGCTGCCGTTGATGTCGATGTAGCCATGGGTCAGGTCGCAGGTCCAGACCGTGGCCTTGCCCCGGCCCAGGCCCAGATCGACCTGGATGTCGATCTCCTGCCCCTTCATGTGGGCGGCCACCGGCGCCTCGTCATAGCCCGGGACCTCCATCCCGTTGGCGCAGATCTGCACGCCGCCGATGCTGATGACCAGCTTGTCGCGGTCGGCCTTTTCGCCCGCGCGGCCCACGGCGGCGACGATACGGCCCCAGTTGGCGTCCTCACCCGCCACGGCGGTCTTCACCAACGGCGAATTGGCGACGGTCAGCGCGATGCGCTTGGCCGCCTGGTTGCTGGTGGCGCCGGTCACGGTCAGGGTCACGAACTTGGTGGCGCCCTCGCCGTCGCGCACGATCTGCTGGGCCAGGTCCAGGCAGACGGCGTCCAGGGCCTTGGCGAAGGGGCGCAGGCGGGCGTCGTTGACGTCGGTGATGGGGGCGTTGCCGGCCTGGCCCGTGGCGACCAGGATCACCGTGTCGCTGGTGGAGGTGTCGCCATCCACCGTCACGCAGTTGAAGCTGCGGTCGGTCGAGCGCGACAGCAGCTTCTGCAGCACGGGGGCGGCGATGGCGGCGTCGGTGAACAGGAAGCCCAGCATGGTCGCCATGTCGGGGGCGATCATGCCGCTGCCCTTGGCGAAGCCGTTCAGCGTCACGGTCTTGCCGTCGATGACGCAGGTGGCCACGGCGCCCTTGGGGAAGGTGTCGGTGGTCATGATGGCCCGGGCGGCGGCGTCCCAGCTGCCGGCGTCCAGCTTGGCCCAGGCGGCGCCCAGATGCTGGGCGATCTTGTCCGCCGGCAGGGGCTGGCCGATCACGCCGGTGGAGGCCACGAACACCTCTTCCGGCTTGCAGCCCACCAGTTGGGCGGCCGTGGTCACCGTCTCGGACACCAACGACTCGCCAGCCGCCCCGGTGAAGGCGTTGGAGTTGCCGGAGTTCACCACCAGGGCACGGGCGCTGCCGCCGGCCAGGCCACGACGGCACCAATGCACGGGGGCGCTGGCGGTCAGCGAGCGGGTCAGCACGCCGGCCACGGTGGTGCCGGGGGCCAGCTCGGCCACCATCAGGTCATCCCGGCCCTTGTAGCGGATGCCGCAGTTGTACGCCGCCAGGCGGACGCCGGCCACGGGGGACAGGGTGGGGAAAGCGTCGGGTGCCAGGGGGGAGACCTTGGAGGCCATGGGAATCGCTCCGTTGAAGGCGAACGGTTCGGATGAGGGGCCGCCCGGAAAAGCCCCGGGCAAACGGCGCAGAAAATAGGCTGAAATCCGTGACGATTAAAATCGAAAACGGACCTGTAATGCTTAAGCGGGACACGGACAGTAAAAGGGGCGCAAGACCGCCGCTGGCGATGCTTGCGCCCCTATCGCTACCAACACCCTGGGCCCGATACCATGGGCCCGCCCGCCTTACTGCTTGGCGGGGGCGGCCGGCTTGGCGGCGGCCGGCGGCGGGGTCAGGGAGATCGGCTGCTTGCCGGTGATGTCGAAGGCCTCGACCTTGGCGCCCTTGCGCAGGTCTTCCACGACCTGGGCGGCCAGATCCTGGGCCTCGGCCTGGGCAACCTGGCCCTTCACCTGCTCGAACGGCGGGGCCTGGCGCTTGCGGCGGTCCTCAACCTTGATCACGTGCCAACCGAAATCGGTCTTCACGGGGGTCTTGCTGACCTCACCCGGCTTCATGGCGAAGGCGGCCTCGGCGAACGGCGCCACCATGTCGCCCTTCGTGAAGTAGCCCAGGTCACCGGCCGAAGCGGCGGAGTTCTTGTCGATCTGCTGCTCGGAAGCCAGCTTGTTGAAGTCGGCGCCGCCCTGGATCTGCTTGATCAGGGCTTCGGCTTCTTCCTTGGTCTTGACCAGGATGTGGCGGGCGCGGACTTCGTCCTCCGCCGGCAGGGCCTTGACCATCTCATCGTACTTCTTCTTCAGCAGCGCCTCGTTCATGCGGGCGTCGACCTGCTTGCGGATGTAGGCCTGCTGCACGAAGCGCTCTTCCGCGCGCTTCATCTCGGCCTTCACGTCCTTGCTGTCCTGCAGCTTCTCCTTGTAACCGGCGTCCGCCAGCAGGCGGGCGGTCACCAGGTTCTCCAGAACGCGGGGGTAAGCCTCGTTCAGGTGAATCTGCTGCTGGGTCTGGGCAGGCAGCTGGCTGTATTCGTTCAGCACTTCCGACCGATGGATTTCCTTGCCGTTGACGCGGGCCACGACGGGGTCGTCCGCGGCCTGGGCCGGGGCGCCGGCGGCCGGCGCGGCGGCGGGGGCGGCAGCCTTGGCCGGGGTGTCAGCGGCCAGGGCGGTGCCGGCCAGGGACCCGAAAGCCGCGGTCAGCAGCGCGGCACGCAACATCTTCACATACATGGAGCTGAATTCCTCGAGGACTGGGGCTGCATCAAAAAACGGCGCGACGGCAGGGACCAGGGACGGCCACGCCGTAGCACTGCCGGGCCCTTCTTCGGCTGTCGCGCCATAAAACACGGGGCCGCCCCCCATCGCAAGGTGGGACAGCGCGCCAACCCCACCTTGCACGTGTCCTGATGCCGCACCCGGCGCCGCCGGTGACGGTTTCCCGATACCGCGCACGGAGGCGCCCGCGCGGGCCCTATCAAAGCGGTTGGAAAGCAGGCGGATCATGCTATGGTCCCCACCCGCGCGTGTGGGGGATCTGTCGCGGCAGGCGGGTCCGGTATCGCGATACCGGTAAACGGCGGGGCTTCATTGACCGCCGGGGCCTGCCACCTTATCTCAGAAAGCGCGCGCGAGGGGCTGCCGCCCCGCCCGTCGCCAGAGTACCCGGAGGGCCGGGCCGGATGACCCGGACGGTTCTCGTCCCCTATTCGCTTCCTTCGAGGTTTTCATGTTCGGTTCCATCGCCCGCAAACTGTTCGGCAGCGCCAACGAGCGCGTTGTCAAAAGCTTGCGGAAGGACGTCGACGCCATCAACGCGCTGGAGCCGAAGCTGGTATCGCTGTCCGACGACGAGCTGCGCATGCGCACCGACTGGCTGCGCGACCGGCTGGCCAAGGGCGAGACGCTGGACGACATCCTGCCCGACGCCTTCGCCACTGTGCGCGAGGCGGCCAAGCGCGCCATCGGCCAGCGCCATTTCGACGTGCAGCTGATGGGCGGCATCGTCCTGCACCGCGGCCGCATCGCCGAGATGCGCACCGGTGAAGGCAAGACCCTGGTGGCGACCCTGGCGGTGTACCTGAACGCCCTGGAGGGTAAGGGCGTGCACGTCGTCACCGTGAATGACTATCTGGCCAAGCGCGACAGCAGCTGGATGAGCCGCGTCTATGGCTTCCTGGGGCTGACCACGGACTGCATCGTCCACGGCCTGGACGATGACGAGCGCCGCCGCGCCTATGCCGCCGACATCACCTACGGCACCAATAACGAGTTCGGCTTCGACTATCTGCGCGACAACATGAAGTTCCGCCTGGACGACATGGTCCAGCGGCCCTTCAACTTCGCCGTGGTCGACGAGGTGGACAGCGTGCTGATCGACGAGGCGCGCACGCCCCTGATCATCTCCGGCCCGTCCACCGATGGCTCCGAGCTGTATGCCGCCGTGGACACGGTGATCCTGCGCCTGGCCGACACCGATTATGAAAAGGATGAGAAGGCCAAGTCCGTCAACCTGACGGAAGAGGGCACGGAGAAGGTCGCCCAGATCCTGACGGAGATGGACCTGCTGAAGCAGGGCGACCTGTACGACATCCACAACATCACCCTGGTCCACCATGTGAACCAGGCCCTGCGCGCCCACAAGCTGTTCACCCGCGACGTGGACTACATCGTCAAGGACGACAAGGTCGTCATCATCGACGAGTTCACGGGCCGCATGATGGACGGCCGCCGCTATTCCGAGGGCCTACACCAGGCGCTGGAGGCCAAGGAGCATGTGACCATCCAGCGCGAGAACCAGACGCTGGCGTCCATCACCTTCCAGAACTATTTCCGCCTGTATCCCAAGCTGGCCGGCATGACCGGCACCGCCATGACCGAGGCGGCGGAGTTCGCGGAGATCTATAACCTGGACGTGGTCGACATGCCGACCAACCTGCCCGTCCAGCGCATCGACCATGACGATGAGGTCTACCGCACCGCGCGCGAGAAGTATGACGCCATCGTCAAGCTGGTGAAGGAATGCCAGGAACGGCAGCAGCCCATCCTGGTCGGCACCATCTCCATCGAGAAGTCGGAACTGCTGTCCGACCTGCTGAAGAAGCAGGGCATCCCGCACAACGTGCTGAACGCCCGTTACCATGAGCAGGAAGCCTACATCGTTTCCCAGGCCGGGCGCCCGGGAGGCGTCACCATCGCCACCAACATGGCCGGCCGCGGCACCGACATCAAACTGGGCGGCAACGTCGAGATGCGCATCGAGTACGAGCTGGGCGAGGTGACCGACCCCGCCGAGCGCGAACGGCGCATCAAGCAGATCGAGCAGGAGGTGGCGGCCGCCAAGGAGGTGGCGCTGGCCGCCGGCGGCCTGTACGTCGTGGGCACGGAGCGGCACGAAAGCCGGCGCATCGACAACCAGCTGCGTGGCCGTTCCGGCCGCCAGGGCGACCCCGGCGCCTCGAAGTTCTTCCTGTCGCTGGAAGACGACCTCATGCGCATCTTCGGGTCGCAGCGCATGGACACCATGCTGCAGCGCCTGGGCCTGCAGGAGGGTGAGGCCATCATCCACAGCTGGATCAACCGCGCCCTGGAAAAGGCCCAGAGCCGGGTGGAAGCGCACAACTTCGAAATCCGCAAGAACCTGCTGAAGTACGACAACGTCATGAACGACCAGCGCAAGGTCGTTTATGAGCAGCGCCGTGAAATCATGGCCGTCGACGACATCAAGGAAACCGTCGAGGACATGCGCCAGGACACCATCAACACCCTGGTGGCCAAGGCGATCCCGGCCAATTCCTATGCCGAGCAGTGGGACATGAACCAACTGCACGAGGATGTGGCGCGCATCCTGGCGCTGGACCTGCCGGTGCTGGACTGGGCCAAGGAAGAAGGCATCGGCGAGGTCGAGATCGAGCAGCGCTTGATGAAGGCGGCCGAGGAAGCCTATGCCGCCAAGGAGGCCAGCTACGGGCCGGAGATCATGCGCTCCATCGAGCGCAGCCTGCTGCTGCAGCTGCTGGACCAATCGTGGAAGGATCACCTGCTGTCGCTGGACCATCTGCGCCAGGGCATCAACCTGCGCGCCTATGGCCAGCGCGACCCGCTGAACGAATACAAGCGCGAGGCGTTCAACCTGTTCGAGGAGCTGCTGGACAGCCTGCGCGAACAGGTGACCCAGGTGCTGATGCGTGTCCAGTTGCAGGTGGCCCAGCCGGCGCTGGACCCGAACGACTTCCCGCCGCAGGAGATGCAGGAGACCCGCATCGATCCGGCGCTGGCCGCCCCCGGCCAGGCCATTCCGGCGGACGAGCCCCTGCCCCCCGGCATGGCGCGCGCCAGCGCCGGCCTGGCCTATGGCGCGGTGAACATGCCGCAGTCGACCCAGGCGGGCGGCCAGGACCCGGACACCTGGATGAACACCCCCCGGAATTCCCCCTGCCCCTGCGGCAGCGGCCTGAAGTACAAGCATTGCCACGGCCGCGCCCCGTAAGGGGCCGGTCCTGACGACCGCTTTCGCCCTTGCAAGGGAGGCCCACGGCCATGCCGGATGCCGAGGACATGACGCCGGACGACGACAGCCGCCGCCCGGCCCCACCCGTCAACGAAGATATCGTTGAGCGGCTGCGCCGGCGCGCCGAACGCGCCCGCGACCGCTATCCCGACCACGCCGAGGATCCGGGCACCCTGGTCGGCGGCCTGATCGAGGATTACGAGGCGGCGGCGCAGGAGATCGAGCGGCTGCGCGCCGCTCTGAAGGACATCGCCCGGCGGTCGCTGGCCGCCATGCGGCCGGAATTATGAAACGCGCGGCGGCGGTCCTGCTGGCCCTGGGCCTTGCGGTATCGCTGCCGGGCGCCCCATCCGCCGGCGCGGAAGCGCCGCCGCCAACGCCCCAGGCCATCGTCGAGGCCCTGTACCGGCCCTATCTGGCGGACCCGCACGCCGAAAAAGATATCGCGACCGACTCGGTGGCCAGCATCCGCCGGCACGCCACGCCGGCACTGGCCCGGCTGCTGGACGCGGATCGGGCCTGCCAGGCCCGCACCCATGCCATTTGCGCCCTGGACTTCGACCTCATCGTCGATGGCCAGGACTGGGACCTGTCAGGCTTCGGCCTGGAGACGGCCACCGTGGGCGATACGGCCACGGTGACGGCGCGCTTCATCAACGGCACGCCGCGCGTCCTGGCCTATCATTTCGTGATGACCGGCGGACGCTGGCGGGTCGATGACCTGCTCATCCTGAAGGACGACGCCGCGGCGAGCGACCAGCCCTGGTCGTTGAAGGACACGCTGGCGCGGGAATACGGGCCGGCGGCCAAGAAACACCGCTGAGGACCATCGCCACCCCGGTCCCTCAGTTGGGGCGGCCCCTCAGTCCGGGTAACGGATCTCCAGGATCTCCACCTCTTCCGGGCCCTTGGGCGTGCGCACGGTGACGACGTCGCCCACCCGCGCCTTCATCAGGGCGCGCGCCACGGGCGATACCCAGCTGATGCGGTGGCGATCCATGTCCACCTCGTCGCGGCCGACGATGGTGACGGTCATGCGGGTATCGTCCTCATCGGCATAAGTGACCGTGGCGCCGAAGAAGACCTGGGAGCGGTTCTTCTGCAGTTGCGGGTCCACCACCTCGGCGCTTTCGATGCGCTTGGTCAGGAAGCGGATGCGCCGGTCGATCTCGCGCAGCCGCTTCTTGCCATAGAGGTAATCGCCATTCTCCGACCGGTCGCCGTTGCCGGCGGCCCAGGACACCACCTCCACCACCTTGGGCCGTTCCACCCGCAGCAACTGGTGGCGTTCGTCCCGCATGCGGTTGAAGCCTTCCGGCGTCATGTAGTTCTTGGCGCCCGCCGGCAGGGGCGGCAGGCCCTCGTCATCATCGTCGTCAAGATCAGGCGTGGTGTTCATTCGGGGCACTTCACTGGGGGTGCACTTCACTGGGAGGGCACTTCACTGGCTCGCACCCCGGCCCTGTACCCCACCCTGAGCCCCGGGACAAGGAGGACAGGGCCGGAGGACTGATGTCCCGGCCCCTCCCCCTGTCGATCACATCTCGCGCAGGGCCTTCATGAAGCGCTGCACCGCCTGGTTCAAGCGTCCGGCCTCCTGGGTCAGGCCCCCCGCCGTGTCCAGCACCTCACCCGCCGTGCTGCCGGCGACGCCGGTGGCGGTGGCCAGGGAGGACAGGGTACGCGACACATGGTCGGTGCCGTCGGCGGCCTCCGCCACGTTGCGGGCGATCTCCCGCGTGGCCGCGCCCTGCTCCTCCACCGCAGCGGCGATGGCGGCGGCGACCTCGTTCACCTCATGGATGGTGCTGCCGATGCGTTCCATGGCGGCGACGCTGAGGTCGGTGCGCTGCCCGATGTCCTGGACATAGCGGGTGATCTCCTCCGTCGCGCGGGCGGTCTGGCCGGCCAGGGTCTTCACCTCGCTGGCCACGACGGCGAAGCCCTTGCCCGCCTCGCCGGCGCGCGCGGCTTCGATGGTGGCGTTCAAGGCCAGCAGGTTGGTCTGCCCGGCGATGTCGCTGATCATCTGCACCACAGCGCCGATGCGGTCGGACGCCTCGGCCAGGCCGCCGATGGTGGTGCCGGTGGTGGTGACCTCGGCCACCGCGCGGGCGGCGATGGCCTTGGACCGTTCGACCTGGCGCCCCACCTCGTCAACCGAGGCGGCCAATTCCTGGGCGGCGGCGGCCACCGTCTGCACGTTGCTTGAGGTCTGGCTGGCGGCGGCCTGCACGTCCTGGGCCTGCATGCTGGCGGTGCCGGTGTTGTCGGTCAGGGCGCGGGCGTCGCCTTCCAGGGTGTGGGCGGCGGCGGTCAGGGCCGTGGCGACGCCATGCACGTCGGTCTCGAACGCGGCGGCCAGGCGGGCCTGCCGGGTCACCACCGACCAGGTCATCATGGGGCCGACATAGCGGCCGTCGGTGTCGCGCACGGCGGCCACCCGCAGCTCCAGCTCCTCATTATCGCCATTGGCGTTCTTGAGGGTCAGGCGGCCCTGCCAGGGCAGGCGGGCGGGGTCGCGCACCACGTCCAGCAGGGGCGCGGGGTCGGCATGGAACAGGCCGATGCCAGCCCCCACCGGGGTATCGCCGGCCAGCGGCCGCGGCAGGGGGGCGCCCAAGGTCCGCAGGGTGGTGAGGCTGGCGGTGTTTGCGTAGGTGATGCGGAAGCCCTGGTCGGCGTCGGCCAGCAGCACGTTCAACGGCATGTCGTCCACCATCTGCTTCAGGCGGAACACGTCGGCCACCACGCCCCGCAGGGCGTGCGCCGCGCGCAGCATGCGGCCGATTTCATCCTGGCTCTGGGCCCGGCGCTGGGTGGCGCCCATGTCCACGGTGGTGTCGTTGGCGGCCAGGCGTTCCAGCACACGCGCGACCAGCAGGGCCGGGCGGCCGACCCAACGGCTGGCCAGCCACCAGGCTGCCAGGCCCAGGATGGCCGCGATCGTAACACTGGCGACCAGGATGCTGGTCTTCAGGCGATCCACAGCCTCGGCGAAGATGCGCTTCTGGATGCCGGTGTAGAGCACGCCGATGGTGTGGCCGTTGGCGTCCTTGATGGGGTCATAGGCGGTGTAGAAGGGCACGCCCAGGATGTCGGCCTCGCCGCGATAGGCCTCGCCCCGGCCGACGACGGTGTCGAACACGGCGTTATGGGCCAGCGCCGTGCCCACGGCGCGGCCACCATCGGGCTTCATGACGTTGGTGGCGACGCGCACCATCTCGCCATTGCGCGCGGCGAAGATGGTAGCGGTGCCGCCCACCAGGCGCTTCACCGTGTCGACGGCGGCGTTGTTGTCCTCCAGCGCCACGTCCCCGGCGTAAAGATGCCCGTCCTTCAGGCTGTAGCCCTTGCCGTAGCCCTCCAGCACATGCCAGGCCACCTGCATGTTGGCGTCCTGCCGGTCCTTGGCCAGTTCCATGGTGAAGCCGGCCAGCAGCACGTGGCTGATGCCCAGGCTGACCACCGTCAGCAGCGTGACGGCGCCAACGATCAACAGGGCGATGCGGGCCGCCACCGACACCTCGAACCGGCGGCGCGGGGCGGCGGCCTTACGCGGGGTGCTGGGCGCGGATGCGGAAATGGGCAGGGTGCCGGCGGCCGCCTGGGCCGTCGAGAACTGGGCTTGGAGCATGGCGATACTTCCCAAAAAATGCGGCGCGCCCACGGGGGCGCCAAGGGCGCACACGGGCGATAACGACAGCGAACACTATGATGCAGGCGAAAAGAGCCCCGAGCGGCCCGCGAACCGCGGAGCTGTCATCCAGGATGAGATGTTAAATATAGGCTGATTTGTGGTTAGTCCATAGTTAACCCTATGCGGATTTTGAAGACTAGATCACCAAAAACGGCACCTTAACCTCGCACAATCATCCCATTTCCCTTTAAGGGACCCATGGGAATCGTTGCCCGTTGGTTAATTTTTGCGCATTTTTGCGACGTAGTCACCGCTAACCTCACCGAATTCTGGTAGATTTACTTGATACGTTCCATTCAATATCGATTCGGTTACCAAATGAAAGTCCCTGCCCCCGGCAAAAACCCGAAGATGATGTTGACTTGTCACCTTGAGAGGACGATGAAAATCGCATCGACAGGGCGCAACCAATGCCTGTGAAGGCCCCGGATCGGAGGGCGAAAACCTGGGCCACCCTGCGTTCATCTGCCGCAGCTTATCGAGAAACGAATACGGCCCTTTTATTTAATCATTTTTACTAAGTCGGCAGGGGACAGCGCTTTCCCTCGGCGCCGGATCGCTCGCCGGGCGGTGGTCGCGCTCCTTCCCGATAGTTCGCGCCCACGCCACTCTTTTCCCCAAAGGCGCCCTCGGGGGCGTCCCGGGCGCACCCGTCCGGCGTGCAAGTCCTGAATTGAACTGTGGGGTGGACGCATGCACACTCCCATCAAAGCGTATGGCGCCCCGGCGGCGGCACGCAATACAAGCGTAGGAGCGGCTATATGCCCCTGGCCTCGACTGGTTTTACCTTGGGTAATTTCAAAAGTTTTCTTAAAACTGTTCTGACAACGACTGCGGCCTTATGCCTCAGCCCCACGGTTTCTCTAGCGGCCAATGGCCGACTTCCGGGGAATATCTCGCCCCTGCATTATGACCTGACCGTCATTCCGGCCATCGACACATCGACCTTCGCCGGCGAGGTGCATATCGACATCGACGTGGCCACCGCCACCCCCACGGTGGTGCTGAACACAGAAAGCCTGACCCTGGACCGCGTGACCATCGACGGCGTCCCCGCCACCGGCGTCACCCAGGACAAGGACAGCCAGACGGCCACGCTGACCGCGGCGGCGCCCCTGCCGCCCGGCCACCACACGGTGGACATCGCCTATCGCGGCGTGATCGAGAAGACGGCGCGCGGCCTGTTCCAGTTGGATTACGCCAGCGGGGATGCTCCGACGGGCGCGTCAGCGGGCGCCTCTGGGGCCGGCGGCGCGACGGCCCACATGCTGTCCACCCAGTTCGAGGCGGGGGACGCCAGGCGCTTCCTGCCCTGCTGGGACGAGCCCTCGGCCAAGGCCACGTTCAGCCTGTCCATCATGGCGCCCCAGGGCCAGATGGCCGTGTCCAACATGCCGGTCAAGGCGGACGAGGCCATGGCCGACGGCCGCCACCTGGTGCATTTCCAGCAGACGCCGCGCATGTCCAGCTATCTGCTGTTCGTGGGCGTGGGCGACCTGGAACGGGCGACGGCCAAGGCCGGCGATGTGGAGATCGGCGTGGTGGTGCGGCGCGGGTCGGTGGACAAGGCGCGCTTCGCCCTGGAAACCGCGGCCGCCATCCTGGCCCGCTACAACGACTATTTCGGCACGCCCTATCCCCTACCCAAGCTGGACTTCGTCGCCATCCCCGGCGCCGGCGGCTTTGGCGCCATGGAGAATTGGGGCGCCATCATGTCGTTCGAGAAGGACATGCTGCTGGACCCGGCGCTGGCCACCGAAGCGGCGCGCCAACGGGTGTTCCAGGTGGTGGCGCACGAAATGGCGCACCAATGGTTCGGCGACCTGGTGACCATGGCCTGGTGGGACGATCTGTGGCTGAACGAGGGCTTCGCCTCGTGGATGGAGGCCAAGGCCATGCAGGCGCTGCACCCCGACTGGTCGCCCTGGCTGGTGGCCATGCCGGCCATGGAAAGCGCCAAGCGCCTGGATGCCCGCGCCTCCACCCACCCGGTGGTGCAGCCCATCAACTCCGTGGCGGAGGCGGACGAGGCCTTCGACGACATCACCTATGACAAGGGCCAGGCCGTCATCCGCATGGTGGAGGCGACGGTGGGCGAAACGGTGTTCCGCGACGGCGTGCGCCGCTACATGAAGCGCAACGCCTATGGCAACGCCACCACCCGCGACCTGTGGAAGGCGGTGGAGGAGGCGGGCGGCAAGGATGTGCTGCGCATCGCCACCGACTTCATCACCAAGCCGGGCATCCCCCTGGTGTCGGTCAGCGCCACCTGCGGCGCCGGCGGGCCGGCCCCCAAGGCGCATCCGGCGCGCAAGGGGCGGAAGGGCGCGCCGGAGCAGGCCCCCGGCCCGGCCGGCGCCACCACGCAGGTGAGCCTGCGCCAGTCCCGGTTCGCCACCGAGCCGGTGACCATCCCCGACCAGTACCACCTGAGCGACCGGCTGTGGGCCATCCCCGTGCCCCTGGCCACGGTGGGGGACGGCGTCCCGGCGCATACCCTGCTGACGGCCCTGACGGGCAAGGCCGCCGCGCCCGGCTGCGGCCCCTTGCTGGCCAACGCCGGCCAGACCGGCTATTTCCGCGTCGCCTACACCGAACCGGCGTTCAAGGCCCTGGTGGACCATGTCGACCGGCTGGCGCCCATCGACCAGCTGGGCCTGATGTACGACAGCGCCGCCCTGGGCGAGGCCGGGCAGATGGCCATGAGCGACAGCCTGGCCCTGATCCGCGCCCTGCCGGCCAACGCGGACCCCGCCGTATGGCAGCAGGCCGCCGACTATCTGAGCGACGTGGATGACTTCTACGCCGGCGGCGCGGGCCCGGGCGCGGGGGGCATCAGCCCGGCGCAGGCGGCGTTCTGGGCCTTCGCCCGCGGCGTGCTGACCCCGGCGCTGTCGGCCATCGGCTGGGACCCGCAGCCGGGCCAAGGCGACAAGGTGGGGCTGGAGCGCACGGCCCTGATCCGCGCCCTGGGCAGCTTCGACGACGCCAATACCCTGACGGAGGCGCGGCACCGCCTGGCCTCGGACGGGACGGACCCCACGGCCCTGCCCCCCGCCATCCGTCTGGCCGTGATCACCACCGTGGCCCAGCATGCCGACGCCGCCACCTTCGACCGGCTGCACGCCCTGGCGTCCTCCACCACCGACCCGCTGGCCCGCCGCCAGTTGTACGGCGCACTGGGCGCGGTGCGCGACCCGGCGCTGGCGCAGAAGGTGCTGGACCTCAGCCTGACGCCCGAGGCCGGCACCACCCTGGCGCCGCAGCTGATCCTGGCCGTGGCCGACGCCAACCCCGACCTGGCCTGGCGTTTCATCACCAGCCATGTCGACGCGGTGGAGGCGTCGCTGGACCAGATGCAGCGCTATGAGTTCTTCGCCAGCGTGGCGCGCCGGTCCGCCGACCCCGCCCGCATCGATGAGCTGAACGCCTATGCCGAGGCCCATGTGCCGGTCAGCGGCCGCCAGGGCATCGCCAAGGCGGCGGGGGCGATCGCCTACCGCGCCAAGGTGGCGCGGGAGCGCCTGCCCCAGGTGGACGCCTGGCTGGCCACGCTGCCCACGTCACGTTGATTGGGCCACGCACTGACCGGGCACCGCGCGGTTTGGTGTTTGCCCCCCTTGTTCCCTGGAGCTAGGGGGGCGGCGCCACCCTGACCCAACGCACTTATGGCGCGGGTCCCGCGACGGGCGTAAGCTTTGCTTATGGACCGGAAGGAAAGGGACCGGACCGACAGTAAAAGCATCACCAAACGCCATGCTGAGGGGCCCGCGCGCCCCGGACGCCCAGCAGGACGCCCGTCGCCAGGGCCCCCGGATGAAGCCAACCAACGGGGAAGGAGACGCGCACCATGTCTGTCCTGCATGTCCATTTCAACGCCGCGGCCGGCACCGCCGCGCCCCACCGCCAACCCGCCTGCACCTGGCTGCTGATCGGCAGCGCGCTGGCCTTCGCGGCCATCCTGGCGGCCTGGCTGACGGACATGGTCAGCGTCTTCCCCATCGGCCTGCTGGTCGGCACCGGCGTGCTGTGCCTGGCCTCCTGCGTCGAGCGGATGACCTACAAGCCGATCAGCGGCATACCGGGCCCCGGCTGGCACGATACCGGCGAACGCCTCACCGACCCCGCCACCGGCGCCCCCGTGGCCGTCTACCACAACGCCGCCCGCATGGAGCGCCGCTATGTCCGCCTGGACGGGCGCCCGGACCGGGAACCGTGAGCCACCCGGCGCCATAAGGGTTTGCATTGCCCGAAACTTGCCTGTATGGTGCGCGCCGCGCCGCCGGAAACCCGGCGTGCCGCCCGGCATGGACCCGTAGCTCAGCTGGATAGAGCGCTGCCCTCCGAAGGCAGAGGTCGTACGTTCGAATCGTATCGGGTCCGCCACCTTTCCTGTATCAAGCACATCCTGAATTTTGGCTTGTTCCGGCCCCGGCCCACCGCCATTCTGGCATGCGGAGGTGGTGCGGAATGGGCCTTTCACAACTTCATAAGCTGGGCAAGGTGGCGGGGGTGCCGGGCATCGCGCTGGGCGTCATCGCGCTTTCCATCTACGCCATCGCGGGTCATATCGACACGGTGCCGGAGGCGTGGCGCGGCCCAGCCCTTATAGTCGGTATCGTCGCCACCGTGGCGGGCTTGGCCATCGTCCTGGTCGCCTGGGTGAAAGGCGCCCAGGCCAGCACCCAGGTGGCGCGGACGGTGGGCGACCAGTCCCCCGCCACCAACATCGACCGCACCAAATCCGGCGGCGGCCAGGATGCCCATACCACCGGCGCACGATCCCCCGCCCGCAACGTGCGGGAGTAGGCCGGCATGTTACGCGGGCTCCTTCAATGGGTGGCGCAGCGGGCGACGACGACCGGAACCACGAGCCCGGTGACCAACGTCATCGGCAGCAACAACACCGTCCATACCCATATCGGGGAATCACCGGAAGCCGCCGAACGCCGCCATCGAGAACAATTGGCGGGACAGGAGCGCCTGCGGCAGGAAATGGCCCGGGAAAAAGGGCTGGACCCGGCCGTGCTCAAGCCCATCTTCGACCATCTGGGCGAGGCCGATCTGTCACTGGATGAAATCCGGGAAAAGGCGGCGGAGGCTGTTCAGGCCATCCTGGAACGCGCGCGCCAGCCGCTCCCCAAGTCCAACGACGGCGCCGACATCGACGCCGCCATCGGCGCCGCCCGCACCAAGCTGGCCCAATTGGATACGACCGGCGCCCGGGGTGTGCTGGCCGACAAGATCGCGGAGGAGGAGACGGCGCGGCGGCAACGGCTGATCCCCCTGCTGCGAGAACAGGCCGCCATCGAGCGCCTGACCTACGACCACGCAGCCGCCCAAGCGACCCTGCGGCGCCTGGCGGACTTGACCCCGGAGGATACCTGGGCTTGGATCGACCTGGGCGATGTCCTGGCGATGGCGGACACGATTCAAAACGCCGCCGCAGCCTATATCCAGGCGCAAGCCGCCGCGGAACGCCGGACACAGGCCGACCCCGGAAACACCCAATGGCAGCGTGACCTCTCCGTCTCCCACAGCAAGATCGGGAACATCCTGCGAGCGCAAGGCAACTTGGCCGACGCCCTGGATAGCTACCGGGCTGATTTCGACATCAGCCAACGCTTGGCACAGGCCGATCCTGGAAACGCCGAATGGCAGCGTGACCTGTCCGTCTCCCACAACAACATCGGGGACATCCTACGGGCGCAAGGCACCTTGGCCAGCGCCCTGGATAGCTACACGGCAGCTCTCACCATCCGCCAACGCTTGGCACAGGCCGATCCCGGAAACACCCAATGGCAGCGTGACTTGTCCATCTCCCACAGCAACATCGGGGACATCCAGCAGGCGCAGGGCAACTTGGCCGGCGCCCTGGATAGCTACACGGCGGCTCTCTCCATCAGCCAACACTTGGCACGGACCGCCCCCGGAAACGCCCAATGGCAGCGTGACCTCTCCGTCTCCCACAACAAGATCGGAGACATCCTGCGGGCGCAGGGCGACTTGGCCAACGCCCTGGAAAGCTACCAGGCTGATTTCGGCATCAGCCAACGCTTGGCACGGACCGATCCCGGAAACGCCGAATGGCAGCGTGACCTCTCCATCTCCCACAACAAGATTGGGGAAATCCAGCAGGCGCAAGGCACCTTGGACGACGCCCTGAATAGCTACACGGCGGCTCTCTCCATCAGCCAACGCTTGGCACAGGCCGATCCCGGAAACGCCGAATGGCAGCGTGACCTCTCCGTCTCCCACAATCACATCGGGGACATCCAGCAGGCGCAAGGCACCTTGGACGACGCCTTGGATAGCTACACGGCGGCTCTCTCCATCAGCCAACGCTTGGCACAGGCCGCCCCCGGAAACGCCCAATGGCAGCGTGACCTCTCCGTCTCCCACAACGAGATCGGGGACATCCAGCAGGCGCAAGGCAACTTGGCCGGCGCACTGGAAAGCTACACGGCGGCTCTCTCCATCCGCCAACGCTTGGCACAGGCCGATCCCGGAAACGCCCAATGGCAGCGTGACCTCTCCATCTCCCACAACAACATCGGGCGCATCCAGCAGGCGCAAGGCAACTTGGCCAACGCCCTGGATAGCTATCAGGCTGATTTCGACATCAGCCAACGCTTGGCACAGGCCGATCCCGGAAACGCCGAATGGCAGCGTGACCTCTCCGTCTCCCACAACAAGATCGGGGACATCCTGCGGGCGCAAGGCGACCTGGCCGCCGCCCTGGATAGCCACACAGCGGCCCTCACCATCAGCCAACGCTTGGCACAGGCCGATCCCGGAAACGCCGAATGGCAGCGTGACCTCTCCGTCTCCCACAATCACATCGGGGGCATCCTGCGGATGCAAGGCGACTTGGCCGGCGCCCTGGATAGCTACACGGCGGCTCTCACCATCCGCCAACGCTTGGCACAGGCCGATCCCGGAAACGCCCAATGGCAGCGTGACTTGGCGGTCAGCCTGGGATCGGTTGGAATGATCCTGGCCGCGCAACGCCGGATCGAAGAGGCGCGGACAACCCTGAACCGGGGGCGGGATATCATCGTCTCGCTCCAGCGGCACTCTCCGGACTGGTCGGTTCTGGCGGATGACCTCGCCCTCTTTGACGAGATCATCGCCACGCTGGACCCGGGCGCGTCCCCGGACTGACGCGGCCCCGCCGCCCCAGGCCGTGCGTAACGGTCGTCGTTTCGCGGCGGAAGACCACCGCCCCTCGACAGCCCCGCCCGAAATCGGCCATGGTGCGGGCCCGGGGGCGCCCGTGGTTGACGCGCCCGCCCCATCCCGACCGTTACGCTGAAGATGCCCGCCATGGCCGACACCCCCGACGCGCCCTCCCCCGACGCGCCCTCTGCCGCCGCGACCGCCCCCATTCCCGTGCCTCCGGACGCGCCCGCGCCGGTCACCGGGGTCCCGGCCGTGCCGGGCACGGTGCAGGACACGCTGTACCTGGTGGATGGCTCGGGCTTCATCTTCCGCGCCTATCACGCCCTGCCGCCGCTGAACCGGCCGGACGGCACGCCGGTGAACGCGGTGCTGGGCTTCACCAACATGCTGATGAAGCTGCTGGCCGACGTGAAGGTGCACTCCGTCGCCGTCATCTTCGACAGCAAGCGGGAGAATTTCCGCAACGCCATCTATCCGGACTACAAGGCCCACCGGCCGCCGCCGCCGGAAGATTTGATTCCGCAGTTCGACCTGATCCGCCAGGCGGTGGACGCCTTCAACCTGCCCTGCCTGCATCTGGAGGGGTATGAGGCCGACGATTTGATCGCCACCTACGCCCGCCTGGCGCGGGAGGCGGGGCGCGACTGCGTCATCGTCTCGTCCGACAAGGACCTGATGCAGCTGATCACCGACGGCGTCGGCCTGCTGGACCCGATGAAGAACAAGAGCATCGGCCGGGACGAGGTGCTGGAGAAGTTCGGCGTGGCGCCGGAACTGGTGGTGGACGTGCAGTCCCTGGCCGGCGACAGCGTGGACAACGTGCCGGGCGTGCCCGGCATCGGCATCAAGACCGCCGCCCAGTTGATCACCGAGTATGGCGGGCTGGACGCCCTGCTGGCGCGGGCGCATGAGATCAAGCAGCCCAAGCGGCGCGAGGCCCTGACCGTGCATGCGGAGATGGCCCGCATCTCCCGCCAGCTGGTGAAGCTGGAGGCCCATGTGCCGGTGCCGGAACCGCTGGAGAACCTGACCGCGCGCAAGCCCGACCCCGAGCGCCTGATCGGCTGGTTGCGCGAGCAGGGCTTCCGCTCCGCCATCCAGAAGGTCGAGAACGACATCCTGAAGGCGAATGGGGCCAACGGGGGCGCCGGCAATGGCGCCCCGGCCCTGACGCTGGAGGCCACGGCCAGCGGCGGCGGGGCGGAGCAGCGCACCGACGCCGTGCGCGCCGCCTACAACAGCCGTTTCTACAGCACCGAGGTCGCCCCCATCGGGGAGCCCAAGATCCCCGCGCCCACCGAGATCGTGTACGAGCTGGTGCAGGACGCCGCCGTGCTGAAGCGCTGGATCGATGAGGCGACGCTGGCCGGCACGGTGGCCATCGACACCGAGACCGATGGCCTATACCCCGACCGGGCCAAGCTGGTCGGCTTCTCCCTCTCCCACACCCCGGGCCGCGCCTGCTACGTGCCCCTCACCCACGTCAACCCGGACGCCCCGAACCCACAGGCCGGCGGCTTCGATTTCGGCGAGGCGCCGCCCCCGCCGCCGCAGATTCCGCTGGAGGAGGCCCGCGCCCTGCTGGCGCCGCTGCTGGCCGACCCGTCGGTGCTGAAGGTGGGCCATAACCTGAAGTTCGACATCCGGGTGCTGGCCCGCCATGGCTTCGCCCCTGGCCCGGCCGCCATCGCCCCCGTGGACGACACCATGCTGCTGTCCTACGCCCTGGGTGCCGGCGCCCACGGCCACGGCATGGATGAACTGGCGCAGCGCCACCTGGGCCACACCTGCATCACCTTCGACGAGGTGACAGGCACCGGCAAGAACCGCATCACCTTTGACCGCGTGCCGCTGGACCGCGCTTGCGCCTACGCGGCGGAGGACGCCGACATCACCCTGCGCCTGCACCAGGTGCTGAAGGCCGACGTGCTGCGCCGCCACCTGATGACGGTGTACGAAACGCTGGACCGCCCCCTGACGCCCGTGGTGGCGACCATGGAGGAGGCCGGCATCCTGGTGGACCGCGCCATGCTGGCGGAGTTGTCGCGCGATTTCGCCGGCCGCCTGGCGGCGCTGGAACAGGAAATCCACACCCTGGTGGGGCATCCCTTCAACGTCGCCAGCCCCAAGCAGCTGGGCGAGGTGCTGTTCGATGAAATGGGCCTGCCCGGCGGCAAGAAGGGCAAGACCGGCGCCTATTCCACCGACAGCAGCGTGCTGGAACCCCTGGCCGAACAGGGCGTGGAGGTGGCGCAGAAGGTGCTGGACCACCGCCAGTTGGCCAAACTGAAATCCACCTACACCGACGCCCTGCAGCAGGAGATCAACCCCAATACGGGACGGGTCCACACCAGCTTCGCCCTGGCGGCCACCGCCACCGGGCGCCTCAGCTCCACCGACCCCAACCTGCAGAACATCCCCATCCGCACGGAGGAGGGGCGCAAGATCCGCCGCGCCTTCGTGGCGCCGGAGGGCCATGTGCTGCTGTCCGTGGACTATAGCCAGATCGAGCTGCGCCTGGTGGCGGAGATCGCCGGCGTGCCGGCCCTGAAGCAAGCCTTCACCGACGGCATCGACATTCACGCCATGACGGCCAGCCAAGTGTTCGGCGTGCCGCTGGACCAGATGACCAGCGAGATCCGCCGCAAGGCCAAGGCCATCAACTTCGGTATCATCTACGGCATCTCCGGCTTCGGCCTGGGGCGGCAGCTGGGCATCGGCGCGGGCGAGGCCGGGGCCTTCATCAAGCAGTACTTCGAACGCTTTCCCGAACTGGCCGGCTATTTCGAGAAGACCAAGGCCGAGGCCAAGGAGAAGGGCTACGTCACCACCCTGTTCGGCCGCCAGTGCTGGATCCAGGGCATCAAGGAAAGCAACGCCGCCCGCCGCGCCTTCGCCGAGCGCCAGGCCATCAACGCCCCCATCCAGGGCACGGCCGCCGACATCATCCGCCGCGCCATGGCCCGCATCCCCGCCGCGATGACGAACGCCGGGCTGACCGGCCGCATGCTGCTGCAGGTGCACGACGAACTGCTGTTCGAGGTGCCTGTGGCGGAGGTCGACGCCACCATCCCCGTGGTGCGCCAAGTGATGGAAGGGGCGGCATCCTTGAGCGTGCCCCTGGTGGCTGAAGCCGGCACCGGCAGGAGCTGGGGCGAAGCGCATTGAGCGCGCCTCAGGCGACCACAGGGGCATCCTGCCCCCACCGCTTGGCAAAGCCGCGACGCGCCATCAAATAGGAGGGGCGATGCCATGGTCTCGAGATTCGACTATCATCGCCCCATGCCTAACCCCGTCGCCCGGAGCCTTTCATGGCAAACTCCACCGTTGGCACCCTTCGCCGCGACGAATTGCCGGCCAGCCTGGCGAAAGGCCTGGACGCCGGCAAGGCGACCGACTTGTACCGGGTGGAGGTGCGCCGCATCGATCCCCGTGAGGCTGAGCAAATCGAGCGGCTGCGCCAGAACAGCCAGGCGGCCATCGATCAGTTGGACGCCGGATTGGGCACGGTTGAAACCCGAGAGTCGCTGAAGGCCGAATTTCGAGCCCGTCGCGGCTCTTGATGGCAAAGGTCGTCTTCTCTCCTCTTTCAAAAGAGGATCTTCATGAGATCTGGGCGCACATCTACGCGGAAAATCCAAAAGCCGCCGACGATGTCATCGATGCCATTTTCGACGTCGCGGAAAAGCTGGCGGAGTTCCCGAAACTGGGACGGGATTTGGGGGAAATCGCCGCCGGACTGCGGAGTTTCCCTGTCCACAAATCCTATGTCGTTCTTTATCGCCTGACCGGCCGCGTCGTGGAGGTGCTGCGCGTCCTTCATGGACGGCGGGATTTCGATGCGATCTTTACCCAGATAGCGGACTAAGCCCCCACGCCGCCAGCAGATCCCGCACCACGGCACCAGGATCGCTGGCGCGCATGACAGTGCCCATGACGGCCAGGCCGGCGGCCCCGGCGGCGCGGGCCTGCGCCGCGTTGGCGGGGGTTATCCCCCCCAAGGCCAGGGCGCCGGGCAGGCGGGACAGGGCCTGGGCGCCCAGCGCGGGGCCATAGCCGGGCTTGGACGCGGTCTCGAATATGGGGCTAAGGGTGGCGTAGTCGGCGCCGCCCAGGCCCTCACCCGGATGATGGCGCGAAATGCCCACCAGGGCTTGGGCCCCCAAGCGGGCGCGGGCCCCCGCCACGTCACCGCCCGCCCCCAGATGCACGCCGTCGCACAGCGCCGCCGCCGCCAGGTCGCCGTGCACGGTCAGCCGGGCGCCATGATGGCGGGCGATGGGGATCAACCGGCGCACCAGATCCAGCCGGTCTTGGGGGGGCAGATCCTTTTCCCGTACGCTGGCCCAGCGGCAGCCGGCGGCGAACACCCGCTCCAGAAGTTGGGGCAGCGGCAGGACGGCCTGGCGGCGGTCGGTGATGACCAGCAGCCGGGGAACGGGCAGCGGGGGAACGGGCAACCCCACCCCTACCCCCCGATCAGCCCCAGCTCGGGGCTGGAGGCCTCGGCCCGGGTGCGCTTGGGGATGCGGCCGGCGAGGCGGGCCAGGCGGCCGGCGGCGACGGCGTGGCCCATGGCCGCCGCCATGCGCACCGGGTCGGTGCTCTTGGACACGGCGGTGTTCAACAGCACGGCGTCGCAGCCCAGCTCCATGGCCAAGGCGGCATCGGACGCCGTGCCCACGCCGGCATCCAGGATGACGGGCACCGTGCTGCGGGCACAGATCATTTCGATATTGTAAGGATTGAGGATACCCAAGCCTGTGCCGATGGGGGCGCCCAGCGGCATGACGGCGGCGCAACCGACGTCGGCCAGGCGGCGGCAGACGATGGGGTCGTCGGTGCAATAGGGCAGGACGGTGAAGCCGTCATCCACCAGCTGGGCGGCCGCCGCCACCAACTGTTCGACGTCCGGGTACAGCGTCTCGCGGTCGCCGATCAGTTCCAGCTTGATCCAATTGGTGTCCAGCGCCTCACGCGCCAATTGGGCGGTCAGCACGGCGTCCTTCACCGTGGCGCAGCCGGCGGTGTTGGGCAGCAGCCAGGCCTTGTCCCGCACCAGGTCGAGGATGCCCTCGGCCCCGCCCTCCATATCCACCCGGCGGATGGAGACGGTGACGACTTGCGCGCCCGAGGCGGCCAGGCTGTCCAGGAACACCTGCTGGTTGGGATAGCCCGCCGTGCCCAGGAACAGGCGGGAGGTGAACGCCTTGCCGGCGATGCGGAACAGGTCTTCAGCCACCTTGCAGCACCTTCACGATTTCAATGGCGTCGCCGTCGGCGACGGCGCGTTCGGCCCAGCGGGCCCGCGGCACGACGGTGCCGTTGATGGCCACGGCGATGCCTCGAGCCTCGAGCGCCACCCCCGCCTCGCCCAGCAGGGCCAGCAGGTCCAGGCCCTCCGCATGGTCGCGGGTCTTGCCGTTCACGGTGATCATGCGTGTTTCCTTATCCCTCAATCGCCGGGCGCCGGCATCCGCCGGCCCTGGGTTTGCCACGGCCGCGAATGCGGCCTAAGGGCTTTCCTCGCTTTCCAGTCCGCTACGCTTCCCCGAAAGCTCCGGCGGCCGCAGTCGCGTCCAATAACGGCATGGGTCACAGTCTCATGCCGCTGGTCTTTCGTTCCTGAAAGCGCCCGATGCCGAAGGGCGCCAGCAGCGGGTCCACCCGGCCGGTCAGGACATGGTCCGCCACCAGGTCGGCGGTGCCGGGGGTCAACAGGATGCCGTTGCGGTGGTGGCCGGTGGCCATGACCAGGCCGGCCACGCCGGGCACGGGCCCCAGGATGGGGGCGTCGTCACGGCTGCCGGGGCGGTGGCCCACCCACATCTCCTCGATGGGCAGCTCCTCCACCCCCGGCAGGGCCCGCCACGCGGCCTCCAGCAGGGCCAGGACGCCGCCGGCGGTCAGGCGGTCGTCCCAGCCCTTGTCCTCCGTCGTGGCACCCACGATCAGGCGTCCATCCAGGCGGGGTACCAGATAGCATTTGGGCGGCCACACCACATGGCGCAACAGCGGCTGGACGGGGTCCATGCGCAGGGCCAGCATCTGGCCCTTCACCGGCCGCACCGGCGGAATGGCGCCGTCCGGCAGGCCCGCCAGATGGCGCGACCAGGCGCCGGCGGCCAGGACCACCACGTCGGCGGCCTTCAGCACGCCATCTACCACCACGCCCTCGGCACGGCCCGCCGTGACGGATAGGGCCTCGACGGCCACCTCCTCATGCAGGCGGGCGCCGGCCTTCAACGCCGCGGCCTTCAGCGCCACGGCCAGCTTGCGGTTGTCCACCTGGCCGTCGGCGGCACCCAGCACGCCGGCGGCGGCGCGGGGGTTCAGCCACGGCTCCCGCTCCTTCACCTGCGCGCCGCTCAGCCAGGCAACGTTGAGGTCCAGGGAGCGCTGGAACTCATACCCCGCCCGCAGCACCTCCACGTCATCGCGGGTCAGCGCCACCTGCAGGGTGCCCTCGGTGCGCAGATCCACGGGCAGGCCGCTGACGGCCTCCAGCTCAGCGGCGAAGGCGGGCCAGCGGCGCTGGCTGTCCAGGGTCAGGGGCAGCAGCGCCTGCTCCCCCGGCTCCGTCTCCACGGCGGCGGCCAGCATGCCGGCGGCGGCATGGGTGGCGCCCAGCCCGGCGCGGCCCCGGTCATAGACGTCGACGACACAGCCGGCGGACGCCAGGCGCCAGGCGATGGACAGGCCGATGCAGCCGGCGCCGATGACGATCACCCGGGGGGCGACGGAAGGCTTGGCGGCAGACGGACGGGCGGAAGAATGGCCCGAAGGCGGAAAATGGGTCACGGTCTCGCGATCTCCCTTCGCCGGCATGATCCGGAGCAGGTTCCATGGGTCTGATCTCAGCCGCGGGCCTGACGGGCAGGCGGGCGGCACCCCAGTCGATGGCCGGAACGATGGCGGACGGGACGCCCGAATTCAAGGGTCTTGGTGGCGGGGCTGATCCCAGCCATGGGCGATGGGCCCCCTCTGGACATCCCCCGACCGGCGGCGCGATCGCGCCAGGGGCCCTACCCCATCAGAGATTTGACAAGTAGGCCGATTGTCTGGACTCTGCCTATCTTAGGGGTCCATCTACCAAGGTTTGCTCATGTTTGCCGCCATCGGCCTGCTCGGCGTGTTCATCTGCGTGTTCGGGTCGTTTGTGATCTTCGGCGGCAAGATCGGCATCATCATCGAGGCCCTGCCCGGTGAGTTCATGACCATCGGCGGCGCCGCCATCTGCGGCTTCATGGTCGCCAACAGCACGCATGTCATCAAGCAGTCCCTGGGTGCCGTGAAGCGCATTTTCCCGGGCGCGCGGTTCCATAAGAAGGAATACATGGAACTGCTGTCGCTGCTGTACCAAATCCTGAAGACGATGAAGACCAAGGGCGTGCTGGCCATTGAGCAGCACATTGAAAAGCCCATGGAAAGCAACATCTTCAACGCCTACCCGGCGATCATGAAGGACCCGTTCACCGTCAAGTTCATCGCGGATTACCTGCGCATGTTCTCCATCGGCGTGGACAACCCCCATGAGCTGGAAGCGCTGATGGAGCAGGAGATCGAGAAGACCAAGCACGAGGACCTGCACTCCAGCCACGCCTTCCAGACCATGGCCGACGCCATGCCGGCGCTGGGCATCGTCGCCGCCGTGCTGGGCGTCATCAAGACCATGGCGTCCATCACCGAGCCGCCCGAGGTGCTGGGCAAGCTGATCGGCGGCGCCCTGGTGGGCACCTTCATGGGTATTTTCCTGTCCTACTGTATCCTGGCCCCCATCGCCTCGCGGCTGAAAGGCGTGGCGGAGGAGGAGAACCAGTTCTACCACGTCATCCGGGCGGCCATCACGGCGCACCTGGCGGGGTATGCGCCCCAGGTATCCATCGAGGCGGCGCGAAAAAAGGTGCCCACGGAATACATGCCCGATTTCAATGAGTTGGAAGAGGCGCTGTCAGCCATCAGCTAGGGTGGTTCCACGCGCGTCGGGCGGGCCCCGTTTCTTCTTGGGCATGGCCGTGCCACGGGCCGGCAGTGCACCCGCAACTCAGCCATGCCGCACCGCAATCCCGAATCGGTCTTAATGCGATTGACCTGAGGCGCGGGAGGGGCCAATTACGGTGCCATGCGAATAGAGCGTCATCCCATCGGCCCGGCATGCATCACGACAGCCGCCCGCGCCTGACGCTTTGCCATGGCCGCCCATTCCTGGGTGGCCATTTTCACGAGGCAGCATCCATCGCGCCTTGCCAACGGCGCCGTCCCCTGGGGAACGGCGACGGGCGGGTGTCGGGCCGCCGAAACAACATAGGAGACGTAATTTGACCGATCAGCCGCTCGCCGGAAAAGCCGTTGCCATTCTCATCGCCAACGGTTTCGAAGAAGTGGAAATGACCGAAGCCCAGCGCGCCCTGCTGCGCGCCGGCGCCGCGCCCAAGATCATCTCGCCGGAGCAGGGCCTGGTGAACGGCTGGCACGGCACCTCCTGGGGCCATTACTTCCCCACGGACAAGCAGATCGGCGAAGTGCTGGCCGCCGATTTCGACCTGCTGGTCCTGCCGGGTGGTGAGCGCAGCGTGGCCAAGCTGGCCGCCAACCCGCACACCCGCCGCATCATCGGCAGCTTCATGGACGCCGGCAAGGGCGTCGCCGCCATCAACCATGGCGTCCAGCTGCTGGCCGTGGCGCAGCGCCTGAAGGGCCGCACCGTGACCGGCAACGAGGCGATCCGCGAGACCGTCGAGGCCGCCGGCGCCACCTGGGTGGCCGAGGAAGGCCAGAACATGAACATCGACCGCCAGCTGCTGACCGCCCGCGGTCCGGAAGAGGTGGTGCCCGAGTTCATCGAGACCATGCTGCGCGTCTTCGCCGACGCCATCGAGTACCGCCGCCAACTGCAGGCCGAGAAGGCCGCCGCCGCTTAACCAGGCCCCGGTATCGGATTGAAAAAAGGGCGCGAGGCATCGGCTTCGCGCCCTTTTTGTTATCCTCAAACGCCGGCAGGTCCATCCGGACCTTTGGCTGTCCTCGTTTTGCGGTCCGCCTACGGCTCCCCACAAAACTCCGGCGGACGCGGTCGCGTCCTATTCAACCATCAGGGCTCCATCAGCCCCGCCGATACTCCATCACCGTCCAGGTGAACAGGCCCAGCAGGACCAGGGCGCCCGCCTGGTGGGTGGCGGCGACATGCACCGGCACGAACAGCAGCAGGGTGGTGATGCCCAGGCTGATCTGCACCAGCACCATCCCAGCCACGGCGATGGCCAGGGCCCGCACCCGGCCCTGCACCCCGGCGCGGAGCGCGCGGAAGGCGTAGGACCACACCACCAGGCCGGTCAGGATGGCCAGCCAGCGGTGGGTGAACTGCACCGCGGCCGTGTTCTCCAGGATGTTCAGCCAGGCCGGGCTGAGGTTCCACATCTCCTCCGGCGCGAAGGTGCCGTTCATCAGCGGCCAGGTGTTGTACGCCATGCCGGCGTCCAACCCGGCGGTGAAGGCGCCCCACACCATGGTGGTGGCGACCAGGGCCATGGCGATGCCGGCGTGCCGGCGCAGGGCCCCGCGCGCCGGGTGGCCCGCCCCGCTGGCGGCGGGGAACAGCAGCGGCAGGGCGGTGGCCAGCATGGCGACATAGATCAGCACCGCCAGCGACAGGTGGGCCGCCAGGCGGTAGTGGCTGACGTCCGGCCGGTTCACCAGGCCGCTCTTCACCATGTACCAGCCCAGCGCGCCCTGCAGCCCACCCAGCACGAACAGGCCGATCAGGCGCGGGACCAGGCTGCGCGGCACGCGGCGAGTGAAGAGGAAGAACAGGAAGGGCAGCAGGAAAACGACGCCGATCAGGCGCCCCACCAGGCGGTGGAACCATTCCCAGAAGAAGATGCCCTTGAACTGCGCCAGGTCCATGCCGCTGTGCTTCAGCGCGTATTCCGGCGTGGCCTGGTACTTGGCGAACTCCTCCGCCCAGGCGGCGTCCGACAGGGGCGGCAGGGCGCCCGTCACCGGCTTCCATTCCGTGATGGACAGGCCGCTTTCCGTCAGGCGGGTGATGGCGCCGATGACGGCCATGGCGAAGACCATGCCGGCACAGACCAGCAGCCAGAGGCCGATGGCGCGGTAGGGCACGCGGCGGACGGCGGCCCGGACATGGGCGGTGGGGAAAGGCGTGACGGTCACGGCGACAGGTTCCCAGGCGAGGAGAAAGGGGGACTGGGCCGAATTATAGGCTGACCCCGCCCCCCTTACAAATGCCGGCCACCGGACGAATTGTCCTTATACGTTCGGCATTTGATCGTGACCGCTCAAATGCCCCCTCAGTCGCCGGGCGCCAGCATCCGCTGGCTTGGTTTCCTCGCTGCGCCCCCCTTTACACTAATTGGGCGCTGCTCGCTCCGGCGGACGCAGTCGCGTCCCACAGCGGCACGAGTCGAAATCTCGTGCCGCTGGTATTACAAGCTCTTACCGAAGGCCCGCAGCAGGAAGGCCTGGGTCAACGCCACCTCCTTCAGCTTGTCGAACCGGCCGGCGGCGCCGGCGTGGCCGGCCCCCATCTCGGTGCGCGACAGCAGCACGTTGTCGTCGGTCTTCAGGCTGCGCAGCTTGGCCGCCCACTTGGCTGGCTCCCAATAGGTGACGCGCGGGTCGCTGAGGCCCGCGGTGATCAGCAGGTGGGGATAGGCCTTGGCGGAAACGTTGTCATAGGGGCTGTAGGACTTCAGCCGCTCATAGACATCGGGCTCGTTGGGATTGCCCCACTCGTCATACTCGATGACCGTCAGCGGCAGGCTGTCGTCCAGCATGGTGTTGACCACGTCGACGAAGGGCACCTGGGCCACGATGGCGCGGAACAGGCCCTGGGGCGCCATGTTGGCCACAGCACCCATCAGCAGGCCACCGGCGCTACCGCCCTCGGCCGAGATGTTGCCGGCCTTGGCGTAGCCCTGGGCCGCGAGGAATTGTGCGGCGTCGATGAAGTCGGTGAAGCTGTTGATCTTGTTCTCCAGCTTGCCGTCCTCGTACCAGCCGCGGCCCAGCTCATCCCCGCCGCGGATGTGGGCGATGGCGAAGGCGAAGCCCCGGTCCAGCAGCCCCAGGCGGTTGGCGGAGAAGTAGGGATCGATGCCATTGCCGTAGGCGCCATAGGCGTAGAGGTGCAGCACCCCCGACCCGTCCTTGGGGAAATCGCGGCGATGAACGATGGACACGGGGATCAGCGTGCCGTCACGCGCCGGGGCCAGCAGGCGGGCGCTGACATACTGGTCGGCGTCGTAGCCGCTGGGGATTTCCTGGACCTTGCGGATGGCCAGGGTGCGGTCGTTCAGGTCGTAGTCATAGACCGTGGGCGGCGTCACCAGCGACTGGTAGCGCAGGCGCAGCAGGCCGCCGTCATAGTCGAAATTGGCACCGGGCCCGACCTCGAACGCGGCGTCGGGGAAGGCGATGTCGTGGGCGCCGCCGTCCGCCTGCCTGGGGTCCAGCACGCGCACCACCTGGGCGCCCTCCACCCGGGCGTAGACGACCAGCCAGTCGCGGAAGGCCATGTGGCCGGTCAGGTAGGTGCGGTCGGCCGGGGCGATGACCTGCACCCAGTTGGACTCGGCCGTGTCGGCCAGGGGCGCCTTCACCAGGCGGAAGTTGCGATGGATGTCGTTGGTGATGATCCAGGCGACGTCGCCCTGGTCCTCGACATTGTACTCATGGCCCTGGCGGCGGGGCAGGACCAGGCGCGGCTCGCCCTCCGGCCGCGCGGCGTCCAGCAGCCGCACCTCGGTCGACACGTTGTTGTGGGCGACGATGCGGATGAACCGGCCGGACAGGGTCAGGTCCAGGCTGACCATCCAGGCGGGATCGGCCTCGCCATAGACCAGGACGTCCTCGCCGACCGCCGTGCCCAGGCGGTGGCGCCACACGGTCTTGGGCCGCTGGAATTCATCCTGCCGGACATAGAACAGGTGTTGCCCGTCCGCCGCCCAGGCGACGCCGGGGGAGGCGTCGGCCACGCCCTCCAGCACCATGGCGCCGGTGGACAGGTCCTTCACCCGCACGCCATAGCGTTCGGAGCCATCGGTGTCGGCGGTGTAGGCCAGGTAGCGGCCGTCGCGCGTCGTCTCGAAATCCGCCACGCGCATGAAGTCGTGCTGCGCCGCCAGGACGTTCACATCCAGCACCACCTCCTCTTCGGAGGTGCCGGCGGCCCAGCGCACGAAGACGGGGTAGTTCTGCCCGGCGGCGAAGCGCGACTGGTAGAAATAGCCGTCGCGGCGATAGGGCACGCCGGTATCGTCCTCCTTGATGCGGGCGCGCAGCTCGGCCGTCAGGGCCGGACGCAGATCACCCTCCCCGCCCAGCACCTGCTCGATATAGCCGTTCTCGGCCTCAAGGTAGGACAGGATGTCGGGGTCCTTGACCTCCGGGAAGGCGGGATCGCGCAACCAATCGTAGGGATCGACCCGGACCTCGCCGTGCGCGGTCTTTTCCACCGGCCAGACCCGCGCGACGGGCGGTTTGGCAAAAGCGGACTGGCGGAAGGAAGCGTCGGAGGCGGGCATGGACGATGACACCACTGGTTGAGCCCCCAGGAAGGACACCGGGGGCCGGAAGCACGAATCCGCAACGATAGGGTCGGCGCCCCGAGGGCGGCAAGCGGGCCCGAACGAGGGGGTGCCATGCCCGGCGCAGGGCCGCCAGCGGGGAACCAGATGGGGAACTGGATGGGGAACTGATGGGGACCCTCGGGGGAAGCTGCCATGCCGCCCCGGCACTGGCGGCGGGCGGTGGGCCGGGGTATCCCCACCCTCACCGATTCCCCGCACGATGAAGGCACGGACATGCCGTTCCCCCACGCCATCCACGCCGCCATCTTCGACATGGACGGCCTGCTGATCGATAGCGAGCGCCCGCTGCGCGGTGCCATGATGGCCGCCGCCGTGACGGTGGAACAGCCCATGACGGAGCTGTTCTACGGCACCCTGATCGGCCGGCCCTATCCGGCGGTGCGCCAGATGCTGGTGGACCATTTCGGGGGCGAGGCCGTGTTCGACCGCTTCACCGAGCTGTACCGCGCGGCCATCCAGGCGCATTTCGATGCCGGTATCGCCCTGATGGCCGGCGTGGTGGAACTGCTGGATCATCTGGACGCGGCCGGCATCCCCATGGCGGTGGCGACCAGCACCCAGCGGGAGCGCGCGCTGCACCACCTGACCCAGGCCGGCATCGCCCACCGCTTCCGCGCCGTCATCGGCGGCGATGACGTCAGCCAGGGCAAGCCGCATCCGGAGCCCTATCTCAAGGCCGCCGCCGCGCTGGACATCGCCCCCCGCCACTGCATCGCGCTGGAGGACAGCCACAACGGCATCCGCGCCGCGCACGCCGCCGGCATGATGGCGGTGATGGTGCCGGACCTGCTGGCCCCCACCGAGGAGATCGAAGCGCTGTGCCGCGTGGCCGCCGACCTGCACGAGGTGCGGCGCTGGGTGGCGTGATGCCTCAAACGCGGGCGCCATAAGCGCGGGCTCTGCGCACCCAACAAAAAGGGCCGGCAGCGCATGCTGTCGACCCTCGGGATCGGGCCTCATTGAGGCCCCAGTCAGCGAAAACTCAGACGGTCAGGTTCACGAACGCGCCGCGGGTGCGGCCGGTGTCCGACGCCGCCTTCACCTGGTCCTGCGTCGGGCTGAAGTTCTGGGTGAAGCTGTTGCTGCTGCTGTTGGACGCGGTGTTGTCAGTGTTGGCCTGATCGGTGCCTTGGTCCGAGGTCCCCTGGGTCTTGACCGGGGAGATGGACTGGACCTGCGTGTTGGAGGCATCGGAGGTGGAACCGATACCGGACGTCAGGAACGTCGCGCCGTAACCAGAGCTGTAAAAGTTGATGCCGCCGATGGACATGGGACTGGCCTCCTTTGACCAAGCTTACATATATGCCCATTTCGGAAGATGGACAAGGGCGGCGGCGGCAGAATTTGCCCACCGCCGCCCTCTTCCCTGGGCCTTTCCCTGGCCCTGGACTCTGAACAGGCACCCGAGTCTTGCAGATGAAGAGACTTAGGACTTGCCCTTCGCGTGATAGCTGATGCGCCACACCGTGCCGCCGACGTCGTCCGCCACCAGCAGGCTGCCGTCATGCGCCATGGCCAGGCCCACCGGGCGCCCCCAGACCTGGGCCGGATTGGTGCCGGGCAGCCAGAAGCCGGTGGCGAAGTTCACGTAATGACCCGCCGGCCGGCCGTGGGTGAAGGGGATATAGACGATCTTGTAGCCCGTGGGCTTCGCCTTGTTCCAGGAGCCGTGCAGGGTGACGAAGGCGCCGCCCTGGTAATCCGCCGGGAACTGGTGGCCGGTGTAGAACAACAGCCCCAGGGGGGCGGAGTGGGCGTCGAACAGCAGGTCCGGCACGATGGCCTTGGCCACCAGGTCCGGCCGCTTGTCGGCGAAGTCCGGCTGCGGATGGCTGCCGATGTAGGAATAGGGCCAGCCATAAAAGCCCCCGGGCTGCAACCGCGTGAAGTAGTCGGGCACCAGGCCATCGCCCAGGCCGTCACGCTCGTTCACCACGGCATACAGGTCGTCGGAGCCGGGATAGAACTGCAGGCCCACCGGGTTGCGGGTGCCGGAGGCGTAAACGCGCTTCACCGTGCCGTCCATGTTGAACTCGGTCACGGTGGCATGGGGCTGGGGGTCCTCCGCGATGTTGCTCATGGACCCGATGCCGACGAAGAAGCTTTTGCCGTCCGGGGCGAATTCCAGGGACCGGGTGGGGTGGCCCTTCGGCTGACCCAAGGCGCCATCCGGCGTCACCTGGATGCGGTCGCCGGCCGGCTTGGTGTCGCCCTCCCTGTAGGGGATTTTCCACACCGCCTTGATATCGCCGACCCAGAGGTAGCCGTCGTGGAACTCGATGCCATAGGGGCGGTCGAAGCCGCCGGCGAAGGTGATGATCTGGTCGGCCTGCCCGGTGCCCTTGCTGTCGCGCAGCAGGGTAATCTCCCCCGGCGTGGCCTGGCGGGCCAGGAAGACGTCGCCATTGGGGGCGACGGCCAGGTTGCGCGCACGGCTGAGGCCGGTGGCGAAGATGGACACGGTGAAGCCCTTGGGCACGGTCAGGTTGGCGCCGGCGGGCCGCGCCACCTCTTCCGACACATTGCCCACCCCCTCCGTGGCATAGGGCGCCGGCAGGTCGGCCGGGCGGACCTGGATGCGCTGGCCCACCTTCTGTTCGGGATTGGACTGCTCGGTTTTGGATCCCGCCGCGTCGGCGGGCCAGACGGGGGCCAGCGCCCCCAGGCTGAGGCTGACAAGGGACAGGACGGCGAGGCTGTTGCGGCGCATAGGGTCGCTCGGGATGTGCGGGGGGATGATACCGTTGTCACTGTCGGCGACTTCCCCCGCCCACGCAAGGTCGCAACATGGACTATGGCGACTGGGACCGCCGGCCCGGGGCCGGGGCGCCCCCCTGTGGCCCCACCACATCAGGCCAGTGTGGTCCTGGACGAAAGGGGGCGCTTCAGGAATGATCACCGGCAGGAAAACAACAACCAAGGCCGTGGCGTCATGATCAGCCTGCTGATGAACATCTTGTGGGTGGTGCTGTTCGGGTTCACCGGGGCGCTGGCCTGGTTCATGGCCGCGATCCTGATGGTGATCAGCATCGTCGGCATCCCCTGGGCCCGCGCGGCCTTCAATATGGGGCTGTTCGTGCTGTGGCCCTTCGGCCAGATGGCGGTGGATCGCCGGGTGCTGACCGGGCGGGAGGATATCGGCACCAGCCCGCTGGGCTTCCTGGGCAACGTCGTGTGGTTCGTGTTCGCCGGCTGGTGGCTGGCGCTGTACCACATCCTGGCCGGCGTCGTCTGGTTCGTGACCATCATCGGCATCCCCTTCGCCATCCAGCACTTCAAGTTCGCCGTGCTGGCGCTGGCCCCCATCGGCAAGGCCATCGTGCCGGTGGAGACCATGGGGATGCCCCGGTATTAAGGTCCTCAGGCGCCGGCGGGGCATCACCCCCGCAACGGCTCCAGCAAGTCCGGGAGACGGTCGCGGTCGACGGCGTCCAGGAACTCGTCGGCCAGGCGGTCGGTCTCGGCCACGGCCTGGCGCCAGTAGCGCTGGCGCTCGGCCGGCGGCAGCGCCGTGAAATCGCGCCGGTCGGGAATCTTGCCCTGGGGCAGCGACGCCAGGAAGTCGTCGGACGGACACAGCAACAGGGTGCGGGCCAGCGAGGCCGCCGCCGGCCGGCGCCAGGCCAGGGCTTTGTCGAACCAGCCCGGCACCACCTTGGGCCCGAAGTGGGGGAACAGCACCAGGTCGCTGCCCGGCGTCTCCGCCACGAACGGAATATCCAGGTGATAGTCCATGATGCCGCCGTCCATGTAGGCGCCGGGCCTGGCCCCGCCGATATCGCGCACCAGTTCGAACAGGAAGGGGATGGCGCCCGAGGCCATCAGGGCATCGGCCAGGTTGGCCGGAGTCAGCGGCACGCGGCGCGTGGGAAAACCGGCGGCGAGGTCGAAGGGATCGGCGCCGCGCGGGTCGGCGAACAGCGTGCGCTGGAAGAACAGCGGCAGACTGCGGCGGCTGACCAGGTTGGCCAGGCCCGCCGCGCCGATGCCGGCCCCCACCCAGGCGGGATGGCGGGCGCTGAGCGGCCCCCGCCCCCGCACCGCCAGGATGGACAGGCGCATGGCCGGGTGGGACAGGATTTCCCGCGCGCCCTTGCGGTCGCCATCATGGGCGCCGGAAGGGGAGCCCAGGATGATGTCCAGGAAGGCGCGGCTTTCGCGCGTCAGGGTGGGCATGGTGGCGTCGGAGGGGACGTAGGCCAGGTAGGCCTCCTCGAAGCGGCGCAGCACGGTGGCCGGGTCCTGCCGCGCCATGGCGGCGAAGCGCCAGCTGCCGATGGAACTGCCGACCATGGCCAGCGGCCGGGTGCGGCCCCGGAACCAGCGCGCCAGGATGGCCCGATCCAGGCGGGTCAGCGCCAGCCACTTCGGCCCGCCGGACGCCCCCGCCAGGGTGCCGAACAGCTCATCCGACACGCCGTCGCGGCGCAGGCGGGCCATGGCCTCGGGCCCGGCCAGGAAACGCAAGGCACGCGCCACCTCATCCCCCTTTCCACAGCCCCAAAATCGGGGCCCGGATCCGGGCCCCGATTCAGCTTGAACCGGGGCGCAATCCCGCGCATGGCTTGGCACCCGCCCCATCCGCTATGATGGGACGGCACCGGCCACCGCCAAGGCGCTCGGCCGGGCGCCACGCCCTTAAGCATATGATTGTTATTCAAGGAGTTGCCACCATGTCCACCCCCCACAAGCGCGCCATGGAAGCCGTGCTGGAAGCCGCCGACCTGGATATCAAGGCGGCCCTGGAGGAACGGGGGATCACCGACAAGCATTCGGAAGAGGCCGACGACACCATCCTGGACGTCGCCATCCTGCATGCCTGGCGCATCTTCGTGCGCATCAACGAGGCCCAGGGCCTGACCGTCGATCCCGGCCTGTTCGTCGACCTGGCCAGCGAACTGGCGGAAGACATGGCCGAAGACCGGGAGCAGTGAGAGCCGCTCAACTTCCCATGGCTGGGGCGAATACCATCGACTTGGCCATGGAAAAATCTCCGTCAATCTCCGTCAATGACGGAGTAAGCCGTTGAAGGTGAATGGCATGACCGATGACATCCCCTTTACCGACCAGCAGTTGGCCAAGATGCGCCCGCAGGCGGCGGCCAAGCGCATTCGTCGCGCCTTGGGGCTTTCCCAAGAAGACTTTTCCGCGCGGTACCACATTCCCCTGCGCACCTTGCAGGAATGGGAACAGGGTCGCCGCGAACCGGATGCCACGGTTTTGGCGTACCTGACGGTTATCGAGAAAGAGCCATTGATAGCGGCTCGGGCCCTGGCCGCGGAATAGCGCCCACCTCAAATGAGGCCGCCCCCTGGTGCCCGCTGCCGGGATCGAACCGGCACGCCCGTAAGGGCGAGGGATTTTAAGTCCCTTGCGTCTACCAATTCCGCCAAGCGGGCGTTCCAGGGTCGAGGCCGGGAGGGACCCTAGCGGAGGTGGGGCCGCCAGGGCAAGACCGCTTACGCGTGCGGATGGGAACGCCCTTGTCAGGCCGCCCCCTCCACCACCTCGGCCTCCGCCCCCATGGCGCGCACCAGGGCCGCGACCTCGTCGGTGGCGGCGGCCAGGCGCGCCGCGTCCGGGCTGCGCAGCACCAGGCTGGTGGCGAAGCGGCCCTCGCGATAGGTGGGATAGCTGCCGATGTCCACGTCGGCATAGCGATCCTGGATGGCGCTGAGGCCACCGGCCAATTCCCCCTCGCCCACCAGGCAGCGCACGGTGCGGGCCAGCACCACCGGGCCGCCCACCAGGCGGTTGGTCAGGCCGGCCAGCATGGCCTGCATGATGGAGGGGACGCCGGCCATGACGAAGACGTTGCCGATCTGGAAGCCCGGGGCCGCCGACACCGGGTTATCGATCAGGATGCCGCCCTGCGGCACGTTGGCCATGCGCAGCCGCGCCTCGTTCAGTTCCCGGCCCGTGCCGGCGTAGTGCGCCTCCAGCCGGCGCACCGCCTCGGGGTCACGCAGCAGGGGCACGCCGAAGGCCTTGGCCACGCAGGCCGCCGTGATGTCGTCATGCGTGGGCCCGATGCCGCCGGTGGTGAAGACGTAGGTGTAGCGGGCGCGGGTCTGGTTCACCGCCTCGATGACCGCCGCCTCGTCATCCGCCACCACCCGCGCCTCCTTCAGGCGCACGCCCAGGCCCCCCAGCACCTTGGCCAGATGGTTCAGGTTCACGTCCTGGGTGCGCCCGGACAGGATCTCATTGCCGATGATGATCAGGCAGGCGGTGGGCACGGTGCTGGCGGCGACGTCGGTCATGGGGGCAGGCTTTCCTCGCGAGGGGGTCTGCGGCGATTATAGGGGGAAATGTCCCGCCGCCAACCGGCGCGGGAGCCCGATTCGGGAGCCTGCCCTGCCCCGGATTGCCTTGCCGTCCCGCCTTGGCGCGCCTAAGTTCGGAACCGTATGTCCGGCGCCGTTCGGCGGCCGGGCCCCGGTGTTGAGTCGGGTGTGTTGGGCGGGGGTGTCGGGCCGGGCAAGGCCGGCCCCCGAAGGCATGGATTCGAGAGCATGAACAGAGGCGAAGCGACCGCCACCGCGGATGAAGAGTACGAACTGGAAGACCGCGGCATCGTCATCCACGGCGCGGACGGTTTCGCCGCCATGCGCAAGGCCGGCCAGACCGCCGCCGCGCTGCTGGACTACCTGACCCCCTTCGTCGTGCCCGGCGTGCCGACGGAGGAGATCGACCGGCTGTGCGAGGAGTGGACGCAGGCCCATGGCGCCACGTCGGCCACCCTGGGCTATCGGGGATATCCCAAATCCTGCTGCATCTCCGTCAACCATGTGGTCTGCCACGGCATTCCCAGCGACAAGCGGCTGCAGAAGGGTGATATCGCCAACATCGACGTCACCGTCATCGTCGACGGCTGGTACGGCGACACCAGCCGCATGTTCTTCGTGGGCGACGACGTGCCCCTGAAGGCGCGCAAGCTGGTGGACGTGACGTATGAGGCCATGATGCGCGGCATCCAGGCGGTGCGCCCCGGCGCCACCCTGGGCGACATCGGCCACGCCATCCAGACCTTTGCCGAGGGCAACCGCTTCTCCGTCGTGCGCGACTTCTGCGGCCACGGCGTGGGCAAGGTGTTCCACACCGCCCCGTCCGTCCTGCACTTCGGCAAGCCCGGCCAGGGCACCGAGCTGAAGGAGGGCATGATCTTCACCATCGAGCCCATGATCAACATCGGCCGCTATGACGTGAAGATCCTGTCCGATGGCTGGACCGCCGTGACCAAGGACAAGAGCCTGTCGGCGCAGTTCGAGCACACCGTGGGCGTCACCAAGGACGGCTGTGAGATTTTCACCCTGTCACCGGCCGGCTTCCACCGCCCGCCCTATGCGGCCAAGGCCTGACGCCACCCTCGGGTGATTGGATGAAGGCCCCCGCCCCGGCACCGCCGGGCGGGGTCTTTTTATTCAGGCCCGCACCGCTTGCGGCCCGCCCCGCATATGCCGGTCCAGGAAATCGCCCACGGCGGCCTGGGTATGGGCCAGCACCTGGCGCAATGATCCCAGGGCCTCCGCCTCCGCGACGCCCTGGGTCGCGCGGCGCGCCAGGAAGCGGCTGATATGGGCCAGCCGGGGGGTGCCCATCTCCGCCGCCGTGCCGGTCAGCAGATAGGCGTAATGGCGAACGGCCTCAGGTGCCGCCTCTTGCAACGCTTGTTCCAACGCCGCACCGGCATCCATCAGGCATTCGGCATAAAGCACCAGGATCTCCGACACCGCGCCGTGCCCCAGGGACAGGGCGTAACGGCTGAGGCGCTCCTCCTCCACCAAGGGAATGCCGGGCAGGCGTTCCCATCCGCGCTCCTCCCCGGCAGCCGCTGACTTTTCGGCGCGGAGCGTCTTGGCGGCGGACAGGGGAATGGGGTCGTGCATCGCGGGGGAACTCCTCTCGGCGGGCGAAACATTCCCAAAGCAATGGTTGTGCCAAACGGCCACCGCTCTTCCGCCATGACGGTTTCCCGCGAGTCGCGCCTGGATGTCCGCCGTGTCCGTCCTGTCCACGCGGACATGTCCGGACACGGCGGACAGGCCAGATTTGCCGGGGTCGCCACATGCCCCCTTTCCTTGGCCCCTTTCTGTCACCTTTTCTGCCGCCCACTGGCGGGTGCAGGGCATGCCACCTATACTGCCTGGGCGCGCAATTGGGGGGATGGGCATGGGCCGCGAGCAGGACGACAACGCCGTACTGGACCTGGATTTGGCGGCGCCGCCGGCCGCGAAGGAACCGCCGCCCCATTACCACGGCCACCGTGACCGCCTGCGCGACCGCTTCCTCACCCAGGGGCCGGAGGCCTTGCAGGACTATGAGCTGGTCGAGTTGCTGCTGTTCCAGGCCATCCCCCGGCGGGACGTGAAGCCGCTGGCCAAGCAGTTGCTGACTCGCTTCGGATCGTTCTGGGGGCTGGTGTCGGCCCCGGTCGCCACCCTGCGCGATGAATTCAAGCTGAGCGACGCCGCCATCGGCGCCATCAAGGTGGTGGCCGCCGCCGCCCTGCGCATGGCGCGGCGCGAGTTGCTGGACCGGCCGGTGCTGTCGTCCTGGGAGAAGCTGCTGGATTACTGCCAAGGCGCCCTGGCGCACGAGCCGGTGGAGCAGTTCCGCGTGCTGTTCCTGGATGGCCGGCACGCGCTGCTGCGCGACGAGGTGCAGCAGCGCGGCACGGTCAACCAGACGGCGGCCTATCCCCGCGAGGTGCTGAAGCGCGCGCTGGAACTGGGGGCCAGCGGCGTCATCCTGGTCCACAACCACCCCAGCGGCGACCCCAGCCCCAGCCGGGCGGACATCCAGATGACCAAGGCCATCGTGGAGGCCGCGAAGGCCCTGGAGATATCGGTGCACGACCATCTGGTCATCGGCCGGGGCCGGCACTTCAGCTTTCGGGCGCAGGGGCTGATTTAGAGGGCCACCACATCCAGCACCGCCTGGGCGAAGGCCTGCGGCGCCTCCTGCGGCAGGTTGTGACCGACGCCGCCGTTCACCAGCCGGTGGGCGTAGGGGCCCGTGAACTTGGCGGCATAAGCGGCAGGCTCGGGATGCGGGGCGCCGTTGGCGTCACCCTCCAGCGTGATGGTAGGGACGGTGACGACGGGGGCGGCGGCCAGCCGACGCTCGAACGCGTCGTATTCCGCCTCCCCCTCCGCCAGGCCCAGGCGCCAACGGTAATTATGGATGACGATGGCGACATGGTCGGGGTTGTCGAAGGCGGCGGCCGAGCGCTGGTAGGTGGCCTCGTCAAAGCCCCATTCCGGGGAAGCCAGCCGCCAGATCAGGCGGTTGAAGTCGTGGCGGTTGGCCTCGTACCCCTGCCGGCCCCGCTCCGTCGCGAAATAGAACTGGTACCACCAGGACAGTTCCGCCTGGGGCGGCAGCGGCTTGCGCCCCGCCTCCTGGCTGCCGATGAGATAGCCGCTGACCGACACCAGGGCGCGGCACCGCTCCGGCCACAGAGCGGCCACGATGCCGGCGGAGCGGGCGCCCCAGTCGAAGCCGGCGACCACCGCCTTGTCGATCTCCAGCGCGTCCATCAAGGCGATGACGTCGGCGGCCAACGCTGCCGGTTCACCATTGCGCACTGTCTGGCCTGAAATGAAGCGGGTTGCGCCGAAGCCGCGCAGGTGGGGCACGATCACCCGGTAGCCCGCCGCCGTCAGCAACGGCACCACGTCGATGAAGGCGTGGATGTCATAGGGCCAGCCGTGCAGCAGGATGACGACGGGGCCATGGGCCGGCCCGGCATCGACATAGCTGATGGATAGCGGGCCGGCCGTAACCTGCTTCAGACCGGTGAAGACCTTGAGGGGCCCGGATGGGACCGGTGGAGCCCGTTCAGCGGAAGCCGCCTTGGCACCGGTGAGAAGGCCGAACCGGGCGGCGGCGACAGTGGCGACAGCGGCCCCGAACAGGCGGCGGCGGGCCGGATTGACGATGGGGGCGGACATGGGATGTGTCTCCGATACCGGGAATGGGCGGGGAATGGGGAGGATCAGCCGAAGGTGAAGGCGTAGGCGCGGGCACCGGGGCCCAGGAACTCGATCTCGAAGGTGTGGTCGGCCACCGGGCCGGCTTGGCGGACCAGTTGGTACAGCTTGGCGGCGTGCACCGTGCCCACGCCCTCGGCGTCCACATCGGTGCCGTGGTCCGCACCGGGGGCGGCGCCGTCGATGCGCACCCGGAAGCGGACGGGCTGGCCATCGGCGCCCGGCGCCAACACCAGGTGCAGGTCACGGGCGTGGAAGCGGTAGGCGATGCGGGCCCCGGCCTGGCCGGCGGTGGCGAATTCCCGGCCCACCGTCCAGTCACCGCCCAGGGTCCAGTGGTTCAGGCGCAGGCCGCCAGCCAAGCGGTAACGGGCGGGAGCGTCGGCGACGATGTCATCGTCGCCGGAATAGCGCTGACCCTCGCCATAACCGACATAGGTTTCGGGCGACCCCAGGTCGTTGAGATCGGCGGCGGCCTGCGTGCCCTCCCCCCGGACCACCGCGGCGGGGGCGGTGGGACCTTGATCCGCGGGGCCTTTGGCATCCGCCAGCGCCTTGCGGATGACGCGCTCCGTCTTGTCGTAGTCGCCCTCCCCGAAGGCCTGGTGGAGGATGCGGCCATCGGCGCCCACCAGGTACAGGGCGGGCCAGGCCTGGTTGTCGAACGCGCGCCAGATGCGATAATCGCTGTCCACCGCCACGGGGTAAGTCACGTCCAGGGTGGCGGCGGCCTTGGCGATGTTGTCGACATCCCGCTCAAAGGCGAATTCCGGGGTGTGGACGCCCACCACGACCAGGCCCTGGTCCTTGTACCGCGCCGCCCATTGGCGAACATGGGGCAAGGCGCGCAGGCAGTTGATGCAGGAATAGGTCCAGAAGTTCACCAGCACCACATGGCCCCGCAGGGCATCCGCCGTCAGGCCGGGGGTGTTGACCCAGGCCTTGGCCTTCAGCACATCGGCCAGCGGGCCGGTGAGCGGCGGCGTGGTGGCCGGCAAGGTCGCCGCCTGAGCGACACCGAGCGGGTGGAAGCCCAGCATCTTGACCAGCGCCCGTTCCACCGTGTCGGTCGCCAGGGCCGGCACGCCCAGGAACAGGCGGGTGTCCAGGCCGGCGGCGCCGACGACCGCCGTGGCCACCACCGCCCCGCCCACCAGCCGCCGCAGGCCCTCCGTCCAGCGCAAGGCGCCCTGGGGCAGCGCGCGGATCAGCCGCCCGCCCCCGGCCATGACGAGCGCCAGCGGCGTGGCGGCGCCCAGGGCGTAGACGAACAGCAGCAAGGTGGTGTCCAGGCCCGGCCCGCGCAGGGCGGCGGCGCTGAGGATCAGGCCCAGCACCGGCCCGGCGCACGGCGCCCACACCAAGCCCGTGGCCAGCCCCAGCACCAGGGATGAGACGACCGTGCGGTCGGCACCGGTGTTGAACCGGGCGGCCAAACGCGTGCCCACCGTCACCAGCGGGGCGGCCAGGCGGTCGGCCAGGGCCGGCCAGATCATGGCCAAGCCGAACAGGGTGACCAGGGCCAAGCCCACGGCCCGGCCATATTGGTTGGCCACCACCGCCCAGCCACCCGCGGCCGCCAAGCTGGCGGAAACGGCGAAGGCCACCGCCAGGCCAAGCAGCAGCGGCAGGGCGTGAAAGCCGCGCCCCGGACGACCGGAGACCACAGGGGCAACCACGATGGGCAGCAGGGGCAGGATGCAGGGGGCGGCAAAGGTCAGCACACCCGCCAGGTACGCCAGGATGAGGGAGGCCATGGGGAGCATCCTTATGATTATCGCATCCGCTTTAATCGGATGCGCTTTAATAGGCTCTCTTCAACTGCCCGTCAATTCCCGATTTAATCGCATCCGTGCTATATCGACGGCAGAGGCGGGAACGCCGTCCGTTCCCCCCTTGGAAAGAACACCGATGACCCACCCGGATACACCCAAGCCCACCGCCCCCCCACCGGATGACGTGGCTGCCCCCGCCTCCCAGCCCAAGCTGGCGGACTTCCTGTGCTTCGCCGTCTATTCCGCGAATCTGGCGTACGGCCGCGCCTACAAGGCGATCCTGGACGACCTGGGCGTCACCTATACCCAGTGGATCACCATCGTCGCCCTGTGGGAGCAGGACGACCAGACGGTCAGCGGCCTGGGCGAGAAGCTGTTCCTGGAGTCGAACACCCTGACGCCCATCCTGAAAAAGCTGGAGTCGCTGGGCTATCTGCAGCGCCGCCGCGACCCGGCGGACGAACGCCAGGTGCGGGTCAGCCTGACCCCCGCCGGCCGGAACCTTCGGGAAAAAGGAGGCCAGCGCACCCTGGTGCAGGCCAGCGGCCTGACGCCGGAGGAATTCAAGACGGTGCAAAAGACCGTAAGCCGCCTGCGTGACAACCTGCTGAAGCACGCCGAGGAGGAGCGGTAACGCCCGCCCTCATTCCCCCGGCGGCGCCTCGGCGGATGTTTCTGTTGGCGCCAACGCCTTGCGACTGGGCAGCAGCGGGACGGCGACGGCGTAGGCCAGAACGCCCAGCAACCAGACGGCACCGGGCATGCTGGTCCGGGTGGCGCCATAGATGGCGGTGAAGACCAGGGGACCGCCGATGCCCACCAGGCTGCCCAGCGCCGCCAGCGTGCCTTGCAACTCCCCCTGCCGGCTCGGACCCACCCGGAAGGACATCAGCGCCTTCAGCGCGGGCTCGATAATGCCGCCGAGGGAGAATAGCGGCATGATGAGGAAAATGGCCAAGCCATGGGTGGCGAAGGCCATAACGATGTAGGCGGCGGCATCGGCCACCGCCGCCAGGATGAAGGCCCCCCTCTCCCCCAGCCGGCGGATCACCGGCTCTGTCACGAAGGATTGCGCCAGGGCGTGCAGCAGGCCGTAGGCGGCCAGCGACCATCCCACCACCGCCGCGTCCCAGGCGAAACGGTCCTGGCCGTTCAACACCCACAAGGAACCGGCCAGTTGGCCCGCCGCCTCCGCCAGGATATAGACTACCAGCAGCCGCGCCAGCACCGGCACGGTGACGACCCAACGCAGGGAGGCAAGCGCGTTCAGCGCCCCCAGGGTGATGGGCCTGCGCTCCGCCGAGACCGGGCGCGACTCCGGCAGCACCAGCAAGGCCAGCAGGAAGTTCAGGGCGGTCAGGCCGGCCGCCAGCAGGAAGGGGGCCCGCAATGACACCATGCCCAGCAGCCCGCCCAGCGCCGGGCCGGCGATGAAGCCGATACCGAAGGCGGCCCCCATGCGCCCATACTGTTTGGCCCGTCCCGCCTCCCCCGTCGTGTCGGTGATATAGGCGGTGATGACCGCCATGTTGGCGGAGGTGACGCCGGCCAGGATGCGCCCGGCGGCGACGACCCAGAGGTTGGGCGACCAGGCCAGGGCCAGATAGTCCAGCGCCCCGCCGGCCAGCGACAGCAGCAGGACGGGCCGCCGTCCATAACGGTCGCTGAGGGCGCCCAGGACCGGGGCGCAGAAGAACTGCATGAGCCCGAAGGCAGCCAGCAGCAGGCCGTACAGCGGCGCCACGTCGTCCGTCCCCGCCAGCTCGCGCAACAGCCCCGGCAGGATGGGCATGATAATGCCGATGCCCACCGCATCCAGCGCCACGGCCAGGAAAACCACAGACAACGCCTTGCTCATGACGGCCACGCCTTGCTCTCTATCACTGATAGGGTTGCATTTTCCCTATCAATGATAGAGAGTCAAGCGGGAACGGAGGACGGCATGCGGCCAGAAGGCAGGTTGACCCGCGACACGGTGGTGCGCGCGGCTTTGGATTTGTTGAACGAGGTGGGCATGGACGGGCTCAGCACCCGCCTGCTGGCGGCGCGCCTGGGCGTGCAGTCCCCCACGCTGTACTGGCATTTCCGCAACAAGCGCGCCCTGTTGGACGCCATGGCCGTGGCCATGCTGGCGCGGCACACGCATGCCTGGCCGCCCGAGGCGGAAGCGGACTGGCGGTCCTGGCTGACGGTCAACGCCCGCAGCTTCCGCCATGCCCTGCTGGCCTATCGCGACGGCGCCCGCGTGCACGCCGGCACCGGCCCGGACCGGGAGCAGATCCCGCTGGTGGAAGCGCAACTGCGCCTGTTATGCGGACACGGCTTCGCACCGGCGGACGCGCTGTCCATCGTGGTGGCGCTGTCGCGTTTCGTCGTGGGATGGGTGCTGGAGGAACAGGCGCGCGCCATGGACGCGGATGATCGCGGCGGCGACACCATGCCGGACGTGGGCCCCGAGGCGCCACTGATGGCGGCGGCCCTGGCCGGCATCCTGGGGGAAAGCCCCGACGCCGCGTTCGACCGGGCGCTGGGCTATTTCATCGCCGGGCTGACGCCAGCGGAATAAGGGACCCCGGGGCGGCCGGACACCGCCCCGGGACCGGGACTCACACCAGTTCGATGGCGTAGTTTTCGATGACCGTGTTGGCCAGCAGGCGCTGGCACATGGCTTCCACCGCGGCCTTGGCCTTGGCGGCATCGGTCTCTTCCAGTTCCAGCTCGATCAGCTTGCCCTGACGGACTTCGCCCACGCCGTCGAAGCCCAGGGTCTGCAGGGCGTGGCCGATGGCCTTGCCCTGGGGATCGAGGACGCCGTGCTTCAGCGTGACGGTAACCTTGGCCTTCATGATCGATGCTCTTCCTGGCTAGTTTTACGCGAACGGGGGATATGAAAAAGCCCGGGGGCGAAACCGCCCCCGGACCGAACTCATTGCATCAGCTTGGGCGCCTTGACGTCGCCGGGTCCGCCCTCGGGCAGGATGCCCAGGCGGCGCGCCACCTCCTGGTAGGCCTCCTCGACCTTGCCCAGATCCTGGCGGAAGCGGTCCTTGTCCAGCTTCTCGTTGGTCTTGATGTCCCACAGGCGGCAATTGTCCGGGCTGATCTCATCGGCCAGGACGATGCGCATCTCGTCATTGTCCCACAGCCGGCCGAACTCCACCTTGAAGTCCACCAGCTTCAGGCCCGTGCCCAGGAACAGGCCGGACAGGTAATCGTTGATACGCAGGCTGAGCGACAGCATGTCGTCCAAATCCTGGGGCCCCGCCCAGCCGAAGGCGGTGATGTGCTCCTCCGACACCATGGGGCAGCCCAGTTCGTCGGACTTGTAATAGAACTCGATGATGGAGCGGGGCAGCTGCGTGCCTTCGGGAATGCCGAAGCGCTTGCTGAGCGAGCCGGCGGCGACGTTGCGCACCACCACCTCGACCGGGATGATCTCCACCTCGCGCACCAACTGCTCACGCATGTTCAGGCGGCGGACGAAGTGGGTGGGCACACCCATCTCGCCCAGGCGGGTCATCAGGTATTCGGAGATGCGGTTGTTCAGCACGCCCTTGCCGGTGATGACGCCCTTCTTCTGCTCATGGGACGTATCATCCTTGAAGTACTGAACCAGCGTGCCGGGCTCGGGCCCTTCAAACAGGTCTTTGGCCTTGCCTTCGTAGATCCGCCGGCGTCGAGACATGGGATCACTTCTTTCGAACGAACGGATGCGGGCGGCATCGGGCGAACGTGCGCATAGCGGAACGCCCGCGCCCAAAGGCCGGCCCTGATATGGCGAGGATATAGCAAGCAATGGGGTTCTGTACAACGCCAGCCACCCCACGCCCCACGCCGGGCGCCTATACGGATAGGGCGATCACCCCAAATCCAGGTCCTGGAAGGGCACCAGGTCCGGCCGCCCGGCGGCGAAGCGCCAGCGCGGCGGCACGCCGGGCCGGTCCATGGCCGGCAGGGCGATGAGGGAACTGCTGGTGGTTTCAAACCCCCCTTTGCCGTCAATGGAGGGCGTGACGATGCAGAGGGCCTCACGCGGGTCGTCGCCGGCGCCACTGACCCGGCTGGCCAGCAGCATTTCCCACTCCGCCCCCCAGGCCCCTGATGAGGGGGCCGTATCGGGGTCCGGCGCCGGCGCCGCCGCGAACAGGGGGCGGTAACGGCGGGTGCGCGGGCAGTCCGCCGCGTTCAGGCCCCGGGCCGTGATCATGGAGACGCCTTCGGGGATGGGCGTCACCCGCACGCGGGTGCGCCCCGCCTCCCCCGTGTGTTCCAGCAGCCAGGCGTCGCGGTTGTCGGCCAGCAGCAGGTTGAAGGGACGGTAGGCGCGGGTGTCCAAATCCGACAGCGCCTCCACCGGGGCGTCCGCGTGGTCCAGCGCCTCCAGCACCAGTTCGCCGCGTGAGCGCTTGCCGGCCGCCGGGCCCAGCGTGCCCTCGCGGTTCAATATGGCGGCCAGCACCCCGGTATCGTTCAGCCCGCACCAACTGCCGTCGGCCAGCTCATCCTTGCCGGCCACCACCTCCGGCCGGTCGGGCCAATGGCGGGCGGGGGCAGCCAGGGGCGATCGTTCATCTCGTCGCGGTTGGCGGCGACGATCAGGGGCCAGGCGTGGCCCGGACGGCGGAGAAGGATGACGCTGCACATGGGATGACGGCACCTGACAGGGTATGGGCGTCCCCGAAGAGGCGAAGCGCCCCGGGCGCAATGGGCCAGGGTGCGACGCGTGGCCCCGGGGGATGTAGACCGAAAGCGACCACCCGATATATAAGGCTGCCGGGGGAAATCCAAACCACCCAGAGCTGCGCTTCGAGGAATAGCGATGACGACGTTTGACGAACGCGAACAGGCCTTCGAGGCCAAGTTCAAGCATGACGAGGAACTGCTGTTCCGCATCTACGTCCGCCGCGCCCGCCTGGTCGGCGAATGGGCCGCCGAGCAACTGGGCCTGACAGGCGACGAGGCCGCCGCCTATGCCAAGGAAATGGTGTCGGAAGACCTGAAGGAGCCTGGCCACCAGGACATCCTGGCCCGCATCATGGCCGACTTCACCGCCAAGGGCATCGACGTCTCCGCCCACCGCGTGGAGAAGGAGATGGAGCACACGCTGGAAGTGGCCCGCCAGCAGGTGATGACCGCCTGATCCGCCGAAGGGATCACAGGAATAGAAAAAGGGGCGTCCCCACGCGGGAGCGCCCTTTTTTTCAATGTTCCCTCAGGGTTCCCTCAGGGTTCCTTCAGGCGCCGGGCGCCAGCATCCGCTGGCTTGGCTTCCTCGTTTTGCGGTCCGCTGACCCTACCCGCAAAACTCCGGGGGACGCGGTCGCATCCCGCAACGGCGTGAGGCCGAACCTCACGCCGTTGGCATTGTTTCATTCCCCAAACACGCGCTTGAACACCGTGTCGACGTGCTTGGTGTGGTAGTCCAGGTCGAAGGCGCCGTCGATCTGGTCGGCCGTCAGGTGCTTGGCGACGTCGGCGTCGGCCTTCAGCAGGGTGCGGAAGTCCTTGCCCTCCAGCCACACCGGCATGGCGTTACGCTGCACGGCGCGATAGGCGTCCTCGCGGCTCATGCCCGCCTGGGTCAGGGCCAGCAGGACGCGCTGGCTGTTGTGCAGGCCGCCCAGCATGTCCAGGTTGCGCTGCATGTTGTCCGGATAGACCACCAGCTTGTCGATCATGCCGGTCAGGCGGGACAGGGCGAAGTCCAGCGCGATGGTGGCGTCGGGGGCGATGACGCGCTCCACCGAGGAATGGCTGATGTCGCGCTCATGCCACAGGGTCACGTTCTCCAGCGCCGGCACCACATGGCTGCGGATCAGGCGGGACAGGCCCGACAGGTTTTCCGACAGCACCGGGTTGCGCTTGTGCGGCATGGCCGACGAGCCCTTCTGGCCCGGGCTGAAATATTCCTCGGCCTCGCGCACTTCGCTACGCTGCAGGTGCCGGACTTCCGTGGCCAGGTTGTCGATGCTGGCGGCGATGACGGCCAGCACGGCGAAGTACATGGCGTGGCGGTCGCGCGGAATGACCTGGGTGGACATGGGCTCCACCGTCAGGCCCAGCTTGGCGGCCACATGCTCCTCGACCTTGGGGTCGATGTTGGCGAAGGTGCCGACGGCGCCGGAGATGGCGCAGGTGGCGATTTCGGCCCGGGCGGCGGCCAGGCGGTCACGGCCGCGCTTGAAGGCGGCGTAGTGGCCGGCCAGCTTCAGGCCGAAGGTCACCGGCTCGGCATGGATGCCGTGGCTGCGGCCGATGCTGGGGGTGTACTTGTGCTCCTGCGCCCGGCGCGCCAGGGCGGCCAGCAGGGCGTCCATGTCCGCCAGCAGCAGGTCGGTCGCCTCTTTCAGCTGAACCGCCAGGCAGGTGTCCAGCACGTCGCTGGAGGTCATGCCCTGGTGGACGAAACGGGCCTCGGGGCCGACATGCTCCGCCAGGTTGGTGAGGAAGGCGATGACGTCGTGCTTGGTCTCGCGCTCGATCTCATCGATGCGGGCCACGTCCCACTTCGCGCGCTCCCACACCGCGGCGGCCGCCTCCTTGGGGATGACGCCCAGCTCGGCCTGCGCGTCGCAGGCATGGGCCTCGATCTCGAACCAGATGCGGAACCGGTTCTCGGGTTCCCAAATCTTGACCATCTGGGGGCGGCTATAGCGCGGAATCATGGGGCGGCGCCTCGGCAAAGGGGGGCTGATGGCGCCGGACCATACGGGCGGGCGCCGCCAAAGACCAGTGCAAGCGGCGCAGGGGGCGGGTGCTGCCAGGCATCAACAAGGGACGCGGCAGCGGCGGGCACCGTCAGTGCCGGGGGCCGTCGTGCACCCAGCCCGTCACCATGGCCATGACCTCGGGCGGGAGGTTGTCCGGGCTGGGGTGGTGATAGCGATAAACGGTGATCGCCGCCTCGAGGCAGAACTTTTCCGGCTGCCCGCGGCCGCGCATCTCCTGATACGCCCGCACCACGGCGGGGCGGCAGCAGTCCGATGGCGGATTGTCGCGGCAAACCATGGGGCCGGACCTTTCGGGCACGCGTCAGGACCGCTTGGCGCGGTTCAGGGGCACGCCGTACAGTTCCAGCCGGTGGCCGATCAGCTCATACCCCAGCTCGGCCGCCACCTTTTCCTTCAGGCGCTCCAGCTCTTCGCTGCGGAACTCGATCACCTCACCCGACTGCAGGTCGATCAGGTGGTGGTGGTGCTCGTCGCGGATTTCCTCGTACCGGGCGCGGCCGTCGCCGAAGTCCAGCCGCTCGATGACGTTGGCCTCCTCGAACAGGCGCATGGTGCGGTAGACCGTGGCGATGGAGATGTTGGGATCGATCTCCACGGCGCGGCGGTACACCTGCTCCACATCCGGGTGGTCCATGGCTTCGGACAGCACGCGGCTGATCACCCGCCGCTGCTCGGTCATCTTGAGGCCCTTCTGGATGCAAAGCTGTTCAAGACGCGATGGCATGGGGACGCTCCCAGAAACGGAATGGTGAACCGGCCGCCGGTGAGGGCGGAAAACTATAAACATTCTAAACCGAGCGGCCACCGGCGTTCGAGCGGAATCGACCGCAGGGCTGCCCCGTTTCGCCGCACGGCCTGCTTCGTCGCATGAAACGGCCGCGATGGCAAAGAGGCATCCGGTCAGGCGGGCCCGATCAGGTCCAGCAGCCGGTCCAGCGTCGCCTCATCCATCCGGCCGATGCGTTCGGCCAGGCGGTTGGCGGCCAGCGTGGCCTTGGGGTGCAGGCCGCTGGTGTCCACCACCACCCGGGGATCGGAAAGCTGGGCCAGGCGCTCCATTTCTTCCGCCTCATCCCAGATGATGCCGAAATAGCCGCAGATCTGGCGCACCAGCATGGGCGACGGCGTGCCCTTGCGGCCATGTTCCAAGGCCGACAGGTAGGCGGAGGAGATGTGCAGGGCGGCGGCCATGTCCTTGAGCGACAGGCCGTTCCGCTCGCGCAGGTCGCGCATCCGCTGGCCGAACGGGGTCATGGGCGCTGGCGCTTCAGCAGGACATAGAGCGCGCCGCCGCCGCCATGCTGGGGCTGGGCATGGCGGATGGCCAGCACCAGGGGGCGCAACGGCGCTTCCGCCAGCCAGCGGGGCACCGCCACCCGCAGGATGCCCTTTTCCCGGTCCGTCCCCAAGTGCGCGCCGCCGGAACCCTTGCCGGTGATGATCAACAGGGTGCGTCGGCCCTCGCGGTGGGCGCGGGCGACGAAGGCGTTCAGGGCGCCATGCGCCTCCGCCTGGGTCATGCCGTGCAGGTCCAGGCGCCCGTCGATGTCCAGCTGCCCGCGGCGCAGGCGGTCGTCGGTGCGACGGTCCAGGCCGGCCCGGGCCCCGAAGACCAGGGGCGGGTGGGCCAGGGGCGGCGGGGCCGGCTTCACCGGCGGCTTGACGGGAATCGGGGCCGAAGGCGGGGCGGGAGGAGGTTCCGCCACAACCGGCGGCGGGGGCGGCAGGGCGCCCGACCGGCGCAAGGGGGCGGCGTCGCGCATCACCTCGCGCCACAGGCGGATTTCATCCGACGTCGGCGCCCGGCGCTGCCGGGTCATGACGCCGGCCCGGCCGGCACCGTAACCGCCGGCGGAGTCACCGTGCGCGGCAGCAGCAGCCAATAGCCGCCGCGGCTTTTCATCAGGCCGGCGCGATTTTCCGCCTGGGGCCCATGACCCCAGAAGACGTCACCGCGCACGGGCCCCTGGATGGCGCCGCCGGTGTCCTGCGCCACCATCAGGCGCGACAGGCGCTTGTCCCCGTCCTCCGGATCGGTGACGTCCAGCCAGACGGGCAGGCCGTACGGGACGTGGGTGTGGTCCACCGCCAGCGAGCGGCCGGGCGTCAGCGCCACGCCCTGGGCGCCCAGGGGGCCGTCGCCCTCCAGCGCCTTGAAGAAGACGTAGGAGGGGTTGCCCTCCATGGTGGCCTGGGCCTGGCCCGGGTTCGCGGCCAACCAGGCGCGGATGGACTGCATGGTCACGCCGTCGCGGTCGAGCTTGCCGTCCGCCACCATCTGGCGGCCGATAGCGACATAGGGCCAGCCGTTCTGGCCGTCGTACGCCACGCGCATCTCGCCCCCCTCCTCCAGCACCACCCGGCCGGAGCCCTGGATATGCAGGAAGAAAGCGTCGACGGCATCGTCCAGCCACACCAGCTCCAGCCCCTTGCCGGTCAGGGCGCCGGCGTCGATGCGGCGGCGGTCCTCATAGGGCTTCAGCTTGCCATCCGCGACACGGCCGGCGATGCGCTGGCCCTTCAGGCTGTCCCGGAACTCGCCCAGGTCGACCATCACCAGATCCGGCGGGCGGCGGTAAAGGGGAACGGTGTAGCGGCCGTGGCGCGTGCGGCTGCCGCGCAACTCCGCCTCGTAATAGCCGGTGAACAGGCCGTCCGGATTGCCGTTGTCGGTGGCGCGCCAGGGCTGGAACCAGCGTTCCAGCGCGGCCCGGGCCATGGCCTCGTTCCCTGGCGGCAGGTTCTTCAGGGCGGAACACGGGGCGTTCCAATCCTGGGGCTTGCCGGCCACGCCCGTGGTCTGGCGCAGCATCTTCTCGCAGGAGCGCAGCAGGGCGGGCAGCGCCTCCGACACCCGGTCCGCCTGCCAGCCGGGCAGGTCGGCGTAGGTGGCGGGTTGCAGCACCAGCTTGGCGCCCGGAGCTGGGGCCGGCGGGGCCGCCGGCTCTTCCGTGGTGAACAGCGAACAGGCGGCGGTCAGCGACAGCAGCGCACCCATCACCCCGCGCGCCACGCGGGCGAGAACAGGCCGGCACGGCATGGGCAAGGGTTCCTCGCGAGACGGCTGGATCAGGTCGAGCCGGACCTTAAAACGGATCGCCGCCCGAAGGAAACACCGGATGCGCGGACCGCATCGCTATTTGCCCCGCGACTCGCACCGCTGGATGCACATCGCTTATCAGGGGACCCGGGTTTCGACCAGGCGCCAGTTCGGGTCGGACGACCTGGTGTCGCGGGCGAAGGTCCAGATGTCCACCACCTCGGCCGGAGCGTTGGCGTCGCCGTCCACCACGCAGCCCTGGGCGTCGCGGGTGACGTTGGTCTGGTGGGTGATGAACTTGACGGTGCAGAGGGCCTGGCCCTGCAGCAGCCGGGCCTGCACCATGTCAACGGAGTCGAAGGCCTGGATGTGCGCCTCCAGCGTTTCGCCCGCCTGGGCGCGCGCCTGGATGGCCTTGGCGAAGTCGTTGTAGACGGCGTCGGCCAGCAAGGGCCGCAGGGCATTCGTGTCGCCCCGGGCGAAGGCGTCGACGATGATGGCGAAGGCGCTTTCCGCCCCTTTCAGGAAATGGCGTTCATCGAAACTGGGATCGGCCTGGTGGATGCGGGCAAGGCCGGCGTCCAGCGACAGGGGACCGTCATAGTCGGGCGGGGTGACGTCGCGGGCCGTGCCGTCGATCACCTTGGCCGGGCCCACCTGGAAGGCGGGTGGGCGGGCGCCCTGGGCAGATCCCGGACCAGTCCCGGGAGTGGCCGGGCCTTGCGGGGGCGGAACCACGGTGAACGGGTTGGGGCGCTCACGCTCCTCACCGGTCTTGCGGCCCAGCGCCTTGTGCAGCTGATAGGCCAGGAACACGGCGATCATCGCGAAGATGATGATTTCGAAGAAGTAGGAGTTGTCGCCCATCGTAGACTTCGAACCTCCGGCGCTTGAATAAACCCGCGTATCAGCCTCAAGGCGGAGACTGGATAGCGGGCCTTCGCCCCACCATGTTAAGACCGGACAATCATCACCGCCGGCCCTCCTGCTGTAGATAGGGGGCGCTTGGAGAAAGAGCAAGCTTATGCGCCTTCCCCTCCTGCTCATCGCTTATCTGCTGGCGGAAATCGCCGCCTTCGCCTGGGTGGGGGAGAAGGTGGGCGTGCTGGGCACCGTGGCCCTGGTGGTGCTGTCCACCATCATCGGCCTCTGGCTGGTGCAGCGCCAAGGGCTGGACACCCTGCGCAAGGTGGCTGGCCTGGGACCGGGCCAGGCCCCGGTGGTCGAGGCGTGGGACGGCCTGTGCCTTGCCACCGCCGGCGTGCTGTTCGCCGTGCCGGGCTTCCTCAGCGACCTGGCCGGCGTCGCCCTGCTGATCCCGCCCGTCCGTCGCGCCCTGCTGGGCCAGGCGCAGCGCCTGTCAGGCACCCGCTTCACCGTGCGCACATCCTCCACCGGCTCCACCGGCTTCGGGCCCAACGGTTCCAGCACCCCGGCGCGGCCCACCACGGTCATCGACGGCGACTTCGTGGACGTGACCAAGCCGGACGACGCCCCCCACCTGCCGAAAGAGTGACGGCCTCCCCGGCGGGCGGCCCTGGCGGGCGGGGAAGGTGCTGGCTACACCAGCCCCTTCAGGCGATACAGTTCCTCCAGCGCCTGGCGCGGCGTCAGTTCATCCGGGCTGATGGCCTTGAGCGCCGCCAACGCCGCCGAGTCCGGGGGCGGGGCGGCGGCCGGCTCGGGCGCCCGGCGCACGGGCGCGCTGAACAGCGGCAAATCGTCGGCCAGCCGGGTCACGGCGCTGCCCTGGTCGCCCGCCTCCAGGATGGCCAGCACCTCTTCCGCCCGGCTGATGACCGTGGCCGGCAGGCCGGCCAGGCGGGCCACGTGGATGCCGTAGCTGCGGTCGGCGGCGCCGGCGGCCACCTCATGCAGGAAGACCACGTCGCCCTGCCATTCCTTGATGCGCATGGTGTGGCAGGCCAGCGACGGCAGCTTGGACGACAGGGTCGTCAGCTCATGGTAGTGCGTGGCGAACAGGGCGCGGCAGCGCGTGACCTCATGCAGGTGCTCCACCGCCGCCCAAGCGATGGACAGGCCGTCGAAGGTGGCGGTGCCGCGCCCGATCTCATCCAGGATGACCAGGCTGCGGCCCGTGGCCTGGTTCAGGATGGCCGCCGTCTCCACCATCTCCACCATGAAGGTGGACCGGCCGCGCGCCAGGTCGTCGGCCGCCCCCACGCGGCTGAACAGCCGGTCGACGGCGCCGATGTGGGCGGCATCGGCGGGCACGAAGCTGCCCATCTGCGCCAGCACCGCCACCAGGGCGTTCTGGCGCAGGAAGGTCGACTTACCGGCCATGTTGGGGCCGGTCAGCAGCCACAGGCGGTTGGCGTCCGACAGGTCGCAGTCGTTGGCCACGAAGGGCCCGCTGGCGGCGGCCACCAGCGCCGCCTCCACCACCGGATGCCGGCCGCGCACGATGCGGAACTCCCGGCTGTCGTCCACCACCGGGCGGCACCAGCGGCATTCCACCGCGATGTCGGCCAGCGAGGTCGCCACGTCCAGCGACGCCAGCGCCTGGGCGGTGGAGGCGATGTCGTCGGCCTTGGCCAGCACCGCCTGGGTCAGCTCCTCGAACAGGGCCAGTTCCAGGGCCAGCGCCTTGTCCCCCGCCTCCGCCACGCGGCGTTCCAGGTCCGACAGCTCCACCGTGGTGAAGCGCATGGCGTTGGCCAGGGTCTGGCGGTGGATGTAGGTGCCGCGCTGTTCCGCCGCCATCAGCTTGTCGCCGTGCTGGGCGGTAACCTCGATGTAATAGCCCAGCACGTTATTGTGCCGGATCTTCAGGGTGTTGATGCCCGTGTCCCCGGCGTAGCGGGCCTGGAGGTTGGCGATCAGGCGGCGCGAGTCGTCGCGCAGCTCCTTCAACTCGTCCAGGGGGGCGGAATAGCCCTGGGCGATGAAGCCGCCGTCGCGGGCGTTCAGCGGCAGGTCCGGGCCCAGGGCCGCCGCCAGCATGGAAACCAGGTCGGCCGGCACCTTCACGCCGTGCAGGGCGTCCAGCAGGCCCGGGGGCAGCGGGGGTTCCAGGGCGCCGCGCAGCGCCTCGGCCGGGAAGGTGGCGCAGATGTCGCGGGCGCGGCCCAGGCCGTCGCGCACGCCGGCGAGGTCGCGCGGGCTGCCCCGGCCCAGGCTGAGGCGGGACAGCGCGCGCTCGATATCCGGCGCCCGGCCGAGGTGCGCGCGGATATCGGCCCGAAGGCCGCCCTGTTCCACGAAATAGGCCACCGTGTCCAAGCGCCGGCCGATGGTGGCCGGGTCGGTCAGGGGGGACGCCAAGTGGGCCGCCAGCAGGCGGGCGCCGGCGCCGGTGACCGTGCGGTCGATGGCGCCCAATAGGCTGCCGCGCTTCTCGCCCGTCAGGGTGCGGGAAAGTTCCAGGTTGCGGCGGGAGGCGGGGTCGATCTCCATGACCGCGCCCAACGCCAGGCGGCGCGGCCGGTCCAGGCGCGGCACCCGGCCCTTCTGCGTCAGTTCCACATAATCGACCAGGGAGCCGGCGGCCGCCACCTCTGCCCGGCTGAAGCTGCCGAAGGCGTCCAGCGTGCCCACGCCATAGAGGTCGAGCAAGCGCTGGCGGCCGTTCTCGCTGTCGAATCGGGCGTTGGGCTGCACCGTCAGCTGGTCGCGCCACTCGGCCCACAGCTCGAACAGCTCCGGCTGCTGGGTCAGGCGCTCGGACACCAGCAGCTCACCCGGCGCCAGCCGGGCCAGGGCCGCCGGCAGGGCCGCGCGCTCCACCGGCTGCAGGGTGAGTTCCCCCGTCGAGAGGTCCAACCAGGCCAGGCCCAGGGCGCCGCCCACCTCGGCCAAGGCGGCCAGGTAGTTGTTGGACCGGGCGTCCAGCAGGCCGTCCTCGGTGATGGTGCCGGGGGTGACGACGCGCACCACCTCGCGCCGCACCACGGCCTTGCCGCCGCGCTTGCGCGCCTCCGCCGGGTCCTCGGTCTGCTCGCAGATGGCGACGCGGAAGCCCAGGCGGATGAGGCGGGAGAGATAGTTCTCGTGCGAGTGCACCGGCACGCCGCACATGGGGATCTCCTCCCCCAGATGCAGGCCGCGCTTGGTCAGCGTGATGTCCAGCGCGCGGGCGGCGGCCACCGCGTCGTCGAAGAACATCTCGTAGAAATCGCCCATGCGGTAGAACAGCAGGGCACCCGGGTGCTGGGCCTTGATCTCCAGGTACTGCGCCATCATGGGCGTGACGCCCTGGGCGGGGAACGCCGGGGATGCGGTATCGTTGGTGTCGGGCACGGCACTAAATCCGGTAGGGCGGGAACGATAGGGCCCTTAGGTATAGCGCCCCCGGCCCGCCAAGCCGAGTCCGTTTACCTAGCCCGCCTTGCGCCCCAGCCGGCGGTGAACCTCATCCACCAGGCCGTCGGCCGCGGCCTCGATCAGGTCCAGCACGGTGTCGAACTGCTCCTCCGACCCGTAATAGGGGTCGGGCACGTCGTGGCCCTTATGGTCGGGGGCGTAATCCAGGAACAACTGGACCCGGTCCCGATGCTGGGGCGGCGCCAGGCGGCGCAAGAAGTCCAGATGCTCGCGGTCCATGGCCAGCACCATGTCGTAGCGCTGGAAATCATCGGCATCCACCCGGCGGGCGCGCAGGGCCGACAGGTCCACGCCACGATGGCGCGCCGCCTCGACCGCGCGGATGTCGGGCGCCTCCCCCACGTGATAGCCGTGGGTGCCAGCGCTGGCCACCACCACGTGGTCGCCCAGGCCATCCATCGCCAGGCGGCGGCGCACCACCCCCTCCGCGGTGGGGGAGCGGCAGATATTGCCCGTGCAGACGAACAGGATCGATAATTTTGGATTGTTTTCCAATGCCTTACCCTTATTCCGGGAGTGCAAAGACATCTGGCGGGACTGTAGCAACGTCGGGCCCGGGAATCAAATGCAGACCAAGCGCCGTATCGGAAGGAGGGGGGCCGCGACGTCGCGGCCGTCCCTTCCCGCTTGCGGGGCGTCCCGCCGCCGCCCAAGATGCGCCAACCCTGCGGGATGGCAGCCCCGGGGCGTCGGCAACGCGGCAGGACAGGTTTCCCCATGCCCCTTATCGAGGTTGACGGCCTGCGCCACGCCATCGCGGGCCGGCCGGTGTTGGACATTCCGCGTTGGTCGGTCGAGGCCGGCCGCCATAGCCTGCTGCTGGGCCCCAGCGGCAGCGGCAAGACCACCTTGATCCACGCGCTGGCGGGGCTGAAGCGGCCGGACCAGGGCCGCGTCCTGCTGGACGGCCAGGCCATGTGGGACCTGAACGCCGCCGGGCGCGACCGCCTGCGCGGCCGGCTGATCGGCATCGTCTTCCAGACCCTGCACCTGGTGCCGGCCCTGGACGTGGGGCAGAACCTGCACCTGGCGCGCTGGCTGGCCGGGCTGCCGCGCGACGCCCGCGCCGTGGCGCAAGCGCTGGACCGGGTGGGCCTGGGCGCCCGCCTGTCGGCCAAGCCGGAGCATCTGAGCCAGGGGGAAAAGCAGCGCGTGGCCATCGCCCGCGCCGTGGTCACGGCACCGAAGCTGATCCTGGCGGACGAGCCGACCTCCGCCCTGGATGATGAGAATTGCGGCCTGGTGCTGGACCTGCTGCTGGAACAGGCGACGGTGTGCGGCGCCACCCTGCTGGTCGCCACCCATGACGAACGCACCCGCGCCCGCATCACCGACCGGCTGGAACTGCCGAAACTGAGCGCCGCCACGGACGGTCACGCCGCATGAACACCCTTGGCTTGGCCTGGGCCTATCTGAAGCGCTCCGCCCTCACCACCTGCCTGAACGTGGCGCTGCTGGCCTTGGGGGTGGGCACCATCGTGGTGCTGATCCTGGTGGGCACGCAGTTGCAGGACCGCCTGGCCAAGGACGCGGCCGGGGTGGATTTGGTGGTGGGCGCCAAGGGCAGCCCGCTGCAGCTGATCCTGTCCGCGCTGTACCAGATCGACATCCCCACCGGGAACATCCCCCTGTCCCAGGCCCAGGCGCTGGCGGCCGACCCGCTGGTGGCCCAGGCGGTGCCGCTGGCCCTGGGCGACAGCTTCCGGGGATACCGCATCGTCGGCACCGACCCGGCCTTCGTGGCCCTGCGCCATGCCCAGGTGGCGGAAGGCCGGCTGTGGCAGGCCCCCATGGAGGCGACGGTGGGCGCGCAGGTGGCCCGCGCCGCCGGCCTGAAGGTGGGCGACCAGTTCAACGGCAACCATGGCCTGTCGGCCGGCGGCGCCGTGCATGAGGGCATGCCCTACACCGTGGTGGGCATCCTGGCCCCCACGGGCGGCGTGGTCGACCGTCTGGTGCTGACCCCCATCGACAGCGTCTGGGCGGTGCACGACGCGCACCATCACCACCATGACGGCGATGAGCATGACGCGCACGAGCATCAGGCGGAGGGCGCCCAGCCGGCGCCTGAACGCGAAGTGACCTCCGTCCTGCTGCGCTACCGTTCCCCCATCGCCGCCGCCCTGTTGCCCCGGCGCATCAACACCGGCAGCGTCCTGCAGGCGGCCTCGCCAGCGGCGGAGATGACGCGCCTGCTGTCGCTGGTGGGCATCGGCACCGACACGGTCCGGGGCTTCGGGCTGCTGCTGGTCGCGTCCTCCGCGCTCAGCATCTTCGTGGCGCTGTACAACGCCACCCAGGCGCGGCGCTATGACCTGGCGGTCATGCGGGCGCTGGGCGCCACCCGGACGCGCATCTCGGGCCTGTTGCTGGCGGAGGCGCTGGCCATGGGCGCCGCCGGCACGGCCCTGGGCCTGGTCCTGGGCCATGGCGCGGTGGAACTGGCGGGCCGCTTTGTGCCCCAGGCCCGCGACATGGGCATCACGGGACTCCAGTTTCCCCCGACGGAACCCTATCTTCTGATCCTGGCGGCCGGCCTGTCGGTCCTGGCCGCCCTGGTCCCGGCCATCCAGGCCTACCGCACGGACGTGTCGGCGGTGCTGTCGCGGGGATGATACCGTGAGGCGTGCAAGGGCGCCCAGGCCGGCCCCCGCGAGCCGAGCGCCGTAGGGCGCAGCGAGGAGGGCGGCCCTGGACGGGCCGCCAACGGCAAACGCCTTCGATCAGCCATGATCGGGGGTCAGGAAGACAAAAGGCAGTTGTTGCGAGGAAAGGATTTCGTCATGACGCTTCAGGCCAAGCGCAGGGTCGCCGCCGTCCTGATGATGGCGGCCGTTGTCACCACCGGGATCACCGCCGCCGGAACGCCCGCCCTGGCGGCCGACAAGAAGGCCGCAGCGCCCGCAGCCCCGGCACCGGGCACGGCCGCCGCCGTTCAGGCCAATATCCCCAAGGCGACCCTGGGCTGGGACAAGCTGGCCGACGTCAAGGAGGTGCACAGCATGGACAACGGCCTGCTGCGCGTGCGCGCCGCCTTCGGCCCGGAGGTGCAGGCGCTGGAAGGCAAGCCCCTGACGATCGCCGGCTTCATCATCCCGCTGGAACAGAAGGAGAAGTCGGGCCATTTCCTGCTGAGCGCCATGGCGCCCAGTTGCCCCTTCTGCCCGCCGCCCGGTCCCGCCGACCTGATGGAGGTGAGGACCAGCGCTCCCATCGCCATGACCAATGAGCCCATCACCCTGACGGGCACGCTGCACATGGTGGGCGATGATGACAACGGCCTGTACTACCGCCTGGCGGACGCCACGCTGCAGCCCGGAAGCTAGATGCCCAGCAGGTAGCGCACCAGGCCGATCAGGCTGCCCACCAGCAGCACCAGGGTGGAGAAGATGGACAGGCTGAAGCCGGCGGTGCGCTTCTTGGCCTCGGCATAATAGCCAACGGCATACAGCACCCGGCCGATGGGCCACACCACGCCGATCAGGGCGGCCGTGTGATCGCCCCAGATGGTGGCGGCCAACCACAGGGCCGGCAGAAACAACACCAACTGTTCCGTCGTATTGGTCTGCACGCGCAGGACCCGCTGGAAGTCCGGCGGTCCTTCCACCGAGGGCGGCGGAACCCCATGCTTGCCCCGCGCCCGGCTGACCTGGCCGATGGTCCAGAAGTACACGAACAGCGCGAACAGTGTGACCAGACCGGTCCACACGAATGCCGCCATCACCCCACCCCCAATGTTCCGGCCGGCGGCAAAGCACCACCGGCCCCCAATTTCTTATAAGCGTCCGACCGTGGATCAGGGATCGTTGGCCTCGATGCCGTACATATCCTCGTCGGAAAAGCCGAAATGGTGGCCGATCTCATGCACCATGACGTTCAGCACCAGGTCCGCCAGGTCCTCCCCCGTCTCGCACCAATAGTCCAGCAGCGGCCGGCGATAGAGGAAGATCATGTCCGGCCCGTGGCTGGCATCGTTGGCGCCCCGCTGGGGCAGGGACACGCCGCGATAGAGGCCCAGGATGTCGAACGGCGTTTCCAGCGCCATCTCCCGCTCCGTCTCCTCATCCGGGAATTCCTCGACCCGCACGATCATATTGCCCATATGAACCCGCAGCTCGGGCGGGATGGACGCGATGGCGTCGGTCGCCAGGCGTTCGATCTCCTCCAGCGTGGGCGGGGAGGTGAAGCGGCGGGGCAGGACGGTGACGGTGGCCATGGCTGTATACCGGAGGGGGCTGTGCTGGCATCTTGACGGGCTGTGCCCATCCGGTCCAGGTCAACGCCTGCCGGGCCCGCCGTCAAGCCCCGCGTACAAGCCCTGTCGTCGCAGGCCCCATCGCCCCCTTCCGCCGGAAGGCCGGGGAGGGCCGCATGGGCCTGGGTTGGATTCATGAAAGAGATTGTTGGTTGATATGACCGAAGACACCCCGCCGCCCGTGGAACAATCCGCGCCCCCAGCCCCGAGCCAGGAGCAAGCCGACGGGGTGGCTGTTTGCCCGCGCTGCGCCAAGCCGATGGACCTCTGCGTCTGCCAGGGAATCGAGCCCATCCAGACGCGGCTTGAGGTGCTGGTGCTGCAGCATCCCCAGGAGCAGGACGTGGAGCTGGGCAGCGCCCGCCTACTGACCCTGGGCCTGGCGCGTGGGCGGCTGAAGGTGGGCCTGTCCTGGCCCAACCTGGCCAAGGCGCTGGGTTCGGGAAAAGACGGACGGGAGGCCGACCCGCGCCGCTGGGCCGTGCTCTACATGGGCTCCGGCGATGATGCCACCGCCACACCGCCCGGAACCGTGCGGCTGGTGGACAAGAAAGGCCAGACGGTGGAGGACCCGACCGCGCTGGCCGACCTGGAGGGTATCATCCTGCTGGACGGGTCATGGTCGCAGGCCAAGGCCCTGTGGTGGCGCAACGCCTGGCTGCTGAAGCTGCGCCGCCTGATCGTCCATCCCGATTTCGTCTCCGCCTACGGCAACCTGCGGCGCGAACCCCGGCGCGAAAGCGTGTCGACGCTGGAGGCGGGCGCCTTCGCCCTGGCCAAGCTGGAGGGGGACGACACGCTGGTGGAACGGTTGCGGGCCCCCTTCATCGCCCTGGTGGAGCGCTACCGCGCCGTGCGCGGCAACCGCCCGCCCAAGGCGGCCGCCAACCGGCCCCCGGCGGACGGCGCGCGCAAGCCGGACTGGCGCGGTCGCAAGCGCCGGCCCCGGTAGTGGGCAATACGGGCGGCCGGCGCCATGCCCGAGGGCCGGTCGCCCTTTTTTAGCCAGAATTGGCGGCCACACACGCGAAAGTTTCCCCAGATCTCCGGACCGCCCAATGACCCCGCGCCTCGCCGTCGCTGCCCTTCTGCTGTGCGCCGCCCCTGCGTTCGCCGCCCAGCCGACCAAGAAGGCGGCTCCGCAACCGGCCGCGGCCTGCCCGGAGGGGGCGGACTGGAACATGCCGGCAGCGCCGCTGCGCATCTATGCCGACACCTGGTATGTCGGCACCTGCGGCCTGTCCTCCATCCTCATCACATCCCCCCAGGGCCATGTGCTGATCGATGGCGCCACGGAGAAGGCGGCCCCGCTGATCGAGGCCAACATCCGCGCCCTGGGCTTTCGCATGAAGGATGTGCGCATCATCCTGAACAGCCATGAGCATCTGGACCATGCCGGCGGCATTGATCAGTTGCGGCGCGACTCGGGCGCTACGGTCATGGCGCTGTCGGCGGCCGCCGACGCGCTGGAACATGGCAAGGGTGACCGGGGCGATCCGCAATATCTCAGCATCGGCGGCTTCCCCGCCATCCCGCAGGTGAAGCGCCTGAAGGATGGGGAGGTGGTGAGCCTGGGGCCCATCCGCCTGACGGCCCACGCAACGCCGGGCCACACGCCGGGCGCCACCACCTGGACCTGGGATAGCTGCCAGGATGGCCCCGAGGGTGGACAGTGCCACCATGTGGTTTATGCCGACAGCCTCAGCGCCTACACCGACGACGTCTACCGCTATTCGGACGAGGCGGCCCACCCTGGCGTGCTGGCCCACTTCCGCCAGGCCATCGCCACCGTGGCCGCCCTGCCCTGCGACATCCTGCTGACACCCCACCCCGACGCCTCGCGGATGTGGAAGCGCCTGGGCCCCGACGCCACCCTGCCCCTGGTGGATGAAACCGCGTGCCATCGCTACGGCGAAGCGGTGACCGCCCGCCTGGACAAGCGGCTGGCGGATGAGAAGGCCATGCCTGAAAAGGAAAAGGCGGCCCGCTGAGGACCGCCATGCCTGGAACTGGCGGCATGACATGCCGCTGTAGGATGCGACCGCATCCGCCGCAGTTTTCCGGGGAGCCAAAGGCGGACTGGAAATCGAGGAAGCCAAGGCCACGGATGTGGCCGCCCGGCATTTGAGGGCAAACTCAACGCAGCGACATCACCCGCACGTCGGACGACGGGGCCGCCGCCGCTCCCGCGGCGCGGTCGGCGGCGGCGATGCGCTTTTCCAGGTCGGCGGCGTGCAGGCGGGCGGCGTCCAGGTCGCGCTGCAGTTGGTCGCCCCGCGCCCGCTCCTTGCGCAGGGCGCGGCGGTGCTTGCCCGCCGACAGCCAGGACACCAGGCCACCGGCCAGGAAGCCCGCCAGCAGGGACACGAACACCACGGCGAAAGAGGGCGCCACGACGGCCCCGTCCAGCGGCCACAGCGCCAGCCTCACCACCTCTTCATTCACGATGGCGAAATCAATGGCGACCAGGGCCAGGGGGATGGACACGATCCAGGAAAGGTAGCGCAACACCTGCCGCTCCGCTGACTAAGGCCGCCCTGGGGCCGTCCCGGAATCAAGACGGCCGCCCGGTGGCGGCGTACAAGGGCCCCGGCGAATGCCGGGGCCGGGCACCACAAATGGGGCCGATCAGTCCGTGTTCAACTGCTCCCGCAGTTGCTTGCCCGTCTTGAAGAAGGGAATGAACTTCTCCTCCACGTCCACCGCCTGGCCGGTCCGCGGGTTGCGGCCGGTGCGGGCGTCGCGCCGCTTCACGGAAAAGGCGCCGAAGCCGCGCAGTTCCACCCGGTCGCCCCGGGCGAGGGCCTCGGTGATCTCGTCGAAAATGGTGGTGACGATCTTTTCCACATCGCGCTGGTAGAGGTGCGGATGGAGTTCCGCCAGCCGCATGATGAGTTCCGACTTGGTCATCGGCAATTCCCCTTGGGCAATCGGCCCCGGTTCCCGGGCGCCGCTATCTTTATCGTCGTTGGTGCCTCCCGGCAGGATGACGGCCGGGACGTACATCCACCCTGGCCTGGCGGTCACGGTTTTCATCACCGCCCATCCTACCCCAACTGTGCCGGAGCGGACCGGTCCTGGCAAGGGTAAGGTCTTCATACTCTTGCATTATCGCTGCTCAGTCGCCTCTGGCGCCCGATGTAGCGGGCGTCGGCCTTTTGGGACGGTGGGAGGGGGACGCGGCATCCCGGCAAAGAAAAAGGCCAGGCAAAGAAAAAGGCCGCCCCCGGTTGCCCGGGGACGGCCCTTTCTCACTCAAGACCCGGCTGGGTCCTGAAACTCAGTCCTGACGGACCAAATCTCAGACCTCGTCCTTGTCCTTCTGGGCGCGCTTCAGCGCGGCGCCCAGGATGTCGCCCAGCGAGGCGCCCGAGTCGGACGAACCGAACTCGGCCATCGCCTGCTTCTCTTCCTCGACTTCCTTCGCCTTGATCGACAGGCCGATCTTGCGGCTGGCGCGATCGATCTGCGTGACCTTGGCGTCGACCTTCTCGCCGACGGCGAAACGGTCCGGGCGCTGCTCGGAACGCTCACGCGACAGGTCGGACTTGCGGATGAAGCCGGTGAAGCCGTCGACGACCGACACCTCGATGCCGCCCTCGGTGATGGCGGTGACGGTGCAGGTGACGACGTCGTTCTTCTTGACGCCGGCGACGGTGGCTTCGAACGGATCGCTGGCCAGCTGCTTGATGCCCAGGCTGATGCGTTCCTTTTCCACGTCGACGTCCAGGACCTTCACGCGGACGTGATCGCCCTTCTTGTAGTCCTGGATGGCCTCTTCACCCGACTTGTTCCAGTCGAGGTCGGACATGTGGACCATGCCGTCGATGTCGCCCGGCAGACCAACGAACAGACCGAACTCGGTGATGTTCTTGACCTCGCCTTCCAGCTCGGTGCCGGCCGGGAACTTGTCGACGAACGTCTCCCACGGGTTGTCCAGGCACTGCTTGAGGCCCAGGGAGATGCGGCGCTTCTGCGGATCCACGTCCAGCACCATGACCTCGACCTCCTGAGAGGTGGAGACGATCTTGCCGGGGTGGACGTTCTTCTTGGTCCAGGACATCTCGGAGACGTGCACCAGACCCTCGATGCCGGGCTCCAGCTCCACGAAGGCGCCGTAGTCGGTGATGTTGGTGACGCGACCCTTGAACTTGGCGCCGACCGGATACTTGGCTTCCACGCCTTCCCACGGATCAGCCTCAAGCTGCTTCATGCCCAGGCTGATGCGCTGGGTTTCGGAGTTGAAGCGGACGACCTGGACCGTGACGGTCTGGCCGATCTGCAGGGCTTCCGACGGGTGGTTGATGCGGCGCCAAGCGATGTCGGTGACATGCAGCAGGCCGTCGACGCCACCCAGATCCACGAACGCGCCGTAGTCGGTGATGTTCTTGACCACGCCCTGCAGAACCTGGCCTTCCTTCAGGTTGGCCACCAGCTCCGAACGGGCCTCGGCGCGGCTCTCTTCCAGAACGGCGCGACGCGACACGACGATGTTGCCGCGCGAGCGGTCCATCTTCAGGATCTGGAAGGGCTGCGGGGTGCCCATCAGCGGGGAGATGTCGCGCACCGGGCGGATGTCCACCTGGCTGCCCGGCAGGAAGGCCACGGCGCCCGACAGGTCGACCGTGAAACCGCCCTTGACGCGGCCGAAGATGATGCCGGTGACGCGCTGCTGTTCGGTGAACGCGCGCTCCAGCTGGGTCCAGGCCTCTTCGCGCTTGGCCTTCTCGCGCGACAGCATGGCTTCGCCGTGCTTGTCTTCCATGCGCTCGAGGTAAACCTCGACCGTGTCGCCAACCTTCAGCTCAACCGGCTGACCGGGGACGGCGAATTCCTTCAGCGCGACCCGGCCTTCGGACTTCAGGCCAACGTCGATGAGCACCATGTCGTTCTCGATGCTGAGAACGGTGCCCTTAACCACCGTGCCTTCGAGGCTCTCGCTCGTGCCGAGCGACTCTTCCAGAAGGGCGGCGAAACTTTCCTTCATCCCACGGTCTTGGGACTTGGCGGCGGAAACCTGGGCCATTTAAACTCCTTGAGTGGATCCAGCACAGGCCCGTTCCAACCCCCCGGCAGACGCCCGGCCGACAGGAGGTTAACTTGGCCCATGGCGTCGGACACCATGCCCGGCGACTTGGGTTGAGTTGGGGGCCGCGCGGCCAAACCGTCCGTTTTAAAGGAAGTCGGGAAACGCGGGTCTGGAGCGGATGAAGTCCATGGCGGCGATGAACGCCTGGTCGGCATCCATCATGGACGTATCAAGCAAAAACGCGTCGACAGCGGGCTTCAGCGGTGCCACCGCCCGTTGACTGTCACGCGCATCACGGACTTTCATGTCCTCCAGGACGGCATCGTATATAGCCTCAGCGCCAGTATTGCGCAACTCCGACAAACGGCGACGGGCGCGCACCTCAACGTCGGCGGTCACGAACAGCTTGGCCGGCGCCTGGGGGCAGACCACCGTGCCCACGTCGCGGCCGTCCAGCACCGCGCCCTTGGCGCCGCCCGGCGGGTGGTTGGCGAAATCCCGCTGGAAATCCAACAGGGCGGCCCGCACCTCGGGCACCACCGAGACCTTGGAGGCGGCAACCGCCACCGCGTCCTGGCGCAGCGCCGGATCGTTCATCAGGGGCAGGACGGTGGCGGCGTCCAGCCCGCGGGCGGCGGCGATGGCGGCCGCCCCGTCATCTGGCGCATGGCCGGCCCGCAGCAGCGACAACCCCACCGCGCGATAGAGCGCGCCCGTGTCGAGATGGGCGAAACCGAGGGTGCCGGCGAGGCGGCGGGCCAGGGTGCCCTTGCCGCTGGCGGCTGGGCCATCGATGGCGACGATGAAGGACGGGGATGGGATCATCAGCGGGGTCATCAGCGTGGTGAGGGGGCGGAGGCCTGGCATGGGCACCGGGGCATGGCGCGTGGCTAACACCGCCCGCCCACCCTGGCAAGCGGCCACATCCAGCCGCCGCCGTCACCCTGGCGTGACGGCGGCGCCCAGCGCGTTCAACAGGCGGGCGGCATTCGGGCCAAGGTCCGTGCGCACGGCGATGGGGCGGGCCGCGGCGGTCCCCAGGGCCAGGAAGGCGGGCGCCATCTCGGCACCCACGGTCACGGTCGCCCCGCCAGCGGGCGGCCGACCATCCGCCGTAACGGCCAGGACGTCGGCACCCGCCGTCGCGGAAACACCACAGGCGGCCAGGACCGGGACCAGCGCCGTCGCCGTCCGGGCCAGCCCGGGCGCCAAGCCGCGCAGCGTGGTGGTTCCCGGGGTGCGCGCGGCCGCCACCGCCGCCAGCGCCAGTTCCCCTTGGGTCAGGTCGCCGGCCGCGACCTCACCGCCAGGCATCGGCCCGGCGATCAGCCGCAGGTCGGCCATGGGCTCCCCCTCCCCGACGCCGGCGATGGGACGCACCGTCAGGTTCCCCCCATCGCCCGCAACACGGGGAATAAGGCGCCGCGATGCCCCCCGACGCCCACGCCCGTGAGGGTGATATTAGATCCCGGCCGCAGCATCGCCGCGACCAAGGCCGCAGCGGCCAGGGCCGGGTCCCCCGGCACGGCCACCACGGTCGGTCGCAACTCCCGCTGGCCATCCACACTGACGGCCCAGGCGCCATCCGGCTGGCGCCGGGTGACGAGGGCGGCGCCGAACTGGCGCAGCAGGCGTTCGGTATGATCGGCGGTGGGCGTCTCTTCCACCACCGTGGTGCGGCCGGCAACGTTGAGGGCCGCCAGCAGCAGGGCGGACTTCGCGTCGCAGGCCACGGGGGCCAGCGGCCTGTGATCCACCGGCACCGCGCGGGCCGCGCCCCGCACCAGCAGCGGCGGGTGCACTCCGCCCAGACCGTCGCCGGCGGGGGTGAACGCCGCCCCCATGCGGGCCAACGGCGACAGCGTCGCTTTCAGAAAAGCTGCCGCGCCAGGATGACGGGTGGTGAGGAAGGTTTCCCCCGCTTGCGTCGCCAGCACCCCGGACAACAGGGCGAAGGCCAGCCCGTCGCCCTCCAGGTCCAGCAGGCCCACCGCCTGACGCAGACCGCCCACGCCCACGCCGCGCACCTGCCAGGCGCCCCCGCCCGCCTCCTCGATGCGCGCGCCCAGGGCGCGCAGCGCCTGGACCACCGGCCCCAGACAGGCCAAGGGCGCGCCGTCCACCCGGCTTTCCCCCACGGTGAGGGCGGCCAGGACCAGGGCCCGCACCGCCACGGCGGTATCGCCCGGCACCGCCGCCGCCCCGTTCAGCGAGGCGACCGGGGCGGATATCCAGGTGGAGGAGGCGGCGGACGGGGAGGCAGACATGGGAACCGACATGGGGGCAGACATTGAGGGGGGATGGAGTCCCTGGGCGGGAAGGACGGTACGCCCCGAGGATGGCCCCGCCCCGGCGGCGGCGCAAGGCGCCAGAGGCCACCGGCGGGGCCGGGCGCGCCATCGCAGACGGCGAAAGCGCCCCCTTGGAGGTGCCTGCGCGGATTCACGTTTGACAGGGGCCGGGCTTCATGGCAAACGCCCGCTCCTGTACCTTTTTATATGAGGCGTGGACATGGCCGGCCCGGGCCGTCGCCACGCGTGTTTTCATGGAGGATTGCCGTGGCGAAACCGGAATGGGGCACGAAGCGGATCTGCCCGAACTGCGGCACCCGCTATTACGACATGCGGAAGAACCCGCCGACCTGCCCCTCGTGCTCGACCGTGTTCGATCCGGAGGCGCTGCTGAAGTCCCGCCGGGCGCGCCCGATCCTGGCCGACGACACCAAGAAGCCCGTCCTGGATGACGAGGACACCGGCGTCGAGGTCGAGGACGAGGAGAAGGAAGAGGTCTTGGAGGAGGCCGAGGTCGATCTGGAGGTCGATGACCTGGAAGAGGCCGAGGTCGCCGACGATGTCCCCGGCGACGATGACGAGGATGTCCTGCTGGAGGACGCCGAGGAACTGGGCGACGAGGATGACGTGGGTGAGGTGGTCGACGTCGAAGGTGGCGACGAGGACCGCTAAATTCCCAGGAAAATCAGGGCGTTGGCCGCGCAGCAAAAAAAGTTCGAATTCCCGAATTTTTCCCTTGATCCGGCCGACGCATCTGAGCATATTCCCGCCCACACCACGCCAGCCCCCAGGCGGCGCGGTACGAGGTAAAAATGGTTTGGGGCTATAGCTCAGCTGGGAGAGCGCTACAATGGCATTGTAGAGGTCAGCGGTTCGATCCCGCTTAGCTCCACCAAAATTCAAAAGGCCGGCTGACGACTCAGCCGGCCTTTTGTTTTTCCTGCGCTATCGATTGGCCGCAGCGGACGTTTTTCTTGCGAAGCCGTGGTTTTTCCCCGACACCGGCGCGCGCGGGGCTGTCACATGATTGAAAGACATGCCAGGGTCGCGGGCGAAATTGAACGCTTGATCTCCGCCCCGCATCTGCGCATATTCCCCGCCTCACCGCCGCCCTCCCCCAGGGGAGCCCAGATGGCGGGACCGACTTAAAAGGTTCGGGGCTATAGCTCAGCTGGGAGAGCGCTACAATGGCATTGTAGAGGTCAGCGGTTCGATCCCGCTTAGCTCCACCAAATCCGAAAGCCCGGTTGGTCCGTCCAGCCGGGCTTTCACGCTTTCAAGCCCCGACTTCCAGACCGCTCGACGGACATACTTCCGCCAACGGAAGTGTCTCTACAGCAAGGCGGCGTACTGCCGCAGTTCACCGGCGGTCGCCACCAGCCCTTGGCGGGTCAAGGTGGCCAGATAGTCCTCAACGCTGTAGGGCGGGTTCTTGAGGCGGGCGCGGACCTTGGCGACGGCCGTGCAGAAGGCGGCGGGGTCCAAGCTCATCCGGTTGAGAAGGAAATCGTCGGGGTGCTGGGCCTCTATGCCGTAGGGGGCCAGGGCCTCGTCGGGAAAGTCAGCCAGGTTCTGCGTCACGATGGCGTCACAGCGCCCCTTGATGGCGGCGGCCAGAACATGCCGGTCATCGGGGTCGGGAAGGATCAGCGACGCGATCAGGCCCTGATATTCGGTCACCACGCAATCCCGAGTGGCCCGGTCCATCTGGTCGCGGGTGCGCTCAAGCCTGGCGCGGTCGCGATGGGGCTGGGTGCGCATCAGCGCCTCGATCCACTCGCGGTGGATGTCGGCGCTCCATTTGGCGTGGAAGACATCCATCACGGCGAGCTGCAACAGCAGGTCCCGCATGGGCGCGGGATACAGGACGTTGGCGTCGAGTAGCGCCGTGTACACCGTCACGGCGCACCATAGCCCATGTCGTTCTCCTGCGCGTCCGCGACCAACTGGTCCAACACCCGCTCCCGCTCCGCATCAATGCCGGCCTTGTAGGCCATGACGTCTTCCATGCGGATACGGCGATGCTTCCCCACCATGCGGTAGGGAATGGCGTCGGCTTTCAGCAAGCCGATCAGAAAGGGGCGGGAGACGTTGAGGATGTCGGCCGCCTGGACCGTGGTCAGCTCGGCATTCTCCGGGATGATGGTCACGCCGCGCCCGGCCGCCATCGCCTCCAGGATGTCCATCAGCATCCGCACGGCGCCGGCGGGCAATTCGATGGGCTGTTCCTGCTCAGCGTCCTTCACCCGCAGCATCAAGGGCCGGCCCTTGGCAACGAAGCGCGACAGGTTCTGGCCCGAACGGCGGGCAAGCGCCGCCTCTTGCGCGGTCGGCGGCGGCTGGCGGTGGGCAAGCGCGGTCATGATCATCCCCTTCACAAGGTCGGCCGATATCATACCAACAATAAACGAAATAAGTGAATTATGTGAAACATTCGGCGTGACCGCCGAGACAGGCCATCGCCTCCACCACATCCGAAAGCCCGGTTGGCATCGCTCAGCCGGGCTTTCGCGCTTTTGGGGTTTGGGCGAAAGCTATCTTGAAAGCGGGATGTTCGCAGGCGATGGTCGGTTGGCCGATCGGCCTGCCTCCCCCTTTTGCCTCGAGTCCCGCCCATGCTCCGTTCTCATCGCCTGGTGCTCTGCGCCGCCCTGATGCTGTCCGCCGCCGTGCCGGCCCTGGCCGCACCGGCCGCACGGGATGCTGACGGCGGCAGCGCCCCGTGGGACACCGACTTCCTGCCGCCCGTGCCCGCCTGGCGGGGCGCCTCGGAAAAGCTGCTGGTGAAGGCGGGCGATCCCTGGGCCACACCGGCGGAACTGACCGGCCTGACCGCCACGCCCAGCTATGACGAGACCCGCGCCTTCATCGACCGGCTGGTCGCGGCCTCCCCCCTGCTGCGGCAGGAGGTGTTCGGCGTCTCGCCCGAGGGGCGGGAGATGGTGGCGGTTCTGGCGGCCAAGGGCCTGGTGGACGGCAGGCCGGACCCGGCCAAGCCCCTGCTGCTGGTGCAGGCCGGCATCCACGCCGGCGAGATCGATGGCAAGGACGCGGGCCTGATGCTGCTGCGCGACATCACCCAGCGGGGCAAGGACGGCCTGCTGGACCGGGTGAACCTGCTGTTCGTGCCCATTTTCAACGTCGATGGGCATGAGCGCGCCGGCGCCTATAACCGCCCCAACCAGCGCGGCCCGATGAACCAGGGCTGGCGCACCACGGCGCAAAACCTGAACCTGAACCGCGACTACGGCAAGCTGGACACGCCGGAGATGCGGGCCATGATCGCCCTGATCGGTAAGTATCAGCCCGACCTGTACCTGGACATCCATGTCACCGACGGCATGGACTACGCCTATGACATCACCTTCGGCAATGACGAGGCCCCTGGTGGCGACCAGGGCGCCGGCACCCCGTTCTCCCCCGCCATCGATCACTGGTTGGCCGGCCCGTTCAAGGCGGCGGAGACCGAGGCCCTGACCAAGGCGGGGCACATCCCCGGGCCGCTGGTGACGGAAGTGGACGGCCGCAAACCGGAGGACGGCATCACCGGCGGCACCACGCCCCTGCGCTTTTCCATCGGCTACGGCAACCTGGTTCATATCCCCACCGTGCTGGTGGAGAACCATGCCCTGAAGCCCTACCGCCAGCGCGTGCTGGGCACCTATATCCTGATCGAGCGGGCGCTGACCCTGCTGGCGGACCAGGGCGCCGCCCTGCGCCAGGCCGTGGCGTCCGACCGGGCCCGGCGCCCCGATCCCATCCCCGTGGCGTTCGAGGCGGAGAAGACGCCCAGCGACACCATCGACTTCAAGACCATGCGGCACGAGGCGTACCTGTCCGCCGCCTCGGGCGGGACGGAGGTGCGCTGGCTGGGCCGCCCGGGGCCCACCGTGCGCATGCCCGTCTATGGCGACCACCCCAGCGCCCGTGTCTCCCGGCCGCGGGCCTATTGGGTGCCGGCCACCAAGCCCGAGATCATCGAGCGGCTGCGCCTGCATGGCCTGGCCCTGGAAACGCTGGACCAGCCGCGTGACGTCACCGTCGACAGCGTGCGGCTGGTGGAACCCAAGCTGGCCACCGAGGCCAACGAGGGCCATGTGATGCTGGACAAGGCCGGCTACACGCATGAGACGCGCACGGTGCGCTATCCGAAGGGCAGCGTGCGCGTGCCCACCGACCAGCCGCTGGGCGATTTGGCGGCGGCGCTGCTGGAGGCTGAAAGCAGCGAGTCGTTCCTGGCCTGGGGCTTCTTCCCCGAAATCCTGCAACGCACCGAATATATCGAGCCCTACGCCATCGCCCCGCTGGCGGAGCGCATGCTGGCGGCCAGCCCCGCCCTGAAAGCGGAGTTCGAGGCCAAGCTGAAGGCCGACCCCGCCTTCGCCGCCAGCCCCGACAAGCGCCTGGCCTGGTTCTATGAGCGCACGCCCTACAGCGACGCCGCCTACCTGCGCTATCCCGTGGGCCGGGAGATGGCGGGGCGGGAGATGGGGCGCTGACAGCGAAAAGGCCGCCCCCGATGAAGAGGGCGGCCTTTCGTTGCAGCATTCGGACGCGGCTTACTTGCCGGTCAGGACCCAGTCGGGCCGCACCCAGTGGCAGGTGTAGCCGCCGATGTTCTTTTCCAGATAATCCTGGTGGTAGTCCTCCGCCTCCCAGAAGGTGCCGGCCGGCACGATCTGGGTGACGACCTTGCCCGGCCAGCGGCCGGAGGCGTCGACCTCGGCCGTCACTTCCTCCGCCGCCGCCTTCTGCTCGGGCGAGGCATAGAAGATGGCGCTGCGGTACTGGCTGCCGATGTCGTTGCCCTGGCGGTTGGTGGTCGTCGGGTCGTGGATCTGGAAAAAGAACTCGATCAGCCGGCGATAGGTCAGCTTGGCCGGGTCGAAGGTGATCTCGATGGCCTCGGCATGACCGGTGGTGCCGGTCTTCACTTCCTTATAGGTCGGATTGCTCAGCGCGCCGCCGATATAGCCGACGCGGGTATCGACCACGCCCGGCACCTTGCGGATCAGATCCTCCATACCCCAGAAGCAGCCACCAGCCAGCGTCGCGGTTTCGGTCGTCATCATCGTCATCCTTGAGGGGTCATCCTTGGGATCGGCAAATAGTCAGGCACTGCAGGTAAGCGCTGGCGGGGTCCGCTTCAACGGCGATGCCGCGACGGACCCCGACCATAGGCGCCCCAGTCAGGAGGCCGGGCCGTAAACGGCCTCGATCTCCGCATCGTCGAAGCGGTAGTGGGTGCTGCAGAACTCGCACGCCACATCCACCGCGCCGTCGACCTTCAGCTCCGCCACCTCCTCGCGCGGCAGGGAGCGCAGCACCGTCACCACCCGCTCGCGCGAGCAGCGGCACTGGGCCGCCAGGCCGTGAGGGTCGTAGGCGCGCACCTCCTCCTCATGGAACAGGCGGTAGAGCACGTCGTTCACCGGCAGGGCCGGGTCCAGCACCTCGCCCGGGGTGACGGTGGACAACAGGGCCATGGCCCGCCGCCAGTCGTCTTCCAGGTCGCTGGGCTTGGCGTCCGACGCCACGCTGCCGGCGTCCTCATCCGGCAGGGCCTGCAGCATGATGGCGCCGCCGCCCCACTTGCCGTCGTCACTGCGACCGGCATGCACGATGATGCCCGTGGCCAGCTGTTCCGACTGGGTGAAGTAGTGGCGCACGCAGTCATCCATGCGGGCGCCTTCCAGGCCGACGATGCCCTGGTAGCGCTGGGTGTGTTCCCCCTGGTCGACGGTGAAGGCCAAGTAGCCCTTGCCCAGCAGGGCGGGCACGGGGGCCGCCTCGACATCCGCCGTCAGGGCGGCCTGCAGCGCGTCCTCGTCGTACTGGGCGTAGCCGCGCACGGCGCCAGCGCTGGTGACGTCGGCCACCATCAGCTTGATGGGGCCGTCGCCCTTGGTCTGCAGGGTGAACACGCCCTCATACTTCAGCGCCGCCGCCAGCGTGGTGGCCAGCGTGATCGTCTCCGCCAGCATCTGCGCGACAGGCCCCGGATAGGCGTGGCGGCTCAGAATCTCGTCCAGCACGGGCCCGAGGCGCACCATGCGGCCACGCAGGTTGGACCGGTCCAGCTGGAAGGGCTGCACCACGTCGATGTCCCGAGCGACGGGGGAGGACACAAGGGTGGAAACGGCGGCGGTGGTCATGGTCGCTTACCCCAAAAATAAAGGCGCCCGACCGGGGTCAACCGATCGGGGCCTTATGGAACCTCAAAGCCGGACAGCCTTGCTTCGATACCGGAACGATCAGGCGTTCAAGCACCAGGCCAGGATGCCCTTCTGGGCGTGCAGGCGGTTCTCCGCCTCGTCCCAGACGACGGACTGCGGCCCGTCGATGACGGAGGTGGTCACCTCCTCCTCCCGATGGGCCGGCAGGCAATGCATGAATATGGCGTCGGGGGACGCCAGTTTCATCAGCCCGTCATTGACCTGGAAGGGGGCCAGCATTGCCGTGCGCGCAGGCGCATCCTTGTGATGCATGGAAACCCAGGTATCGGTGACCATGATGTCCGCCCCCTCGGCCGCGGCCTTGGGGTCGTCCGTCACCACCAGCCGGGCGCCTTCGCGTGCCGCCCAGGCGATGGTCTCGGCCGTGGGCTGCAGGCTCTTCGGCGCCGCAACCCTCATTTCGAAGCCGAAACGGGCGGCGGCGTGAATCCAGCTCTGGCAGACGTTGTTGGCATCGCCGCTCCAGCAGACGACGCGGCCCTCGATGGGCCCGCGCTTCTCCTCGAACGTCATGATGTCCGCCATGATCTGGCAGGGGTGGGAGGTGTCGGTCAGGCCGTTGATGACGGGGATGCTGGCCGCCCCCGCCATCTCATGCACCTTGGACTCATGATCCGTGCGGATCATGATGACGCTGACGAAGCGCGACAGAACGCGGGCGGTGTCGGCGATGGTCTCGCCATGACCCAGTTGGATCTCGCGCCCCGTCAGGGTGATGACATCGCCCCCCAACTGGCGCATGCCCACCTCGAACGAGACGCGGGTGCGGGTGGACGGCTTCTCGAAAATGGTCGCCAGCGTCAGGCCGCGGAAGGGCTGGGGATGCTGGGCGGTGCCGTTGGTCTTCTTCAGGTCCCGGCCCCGGTTCAGGATTTCGCGCAGCGTGGCCGTGTCGAAATCACTGATATCCAGGAAATGCCGGACCTTCTTGGTCGTCGCAGTCATGATTTGGGCTCCCCTCAGGCCGCCAGGGCCGCACAGGTGCGGTCCAGGATGGCCACGGCCTCGTTGATCTCGGCCTCGCCCACGATCAGCGGCGGCAGGATGCGGATGACGTTGTCGGCGGCGGACACCACCAGCATGCCGTTGTCGCGCAGGGCGGTGACGAGGTCGCCCGCGGGAACGACACACTTCAGGCCCAGGATCAGGCCCTTGCCGCGCACGCTGTCCAGCACGGTGGGGTGGCGCTTCACGAGATCGTCCAGCTTGCCCTCCAGCAGGGCGCCCTTGGCGATGACGTTGTCCAGGAAGCCCGGCTGCAGCACCACGTCCAGCACCGCGTTGCCCACGGCCATGGCCAGGGGGTTGCCGCCGAAGGTGCTGCCATGGGTGCCGGCCACCATGCCCTGGGCCGCCTTTTCGGTGGCCAGGCAGGCGCCCAGCGGGAAGCCGCCGCCGATGCCCTTGGCGATGCACATGACGTCGGGGGTCACCCCCGCCCATTCATGGGCGAACAGCTTGCCGGTACGGCCCACGCCGCACTGGATCTCATCGAAGAACAACAGCAGGCCATGCTCATCGGCGATGGCGCGCAAGGCCTTCAGATACCCTAGGCTGGCGGGGCGGATGCCGCCCTCGCCCAGGATGGGCTCCACCAAAATGGCGGCGGTCTGCGGCGTCACCGCGGCCTTCACCGCCTCGACATCGTCGTAAGGGACGCGGTCGAAGCTGTCCAACAGGGGGCCGAAGCCCTTCACCATCTTGTCCTGGCCGCTGGCAGCGATGGCCGTCATGGTGCGGCCGTGGAAGTTGCCGCCGGCGACGATGAAGCGGGTCTTCTCCGGATGGCCGGTCTCATAGTGATACTTGCGGACCAGCTTCACGCCGCATTCCCACGCCTCGACACCGGAATTGGTGAAGAACATGGTGTCGGCGAAGGTGAGTTCCTTGAGGCGGCCGGCCAGCTTCTCCTGCCCCGCCACGCGGAACAGGTTGGAGGTGTGCCACAGCTTGTGCGCCTGCTCGGTCAGCTTCTCCACCAGATAGGGGTGGGCATGACCCAGGGCGTTCACCGCGATGCCGCTGGTGAAATCCAGGAATCGTCGGCCGGTCGTGTCGTAGAGGAAGCAGCCCTCACCCCGTTCGAACACAACGTCGATCCGGGAATAGGTCGGCATCACGACAGGAATCACGGCCTGACACTCCTTTATTTGCTGAGGCGCGTTACACGGAATTATAACAAAGCTTGGGACACCCCCGGCGCGCCGACCGGGGTTTTGAACCGCCGACTATTGTGTGCCGCAAGCCCTGCGTCAATCGCAACCGGCCCTATCCTGGACGGCCCTGCCATGCGCCCGGGATGCGGGCGCCCGGCGGCGGCGGCCCATCTGGAAAGGGGGTGCCGCGCCTGGGCCGCCCATAGCCTATCCATGGGCCCGGGAGATGTTGCGAAAAGCCTCAGAAACGCTTAAGAGTTTCCGGGTGTCCGGCCCGTTTTGGCGGGGAGGGCCGCGTCTTGTGGGGAACGGGCGCCGGTCCGTGCCGGAAATATTGATGCACTCCGGCCTATGCCGGAGATGTTCTTGTTAATGCCGGCCCGCGCCGGAGATGTTCATGTGATGCCGGCCTGCGCCGGACTATGAGGGGGACCGATGGCCAGTGACATCCTCGATCCGCGCAGCTTTCTGCGGCCGGGACTGAACGGCGCGCCGCAGGCGGAAGGCTCGCCCGACCTGGGCGGCGGCGTCACCACCATCTCGCCCGAGGCGCGGATTGAGGGCGCCAAGATTTCCCACTGCCACACCCTGCATGTCGCCGGCCGCCTAGTCGATGTGACACTGAACGAGGTGAAGGTTCTGGAAGTGGCCGAAGGCGGCCATTTCGAGGGTAGCGCCGTGGTGGAAAGCATGAAGGTTTCCGGCCACGCCACCGGCACCATCGAGGTGACCGGCACCCTGTCCATCGGGGAAACCGGCCAGGTCGACGGCTCCATCCGCTATGGCCGCATCAGCATCGCCGACGGCGGCTCGATCTCCGGCACCATCCAGAGCGGCAAGTCGCACTGAACGGTTCCATGATCAGATGACGCGCCGGCGTGATCGGTGTGCGGGTTTCGGGGGCGGCCTTCGGGTCGCCCCTTCGCTTTTGGCGATAGCCCGCAGCACGTCCGCCGGCCCTACCCCACGGCCTCCTGCGTGGCCAGGATGCCCTGCAGGGTGTCGCCGCCGGCGATGGGCACGCCGCTGCGGGCGCCGGTCTGGTTGCTGTTGGCCACCGCCTGGGTCCCAGCGCCGTTCATCTGCCCGCCCCCCGCCTTGGACGCGTCGTCCAGGCCGTTCTTGCCGCCGGCGGTCATCTGGCGGACCTTCTGTTCCACCTCGCGCATGATCTGGCGTTCCAGGTCGGCGCGCTGATCAGCGGGCATGGCGGCGATGTCCTGGGCGTTCAAGCCCTTGGACTGCACCGTTTCCTCCGCGATCTTCTGCTTCATCTGCTTGATCTGATAGGCCCAGTAGCCCTGGACGCCGCCGCTGGTCATGTCCTTCAGCAGGGTCTGGGCATCATCTTCACCCTTCAGCATGTCGGCGAAGGCGCTGTCGGTCTGGCTGACGGACAGGCCGCCGCCCGGCGATCCGGACGAACCGGCGGCACCGCTGCCCGTGGCGCCGAAACCGCCGTAGGCGTTGGCGGCGGATTGGGTATGGTTTCCGGTGTTCAGGATCGACATGGCTTCGGTCCCCTGCCCCAAGAAATGACGACGCGGATGGGCGAAGGCCGGGTGCCGTCCCCGAAGGGGCGCCACCGGCCCACGGCCCGCCCCTTTCCCCAAGCAAGACAGGGGCCGGAACGGGCCGGCCGGAAAATGAGGAGGACAGCCGCATCCTTACGGACAACCGGGCAGGAAGCGGCCCCGCCCCCGGCAGAAGATTCCGACAGATCAGCAACTATTGCCGATCTGTCGACCATTATTATCCGCCCGCTATTTCCTGCTGTGACAGCATGCCCGACAGCGTGGTCTCATCCAGGCCACGGCTGGCCGCCCGGGCCGGGGCGTTGGTCCCCGCATCGCTGGCGGCCTGGGGAACGGCATCACCCGGCATGGCGCCATCACCGGCTGGAAGATCCTCCAGCCCCGGCCCCTTGCGCGTCTGCCCGGTGGTCATCTCCCTGACGACGCGCGCCACTTCGCGCATGATAAGGCGCTCGACCTCGGCCCTGTCGTCTTCGGACATGGCGGCCAGACCTTGGTGGGTAACGCCCATCTGGCCCATGACGCGGCTGGCGATCTCAGCCTTCAATTCCTTGAGCCGCCAAGCCCAGTAGCCGGGCACGCCACCGGTGGTGATCTCCGCCAGCGTCGCCTTGGGATCATCCTTTCCCCCCTGCAGCAACGCGGCGAACTCGCTGTCCGTCTTCTGATCTTCGGCCTTCTTGTCCCGGGTCTTCTTGTCAGCGGCGGCCCCCGTCCCGCCCGCGGCGGCTGAGCCCCCCTCCGCGACGATCATTCCAGCCATCATCGTCCCCCTGTTTACCAAAAGCGGTGGGGCGCCCCACCCAGGACGACAACCTTGCAAATATCATGCAGCCGGTGATTGCGGGCGAAGCGGGAGACGCCGTATCAGCCGAAGCGCTTCAGCCGCTCCACCAGCAGGTCGAAGAAGGCGTCGCTGTCGGCCTTCAGCATGACGGTGGCGTTGCGCGGGCGGCCCGTGGTGTTCCAGCGGTCGATGACCGTCTGGCCGGTGGTCAGCGGGCTGGCCGTCTCGATCTCCACATTCACCGTCTTGCCCTGGAAAATCTCCGGCCGGATCAGCCAGGCGATGACGCAGGGGTCGTGCAGCGGGCCGCCATCGGTGCCGTACTTGTGCTCGTCGTAGCGCTGGTAGAAGTCCAGCATCTCGTAGGTCGCCTGCGACACACGGTTGCCCACGGCCTGGATGCGGTCCATGTGGCGGCGCGACGTGAGCACCTGGTGGGTGACATCCAGCGGAAACATGACGATGGGCACGCCCGACTTGAAGACGATGTCGGCGGCGTGCGGATCGACATAGATGTTGAACTCGGCGCAGGGGGTGGAATTGCCCCCCTCCATCTGCGCCCCGCCCATCAGCACGATCTGGCGCAGGCGGGTGGCGATGGCCGGCTCCTTCACCAGGGCGCGGGCCACGTTGGTCAGCGGGCCCAGGGGGCACAGGGTGACGCTGCCCGGCTCCTCCCGCATCACCGTCTCGATGATGAAATCGACCGCGTGCTGCGCCTGCAGGGGCATGGTGGGCTCGGGCAGCACCGGGCCGTCCAGGCCGGTGTCGCCATGCACCTCGGGCGCCGTGTGCAGCAGGCGCACCAGGGGCCGGTCGCAGCCGGCGAACACCTTCACGTCGGGCCGGCCCGCCAGCTCGCACACCCGGCGGGCGTTCTTCTCCGTCCAGGGCAGCGGCGCGTTGCCGGCAACGGCGGTGATGCCCAGCACCTCCACATCCTCCGGGCTGGCCAGCGCCAGCAGGATGGCCACGGCGTCGTCCTGGCCGGGATCGGTGTCGATGATGATCTTGTAAGGCTTGGCCGCCTCGGCGGCATGGGAGGTGGGGGCCGTGGGTGTGGTGATCATGGCACTGCCGTCGGTCTTGGGCGGAAAGGCCGACACTTAGCGCGAAAAACCCTTGAGAGGAAGCGGCCCACCCCGTTTTATGGCGCGGGAGTGCCCAGGGGTGCGACAGACCGTCCACCTCCCACGCGCCCCTCGTGCCCGCCTTGTCCCTTGAGCCGCCCCCATGTCCCACCCCATCGCCCGTCCGACCGTTGAGGCCCCAGCGGGTGCCGTCCCGCCGGCGGAGGGCCTGCCCGGCCTGGCGGTGTTCGACTTTGACGGCACGCTGGTGCGGGGCGACAGCCTGCTGCCCTTCCTGGCGCGGGTGGCGGGGGGGAAACCCTGCGCCGCCACCTGGCCAGCAGCGCCGCGGGGGCCGCCTCCCGCCGCCTGCCCGGCCGCGCCGCGCTGGTGAAGGGGGGCCATCCTGCCGACGCCGACGATGATTTCAAGACGGCGTTCAAGCGCCGGCTGTTGCGCCGCTGCCTGGCCGGCGTGCCCCTGGCGCGGGCGCAGGCTGCGGCGGCGGACATGGCGGGCTGGGTCCGCTGGAACACCCCGCTGCGCGACACCCTGCTGCGCCACGCCGACCAGGGGCATCGCGTGCTGGTGGCGACCGGGGCCCTGACCCTGTACATGCCCACCCTGCTGGCCGACCTGCCGGTGCATGACCTGCTGGGCACGGAAATGGCGGTGGGTGACGACGGCCTGCTGACGGGGGAAATGGTGGCCGGCAACTGCGTGCGGGCCGAAAAGGCGCGCCGCCTGGCGCTGTGGATGCAGGAGACGGGCCCCTATGGCCGCCGCTGGGGCTATGGCAATGAGCCCAGCGACCTGCCCTTCCTCGCCCTGATGGACGAGGCGACCGTGGTGCCGACGGCGCACTAGAGTTTTTATTTTTCCCTCAATCGCCGGGCGCCGCCGTCCGGCGGCTTGGCATCAGAGCCTGATGTAAGGCGCGCGTACGCCGATGGGCGAGCCCAGGGTGAAGCCCAGCGCCTGGTCGGCGCGGCCCTGGTTCACGGCGATCTCCACCAACCCGCTGGAGTTGACGTACCAGAAGGCGGCCCCCCGGGACACGGCGCCGAAGGTGCGGGCGGGTTCCACCGCCCGGCCCCCATCGGGACCGCCCACCCACAGCCGGGCGTCCGGCGCCACAGTGCCGTCCAGCGCACCGGCGGGGCGCAGCCCGGTCCAGCCATTGCCATAGCCATCGATATAGAGGATGCGGGCGTTCCCGGCCGTGTCGCCCTCCCCTCCCGTCGCCATCGGCAGCGTCCCCGCCAGGTCCGCCACGGCCAGGGGGCGGGCCCAATCGCCTGGCTCCCCTCCCCCGGCCACCCAGGCCGCCACCGGCGCGAACAGGTCGCGGCCATGGAAGGACACGGACAGGACCGGGGGCCGCCAGGTGACCTCCCACGCCTCGGCCACCCCGCCGGTGGCGACGGTGTCGGCGATCAGCGGCTGGAACAGGCCGTTGTCCGGCCCCACCAGCCAGACGGGACGTCCCTGGTCGCCCGTGAGGCGGACGGCCAGGGGCCGGCGATCCGTGCCCACGCCAGGGTCGACCACTGCCAGGAAAACGGCGGGCGGACTGGCGGGCGACACAGGAACAGGCGGCAAAGCCGCCAGGGTGGCGGGCAGGATGGCGGCCAGCAGCCGGCCGGCGGCCAGGGGATCGAAGGCCGGGGCGTCGTGCATCAGGTCGACGATGGCGGTGCCCGCCGGCGCGCGCGCCGCCAGCACGGCCCGCATCTGGCCGACATAGGGGCCGGACCAGCCGAAGTCGGTGTAGAGGAAGATCATGCCGCGAATCTCCCGGCCATGATGGCCCGTTGTGGTCCGGCCATCATGGCCGGCGGCGGCCCCTAAAGGAAAGGGCCGCCCGGTTGCCCAGACGGCCCCTCAACCCTTGGGTCGCTGGCGGGTTCCGCTTAGTTGCGGCGGTCGCCCATCAGCTGCATCAGGGAGATGAAGATGTTGATGAAGTCCAGGTACAGGCTCAGCGCGCCCATGACGGCCAGCTTGGTGTTGGCCTCGACACCCCAGGACTCGGCGTACATCTCCTTGATGCGCTGGCTGTCATAGGCCGTCAGGCCCGTGAAGATCAGCACACCCAGCACCGACACCGCGAACTGCAGCGCGCTGGAGGCCAGGAAGATGTTGACCAGGCTGGCGATGACCAGGCCGATCACGCCCATGATCAGGAAGGAGCCGAACTGCGTCAGGTCGCGCTTGGCGGTGTAGCCGTACAGCGAGGCGCCGGCGAAGGTGGCGGCGGAGATGAAGAACACGCGGGCGATGCTGGCGCCGGTGAACACCAGGAAGAGGCTCATGAGCGACAGACCCATGACGGCGCAGTAGGCGAAGAAGACGGTGCGCAGCGTGCCCGACGACATGCGGTTAATGCCGGCCGACAACGCCAGCACGAAGCCGATCGGCGCCAGCATGACCACCCACTTCAGCGGCGTGCCGAAAATGGCCGCCACCAGGGCCGGGGACTGGGCCCCGAAGAAGGCGACAAGGCCGGTGACGATCAGGCCGACAGTCATGTAGTTGAAAACGCGCAGCATGTGCTGGCGCAGGCCCTCATCGAACAGGGCCCGGTCGTAAGCGCCGGTGCTCGACGCAAAACGATTGTAGGGTCCAATAGCCATGACGTTCCTCGAATGATCCCAGGTTAAACCCAGGCGACCCCCATGGGCCGCGATTTCCATATTGTCCCACTGGCCCGCCGATTCAACGGTAAAGCGACCAGCCACCGACCGGGTTACACACTTGTAATGTGGGGAGGAACCGTGGCGGCAGTGAGGCGGCGGACCTCAAGGCCTGCGCGTCGGATGGCCGCGAAATGGTTCTATCGGGGAGTGATTGCGCCACCAGAGGGCGGACGGTTCCGGCAGGCCGGAACTGGAGCGGGTGAAGGGAATCGAACCCTCGTCGTAAGCTTGGGAAGCTTGCGTTGTATAGTTCTAATATATTGATATGAAACATATTTCTTTTCACGTAAATCTATTTGTAAGCTATTTTGTAAGTTATGAAGCTAGCCATAGAGGATCAAGCACGGGTGAGATCGCTATCAATGAGGCGTGGTTCAACGGGTCGATCGCGCCTCCCGTTCAATAGGGAAATTGGGTAAGCGGACACTGACGCTGATTTCGGCTTGTGCTGAGACGGCATTGACTTGACGGTTGCAGCAGATCGGGTCGAGGTAGGGTGCAATCCCAAATGCGCGTGAGAGGGGAAATGGCCCAATTTCGATGTGTCCGCGAGCCTGGGTCGTTCACCTGGCCAATAATTACTGGCGCAGGCCATGGCTCTCCTTCAGGGCTGTCGAGTACGCTACTTTGGAACACGTCCACAGGTTCAACCACCGGCGGATCCTGAGGCCCTTTGGCACCATTCCAGCAGCCGACAACTGAAGCGTATTTCAGACCAAAACATTATATTGCTCATTTACGATTTTAGTTTTATTTTTTCCACTTATAGTGATAATTAATCCGAATGCGTACTGTGGAATTAGTTGGATCCATAGGAGAAATGATGTTGCAAAAAAGAATTCTCGTGGAGGCTGACAACAACACCTGGCCAAACCCCGGACCACCCCATTTCCCAGTCACTTTCCCTGTAGCACCAGCTAGTTATCAGTTAAATGTACTTTCAATGTTAATGGTGCTTGGCTACATCACAACACCGATAAATGCGTTGGGAATATCACTAAGCGAGCACTGGGCTTGGGTTCGTTATGTTAATGCTATCGCAAATAATGATTATTTGCAAATAACTTCTGCGTTTGCGCAATTAGACGCGCATCAAAAAACGATTTTGAGTGATGATTTTGGTGTCGCATTACCAATAACTTGGCTAGTTGACAGCCTTGGGGTCAGCGAAATCTGCGACGGTGCATATTTCGCTTTGAATCTTGCTCACCGTCACAGCGCTACTGTAAAGGGTGGCGGGAAAAGGGGGCCAGCCAAACGCCCTGATTTTGTCTGCAAAGACGCATCCGGGCTTTGGCACGTTGTCGAATGCAAAGGGACGCAAGGCAGCGAAGCCACCAGGGAAAGGCAATTATATCACCAATTACCCAATGGTACCCCCAATGGTGCCAAGATTCAAAAATCCATGATTACATTTAACGGACCAAGTGCAGGACAACGGCTAGGAACTGGTCTTTTAATTGGAATTGAAGGGTCTGGAAAAAACTCTAGTTTAAAGATAATTGATCCCGAATCTAGAAAACCTTTTATTATCACAGACAAAATGATGTCTGATACTGATGACCCAATGATAAGATCGGCCGCTGGACGCGCTCTTAATGCACTAGGCTTACCTACCGCAGCGACAAGCTTCACATCCCCCCACGGGATGATTGAAAGGGAGGTTTTTCGAGGGAAGGAGTTTAGCTACCTCTTCCCCCAAGATGAGCAAATCAAAAGAAGAGATGCCATTGCGAACGAAGAACTGGATGCAGCAATTTCCAGAAAAACTGTCTCTATCCGAGGGGCGTCTTACATTGTACGCGAGCAAAGTATTTTGCTTCCAGCCCCAGCATATCTGACGGGCAAGCCGATAAAACGCGCAAGAATAAGATTCTTTTTAGAAAAAGATACACTAGATAGAATCAAAAAGTCAAAATTCACCGAAAATCCCATTCATGGTAAGGATGATGATTGGGACAAGTCGAGAAAGGGAATTTTCTTTTCGGGAGATGATCGCAGTGGCCAGCTATCAATAGGTGAAATGTTCTTAGCTGAAATGGATGTTCGATGAGAACTGTGGGCGACATAGCCAAAACATGGTGGTACGCTCCCACTACCCCCTAGTTTTAGCCGTCGGCTTGGTCGACGTTCCGCCCCCATGGCCCGCGCGCCCGCAACGCCTCATAAAGCTGCGCCGGTCCCAAGAGTGTGTCCTTCAGGCCCGTGCGCACCCGCTCCGAGGCCAGAGCTTGTTTGCTCATCACCCCATGGGCGGCCAGGGCGTCCATGATGGCGTTCATCAGTTCGCCGCTCAGGTCGGGGGAGTTGGCGAACTGTTCCTTGGTGTTGTTGCAGGCCTGCTGGACCAAGATTTCCGATTCCAGCAGCTTCCCCTTCAGCACCTGGTTCACATAGACCAGCTTGTCGCCGTCGGTCAGGTTGCCCTCGAACAGGTCGTTGACCTTGGCGATGATCTCCGCCAGCAAGACCTTGTCCTTCTCTTGCACCGCCCCGCTACCCGATTCGGTGACGGGTTTCAGCAGGTCCTTGCCCTCGCTGCTCAGCGCCAGGGTGCGCTGGCCCTGGCTGTTCAGGCGGTGGTGGGTCAGGGTGAGTTTGGAGAGGTCCACGCCCTCCCGCTCCCGGCCGAATTCCAACAGCGGCAGCAGGCGCTTGAAGAACAGGGCGCGCTTCTCGATGGCCGTGTTGCCATAGTCGAAGATCTGCGACAGGAAGCTGTAGGCGCGCAGGTAGGTGCCCAGGTCCTTCTTGAACAGCAGCAGAGCGTCGATCTCATCCTGCGCCTCGCGGATGGCGGCGACGTTCTGGCGAGTACGGGCCATCTCCAGCCCCTCCCGCGCGGCACGGTAACGGCGCAGCAGGCGGTCGGCCACCGGCGTCAGGGCGGCGACAAGCTGGGACTGGGAGGCGGTGGGGTCCAGCTCCACCCTCACCACCCGGTCCACCTCGTTGTCATCGTAGTAGCCCAGGGCGTCCAGCTTGGCCCGCAGGTCATAGACCAAGTGCGGATCGGTGGTGCCGGCCAGCTCCGCCGTCTCGTAATAGGTCTTGAACGCGGCCAGCACGTCGTCCGGCTCGTTCACGAAGTCCAGGATGTAGGTGGTGTCCTTGCCGGGATGGGCGCGGTTCAGGCGGGACAGGGTCTGCACCGCCTGGATGCCGGCCAGGCGTTTGTCCACATACATGCCGCACAGCAAGGGCTGGTCAAAGCCGGTCTGGAATTTGTTGGCCACCAGCAGGATCTGATAATCCTCCGTGGCGAAGGCCTCCCGAATATCGCGGCCGCGCAAGCCGGGGTTCAGGGTGCCGCTGGTTTCGGTGTAGGGGGCCTCCCCCAACTCCGGGTCGATCACCTCACCGGAAAAGGCCACCAGCGTGCCCAGAGCATAGCCGGCGGTTTTGATGTAGCGGTTGATGGCCAGTTGCCAGCGCACCGCCTCCACCCGGCTGCCCACCACCACCATGGCCTTGGCCCGGCCGTCCAGCAGGGGCGCCACATTCTCACGGAAATGCTCGACGACGATCTGCACCTTCTGGCTGATGTTGTAGGGGTGCAGGCGGACCCAGCGCATGATGCCCTTCATGGCCTCCCCGCGCTCCACCTCCCGCTCATCCCATTCGCGGTCCTCGCTGGCCAGTTTGAAGGCCAGCTTATAGGGGGTGTAGTTCTTCAGCACGTCGAGGATGAAGCCCTCCTCGATGGCCTGGCGCATGGAATAGACATGGAAGGGCTGGGGCCGGTTGTCGGGCCCCGCCGGCTGCGCCGGGTCCGGCGGGCGGCCGAACAGCTCCAGCGTCTTGGCCTTGGGCGTGGCGGTGAAGGCGACATAGGTGATGCCGGCGTCCCCCGCCCGCGCCGCCATCTGGGCGGCCAGCAGGTCTTCCGTCCCCACCTCCCCGCCGTCGGCCAGTTCCCGCAATTCCTCCGCCGACAGCAGTTGCTTCAGCTTGGCCGCCGCCTCCCCGGTTTGGGAGCTGTGGGCCTCATCGGCGATCACGGCGAAGCGCTTGCCCTGGGTGGCGGCCAGGCGCTGCACCTCCGCCAGGGCGAAGGGGAAGGTCTGGATGGTGCAGACCACGATCTTCTTGCCGCCCAGCAGGGCCGATGCCAACTCCCCGCTCTTGCTTTGGCCCTCCCCCTTGATGGTGGCCACCACGCCGGTGGTGCGCTCAAAGCTGAAGATGGCTTCCTGCAACTGGCTGTCCAGCACGGTGCGGTCGCTGACCACCAGCACGGTATCGAACAGCTTGGTATGGTCGGCGCTGTGCAGGTCGGCCAGGAAGTGGGCCGCCCAGGCGATGGAGTTGGTTTTGCCCGACCCGGCGGAATGCTGGATCAGGTATTTCCGCCCCGCCCCCTCGGCCAACACCGCCGCCACCAGCCGGCGGGTGGCGTCCAACTGGTGATAGCGGGGGAAGATGATGCGGTTGATCTGCTTCTTGCTGTCGCGCCCCGTCACCAGATAACGGCCCAGGATTTCCAGCCAGCTATCCCGCTGCCACACCTCCTCCCACAGATAGGATGTCGGGTGGCCGGTGGGGTTGGGCGGATTGCCGGCGCCGCCGTGGTCGCCCCGGTTGAAGGGCAGGAACACCGTGCCCGGCCCTTGCAGGCGGGTGGCCATGCGCGCTTCGGCATTGCTGACGGCGAAGTGGACCAGGGCGCCGCGCGGAAAGTCCAACAGCGGTTCCGCCGCCGCCTGCCCGGCCGGGCGCGGCTGACGGTCAAAGCGGTATTGGTCCACGGCGTCGTCCACGCCCTGGGTGAAGTCGCTTTTCAGCTCCACCGTCGCCACGGGCAGGCCGTTGAGGAACAGCACCAGGTCGATGGCGTTCTCGTTGTGCAGGGAATAGCGCACCTGCCGCACCACCCGCAGGCGGTTAGCGGAATAGCGCGCCTGCAATTCCGGGTTCATGGCCAGTGCCGGCCGGAACTGCGCCAGGGCCAAGGGCTGACGCAGACCCAACAGCTCCACCCCATGGCGCAAGACGTCCAGGGTGCCGCGCTCATCCACCTGCCGCCGTACCCGGTCCAACAGGGTGGCTGCCGCAGCATCGCCGTGGCTCTTGCCCAGGGCCGCCCAGGCCTGGGGCTGCGTCTGTTCCACCCAGGCCAGCAGGTCGGCCGGGAACAAGGCGCGGGCCCGGTCATACTGGGCCGCATCACCGGGCGCGTAGAGCCAGCCGGAGGCGCCCAGGTGGGCGCAGATCTCATCCTCGAAGGCGATTTCCCGGTGCAGGCTCATCAGCAATCCAGTCCCATCCATAACCAAGAATAGCGCTAAGCTAAAAGAAACGTGTCTTGTTTAGCTTAGACGCAACCCCGGGTAAGGATCAAAGGCATTAGGCTGCCGCCGGCACCAGTCCGCGCACGTCGATCTTGCCCGTGACGGCGGCGGAGATTAGGGCGGCGCGGTGCTCCTTTAGCAGGGCGATGGCAGATTGGGCTTCGGCCGTAAGGGTATCCAGTTTGGCACGTTCGACCTGGACATGCCTGACAATGGCCTGTCTTTCCACCACAGGTGGGCACATCATGGGGAATTCATAAATATTTGTGGATGAGATAGAGGCCAAATTTGTGCTCTGTTTGGATCTAGACATGAAATAGAAACGGCCACTCTCTGAGCTAGTGAGTAAATTCAGCCATTCCGGCTCGATTTTCTCTGGTCTAACGGCAAAAACGTGATTCTGATGTATGCATTTTTCTATTTCGCCGTTCCACACATGACCTCGACCAAGCTTATCAAAATCACCTCCCTCGTTCATAAGAACATCCCCAGGCTGCAGAAGATAACGAGCAACCTCATGCAGGCCAATTTCTATTGCAGCGACGTCTTCTAGATCTAGATATCCATCTTGAACGTTGGCTACGCGCAAGAAAGGGACCACAACAGTTTCCACGTCACCTAGGTCACGCCCTTTTGCGACGCCACTTTGTACACGGGCAAGGAACTTTAGGCGCTTCACTTCCCAGTGCGCCGGCACCTCGCCCAGCCAATCGATACCGCTGTCCTTCATCGGGGCGGCGGGGTTGAGGCCCTTAGTAACGGCGTGGGAGATGACGGCCTGACGCTTTTCCGCCAGCAGGGCAATCAGGCGCTCCTGTTCGGCAATCAGGGCGTCGATCTTGGCCGTTTCGCGGTCGAGGAAGGCAGTTATGGCATGCTGCTCCTGAATATCTGGGACCAGAAATGGCAATATGGACTGGTCACCTTCGCTGAGAGAGGGAACAGCTCCAGGGTTCACGAATTTCCCAAAATCAACTATGCTTAGCCAATACCATGCCCAAGATGATGATATTTTTTCCAAGTGCGGAACAAATGCCGACATATTGTTATCAATACAGCAATCAATAACCGTGACGCGTCGCCTATTGAGCAAAAGCGCCGCTCCGATCTTGGCATAAATTATGGATCCGTTCGGAATAATCTTGGCACCCAAAATAATGGATATATCGCGACTGACGGAGTTCCCTGGAATCCCCATATTTCTCCCATCTAGAGAGATTCCCAGGTCTGATACCTTATAAAAGGGAAAATCCTCCCCTTCTTTATCCTGATATTCATGGGGAAACCCTGCACCCCCAACAAGTCTTCCAACTTGTTTTAATCGCTTTATCTCCCAATGCGCCGGCACCTCCCCCAGCCACTCAATCCCGCTGTCCTTATACTCGGCATACCGGGGCAGGCTCATACCTTGTCCTCCCGGCGTGATGGCGCCTGGCTGCGCAGGCCGGATTCAATGCGGGTCAACTCGTCCTCAACGTCTTGCTCATAGTCCTGCTCGGCCCGCTGCCGCTCGGCCTCGCGGCGGGCGGCGTCGAAGGCCTGATAGTGCTGGTCCACCAGGTGCAGCATGCGATCATGGCTGACGCTGCCGGCGTGGGTCAGGACCGGGCGGTCCGCCAATTTCAGGTAGTTGTCCACGAACTGCGCCCACTCGGCCATGGTGGTTTGCTGGCGCCGCCGCGCCCGGTCGGTCGCCAGGTCCAGGAAGGCGGAGACCAGGCGGTTCAACTCCTGCCCCTCGGCATCGGTCAGATAGTTCTTGGCGGTGGCGATGTCGGCCTTGCGCACCCGGTCGCCGGTCCAGGCGGTCAGGCCCATATTGGCCTGGTCGGGGTTGGCGCGGGCCACGATCAATTCCGCCGCCGTGTGGCTGGTCACCGCCCACAGCATCTTGTTCTGAATGGTCTGGAAAAAGCGGCGGGCGGTCTCCGCATGGCCGTCATAGTCGGCGGCCGTGGCGAACAGGTCGCGGACCTTTTGGTAGAAGCGCTTTTCCGAGGCACGGATGGCCTGGATGCGCTCCAGCAACTCATCGAAATAATCGAAGCCCCCGGCCGGCTCCTTCAGCCGGCGGTCATCGATGGCGAAGCCCTTGACCAGATAGTCCTTGAGCACGCTGTTGGCCCAGCGGCGGAACTGCGTGCCGCGCGGGCTGCGCACGCGAAATCCCACGGCCAGGATCATGTCCAGGCCATAGAGGGTGACGGTGCGGCGCACCTGGCGTCCACCCTCGGTTTGAACCGTCAAATTTTCTTTGACAGTTCGATCCGCCGTTAGTTCGCCCTCCGCCAAAATATTGCGGACATGGACGCTAACATTCTGTTTTGTCGTCAGAAACAGCGCCGCCATTTCTAGCTGGCTAAGCCAGACGGTGCCGTCGAGCACCTGAAGTCGAACCTGGGCCTGTCCGTCCTCGGTATTGTAGAGGATGAAGGCGCCGGTCATCCCATCACCTCGGTCAGCATGACCTGGATACGGCCCACCACCTCCCGCAGGTCCTTGTCGATTTCCTCCAGGGAGCGCGGCGGCTGGAAGACGTAGAAGTGGCGGTTGAAGGGGATTTCGTAGCCGACCTTGGTCTTCTCGTGGTCGATCCAGGCGTCAGGGGCGTGGGGCAGAACCTCGCGCTTGAAGTAGGCCTCGACATCCTCATCCAGCGGCACGTTCTCGGTATCGCGCAGCTTGGCATCGGGCTGCGGCTTGCCCTTTTGCTTGCCCCGGATGCCCAGGATGATGTCGCCATCCTCATTCCGCTCCGGTCGTTCCACGGTGATGGTGCGATAGCCGAAGGCGGTGTTGGGGAAGATGCGGCTGATGGGCTTGCCGTCCTTCTCCGCCTCCACGAACTGGCCGAACAGGCGGGTGATCTCGGCAATGTGATCGTCGGACAGTTCCTTGCGCTTGGAGCCCAGGCTTTTGCGCATCTTCTGCCACATGGCCGAGGCGTCGATCAGTTGGACCTTGCCCTTGCGGTGCGCCGGCTTGCGGTTGGTGACGATCCAGACGTAGGTGGCGATGCCGGTGTTGTAGAACATGTCCGTGGGCAGGCCGATGATGGCCTCCAGCAAGTCATTCTCCAGCACGTAACGGCGGATTTCACTCTCCCCGCTGCCGGCCCCGCCGGTGAAGAGGGGGGAGCCGTTGAGGACGATGCCGAAGCGGCTGCCGCCCTCCGCCACCGGCCGCATCTTGGCAATCAGGTGCAGCAGGAACAGCATGGAGCCGTCGGACACGCGAGGCAGGCCTGGGCCGAAGCGGCCGTTGTAGCCCTGGGTCTCATGTTCCTTGCGGACCTCCTTCTCCACCTTCTTCCACTCCACGCCGAAGGGCGGGTTGGACAGCATGTAATCGAAGGTCTTATGAGGGTGGCCGTCGTCGGACAGGGTGTTGCCGAACACGATGTTGGCCACCTCCTGGCCCTTGATCAGCATGTCGGCTTTACAGATGGCGTAGGATTCGGGGTTCAGCTCCTGGCCATACATGGTCAGGCGGGCGCGGGGGTTATGCTCCGCCAGATATTCCCCGGCGGTGGACAGCATGCCGCCGGTGCCGGCGGTGGGGTCGTAGATGGTGCGGACGACACCAGGCACCGACAGCGCTTCGTCATCCTCGATGAACAGCAGGCTGACCATCAGGCTGATCACCTCACGCGGGGTGAAGTGCTCACCGGCCGTCTCATTGGACAGTTCGGCAAATCGGCAAATCAGCTCCTCAAACACCAGGCCCATCTGGTGGTTGTCCACCTGATCGGGGTGCAGGTCGATGGCAACGAACCGCTCCACCACCTGGTACAGCAGGCCGGCCTTGGCCAGGCGCTCCACCATGGCGTGGAACTCAAACCGCTCAAACACGTCGCGCACCGCCGGGGAGAAGGCGGCGACGTAGCTGAACAGGTTTTCCCGGATGTGGTCCTGATCGCCCATCAGGCGGCGCATGTCTAGGGCGGAGGCGTTGTAAAAGCTTTGCCCGGCGGCGCGCAGCAGGAAGGGTTCGGGGTTCAGCCCGTCAGCCTCGCGGGCCGCCAATTCCGCCAGCACCGCCGGCTTGGTCGCCTCCAGCACGCAATCCAGGCGGCGCAGCACGGTGAAAGGCAGGATAACGCGGCCGTATTCCGACTGCTTGTAGTCGCCCCGCAGCAGGTCAGCGACGGACCAGATGAAAGCCGACAGCGCCTGTTGATTCATCCCCAACCCCACCCTTCGTCACAGCTTTGGGCGCCGACATTAGAGGGCGCGTTCGGGGGGACAAGGGGGGCGTCTCGCACGGGCCGCCGCCGTGAAGGAGGGAGCGTCGGTCGGACGGCCCTACATCACGCTTTTCCAGGAAAACTGGAGAATACAGTGGGTGCGTTACGTTTGCCTTACGCTGTAACGCGGTCTGCGTTACACACAATCCATTGAAATACAATGAACTAGCAGCAGCTTTAGCTGCGGCAGGTGTGTTACCGGACCTATTGCGTGGCAAAATCTGGCGCTTGCCACGGCGTCCGTTCAGCAATGCATCATGAGGCCCGGGACCTTCGACCGGCGGGGTGTCGGGGCAGTGGCGCCTGACGTCCTTATCACCCCCCGCCAAGCAATTTTCCGGATCAAAAGCCGTGCCGATGGTCGGCCTGGTGAAACAAGCGCCCCTGGCTTTTCACGGCCTTGTGAGGAGCCCCCGAGGCCATCAGTGGGGGCGCATATTACCGATCGAAAGCGACATCGAAGAGCAGTCGTCGGTCGGGCGATAGCGCTGCGGCTGGGCCCGCTGTTTCTTCACGACAGGGTCATAGTCCCTGGTATGGGAGAACCAGCCCGGCGCCAATACCGGCAGTAGAAGAATCAGAACGACGACGATGCCGATGACGGTGCCCATAGCAGCCTCTGATTTCGGCGAAACATTGATGGCCAGAGGTGCCTGGCCACCCAGCGCCGCGATTGGAGAAATAGTCACTTCATGACTATTTACAGGCGTGCCGTACCCCCTGTCCAGACCCAGGGGGAGTTTGGTTTGGCGCATCGGGATAAGTTCGATCCCACCTACACGGCGATCATCGCCGCGTTGGTCACGGAGCGTAAGCGCCGCGGCGTCACGCAGGCGCTGCTTGCCGACCGGATGGGGACGACGCAGTCAATCGTGTCGAAGTACGAACGGCGGGAGCTGCTGCTGGACCTGCTCGACTATGTACGTTACTGCGCCGCCATGGGCGCCGATGCGTCTGAAATTCTAAAGGATCATATCGAGGGCCAAAGCTAGGCCGGGAGCGTTTCCTATCAGCTGCGTCCGCCTGTTCATGCCGCTTGGACGGGCGCAAGGTTGTCCCGGTAGCGCATAGGGGGGCCCCGTCCCCGGAGCGCAGCGCCCTGGCGATGCGCGGAGCAGAGGGGACGGGAGGTGCCTGTGCGCCCACCGGGGCAACCCGTCAGGCGACGGGCGTCACGCATCCGTTAGCCATCCTCCACCTTTTCACGATGGTCGACGTTATCCACAGTCGAGGGGCAGGGTAAGGGATGGGGAGCCGCGCCCGCTCCCACTCCGCGCTTTGAGGGGGCTGCGCGGGAGCGGGCGCGTCTCGACTTATCTTTTTTCATAGGGGGAAAATCCGCTGCCTGGGTGGGCAAATCCGCTGCCCCTCTCGGTCAAAATCGCTGCCCCCGGAGTCAAGGCCGCTCCTTCTTTTCCACAGGATCCCGAGCGCTGATATTGATGACTTGGATATTGACCGTGCCGATGGTGACCGTGGTTCCGATCTGATCCAGGGTGAGGGGTTGAACCCTCAGCGCTTCCAGAACCTTCGACTGCAAGGATGGTATGTAAGGGAAAGTGGTTCGGGCGACAGGCGTGCGATCAGCCGCGTAGTGGCAAAGCTGCTCATGCACCACGTAGCGGGACGGGAAACGGTCCCCGACAATCGAGATCAAACCATTCTCCAGCAGGCTTTGCCGCGCTTTGTAGAACGTGGGCTTGCTGACCCCTATGGCCTTGCACAAGCGGTTATTGCTCACCTCCGCGACACCCGTCTGGTAGTCGGCGTGCCGCTTGATGGCGATGTAAAGCGCTGCGGCTGAAGCGTAAGCGTCAGCGGGTGGACGATCGATTCAGCGGTTGACGGCTTTCTTCATTCTTGAAGCACTGGCGATCCGTTTGAATGCGAGGTGGATCTGCTCTTCGCTGATGTTGTCCGGGTCGTAGGGGCCGCCGTACCAGTCGAGGGCCTCCTTCTTCTTTTTGCTGCCTCTGCCCTTGTCGGGCCCGGCGATGTCTTCGAGGAACTCGTAGTAGCCGGGCAAACCGCCGCAATCCTCGGGCGGGCAGCGCCGCTCTCCGCCGAGGAACTGAGGGTATGGCTGGTCCGGCTGGGCGGCCTCGACGCGCTCAATGATGAGCCGGTGTTCCCAGTTGTCGCCCATGTCGTAGACGTAGCCGACGGTCTCGACGTCGGCGTCGAGCAGCTTCTGCAGCTTGACCGTGCTGGCGCGCTTGATGGTGCGGCCCCAGTCCATGCCATCGGGGTCGGGCAGGCCGTAGGTTGTCCCTTCCACCTCGAACTCCCAGAGATGGTAGTCGAGCCAGCCCATGGCGGCTTGGATGATCTTGTGGAGCGCCGCGAGGCTGGTGGTGCCGCGCACGGCGACACGCCGCCAGACCAGGGGCTCGGTATGAAGCAGTTCGATGCGCAGGATGGCGAGGGTGTCGGCGGTCATGCCGCGAGTTTGTCAGCCTGGCGCGTCCAGTTCCAGGGGAGAAGCTCGGCCAGCCGGTTGATGGGGTGGCCCTTGGCCATGCGGTCCAGGACGTCGGCCAGATAGGCTTCGGGATCAAGCCCATTCAGCTTCGCCGTCTCCAGGACGGAGTAGAGGAGTGCGGCCCTGTCGCCGCCCGCCTCGGAGCCCAGGAACAGGAAGTTCTTCCGGGTGAGGGCGATGCCGCGCAGGGAGCGTTCGGCGGGGTTGTTGTCGATGGCGATGCGGCCGTCGGCGGCATAGAGGGTGAGCTGGTCCCAGCGGGTCAGTGCATACCCGATGGCCTTGCCGAGTGTGTTCTTCGCCGACAGGCGCTGCCGCTGCGCCTCGAGCCATGGCTTGAGGTCGTCCAGGATGGGAACGGCCAATTGCCGTCGGGCGTTCCGGCGCTGGTCGGCCGACAGGCCGGTGATCGCGGCCTCGACCTCATAGAGGCGCCCGATCCGGCGCAAGGCCTCCTCGGCGATCGGTGACTTGGTCTTCTCGTACTGGTCGTAGAGGTGCCGCCGCGCATGCGCCCAGCACGCCGCGTGGACGATGGTTGGTGGTGCGATGCTGGACGGTCGCGTCAGGGCCTTATAGCCGGTGTAGGCGTCGGCCTGGATCACCCCGCTGAACCCGGCGAGATGGTCGCGGGGCCGCTCGCCCTTGCGGTCCGGGCTGAAGCGATAGAACGCCGCTGGCGCACGCTCGCCGCACCAGGGCCGTTCATCGACCAGATAGGTCCAAAGGCGACCAAGCCTGGTCTGGCCGTTGCCGGGGGCCAGCACCTTGATCGGCGTGTCGTCGGTGTGGATGATCGGCGCCGCCATCACATGGGCGCCGATCAGACCGGCCAGGGGCGCCACCCACCAGGCGGCATGGCCGACCCAATCAGCCAAGGTCGCGCGCTCGATCGCGACGCCCTCGCGCGCCAGGATCGCCGATTGCCGGTAGAGCGGCAGCCCGTCCAGATACTTCGACACCACGACATTGGCCAACAGGCCGGGCCCGGGGCGCCCCTTCTCCACCGGCAGGTCCGGTGCCGCTGCCTGGATGATCGCCTCGCACGCCCGGCAGGAGAGCTTCGGCCGGATGTGGCGGATCACCTTGAGCCGGGCCGGGACCTTCTCCAGCACCTCGGTCACGTCCTCGCCCAGCTTGGAGAAATGCGTGCCGCCACAACCGGGGCAGACATCACCGGGCGAGTGGATGACCTCCTCGCGCACCAGATGCTCTGGCAAAGGCCGACGCACCGGATGGCGCTGGTCCCGTGGGCGCCGTTCCGGGGCCGCGCTCCCCGCATCCAGCGACGGCGCCGTCCGGGCCGCTTCGCCTTCCTCCAGGTCTTCCAGCATTAGTTCCAGTTGCGCGATCTGCCGGTCCAGCTTCTCCGACGAGCGGCCGAACTGCATCCGGCGCAACTTGGCGAGTTGGGCCTTGTACTGTTCGATCAGGATGCGCGCGCCGGTCAGTTCCGCCCGCGCCGCGGCCAGTTCAGCCTCGCGTTCGGCAAGCCGGGCACGAAGCTCGGCGATCTCTCCGGCGGCATCGATCATGGGACCGGATTATACCCGAAACCGCCACCATCGGCAGGGTGGTGGACAGCATCCGAGTCACTTTGCCGCGTGGGGGCCGCGCGGGCTTCAGCACGCCGCCTCCGGCCGCCAGGTCCGCACCGGCGTCCGCCAATCGATCCCCTCCAGCAGCATGGAAACCTGGGCGGCGGTGAGCGCGACAGAGCCCTCCTTGGCCTGCGGCCAGACAAACCGGCCGCGCTCCAGCCGCTTGGCGAACAGGCAGAGGCCCTGGCCGTCCCACCATAAAATCTTGATCAGGTCACCGCGACGGCCCCGGAAGGCGTAAAGCGCGCCGTCATGGGGATCGAGCTTCAGCATCGTCTGCACCTGGGCGGCCAGGCTGTCGAACCCACGGCGCATGTCCGTGGCGCCGCACGCCAGATAAAGGCGAACATTGCCGGGAATGCCGATCACGACAGCGCCGCCAAAACCCGGCGCAAGGCGCCCTCGCTGACATCACCGGTGATCCGCAACCTCACACCGGTCGGCAGTTCGACCTCAATCACGCCTACGGCCATGGGCGCGCCCTCCGGCACCTCGGGCACGAGGGCCGGTTCGGGCAAAGCCCCGCCGTCAATGACCGAGACCGGCACGAACCCCGTCAACTCGCCTGACCGGAATTGCTTGCGCCAAGTCGATAGTTGGCCAGTGCTGATACCGTGCATCCGGCACGTCAGGCTTGGCGACGACCCCGGCGCCACACTCTGCGCCAGAACCCGCAGCTTCTCCTCGATGCTCCAACGCCGCCGCCGCTCCGGCCCGCTCAGAACCTCGCCCTGCAACTCCGCAGCGCTCGTATGAGCACTTCGAAGCGCCTCCTTGCTAATCACCGATACCGCGTCCATGCCCCCACCGCTCAAGCTGAGCAGCCAGCATGCCCATCAATAACGCCATGAGAAGGCGACCCTGCGCTGACGCTTACGCTGAAGCATGCATGCGGGCCAGGGCACCGCTGTCCACAATCTGGTGGAGAATCTGAAACCAGCCAGTGGAGGGAGGAAGCGCGATTGCCTGGCTCAAGGCCGGTCTCCCTGGCCATTTTCCGCCGTCGACTCCTGGGAGCGCGCCTCTAACCAAGCCAAGACATCAGAGGCCCGGTAGCGAATGCAACGAGGGTTGAGCACAAGGTACTTCGGGCTTGTCCCCCGCACTCGCCAGTGCGCCAACGTTTGCGGGGAGATTCCCAGAAGCTGCGCGGTTTCGCTCGACGTGAAAAGCACCTCGGCACTGGGGTTAGGACGAAGTGGCGATTTCTTCCGATAGGTCATGGGAGTTGCCTGTGTGTTCCGACAGGCTTCCCATTATGATCATGGATGCGTCGTTGTCGTCCTACTACTTTTCCCGGAGAAATCTGAGGAGGCCGAGGTGGGCTCGTTCCTCGAACGCCACGAAGCCATCAGCAGCTATTTGAATTTAATAGTTGCCAATCTAAAATAATAATCATCGCGTAAAATCTTTGCGGAATTAGCCACCTTCTCCAAATTCTTCAATGAGATATTTCTACGAGGATACAGCATTTCAGCTGTATACTTTGATATATTTTGGCCATCCGCGATGGCATCAAGAACACGAATATGCTCAATATATTTTCTGCGCTGAGGCCTTATTTCGTAAAATTGAGCATTTTCCCCGACATTACCATATATTATTTTTCTTTCTTCAAGAGCATGGCGCAGCAAAATAAACTGCTGGTCTATATCTTGATCTGTACGAATCGCAACGAGAACGCCAGGTGCCCACCTATCAAAAAACTCCCCTTCCGTGTACTCCAATGTGCCTGAGAACGATGACTTAACACCAACAATCCTTGGAGTATTTGCCGGGCTAAGGAAAATGGGAGGGACGATATTCGATGGATTTGCGACTGATGATTCATAATCTATTGTCGAAATATCTCTGATTCGACGCTCAACGTCTCTGCGTAACGTCTGAAGATGCGAGATATTTGCATTATTTCTAATGTCATGAGTAATTCTTTCATTGATTCTACAATCAACGTAGCTTCTCCACGCAAAATACGCTAAATTTCCATCAAATAGTCTTATGACATTATTAATATCTTTGAGCAAGCCATCATCTACACCCTCAATTATCCGAAGAATATCAATAGCACTTGGGAGAAAATATTCCAAATTTTCAATTAACATTTTATAATATCTTCTGTACATTGGCGACCTTCTCACGTACTCCCACGCCAACGCCATATGGCAATCCTTCCAAATATAATGTGCGGGGACCCAGCTCGGATATGGGGTTCCCCTTCGCCATCCAGCCTCAATAATATCTTTCCTCGTTTTCTTATAATGCCTGGCTACATAATCTCCGTGTGGTAAACAGACTTCATAAAGTTGCTTTTTATCTAACTTAATTGAAATTTCTGCACTTTCAATCTGGGCAACCAGTCCCTCTATATACAGGTAGTCTTTTTTACTTCTCCAGTCAGGCTGACTTGAACCCTCGTGAAGAAGCATCTCCTGCAGAACAACATCCTCAGACATCCCTCTTCGCCCCCGATGTGAGGGCGGCGACTCGGTTCGCCGCCCCGCGCAATGCGTCGTCCAGCAAATGGGCGTATCGGCTGGTTGTCTTCGCCTGGGTGTGTCCGAGCAAAGCGCCAACCACCGGCAGGCTCTCTCCCGACGAGACGAGCAAGCTGGCGAAGGTGTGCCGGACGTCGTGCACCCGGACCCCTTCAATATTGGCGCGGCGGCAGACGGCGGCCCAAAAAGTGCGAATCGTTGTCATGTGCCCATTGGCGCCATCCCCAGGAAACACCCAGGACGGCGCATCGCCGCGCCAGCTCCGGCTCTTCAAAGCCGTTTGGCGCTTGGCCAGCACCTCCACGGCCGCCGGGGACAACGGAACCCGGTGCGTCTTGTTCTGCTTGGTGGTCGCCGCTGGTTTCACCCACTGCCCCACCACCAAATCCACCTGGTCCCAGCGCATGGCCAGCACCTCGCCCACCCGGGCGCCGGTCAGCAGCAGCAGGCGCACCACGTCGGCCGAGTCCTGGGCGGGGCTCTGATCCAGGGCGATTCGCAGGCGGGCGATCTCCTCCGGGGTCAGGTAGCGCTCGCGTCCCTCCTCCGTGTTGCGCTCCACCTTGGTGGCGGGGTTGTCGGCCAGCAGGCCCCAGCGCTCCGCCGTAGCGAACAGCGCGGAGCACAGGGAGACGGCGCGGTTGGCGGCTACGGGGAATTTCTGGGACACGCGGTGGTGCATGTCCTCGATATCGCGGCGCCCGATCTCGCCCAGGCGCTTGTCGCCCAGGTGGGGCAGGATGTGGTTCTTCAGCAGCAGGCGGCGGTTCTTGATGGTGCCGGCGCGGTTGCGGCGGCCGGCCACCTCCTCCATCCACCGCTCGGCGAATTCCGTCAGCGTGGGGTTGGTGTCGGGTTTAACCTCGCGGGCCTCTTTGCGCTCCTGCGCCGGGTCGCGGCCCAGGTCGGCGGCGGCGATGACCTTGCGGGCCTCCTGCCGCGCCTTGTCCAACGGCACCTTGTGGCAGAAGCCGATGACCATGCGCCGCTCTTTCCCGCCGCGCACCCGCATCTGCACCACCCAGGCCTTGGCGCCGCTGGCCGTGGCGCGCACGGCGAAACCGGGCACCTCGCTATCCCAGATGAAGCTTTGCCCCTTCTCGGGCGGCTGCAACTCGTCCACGAGGGTCTTGGTAAGGCGGACACGGGCCATGGCGGGACACCCCTGCTTACACGGGGTGCTTACATGGGCGGTGATCGGGGCCGAAAAACCCGCTAGCGCAATTCGCGGAAGGGGCTTCCGATCTGCTTACACCGCCGCCGTGTAAGCACCCATGTAAGCTAGCATGGGGCAGAATCAGGCACAACGCGGCCCCACCCGGCATAGTGCCGGGGCGCTAAGTGACTGATTTTCTAGGGAAGGCGTTGGAGCGGGTGAAGGGAATCGAACCCTCGTCGTAAGCTTGGGAAGCTTCTGCTCTACCATTGAGCTACACCCGCGCCGGGAAGGAGCTTATAGGGCTTTCCGGGGCGGCGTTCAAGCGGGAGTAAGCCTTGGGGGCTTAAACGACGCTCAGCACGCTGAATTCATACGCTAACACACTCACGGGTCCCGGCCGTTGCAATTGGCCGGGGGGCCGGACGGGTCAGCGAACCGCCCTCCGGCGCGGGCGGGCCAGCTTGGCGACGCCGGCTTCGGCACCGGGCGTTTCGGCCGTGGCGGTTTGGGCCGGCGCGGCGGCGGCCGCAGTGCGGGTCGGGGCGCGGCCCAGCATGCCGTGGGCGTCGCTGAGCGAACCGGGGACGAACTCCAGGCCCAGGAAGCGGTCCAGTTCCACCGGGCCCGGCAGCTTCAGGCCCAGCACCGGCTGACGGGTGAAGCCGAAGCGGTTGTAGTAGGGCGCGTCGCCCACCAGCAGCACGCTGGGATAACCCAAGGCCTGGGCCCGAGCCAGGCTGGCGCGGATCAGCTGGCCACCCAGGCCGGCGGAGCGGTAATCCTCGGCCACGGCGATGGGGCCCAGCATCAGGGTCATCGTGCCGTCGGCGGCCATGACCGGCCAGTAGCGTATGGAGGCCACCAGGCGCGGCTGGGCGGCGGAGTAGCCCGGCGCGGTCTCATCCAGGGCGACCATGCACAGCTCCGCCACGGGGGCCACGCCCCGGCGCAGGCGGTAAACGGTCTTGGCTTTGCGCTTCGGTCCGAAGGCGGTGTCGAGCAGGCGTTCGATGGCGCCGGCGTGCGCCGGCAGCTCAGTCGTCAGGATCATACGATTGGGGTGTCCCGGTTCTCTAAAACGATGGCGCGGTAGGCGCCTAGAGACCGGAACCGAGGGGCGTCGCCAGAGAGGGGCGACGCGTCAGCGTCCGGCCGTGATACGACCCTGTCGCCCGCACAGCAGGCGACCGCAGGGTCGTCGTCGAAGGAGGAGGCTGGCGTACATATAACGCGCCGTCGGTAGTTGCACCTGAGGGCCTATATGAGGCCAAGCCCCCCGGGCGCAAGCGTGTTTTTGTACCCAGGCCATCGCTGCGCTGGGATCGGCATCCCGTCCGCCGCAATGCTGGCCGCCCCCGGCCCCGGCGCACGCCAGGGGGCGCCGGTGGTACACCCGTGACGGCCGGGGCGGCATCGGTGCCCCAAGGGTCTGGAGATTGGCCGCGAACAGGCCTAAGAAGGATGGAACAGGAGATTTGTCGCGGATCGGGCCGGCGCCGGCATCATCGGGCGCGGGCCGGCGACATGGGAAAGGCCCTGGGAAGACGCCCTGAAAGACATACCGATGTACAGTGAAACCACCCATGCCATCCGGGTCAGCGTGCGCCCCGAATTCCTGGAGGACCAGTCCTCGCCCCGCGAGGAGCATTATGTCTGGGCCTACACCGTGCGAATCGAGAACACCGGGGCCGAGACGGTGCGCCTGCGCACGCGGTACTGGCACATCACCGACGCCCGCGGCCGGGTGCAGGAAGTCCGCGGCGCCGGCGTGGTGGGGGAGCAGCCGGTGCTGAGCCCCGGCCAGTCCTTCGAGTACACCAGCGGCACGCCGCTGGGCACGCCGTCGGGCATCATGGTGGGCAGCTATCAAATGGAGCGGACGGACGGGACGCGCTTCGACGTGCGCATCCCCGCCTTTTCATTGGATAGCCCCCATGAACGCGGGGCGCTGAACTGACACGCCCCTCCGCACGTAGATAAGGGCGGATACCGAGTCCGGTGGCTGTCACAGACGGCCCGGCCGGTGCCCTTTATGACTGCCTGCATCGGGGAACCGGCCCTTTCGTCCGGCCCCCTCGCCATCCACGCCAGCCCGCCCAAGGGAGAAATACCGTGTCCCACGCCAAGAAAACCCTCGCCGACACCGTCGTGTCCGGGCCGGTCCATGGGCGCCGCTCCGTCCCCACCACCCAGGGCCGCCCCAGCCGCGAGGAAGCGGAAGAGGCGGTGCGCACCCTGCTGCGCTGGGCGGGCGACGACCCCACCCGCGAGGGGCTGCTGGGCACGCCGGACCGCGTGGTCCGCAGCTATGAGGAGTTCTTCGCCGGCTATGCCTCCGATCCCATGGAGCTGCTGGCCCGCACCTTCGAGGAGACGGACGGCTACGACGAGATGGTCGTGCTGCGCGACATCCGCTTCGAGAGCTATTGCGAGCACCACATGGTGCCCATCATCGGCGTGGCCCACGTGGCCTACCTGCCCCGGTCGCGCGTGGTCGGCATCTCGAAGCTGGCGCGGGTGGTCGAGGTCTATGCCAAGCGCCTGCAGATCCAGGAGAAGATGACCTCCCAGATCGCCAACACCATCGATGAGGTGCTGCAGCCCCTGGGCGTGGCCGTGGTGATCGAGGCGTCGCACCAGTGCATGACCACCCGTGGCGTCCACAAGCCCGGCGTCTCCATGGTCACCAGCCGCATGCTGGGCGCCTTCCGCAACGACCCCAGCACCCGCCGCGAATTCCTGGCCATGATCGGCACCCCGGGCCAGGCCGGGAGCATGTTCTGAGGCCCGAGCCCCAACACCAATGAAAAAGGCCGGCGGCGCCCCCAGCGCCACCGGCCTTTTCCTTTGCGCCATCGCCAGTCCCATCACCCTTTTCCTAGGCCGCGACTGCGGCCGCCGGAGCGTTTTGGGAAGCGAAGCGGACTGAAACGCGAGGATAGCCAAAGGGCCGGACGGCCCTGCCGGCGCCTGAGGAACTCAGAGAATCATCGCCGCGAACAGGTTGTCGCGGATGCCCTTGGCCAGCTGGGCGTCCATGTCGCGCGCCATGTCGCGCACCAGCTGCGACCAGGTCTTTTCCCGCTGGTTCAGGGTCACGTCCTCGGACACCGACTGGCTGGAACTGACCGCCACCGACGTGCTGCCGGCATAGCCCTTGGCGGGCAGGTCCACCTGGATTTCCACCTCGAGGCGCCCGTCATAGCGCTGCGACTGGTCGGTGGTGAACCAGCCCTTGATGCCCGTGGTGCGGGGCAGGTTCACCTCGACGATGCTGGCGTTCTTGATGATCACGCGGGCCTTGCCGCTGGAGCCGGCGGCCTTCAGCCGGTCCTGGACCCAAAGGCGCACCACCTCGGCCGGCGTCAGTTGCAGCTGGTATTCGATGTTGGGCGGCTTCATGGGCGACACATAGTCGTTCACCACCTCGATCTCGGCCACGTTCAGGGTGATGGGCGTCTCATCGGCGAAGCCGAAGCCGCCGGACTGGGCCCAGGCGGACCGCACGCCCATACCGGAGGGCGCCATCACCAGCAGACCGAGGACAAGGGCCACGAACAGACGACGCATGGGTCACCTCGAAAAAGGCAGTAAGCCGAAATTGTAGATGGCAATGCTTGTGTCATGAGCCCGCCGGCCGATCAAGCGCCACACCCGGAATATCCCCCGACCAAGGTCAGGGAGGGGGCGGTGGCGACACGACTCGGGGCCCCGACGGGGGGCCTAACCCCAAGGATCGTCCCATCCGCCCTGGCCGCGCGACGGCACGGGTGGTCCACAAGCCTGTCAAGGCCGAATCGGCAACGTCAGAGGCCGCCGACGACAAGGAAATACCCCAGGTGGAGCAGGCGCATTTTCTTGAAAAGCATTTATTTTCAATGGGTTGATTTTATTGCCTATTTTCTGGGCAAAGGGTGCGAAGGCCCAGGACTCCTGGCCCCGGCACCACCCGCTCACAGACTTATCCACAGTTTCTGGGGGTATCTGCCTGCCGGCCCCGGCCCTGGCCGAAAGGCATGCGCCGGTCGCGATGACGAGCATCACAAGGAGGGGAACCAGGAGGGGGAAGCATGCCGGATGCGCCCTGCCCGTGCCAGCGGCGGGCCATGCGTGGACGCTTGTCTTGAACCCTGGGAGGCGGTACCCATGTATCACTCAGGCGGTGCCGTTCCGGGCCGCCGAGCGGCGGGCCGAAGGCGCCGGGCTCTGGTGGGCCCCGCCAAGGCCGCCCCCGCATACTCGCTCGTTGGAGGAGGTTGCCGCCACCATGAATACCCGTGTCTCATTCCTGAACAGCCCCTTCCTGTTGGGCTTCGACCAGTTCGAACGCACGCTGGACCGGATTTCCAAATCCGCCGCCGAGGGATACCCGCCCTACAACATCGAACAGATTGGCGAGGACGGCCTGCGCATCTCGTTGGCCGTGGCCGGTTTCACCTTCGATGACCTGCAGGTGCAGACGGAAGACAACCAGCTCATCATCCGTGGCCGCCAGCAGGACGACAAATCGCGCATCTACCTGCACCGTGGCATCGCCGCCCGGCAGTTCCAGCGCAGCTTCGTCCTGGCCGATGGCATCGAGGTTCTGGGCGCCAGCCTGGACAATGGCCTGCTGCATATCGACCTGCGCCGGCCCATTCCGGAACCCAAGGTCCGCACCATCAAGATCAGCGGCGCCACCGACGGCGCGGCCCAGCCGCAGACCATCGACGTGTCGCCCGATAAAAACCCCGGTTGATCCGTCATTGGGCCATTTTCCGCCCTTATCCTGACAGGGCTTGAAAGAGCCTGTCTTTCTTCACGTTGCGAAAAGCGAGTGATCATCATGACCGACAGCTTCGACACCGAATTCCAGACGCTGAGCGCCGACGCCCTGCGCCATCTGTCCGCCCAGGATTTCGCCGCCTTCGGCGTCAATGTCCTGGCCTATGTGAAGCCGGTGGTGACCCAGGGCATCCTGGGCTATGCCATTCACGCCGCCGATGGCACGCCGCTAGCCATGGCCGCGTCCCCCGATGTGGCGCTGGCCTCCGTCCGCCAGCACGACATGGAACCCCAGCGCGTGCATTGAGCGCGGCCCGCCGCTGAGTTGATCCGGCTGGGACTTCATTGAAGATCAGAGCGCGTGTGGGATGCCCCGCACGCGCTCTTTTCTTATGCGCCGAATTCCATGAACCAAGGCCGCGCGGATAGAAAAAGGGCCAGCCCCCTTTCGGAAGCCGGCCCCCTCTTTCCGATTCGTCTTGGGGACGAATTAGAAGTCCATGTCACCCATGCCCGGGGCGCCGGCCGGAGCGGCCTTCTTCTCGGGCTTCTCGGCGACCATCGCCTCGGTGGTGATCAGCAGGCCGGACACGGAGGCCGCGTCCTGCAGGGCGGTGCGGACCACCTTCGTCGGGTCGATGACGCCGAAGGCGAACATGTCACCGAACTCACCGGTCTGGGCGTTGTAGCCGAAGTCGGCGCTGGACTGGTCCAGCAGCTTGCCGACGACGATGGAACCGTCGGTGCCGGCGTTGAAGGCGATCTGGCGCACGGGGGCCTGCAGGGCCTTGCGGATGATGTCCACGCCCACGCGCTGGTCGTCGTTGGCCGGCTTCAGGCCGTCCAGGGCCTTGGTCGCGTACAGCAGGGCGGTGCCGCCACCGGCCACCACGCCCTCTTCCACCGCGGCGCGGGTGGCGTGCATGGCGTCGTCAACGCGGTCCTTGCGCTCCTTCACCTCGACCTCGGTGGCGCCACCGACGCGGATGACGGCAACGCCGCCCGCCAGCTTCGCCAGACGCTCCTGCAGCTTCTCACGGTCGTAGTCCGAGGTGGTCTCCTCGATCTGCGCCTTGATCTGGCCGATGCGGGCCTCGATGTCGGCCTTGGCGCCGACGCCGTCCACGATGGTGGTCGCGTCCTTCGTGATCACCACCTTCTTGGCGGTGCCCAGCATGTCCAGCGACACGTTCTCAAGCTTGATGCCCAGGTCTTCGGAGATGACCTGGCCGCCGGTCAGGATGGCCATGTCTTCCAGCATCGCCTTGCGGCGGTCGCCGAAGCCCGGGGCCTTCACGGCGGCGATCTTCAGGCCGCCGCGCAGCTTGTTCACCACCAGGGTGGCCAGCGCCTCGCCTTCCACGTCTTCCGACACGATCAGCAGCGGACGGCCGGACTGCACGACGGCTTCCAGCACCGGCAGCAGGGGCTGCAGGCTGCCCAGCTTCTTCTCGTGCAGCAGGATGTACGGGCTTTCCAGCTCAGCCGTCATCTTGTCGGCGTTGGTCACGAAGTACGGCGACAGGTAGCCGCGGTCGAACTGCATGCCCTCGACGACTTCCAGCTCGGTGTCGAAGCTCTTGGCCTCTTCCACCGTGATGACGCCCTCGTTGCCCACCTTTTCCATGGCGCGGGCGATCATCTCGCCGATCTCGGCCTCGCCGTTGGCGGAGATGGTGCCGACCTGGGCGATCTCGGCGTTGGTCGAGATCTTCTTGGAACGGCCCTTGATGTCGTTGATGACGGCGGTGACGGCCAGGTCGATGCCGCGCTTCACGTCCATCGGGTTCAGGCCGGCGGCCACGGCCTTGGCGCCTTCGCGCACGATGGCCTGGGCCAGCACGGTGGCGGTGGTGGTGCCGTCACCGGCGATGTCGTTGGTCTTCGAGGCCACTTCGCGCACCATCTGGGCGCCCATGTTCTCGAACTTGTCCGACAGCTCGATCTCCTTGGCGACGCTGACGCCGTCCTTGGTGATGCGCGGCGCGCCGAAGCTCTTCTCGATGACGACGTTGCGGCCCTTCGGGCCCAGGGTCACCTTCACGGCGTCGGCCAGGATGTCCACACCGCGCAGCATGCGGTTGCGGGCGTCGACGCCAAACTTCACTTCCTTGGCAGCCATAATCTCTCTTCCTTGAATTTCCGGGGCCTCATGAGGCCCGCGATGGCTTTGAGGGGAACACGAGAGGGCGGCGACCCGGCAGGGTCAGCCAGCCCGGTCATCCAATCAGGCGACGATGCCCAGGATGTCGGATTCCTTCATGATGAGGTATTCGGCCCCATCGATCTTGACCTCGGTGCCGGACCACTTGCCGAACAGCACGCGATCACCAGCCTTCACGTCCAGGGCGATCAGCTTGCCCTGCTCGTCACGGGCGCCGGGGCCCACGGCGACGACCTCGCCCTCCTGGGGCTTTTCCTTGACGGTGTCGGGGATGATGATGCCGCCGGCGGTCTTCTGCTCACTTTCGACGCGGCGCACCACCACGCGGTCGTGCAGCGGACGGAACTTCATAGGATCTCTCCCTTAAAAGGCAAAAGCTGTGGGGCTGAGCCTGCTGTTAGCACTCAACCCCGGTGAGTGCTAGCGGAGATAATACGAGTCCGGATGGGAATCAAGGGCGCTGCGCAGGACGGCACCATCGGTCGCCAAAACGTCATGACACGGGGATGGTCGCCCCCCCGCTTTGGAGGCATAAGCCGTAAAACTTGGCTGCCCTGTGATGGCGGGGACGCGACAGACTGTCCGTCCATGCTATCGTGCCGCGTGTATCCCCTCCCGACAGGCCCCGACGCCGCCCTGATGCTTTACCTGCAAATCGCCATCCTGGTTCTGCTGATTCTGTTGAACGGCTTTTTCGCCATGTCCGAACTGGCCGTCCTGTCCGCCCGGCGCAGCCGGCTGACGGCCATGGCGGAGAAAGGCCAGCGTGGCGCCCGCACGGCGCTGGCCCTGCAGGAAAGCCCGTCGCACTTCCTGTCCACGGTGCAGATCGGCATCACCATGATCGCCATCGTGGAGGGCGCCTTCGGCAGCGCCACGCTGTCCGGCCCCCTGGCGGAAAGCCTGGCGGCGGTGCCGGCGCTGGCCCCCCATGCCGACAGCATCGCCGTCGCCCTGGTGGTGGTGTGCATCACCCTGCTGTCGCTGATCGTGGGCGAACTGGTGCCCAAGCGCCTGGCCCTGTTCGCCACGGAACGGATCGCCGTGCTGACCGCCCCCTTCCTGCAGGGGCTGTCGCGCATCGCCTCCCCCGTGGCCTGGTTCCTGGGCGCCACCACCGAACTGGTGCTGAAACTGTTTGGCGCCGCCGGCAAGCCGGAGAACGCCGTCACCGAGGAAGAGGTGAAGAGCCTGATCGCCGAGGGCACGGCCGCCGGCGTGTTCGAGCCGGAGGAGCGGCGCATGATCGAAAGCGTGCTGGGCCTGTCCGACCGGCCGGCGCGCGCCATCATGACCCCGCGCCTGGACGTCATGTGGCTGGACCTGGACGACGACGTGGCGCAGCTGACCAAGGAAATCCAGGAGAGCCATCACAGCCGCTTCCCCATCTGCCGCGGCAGCCTGGACGAGGTGGTGGGCGTGCTGCACGCCAAGGCGGTGCTGGACGCCGTGCTGGCGGGTGAGACGCCGGACCTGGCCAAGCTGGCCAACCCCGCGCTGATCGTCCATGACGGCACCCAGGTCATGCGCCTGCTGGAACTGTTCCGCTCCTCCGGCCAGCAGATGGCCCTGGTGGTGGACGAGTATGGCAGCGCCGAGGGCATCGTCACCCTGACCGACATCCTGGAATCCATCGCCGGCGACTTGCCGGAAGCCCACGACGCGGACGAGGATGAGTTCGTGCGGCGCGAGGACGGCTCCATGCTGATCGACGGCCGCATGGACATCGAGGAGGCGGCCCACGTCCTGGACCTGCCGGGCCTGCGCGACGGCGGCGACTATCTGACGCTGGCCGGCTTCCTGCTGTTCAAGCTGGGCCACCTGCCCCGCGTGGGCGAGGGCGTCGCCCACGCGGGCTATCGCTTCGAGGTGGTGGACATGGACGGCCGCCGCATCGACAAGATCCTGGTGATCCCGCCGGCGGAGTGACCCGGCAGGGCCACTCTCACCGGCCTGACGCCGACCGGGTCGCCGGCCTCAGGCCGGCTTCAGGGTCAGCTCATTCACCGTGCCGTCATGCACGCCCAGGTAATAGAAGCGGCCATTGAAGCCGATGGCCACGATATTGCCGTTGAGCCGGGCATCCAGCGGACCGGAGCGGGCCAGTTCCAGGCCGGTGTTGGCGTCCCGCCACACCACATAGTCCTGGCCGTCCAGATAGTCGGTGCCAATGATGTTGCGGCGGTGTCGCGGCCCCACCACCGCCCAAAACGAGTCCATGGTCTGCGGCTGCTGCCAGACCGGGACGAAGCCCACATCCGCCTTGAAATCCAGCGCCGTCACCAGCCCGACCTTTTCATCGCTGGTGTAGACGCGGTTATGGGCCGCATCCAGGGCCGGCTTTGAGTATTCCTCGCTGGGCGCGCCGTGGGGAAACGGCACGTGATGGTGGCTGAGGGCGGCGTTCCCGCTGTGGAAGGCGGAAATGCGCAGGGGCTTCTTCGCCTCCAGGAAATTCGTCTGCACCACCACCCAGCCATTCAGCATGCCGCAGGCCGGGCCCGGCTGTTCCCCCGGAAAACATATTGCGGGTTCCAGCTGGGATCGAGGGTCAGGCTGTCCGGTCCCAGCCGATAGCGCCACACGTGCGTCAGTCCCGGCAGGTAGACGAATTCGTCGGGCGCCTGCCCATCCACCATGACCCGGCCCAGGACGGGTTCCGGCGTCTCGACGACGGCCTTGATCTCCAGCGTGTCGGCATCCACCGAGACCAGGAAGGCGGGGATGCCGCTCTCCTTCACGGCATAGAGCCCCGGCAAGGAATTCACCAGCGGGCGGCCCCGTTCCAGGGACTTGGCGATGATGTCGCCGCTGCGGGAAATGACGAAGCCGTTATAGGCGGCCCCGAAGCCGCCGGGGTGCTCGGGCAGGTCTATGGTGCGATGGGCCCCGGTCGCGGGGTCGATCTTGGCCAGCTTGGCGCCCGTGACGACATACAGGAAGCCGTTGCCGTGGACGCCCAGCACCCCGGGCCAGTCGAAGTCGTGCTCAAAGGGCACCTTGAAGTGGATGCGCCAGCGCTCCTCCAGCGTGTCCGCATCCAGCCGGGCCACATAGGACCCGGTCTCATCGCCGACATACCCCCCATAGATGAACAGCTCCCCCGCTCCCGGGTGACGATGTTGTAGGGGTTGGGATAGGTGCCGGGGGCAAGGCGGACCGCCACCTTGGCGCGGGCCGTGCCCGTCAACTGGGCCACATCGCAGCTGTGGGGGAATTGCTGGCTGCGGATCGAGTCGAAATGCTCGAACGGCATCATGGTCCGATACCAGGGGCCATCACTCGGCCCGGGGATGAAGGCGGCGGACTCGGGACAGGGGTCTGACATGGAACAGCCTCCCTTAAGGCGCGTGATGGTTCAGGCGGGATATTATCCTTAAGGTTGTATATCCCCTCACATCCCTGGACAATAGACAGATAAAAAAATAGCGTCCTGGCACAACATACAACTTATTGACGTAAACACGTCATTAATTTCGATCCACTGCGGGATGTGATCGCCCGCCAGCCGCCAGGAGCAGCCCCATGTCCATCGAGGTCAGCACCGTCGTCGTCCCGCGCGTGGAACCCCGGCCCATCGCGGCGGAACCGCCGCCGCAAAATCCCTACATGGCCCCCAACGGCCGCAACAACATGCACAACGACGCCTTCATGTCCGACACCTACGGCTGGGCCGGCCCCTTGGGCGGCACGCTGGTGGTGAGCTACCAGTCCCTGGGCGGCGAAGGCGCCTCCATCACCTATGATCCCAAGGGGCGCCTGGTCACCGTTTGCATCGGGCCGGACAGCCGGCGCCTGCTGTTGCTGGATCCCGGCACGCTGGATGTCCTGGCCGCCATGGACCTGCCCTCGGGCAAGGGGGGCAGCACCGGCTTCGGCGGTGGGGGCTACATCTATCTGAACGAGCGCAACCAGGCCGTCCTGCCCACCGCCAACCAGCAAATCTGGGTGGTCGCCGTGCCGGAGGGCAGCGAGGGCTTCCGCGTCGTTCGCGTCCATGACCTGACCGGCAGCATCGGCGATACCAACGCCAGCATCCTGTCGGCCCTGCCGGACTGGAGCGGCCGGCTGTGGTGGATCACCGACAGCGGCGTCGTCGGCTATATCGATCCCGACTCCGGCGCCTGCTGGACCCTGACGCTGGACGCGCCGCAGACCATCGGCAATTCCTTCGCCGTCGACGAGACGGGCGGCGTGTTCATCGCCAGCGATTACGCGCTCTACCGCTTCGACGTGCCGGCCACCGGCACCCGTCCGCAAGTGACCTGGTGCTACAGTTATGATCGCGGGCTGGGGCAGAAAACCGGCCAGCAAAGCTGGGGCACGGGCACGACGCCGACCCTGGTGGGGACGGCCCCCGGGGAAAGCTATTGCGGCATCGCCGACAACGCCTATCCCCAGATGCACGTCGTCGTCTACCGGCGGGAAAAGGATGTGCCGGGCAACCGGGTGGTGGCCCAGGTCCCCGTCTTCCCCAAGGGGCACAGTGACACGGAGAATTCCCTGATCGGCTGCACCGGCAGCTTCTTCGTGGAAAACAACTACGGCTACAGCAACGGCGTGTCGACCCGGCCCGTGGTGCCCGGCATGGCCCGCGTGCGCTATGACAACCGTCCCTGTCCCGGCACGGTGGCCTGGGAGAACGAGCACGTCACGGTGCCGTCCGTGGTGTCCAAACTGTCCCTGGCCACCGGCCTGCTCTACACCTACAGCCTCAAGATCGAGGACGGGCGCCACGACTGGTTCCTGACGGCGGTCGAGGCGGAAACGGGAAGCATCGCCTGGAGCGCCAAGGTCGGCAGTGGCATCCTGTTCGACAACCACTATTCCGCCCTGTCCATCGCGCCCGATGGCACGGTCTACATCCCCACCGCCCTGGGCATGGTGATGATCCGTGAGGCCTGACGCCAGAGGCCGATCCTGAAAGATGAGGGGAGCCGGGGCGCCAGCCCCGGTTCACCCGATGCTATTTCGTCCCGAACAGCCGGTCGCCAGCGTCCCCCAGGCCGGGGACGATGTAGGCGTCATCGGTCAGGTGGCTGTCCAGGGCGGCGGTGTAGACCTTCACGTCCGGGTGGGCATCGTGGAAGACGCGCACGCCCTCCGGCGCCGACACCAGGGCCATGAAGCGGACCTGGTCGTCGGCCACGCCGTGGCGGTTCAGCACGTCCACCGCGTGCACGGCGGAATTGCCGGTGGCCAGCATGGGATCGACCAGGATGAAGGTGCGGCCCTGCGCGGCCGGCAGCTTCACCAGATATTCCACCGGCTGCTTGGTGTCGTGGTCGCGGTAGAGGCCGATATGGCCCTCGCGCGCGCCGGGCATCAGTTCCAGCAGGCCCTCGGCCATCACCAGGCCCGCCCGCAGGATGGGAACGACGGCGACTTTCTTGCCCTCGATCACCGGGGCGTCCATCTCCACCAGCGGCGTCTCGATCCGTTCCGTGGTCAACGGCAGGTCGCGCGTCAGCTCATACCCCATCAGCAGCGCGATCTCCCGCAGCAGTTGGCGGAAGCCCATGGTCGAGCGCCGCTTGTCCCGCATGTGCGACAGCTTGTGCTGGATCAGCGGGTGATCGGCGACGAACAGGTTGGGGAATTCGGGGACGGTGCGCATGGGCGGCTAAACCACGGATCGGCAATGGTGGAATTGGTTCCAAGCTAGCGGACCGCGCGCCTTGGCGCCACCATCCCGACAGGGGTGGCGGCACGGACGACAGAAACACCGGCTGGAGCGGTGACCGGTTACCCCGGCCGGATGATCCTGACCAGTTGGTCAAGCCTCATGGCTGCCCCGCAGCGACCCGGGCCGGCGCGCCCGCCCGGACCACCCGATTCCGGCCCTGGTGCTTGGCCGTGTACAGCGCGGCGTCGGCCTCCGCCACCAGATCCTCCGGATCGCCATCGGGCTGCGCTTCGGCCAATCCGAAGCTGGCGGTGAAGTGGATGGTGCGCCCGCCGCCAATGGCGACCGGCAGCGCCTCCATATCCTGGCGCAGCCGCTCCACCACGGCGTAGCCGTCCATGACGGTGGCGTCCTTCAGCAGGATGAGGATTTCCTCGCCACCCAGGCGGAAGGCCTCGTCGAAGCTGCGGATGCCGCGGTTGATGGCGCCGGCCGCGGCCATCAGCACGCGATCCCCCGCCTCATGCCCATAGGTGTCATTGACCGACTTGAACTTGTCGAGGTCGCACAGGGCCACGCAGAAGGGCCGGCCGGTGCGGCGGTAGCGGTTGGCCTCGCGCTCCATCTCCTCGCGCAGGCCGGTGCGGTTGCGCAGGCCGGTGAGAGGGTCGATGCCGCTGCCGGCCACGCTGAACGCCCGCTCCACCCGCCGCAGCAGGCCCATGAACTCGTCGAACTTCTCGATCACCGCCTCATAGGCGGCCAGCGACGGCGGCTGGCCCTCGCAGGCCCGCATGTGCACCAGGCGGGCCATGCGGTGCATTTGGTCATGCAGGGAGATCAAGCGGTCGATGGCGGGCTGGTCCGCCAACTCGCTTCCCGAGGCGCCGCGCACCCAGGCGGGAAAGGCCGTGGGCACAGGCAGGACGACGCCGTCGCCCTGGTTGAAGAACGCCGCGCGGTGCCACTGGCCTATCCACCGGAGATGCTCGTCCACCACACCGGCCAAACCGGCGGCGGAAGGCAGGGGGACTCATTCATCGCGGAAAAGCGATCCTGGCATCGCGGGAAAACGATCTTGGGTGGCGGGGCATATGCCGCAAGGATAGGCGCACCGGCGGCATGCGCGGACAATACCCGCACTTTAGGTCATTCACCTATGGTTTGCATCGGGCATGACTTCACACCAAGGGATAGGGTGGCGGCGGCGCAACACCAGCCGCCCGCCCCTTGCCACTTACCCCGGTGGATGAAGGTCAGGATCCCAGGGCCTTGAGCCGGCCTTCCAGTTCCTTGCGGTCGTCGGAGCCCTCGGGCAGCAGGGGCAGCAGGCGGCCCCACAGGTCCTTCGCCTCCGCCTTGCGGCCATTCTCCGCCGCGTCCAGCCCCAGATACCACAGGGCCTGGGGGTTGTTGGGCGAGGATTTCAGCACCACCCGCAGGGCGGTGAAGAAGGCGGGCGGCGGGTGGCCACCATCCGACGGCAGCAGCACGCGGGCATAGGCCAGGTTGATCTGGGCGTCGTCGGGGGCGGCGGCCACGGCCTTGGCCCATGCCTCCCGCGTCTTGGCCACGTCGCCCGTCGCCTCATAGGCCTGGGCCAGCCGCGCCCAGCCCTCGGGCTTGCCCGGCTCCTTCTCCGCCGCCGCCTGGAATTGGGCCAGCAGCGACTTCACCGTGGCCGAGCGCTGTTCCGGCGTCATGGTGGCCGGGTCCGGCATGCCGGGCGGGACGGCGCCGGCGGCCGGCGCGGCGGTGGTGTCGGCGCCATAGCGCTTGGCGTTGGCCTCGGCCTCCGCCGCCTTGTCGGTCTCCCCCAGCACGCGATAGGCGCGGGCCAGGCGGGACCAGCCCTCGCCATCGTTGGGCTGGGCCTTCAGCCGGTCCGCCAGACGCTGCACCATGCCCCGGATCATGGTGTTGCGGTCGTCGCTGGACATGGTGGAGGCGGCGGCCATGTCGTCAGCCGTGGGACCTGGGGCCGTGGGACCTGGGGCCGTGGCGCCGGGAGGGGGGCGGAGGTGGAGGTCGCGGGTGGGCCAGCGGGCGGAAGCGGCTGCGGCGTCACCGCCGCCGGGTCCATGCCCGCCTCGGTCGCCGTCTCGCCCAACTGGCCACGCAGGAAGGGCACCCAGGGCGCGTCCGCCGGGCTTTCCGCCAGCAGGGCGGACCAGCGGGTGATGGCGCCCTTGAGGTCGCCGGCCTGGCGCACGGCCAAGCCGTCGTAGTAGCGCGCGCGGGGCTCCTTGGGGTTCAGCGCCAGGGCCTTGGCCAGCGCCTGCTTGGCCTCCGGCCCGACCACGCCATCGGCCGACAGCACCAGCGCCTCGGCCCGCGACGCCTGCAGGTTGGCGTCATCCGGCGCCAGTTCGACGGCCTTGGCCCAGGAGGCGGCGGCCTTGTCATTCTGGCCCAGCATGCCCTGGGTGGTGGCCAGGGCCTTCCACGCCTCCAAATCCTTGGGATGGTCCGCGACCCGGGCCTGCAGGGTGCGCAGCACGCCCTGGGCCTGGGCATTCGCGCCCTGGTCTGTGCGGCTGGCCGCCGGCTGGCCCGGCAGGTCCGGATTGCCCAGGCGCAGGTAAATACCCATGGCCAGCAGCGGCACCGCCGCCATCAGGGCCGTGGCCAGCAGGCGTGACGGCTTGGCCGGCGGGGTGGGCGTCGCCGCCGCGACCGCGCGCGCGGCCTGGACCCGGGCATCGGCGGCCAGCAGGCGGCGGCTGACCTCCGTCCGGGCGGCGGCGGCCTGGTCATCGGTCAGCAGGCCGCGCGCCACATCGCGCTCGATCTCCGCCAACTGGTCCTTGTAGATGGCGACTTCCGGCGTGCCCTCGGCACCCGGCGTCTCCGCCCCTGCGGAACGCCTCATCAGCGGACGCAGCAGCGCCAGCAGCACGCCCGCCGTCAGCAGGGCGGCGGCGATCCAGAACGCCATCATGGCCGCCCCTTCCCTTCGTCCTTGTCATCCATCAGCAGGGCCAAGTGGGCTTTTTCCTCCGCCGAGAGGGGCGGCGCCACCGCCTCGGCCCCCACCGTGCCGCGCCGGCCCCGCCACAGCAGGATGCCGCCACCCACGACCAGCAGGGCGAAGGGCCCGAACCACAGCAGGTAGGTCGACGGCCGCACCGGCGGGCGCAGCAGGACATAGTCGCCATAGCGGTCGGTGAGGAAGGCCACGGCCTGGGCGTCGCTGTCGCCCTTCACCAGCCGTTCGCGCAACAGCAGGCGCAGGTCGCGCGCCAGGGGGGCGTCGCTGTCGTCGATGGACTGGTTCTGGCAGACCAGGCAGCGCAAATCCTTGGAAATGGCGCGCGCCCGCGCCTCCAGCGCCGGGTCGGCCAGCATCTCATCCGGCTGCACTGCGTGGGCCAGGGGGCCCGACAGCAGCGTGGCCGCGAGGACCAGGGTGAAAAGCGCCCGCCTCATTTCGACAGCTCATTGATCAGGGGCAGGATGCGGTTCTGCAAATCCTGCGGCGTGATGGGGCCCACCTGGCGGTAGCGGATGCGGCCCTGGCGGTCGATGACATAGGTTTCGGGCACGCCATAGACGCCGAAATCGATGGCCGTACGGCCACTCTCGTCCCGGGCCACGGCGGCATAGGGGTTGCCGTCGCGGGCCAGGATGGCCTGCCCGTCGGCCGCCTTGTCCTTGTAGTCGATGCCGCGGATATCCACCCCCTGCCCCGCCAGGCGCATGAGGATGGGATGTTCGGCGCGGCAGGGCGCGCACCAGCTGGCCCAGAAGTTCACCAGGCGGACCTTGCCATCCCCGAGGTCCTTGGTGGCCACGCCCGGCTGCCCGTCCACCAGCGGCGGCAGGTCGAAGGCGGGCACCGGCTTGTCGATCATGACGGAGGGCAGGCGGTCGGGCGTGTCGCCCTGGTCGATCTGCTTCAGGCGCACGCCGAACCAGCCGGCCAGGCCCAGGAACAGCACCAGGGGTATCAGGAACATCAGGCGGCGCATGCGGGGAACCTTATTCGGCGGGGGCCGGCGGCAGGGCGGCGGCGCGGGGCACGGCGCGCTTCAGCGGCACGCCCACGCGCAGGCGGCGGTCGGACAGGCTGACCAGCCCGCCGGCCATCATGAGGATGGAGCCCACCCAGATCCACGGCACCAGGGGGTGGCGATAGAAGCGGGTGTTGTAGCCGGTGCCGTCCGGCGCCGGCTCGCCCACCACGGCATAGAGGTCGCTGAAGAAATTGGTGTGGATGGCGGCGCCCGTCGTCGTCATGCGGGTGACGGGGTAGAAGCGCTGCTCCGGCGCCAGGGTGGCCACGAAGTCGCCGTGGCGGGTGACGGTCAGCACGGCGCGGCGGGCGGTGTAATTGGGGCCCGGCGCCTCATCCACGCTGTCCAGGCGGAAGCTGTAGCCGGCCACGTCCACCGACTGGCCGATGTGCAGCACCTGGATGGCCTCGGACGTCCAGGCGGAGGTGCCGACCATGCCGGCCACCGCCACGCCCAGCCCGGCATGCGCCAGGGCGGTGCCCCAGGCGCCGCGCGGCAGGTGGCGGGCGCGGCTGAGGCTGTCGGCCAGGGGGATGCGGAACAGGCGGATGCGGTCGGTCACGTCCACCACGGCGCCCATGACGGCCCAGCCGGCCAGCCCCAGGGCCAGCAGCGCCAGCACCGGCTTGGTGCCCGCCAACCACAGCCCGGCGAGCGCCGCCACCACGCCCACCAGCGCCGCGATCTTCAGCCGGCCCAGCACGCCGGCCAGGTCCGCCCGCTTCCACGACAGCAGGGGGCCCATCGCCATGACCGCCACCACCGGCACCATCAGGGGCACGAAGGTGGCGTTGAAGAAGGGCGGGCCGATGGAAATCTTGCCCCCGCCGACCGCGTCCATGAACAGGGGATAGAGCGTGCCCAGGAAGACGGTGGCGCAGGCGGTGGACAGCAGCAGGTTGTTCAGCACCAGCCCGCCCTCACGGCTGATGGGGGCGAACAGGCCGCCGGCCTTCAGGATGGGCGCCCGCAGGGCGTAGAGCAGCAGGCCACCGCCCGTCGCCACCACCAGCAGCGCCAGGATGAAGACACCGCGCGCCGGGTCCGAGGCGAAGGCGTGGACGGAGGTCAGCACGCCGGAGCGCACCAGGAAGGTGCCCATGAGCGACAGGGTGAAGGTGACGATGGCCAGCAGGATGGTCCAGCTTTTCAGCGTGTCGCGCTTTTCCACCACGATGGCGGAGTGCAGCAGCGCCGTGCCGGCCAGCCAGGGCATGAGGCTGGCGTTTTCCACCGGGTCCCAGAACCACCAGCCGCCCCAGCCCAGGGTGTAGTATGACCACCACGACCCCATGGCGATGCCCAGCGTCAGCGACGACCAGGCGATCAGCGTCCACGGGCGCACCCAGCGCGCCCAGGCGGCATCCACCCGCCCCTCGATCAGCGCGCCGGCGGCGAAGGAGAAGCAGAGGCTGAAGCCGACATAGCCCAGGTAAAGGAAGGGCGGGTGGAAGGCCAGGCCCGGGTCCTGCAGCAGGGGGTTCAGGTCGTGGCCGTTCAGCGGCGCCGGGTCCACCCGGGTGAAGGGGTTGCTGGTGGCGACCATGAACCACAGGAAGCCGACGCCAATCATGCCCTGCACCGCCAGGACGCGGGCCCGCAGCGATGCCGGCAGGTTGCGGCCGAAGGCGGCGACCATGGCGCCGAACAGGGCCAGGATGAACACCCACAGGACCAGCGAGCCCTCATGGTTGCCCCAGACGCCGGCCACCTTGTAGAGCATGGGCTTGTCGGTGTGGCTGTTCTCCACCACGTTCAGGACGCTGAAGTCCGACACGACATGGGCGTAGGTCAGCGCGCCGAAGGCCAGCGCCAAGGCGGCGAACTGGCAATAGGCGGCAGTGCGCCCCACCTCCATCATCCCCCGGTCGCCGCGGGCCGCCCCCCACAACGGGATGACGGACTGCACCAGGGCCACGACCAGCGCCAGAATCAGCGCGTAGTGTCCAAGCTCGGGGATCATGGGGCGTCGTCCGGAATGAGCGTTCAGGGATGGGTGCGCAGGGTGGAGGTCTGATGCTCCTCCCCCGCCGCGACGGGGGCGCCACCAGGGGGGGCGTCACCGGGCTTGCCGGGATGGCCGGCGCGTTTCAGGGCGTCGGCCACGTCGGGCGGCATGTACTTCTCATCATGCTTGGCCAGCAGCTCGGTCGCGGTGAACACGCCATCGGGGCCCAGCTTGCCCTCCGCCACCACGCCCTGCCCCTCGCGGAACAGGTCGGGCAGGATGCCGGTGTAGGTGACGGGCAGCGACTTGGCGGTGTCGGTCACCTGGAAGGTGACGGTCATCCCGCCCTCACGCTTCAGGCTGCCGGCCTCGACCAGGCCGCCGATGCGCACCGTGCGCCCGCCCGGCGGCTTGGCCGCCAGGTCGGACGGGCTGTAGAAGAAGACGATGTTGTCGCGGAAGGCCGACAGGGTCAGCGCTGTGGCGGTGCCCAGGCCCAGCAGGGCCAGCACCAGGATCATCAGGCGGCGGCGTTTGCGGGTCATGGCGTGGTCTCGGTGGCAGGGGTGGCCGCGGGGGCCGGGCCCGCCTTGGCCTCGCGCCGGCGGCGCGGCTTGGCCGCCTCCAGCGTGGCCAGGGTGCGCTCCACCCGGCGCAGGCCGGACAGGCTGAGCACCAGCAGGCCCACCAGGATCACGGTGGCCGCCCCGTAGGATGACCACACATAGGCGGCGTATCCGCCCATCGACAGGAACCCGTCCATCACACTCTCACCCAAAGGCCCGCCATTCAAAGGCCCGCTTGAGGGGCCGGGATGCCGGAACAGCCGTCAAACCATCACGCCGCAAAACTATCACGCTGCCGAAACGACCGCCGCCGGTCCCGTTGTCCCACCCATCCGGGGCCACCATCCCGGGGCTCAGCCCGCCTGGCCCAGGCGCAGGGTCTGCACCCGGCGGGCGGCCAGCCCGGCCCGGATGCGCAGGATGACGACGGCGAAGAAATAGCTCTGGAAGGCCACGGCCAGCAGCAACAGGGGCCAAAGCATGCTGGCGGCGATGGTGGGGCCGCCCAGGCGGAACACGCTGGCCGGCTGGTGCAGGGTGTTCCACCACTCCACCGAAAACTTGATGATGGGCACGTTCACCGCCCCGACCAGCAACAGGATGTTGCCGGCCTTATTGCCCCGCGCCGGATCATCGAAGGCGTCCACCAGGGCCATGTAGCCGAGATAGAGGAAGAACAGCACCAGCACGCTGGTCAGCCGCGCGTCCCACACCCACCAGGTGCCCCACATGGGCGCGCCCCACAGGGACCCGGTCAGCAGGCACAGGGCGGTGAAGCCGGCCCCCAGGGGGCGGCCGCCTTGGCGTAGACCTCGGCCAGGGGATGCTTCCACACCAGCGCGGCGGCGGCGGCCACGGCCATGGTGCTGTAGGTGAACATGCTCATCCACGCGGCGGGCACGTGGATGTACATGATGCGCACGGTGTCGCCCTGCTGGTAGTCCGGCGGCGAGGCGATCAGGCCCAGGTACAGCCCGGCCGCGAAGCAGACCACCGACAGGCCGGCCACCCATGGCAGCACGGCGTTGGCGATCTTCAGGAAGCGGGCGGGGTTGGCGAAGCGATGCATGGCCCCGTTATGTACCACGCCCGCCAGCCTTTGCCATCGGGATACGCCGTAAATTGATATGGATCACGCCCAATGATGTAGGGGGCGAATGATCGTGAAGTTGGCTTTACGGCAGACGCAAGGACCGCATGATTTCCAGGGCTGTGCCTTCCCATTCGGGGCGCGGGCCCGGCTCTCGCCAGTAAGACAGCACCGTTTGAAACGACCGGCCCTTGATGGTGCATAGATAGATCACGCTAACCTCGAAAGCATTCGGGCCGACCTCGTTGACAGTGGCCAACCGTTCAACGTCGCCGCAGGCGTCAGGGTCTTCGGTCCGGTGCGGGATGACCGTGTCGCTCAAAACTTGATCGACATCCTTCCCCTCCCGGTAGGCGGTGCGGGGCTTGCCGGGAACCGGCGGGGTCAATTCGCCCAAGCTGATCATCGCTTCGCCATGGACGATGATGACCGCTTCCTGCCGCTCGTGGGTGCTGGTGAGGAACAGCTCGTTGCCCGCCTCATCCCATCGCACCCACTGTGACGGGTAGCGCGCCTCCATCCCGCCTTGGCGAAACACCTTCCAGCCCGCGGTGGCGATCCCGTCGTCGGCCGTCGCCATCATCGGGGACAACAGCGCCACCGCGCTGACAAGCGATCGTAAACTCCGGATCATGCTTCAGCTTAGCTCACTCATGCGCCGCCCGCAGCGCGGCGGCGATGGCCAGGGGGGCCAGGACCAGCGCCCCGCACAGCATGCCGCCCAGCAGCAGCAGGTGCGGCCGGGGCGACAGGCCGGACAGACCGGCGTCCAGGCCGGCGGCGGCGAAGATCAGCACGGGGATGTAGAGCGGCAGCACCAGCAGGGGCAGCAGCACGCCACTGCGCCGGGCGCCCAGGGTCAGGGCGGCCCCGACCGCGCCGATCAGGCTGAGCAGCGGCGTGACCAGGGCCAGGGTGCCGACCAGCAGGCCCAACTGGTCCCCCGGCATGCGCAGCAGCAGGGCCAGCAGGGGCGCCACCAGCATCAGGGGTACGCCCGTCACCAGCCAGTGGGCCGCCACCTTGGCGACGGCCACCCCCTCCGCCGGCAGCGGCGACAGCAGCAGCAATTCCAGGCTGCCGTCCTCGAAATCCCCCTGGAACAACCGCTCCATGGACAACAGCGCCGCCAGCAGGGCCGCGATCAGCAGCACGCCGGGGGCGATGCGGGTCAGCACGTTGGGCTCCGGCCCCACGCCGAAGGGGAACAGCACCACGCACAGCACGAAGAACATCAGGGCGGCGGTGGCGTCGCTGCCCTGGCGCAGCACCAGGCGCAGGTCACGCAGGATGAGGCGGAGCATCAGGCGGCGTCCTCCGCCCCATCGTCCCCGTCCAGGCTTTCGTCATCCTCGACCGGCGTGAAGGCGGCCAGGTCCAGGACGGCGCCGCCCGGAGTCGCGAGGTCGATGTGGGTGGACAGCACGACCCGCCCGCCCTGGGCGCGATGGCGGGCGATGGCGTCCTCCAGCAGGGCGACGGAGGCGCGGTCCAGGCCCACGGTGGGTTCATCCAGCAGCCACAGGGGTGCCGGGGCCGCGACCAGGCGGGCCAGCGACAGGCGGCGGCGCTGGCCGGCGGACAGGAAACGGCCGGGCACGTCGGCGATGGTGTCGATGGCGAAGGCGGCCAGGGCCGCGTCCACCCCGCCGGCACCGCGCAAGCCCGCCCAGAAGGCCAGCATCTCCCGGCAGGTGAAGCTGGCCTTCACCGCGTCCAGGTGGCCGACATAGTGCAGGCGGGCGCGGTGCGCCTCCGGATCCTGGCCCAAGGACACGCCATCCCAGGCGATAGTGCCACGCAAGGGCTTCAGCAAGCCGGCCATCAGGCGCAGCAGCGTGGACTTGCCGCTGCCGTTGGGACCCACCAGGGTCAGGCAGCCCCCCGCGGCCAGTTGGAAGTCCAGATCCTGGAACACCAGGCGCCCGCCGCGCAGGCACAGCAAATCACGGCCGGTGAAAAGAGCGGTTGAGGTCATGGGCCCTGGGCGCCGGAGTCGAAAGGGCCCTGACTATAGGCCGGCGGCGCTCACGCCACAAAGCGCTGGATCAATCGCCCGCAACCCCAATCTCTGGCGCTTGGAATACGAAAGGGAACCGAAAAAGAAAAACGGCCACCGCGGGGGGCAGGTGCGGTGGCCGTTTGATACACCAGCCGGGGCAGGCTGGAGAGGACACCTCCGGTAGGCCGGTCGGGGGAGACCGGGCGGGAGGGGCTTCCGACCCCGGCAGGGGTCACTGTCGCGTCGTCCTCTATGCGCATAAGGCCACCGCGACATGGCCAATTTGGGCCGCAAAAGTGGCGAAATTGAGATTTGTGGCGGGCCGCGCGCGCCACCGAAACGCCCGCTTGGCCATGTCGTCGCAGGCCCGCCGCCGCCCGAAAAAAATCGCTGTGCAACCCCGGCTTTCCATCTTATATAGCGCGTAGTCGCAGCGCACGTGCCTATGGCCCCGGGCGGAATGGTTCCACCCCGTGGGTTATGCAACGACGTAACGCGTATCCTCGTCCGTCCCTTAAGCAAGGCGGCGAATTGGAGGCTACGATGGTTGATGTTGTTGTCGGTGGGCACGCGCCCGCCTTTCCTCGATCCCTCGCCCCCGCTCTGATGCAGAGTCGGGTTGGCCACGATCAGGCGGTCATCAGTCAGACCGGGCCGGTGCTTTGCGTTTTCCTCGCGCCGCCTGGGCATATCTCCAGTATCTGACCCGTTCGGGCCGGCCGCTTCATTGGCACGCTTGAACGGACCCGGGCCTTTGCCCGGTTAAGCCCCCATTCCCGATCCATCCCCTGATATGCCTTTTGGCCTCGGAGTCATCGATGACCGAGAAGATCGCTCGTTTTTTCGCTGAGAACACGCCCGCCACCCCCTGCCTGGTGGTTGACCTGGACGTCGTCGCCGGTAATTACGGCAACCTGCGCGATGCCCTGCCCGAGGCCCGCATCTTCTACGCCGTGAAGGCCAACCCGGCGCCGGAAATCCTGAAGCTGCTGGTGGAGCAGGGGTCCTGCTTCGACACCGCCAGCCTGCCGGAAATCCAGTATTGCCTGGAAGCTGGCGCCACCGCCGACCGCATCAGCTTCGGCAACACCATCAAGAAGGCGTCGGACATCGCCCGCGCCCACGCGCTGGGCATCAACCTGTTCGCCTTCGACAGCCGGGAAGAGCTGGAGAAGATCGCCGAGCACGCCCCCGGCGCCCGCGTGTTCTGCCGCATCCTGACCTCGGGCGAAGGCGCCGACTGGCCGCTGTCGCGCAAGTTCGGCTGCGAGCCGGACATGGCGGCGGAGCTGCTGCTGGCCGCCTCCACCCTGAACGTCGTGCCCTATGGCGTGTCCTTCCATGTCGGCTCGCAACAGCGCGACCTGACCCAGTGGGACAAGGCCCTGGCCCAGACCGCCGAAATCTTCCGCACCCTGGAAGAGAAGGGCGTGATGCTGCGCATGGTGAACCTGGGCGGCGGCTTCGCCACCCGCTACCTGAAGGACATCCCCAGCGAGGGTGAGTACGGCAACGCCATCGAGGCCTCGCTGCGCAAGCACTTCGGCAACCGCCTGCCGGAAACCATCATCGAGCCGGGCCGCAGCATGGTGGGCAACGCCGGTGTCATCCGCTCGGAAGTGGTGCTGATCTCGCGCAAGTCGCACCGCGACGACCGCCGCTGGGTCTATCTGGACATCGGCAAGTTTGGCGGCCTGGCCGAGACCATGGACGAGGCCATCAAGTATCCCATCCAGACGCCCCACGACGGCGGCGCTGCGGAACCGGTGATCCTGGCCGGCCCGACCTGCGACAGCGCCGACGTGCTGTATGAGAAGGCCGAATACCGCCTGCCGGTGGACCTGCGCATCGGCGACAAGGTCGACATCCTGGCGACGGGCGCCTACACCACCACCTACTCGGCCGTGAACTTCAACGGCTTCTCCCCGCTGGCCTCCTACTACATCTGATCCCCAGATGCGGTGACCCTGGCCTTTGGCTGGGCCATGAGGCGTTTGGTTTCGAGCCCCCGGAAGCCCCGCTTCCGGGGGTTTCGTTTTACCTCAGGCGCCCTTGTCGCCCAAGGCGGCCGCCAAAACAGCGGGGGCCAGGACGGCTGAAGGCGCGGCACCGGCGGCCTTGCTGCCCCGGCCGGTGTCACCGGCACCGCCGCCGGTCAACAGGCGCTGGCTGGGCAGGACCAGGGACACGGTGGTCCCCCGGCCCAGCCGCGAGACGATGTCCAGCCGGCCGCCATGCAACTCGGCCAGGCCCTTGGACAGGGACAGGCCCAGGCCGGTGCCCTGTGTGGTGCGGGCATAGACGTTGTCGATCTGCTGGAACGGCACGAAGACCTTGGACAGGTCCGCGTCGGCGATGCCGATGCCCGTGTCGCTGACGGCGATGACCATCTGCGCCTCGGCATTGATGGTGGCGGTCAGCGACACCGTGCCACCGGCGTCGGTGAACTTCACGGCGTTGGACAGCAGGTTCAGCAGGATCTGCTTGATCTTCACATCGTCCGCCAGCAGCGGCGGCAGATCCGGCGCCAGGGTGGTGACCAGCTCGATACGCTTTTCCAGGGCCCGGCCCCGGGCGATCCGCTCGCACCCGGCCACCAGGGCGGCCACGTCGCAGACCCGTTCCCGCAGCTCGACCTTGCCCGCCTCGATCTTCGAGACGTCCAGGATGTCGTTGATGATGGCCAGCAGGTGGCGCCCGCTGGCCACGATGTCGCCGGCATAGCCAGCGTTGGTCGCCTGCTCCGGGGCCCGGCGCAAATCCCCCTCCAGCACCTCGGCGAAGCCGATGATGGCGTTCAGGGGCGTGCGCAGTTCGTGGCTCATGTTGGCCAGGAACTCCGTCTTGGTGCGGTTGCCCAGTTCAGCGGCGGCCTTGGCGCGCTCCAACTCCTCCGCCCCGCGCTCGGCCGAAATGGCCACGGTGGCCAGCCGGCTGGCGCGGCGGGCCAGGTCCAGCATCCAGCCTTCCGGTGAGCGGGGGGAGCGGAAATAGATGGCGAAGGCGCCCAGCGCGCGGCCGTCGCCCGCCTGGATGGGAATCGACCAGCAGGCGGCGAGGTCCGCCTCCGCCGCGGCGGCGCGGTAGTCCTGCCACAGGGGATCGTTGGCGATGTCGGTGACGATGACCGGCTCACCCCGGTGGATGGCCGTGCCGCAGGACCCGGCCACCGGCCCCACCGGCGCGCCGTCGACCGCCCGGGCGAAGGACGCGGGCAGGCTGGGCGCCGCCCCGGTGCGGATGTGCCGCCCGTCCGCATCGACCAGCACGATGGAGCAGAGCCCCCCTTCCAGGTCCGACTCCATGCCGGAACACAGGGCCGACAGCACCGTCGACAGGGGCGCGCGGCCGGCGGTCATGCCCAGCACCTTGCGTTCCACCGTCAGCAGGCGCTCCGCCCGTTCGCGCCGCAGGGTCTCACGCTCGATGCGGCGGGCGTGCGACCAATAGAGGGCCAGGGCGCTGTGCAGTTCCGCCACCGTCTCGTCCCGCCCCGTGCCCGGCATGGGGGCCGGCGACGGGGCCACCCGCCCTTCCGCCAGGTCGCGCATCAGCCGCGCGGTACGCGAGACGGCGCCGAAGACACCTTGGCGCAGGGCCACCAGGATGACCAGAGTCAGCAGGGTGGCACCGGCCAGCGGGGCGCCGGCCGCCACCGCCGCCCAGGCGGGTGCGGGTACGGGCACGGCCGCCCAGCGGTCCAGCGCCCGGGTGGCCACGGCCCCAATGTCGGCCAGGGCCGCCTGAGCCGCCACCGGATCCGCTGGTTGCCCCACCTCAGGGTCCCTTGGCCCTTGCCCGGCAAGCGCGGTAGCGAAGCGCGCCATGGCCGCCGCCACGCCGTCGCCGGTTGCCGGCCGGGCGGCGCCGCGCCAGTCCAGCAGCAGGGCGGTGGACGCGGCGGCGGACGCGCCGGTCACCGCATCCGCCCAGGCGAGGTCGGCATCACGGCGGGCCGCCAGCGCGTCCGCCGCGACATCCGCGTCCGGGTTGGGCAGATCCTGCGCGGCCAGGGCGACCAATTCCCGCACCAGGCGGCTTTCCGCCGTCGCCAGGGCCCGTTCCCCCGCCAGCCAGTCGCGCAGCAGGGGCGTGTAGGGGACTGCGAAGGGTTCAGAAGCCGGGAGGGCCTGGTTCAAGGACTGGTCCGCCGCCCGGCGCAGGCCCGCCAGTTCCTGGCGCACGCCGGCCAGCCGCTGGCGGGCCCCCTCCAGCGCGGCAAGGGCGGGCAGTGCATCCAAAGCGGTATCCAACGCGCGGTCCGCCTGCCGACGGCGCCGCGCCACCTCTTCCACCAGGGCGGCGCCTGGCGCGCGCAGGGTCAGGGCGGCCGACGTCCACTGTGATGATTGGGCATCCATGGCCACCGCCATGTCCCGCGCGGACACCACCAGCAGGTGCGCCGATTGGGCATCGCGGGCCGTCCCCCAGGCCGCGCGCATGTCGGCAGCGGCCAGCCCCAGCTGCAGGGCCGCCAAGCCCGCGAGGGCAGCCATCATCGACCGGCGCATGGTCCAGACCCGGCCTTTCTCCCCACGAAGCATCTCATTGGCGAAGTGATTCCAAGGCGTGCACCCTCTGCCTGTGCATGACTGTAGGCGTCGTGCTGGCGCGGCGCAAATGTCCAAGGGGGTGGGGTCCGGCCCCCGCCATCGCCATGCTGCATGACACCGGGCCCCCCCTCCTGTCGAATACCGCCCTTGACCACACCGGCCATCGTCTATACCTGACGCAGGGTCGGGATCGCCGCCGCGTGGCCCCGCCGCCCCGCCCTATGCCCCCGGACCCCGCCGCCTTTGACCTCCTCGCCCGCCCCTTCCGATGATGAGGTCGCCCCCGGTGATGCGCCGGTGGCCGCCGAGGCTGAGGCGCTGTTCGCGGATGACGATCGCGATGCCCTGCACATCCTGCCCCTGGGCATGATCCCGGTGCAGACGCCCGGCCTGAAGCGGGCGCGCCTGATCAAGAACGCGCGGCTGGAAACGGTGGTGGAGGTGTTCCAGGACCGGTCGGCCGGCAGCGGCCAGATCAACCCGGAACACCTGGCGACGATGTACCCGTCGCATCCCAAGGAAATGCGCGTGGACATGGCGCAGATCCACCGGCTGACGCAGCTGAACAGCTACGATGTCTACAGCCTGCGCATCGAGCTGCGCCGCCTGGGCATCCCGGTGGAGGATGTGACCTACCTGCGCCTGTCGGCGGGCAAGCGCCTGGAACTGACCACCTACATGCGCGACTTCACCCTGCCCCTGATCCAGCAGGTCTATGGGTCGGAGCAGCGCCCCATCAACGACATCGCCGACCTGTTCGAGCTGCTGGCCAACCCCGACCGGGAAGAGGCGCTGCGCAACCTGACCCTGTTGTCGCAGAAGCTGAACGTGCAGCTTCAGGACATCCCCAGCTTCCTGGAGGAATACGGCGACGTGTTCCTGTCGCTGGCCTATTTCCGCAGTTGCCTGGACGGCCTGGTGCCAGAGGTGCAGCGCTTCATGGGCTGGGTGAACGAGGCGACCAAGAGCGAGATGGTCACCCGTGACCGCCTGATGATGAAGATGATCGGCGACGTCATGCGCATGCTGACGGGCATCACCACCTCCATCACCGGACGGTTCGAGGCGTTCGACCGGCGCAGCAAGGATTTCTGGCACGACATCAACGCCGACAGCTTCCGCTCCGTCCGCGCGCAGATCTCGGCCCACCATGTCACCATCGGCGGCGTGCTGTGCGGGCTGGCGGTGAAGATGGCGTTGTGGAAGGCGCGCTTCCCCCATGGTGGCGGCGGGCCCATGAAGCGGGTGGAGTTCGTGCGCTCCGAAATCCTGCCGGGCCTGGACCACATCAACCGCATCGAGAAGTCCGCCGCCGGCACGTCGTAAGGCTCAAAGCGTCCGCCTTCGGCTCCCCGGAAATTTCCAGCGCCCGCGGTCGCGGGCTCACATCCCCAGCGCATGTTCCAGCACGAACAGCCCGCTTTTGAGCAGGGCCAGCAGCACGCCCCAGACGATGGCCACGGCGGCGATGCCCGTGCCCAGGCCCAGCAGCACCCACACCCCGTCGCGCTCCAGCACGCCCAGGGCCACGACGCTGATGGCCACGGCGGGCAGCATGTTGCCCAGGGGAATGGGCAGGAACAGGATCAGGGCCAGCAGGAAGCACAGGGCGCCCACGGCGTTTTCCGCCGGCGGCCGCGCCACCACGCCCAGGCGCGGCCGCAGCATGCGCTCGGCCTTGGCCAGCCAGGGGGCCACCTTGGCCATCATGGCGGCGAAGTCCTTGCGCGCCAGCGACCGGTCGGCGATGAAGCGCGGCAGCCAGGGCCGGCGGCCCAGCGCCAATTGCGCCGTCAGGAACAGCAGCGGCAAGCCCAGCACGGACGAGGTGCCGGGCGGCATGGGCAGGGCGTTGGGCAGGGCGAAGACGAAGATGAGGGCGCCCACCGCCCGGTCGCTGAGGGCCGTCAGCAGGTCGCCGATGGCCACCCGCTCCCGTCCCTCCTCCGCCGCCAGGGCCTGCAGGATGTCGGACACCTTGGCGGGCCGGGGGTCGGTGGCGGCAGCGTGACTGTCAGTGGCCTCACCCGCGGTCATACCGTCCCTCTGATTCCGTCCCCAATGGCGCCCATCCACATGGGAACCGCCCTTTGAAGTGGGGGCGCCCCGCCCTCCGGTCCAGCGATTTTTCCCGGTCAGTAGGTTTTCCGGGTCAATAGGCGGCGAAGGTCTCGCGCATGGCCCGCTCCTCCTGCCGGATGCGGGTGACCAGGGGGATGAGGTAGACGGCCAGGCCGATGACCAGGGTGTAATAGGCGTGCAGCGTCAGGGCGAAGCCCACCAGCTCGGGCAGGATGTTCAGGAAGTAATTGGGGTGCCGCACCAGGCGGAACAGCGGGTGGGTCACCAACTGGTGGTCGCGGGCGATCAGCAGCTTCACCGTCCACAGCCGCCCCAGCAGCCGCACCACCACCAGCAGCATGACGGCGCCGAACAGGTAGATGGCGAAGCCGAAGCCGCTGACCGCGTCGATGGGCTCCCCCCGCACCAGCCCCTCCACCGTCGCCGCCAGGTAGAAGCCAATGTGGGCGATGGTCAGCGCCAGGGTGTTGCGCGCGCCATGCTCCACCGCGCCACCGGCGCGCAGGGCCTTCTCATGCCGGACGGAAACCGCCAGCAGGGCGAAGCGGTAGACGAAGGCGAGAACGACGAACAGGATCAGGTAGGTCACGGCGCCCGGGTCCCTCGAAGGACGAAAATGGATGCCGCGTCAATAACATGCCGCCGCCGCTCCAGCCTATTGTACCGTCGTGATAGGGGCACCGGCCGTCTCTTGGGGCGCGGCCTCATAGGCGGAGAAAAATCGCCGTTCCCCATGTGCGGATTTGACGATCGTCCAATAACAACAAGGTGGCTTGATGTAGGCAGAATCCTATTTCACGATCATCAAATGGTGTAGCTTTCGGCAGACGATCATCAAGAGCAGCCTGTGGCTCACGCGCGCTCACCCATGATGGCCCGACGGAGACTCCATTGCCTGTTGCTTACCACGACGGACGGTTTCCACCTGCGGAGCTTGATCTCCCAACCTTGTTCCCGCTGGTTGGCCCCGCCAATGCCGCGATTGCGCGGTACGAGGGCGTGCTCTCCGGCATTCCCAATCCTGACGTCCTGCTATCCCCACTGACGGCCCGCGAAGCTGTTCTCTCAAGCAAGATCGAGGGAACGCAGGTGACGCTGGGGGAGGTGCTGGAATTTGAAGCGCAGGGCCGCCTGTTCGACGAGAGTACCCCAAAGAAAGCGGACGCCCGCGAAGTTCTGAACTACCGTGCCGCCTTGCGTGAGGCGTCCGGCCTGATGTCCTGGCTTCCACTGTCGCAGCGGCTCATCAAGGCCACGCACCGCGTGTTGATGGATGGCGTCCGTGGTCGCCACAAGGATCCCGGCGAATACCGCCGCATTCCCAACTGGATTGGACCAGAGGGCTGCACCATCGAGCAGGCGCGCTTCGTGCCACCAGGCGCTGACAAGATCGAGGCGGCGATGTCGGCGTGGGAGGCCTACATTCACACCGATGCGCCAGATCGGCTTGTACAGCTGGCCATTGTTCATGCCGAGTTTGAGGCGATCCATCCGTTTCTCGACGGCAACGGGCGCATCGGGCGGCTCCTAATCCCGCTATTCCTCTATGCTCATGGGCTACTGTCGCGGCCCAACTTCTATCTATCAGAATATCTCGAAGCCAACCGCGATGAATATTACGGCCGGATGCTCGCCGTCTCGCGCGACGGCGACTGGAGTGGCTGGGTAGCTTTCTTCCTGCGCGGCATCATCGTCCAGGCCGAAGGCAACACCCGGAAAGCCCAGGCGATCCTGGCCCTGCATCAGGACAAACGTGATTGGGTGGTGGAGATCACCCACTCGCAATACGCGGTGCGGGCCCTCGACTGGATTTTCCAGCGGCCCATATTCCAGACGCCGGATTTCATCGCCTCAGCCCAAATCCCACCGCCGACGGCCAGAAAGATCATCCGCGATCTGCGCGACAACGGCCTGTTGCGTGAACTGGTGCCAGCGGCAGGGCGCGCGCCGGCCACGTTCGTGTTCTCCCAGTTGCTGAACATTGCCGAGGGACGAGACGCCTTTTGAACCCGAAGGCCTGAAGATCCCCTTTCCCGGGCTCCGCGAGAGGGGGTGACGACCTCGGCGCGCCCTAACCCATAGCGTGAGAAAAACCGCCGATTCTCACGCTATGGGTCAAAGATTCTCGTTTTATGGGTCAACTCACAAATCCGCCGCCTCACACGTCCAGGTTCGCCACCTTGAGCGCGTTGGCCTGGATGAAGTCGCGGCGGGGTTCGACGATGTCGCCCATGAGGGTGGAGAACACCTCCTCCGCCTCGTCCACGTGGCTGACCTTGACCTGCAGCAGGGAGCGGATCTTGGGGTCCAGGGTGGTTTCCCACAGCTGGTCCGGGTTCATCTCGCCCAGGCCCTTGTAGCGCTGGATGGACAGGCCCTGGCGGCCCTGTTCCAGCACCGCCTCCATCAGGCCGACGGGGCCGACGATGGTGCGGGTGGTGCGGCCGCGGTAGGTCAGGGTGGCGGTGTCGGTGAAGACCGTCTTCAGGAAGTCGGCCATGGCGTCCAGGCGGCGGGCCTCCACGCTTTTCAGCACGTCGGCGTCCAGGATGTGCCGGTGGGTGACGCCGCGGCTGGTGCGGAACAGCATCAGCCCGCCCTCGCGCGCCCGCTCGCCCTGCCAGGCGCCCACGCCCACGGTGGCGCCCTCGCCGGCATTGCCGGCGGCCTGCGCGGCCTCGGCCTCGATACGGTTCAGGCGCGCGGCCACCACGCGGGCCAGCTCATCGGCGCGCGCGTCGTCGGTCAGCAGGCCCATGGACAGGGCGCCGGCCACCGCCGCCTGTTCCACCACGGCCGGGTTGCCCACCTTGCGGGCCAGGGCCTGCAACTGGTGGCGGGCGGCGCGGGACTGTTCCACCACGTCGCGCAGCTCACCGCCCTGGCGTTCGGTGCCGTCCGGCGCCTTGAGGGTCACGTCTTCCAGCCCCTGGCCGATCAGGTAATCGTCCATGGCCCGGTCGTCCTTCAGGTACCGCTCCTTGGCCGTGCCGCGCTTCACGCGGTACAGCGGCGGCTGGGCGATGTAGAGGTAGCCGCGCTCGATCAACTCGGGCATCTGGCGATAGAAGAAGGTCAGCAGCAGGGTGCGGATGTGCGCGCCGTCCACGTCGGCGTCGGTCATGATGATGACCTTGTGATAGCGCGCCTTTTCCGCGTTGAACTCCTCCCGCCCGATGCCGGTGCCCAGCGCCGCGATCAGGGTGCCGATCTCGGCCGAGGACAGCATCTTGTCGAAGCGGGCGCGCTCCACGTTCAGGATCTTGCCGCGCAGGGGCAGGATGGCCTGGAACTGGCGCGAGCGGCCCTGCTTGGCGGAGCCGCCGGCCGAGTCACCCTCGACCAGGAACAGTTCGCTCAAGGCCGGGTCCCGTTCCTGGCAGTCCGCCAGCTTGCCGGGCAGCGAGGCCATGTCCAAGGCACCCTTGCGCCGCGTCAGTTCGCGCGCCTTGCGCGCGGCCTCGCGGGCGGCGGCGGCCTCGACCACCTTGCCGATGATGCGCTTGGCGTCGGCCGGATGCTCCTCCAGCCAAGTGGCCAGCGCCTCCGCCACCACCGCCTCGACCACGGGGCGGACCTCGGAGGAGACCAGCTTGTCCTTGGTCTGGCTGGAGAACTTCGGATCGGGCACCTTCACCGACAGCACGCAGGTCAAGCCCTCGCGCATGTCGTCGCCGGAGAGGTTCACCTTCTCCTTCTTCGCGATGCCGGATTCGTTGGCGTAGTTGTTCAGGGTGCGGGTCAGCGCCCCACGGAAACCGGCCAGATGGGTGCCGCCGTCACGCTGCGGGATGTTGTTGGTGAAGCACAGCGTGCTCTCGTGATAGCTGTCGTTCCACTGCAGCGCCACTTCCACGCCGATGGTGCCGCCCAGGTCGCTGGGGCGTTCCGCCTTCAGGGCGATGGTGGGCTTGTGCAGGGGCGTCTTGGACCGGTCCAGCCACTGCACGAAGGCCTCCAGCCCGCCCTCGTAATGCAGCTCGCACGACTTGGGCTCCACGCCCCGCGCGTCGGTCAGGTACAGGGTGACGCCGGAATTGAGGAAGGCCAGCTCGCGCAGGCGGTGTTCCAGCGTCTGGTAATCGAATTCGGTCTTGGTGAAGGTGGCCTTGGACGGCAGGAAGGTGACCTCCGTCCCCGACAGGGGGCGGCCATCGGCCTTCAGCGGAGCGGCGCCGGTGTTGGCCAGGGGCGCCTGGGCCTCACCATGGGCGAAGCGCATCTCCCACACCCGGCCCTGGCGCCAGATGCGCAGATCCAGGATTTCCGACAGGGCGTTCACGACGGACACGCCCACGCCGTGCAGGCCGCCGGAGACCTTGTAGCTGTTCTGGTCGAACTTACCGCCGGCGTGCAACTGGGTCATGATGACCTCGGCCGCCGACACGCCCTCTTCCGCGTGGATGTCCACCGGGATGCCGCGGCCGTCGTCGCGCACGGTGCACGAGCCATCGGGGTTCAGGATGACGTCCACCCGCGTGCAATAGCCGGCCAGCGCCTCGTCGATGGCGTTGTCCACGACCTCGTACACCATGTGGTGCAGGCCGGAACCATCGTCCGTGTCGCCAATGTACATGCCGGGACGCTTGCGCACCGCATCAAGGCCTTTCAGCACTTTGATGGAGCTGGCGCCATAATCCTCGGCGGCGGTGTCGGGGGTCGTCAGAGCTTCTTGTGCCATGAATTCACTCTACCAGATATCGCGTCGCCCAGGGGCAAAACCGTCATTACCAAGGGGGAACACTGCCCCCACTCCGTTGAATCCCTCGCAGGGGGGAACCCCTCGTCGGGTCCTTGAAGGGCCGGGCGGGCTACCCCGCGCCCGCCACGGCGCCGCCGTCCGCGACCCGCACATGGGTCGCCGCCGAACCCAGCTCGGCGAAGGTGGCGGCGTCGGTGCCCGTCATCCAGGCCTGGGACCCGGTGGCCAACACCTCCTGGAACAGGGCGGTGCGGCGCTCCGCATCCAGGTGGGCCGCCACCTCGTCCAGCAGCAGCAGGGGCGGTGCCGCCCCCTCCGCCGCCATCAGCCGGGCGTTGGCCAGCACGATGGCGATCAGCAGGGCCTTCTGCTCCCCCGTGGAGCCCAGCTCCGCCGGGATGCCCTTGGCCAGGTAGGTCACGGCCAGGTCGCTGCGGTGCGGGCCCACGGTGGTGGTGCCAGCGTGCGCGTCGATGCGCCGCGATTCCGCCAGGGCCCGGCGCAGCGTGTCCTCCGCCTCCAGCGCCGGCCGGTCGGCCAGCCAGGAATCCACCGTGCCGGTGAGCGCCAGGCCGGGGGCGGGAAAGGGGCCCACGCCGCGCCGGCAGGCAGCCGCCAGGCGGGCGGTGACATCGCGGCGGGCGGCGGCCACGGCGACGCCGCTGGTGGCCATCTGGTCCTCCAGCACGGTCAGCCAGGCGGGGTCGCCCCCCTCGCGCAGCAGACGGATGCGGTCGCGCATGGCCTGTTCGAAACGGCTGAGCCGGCCGGCATGCTCCGGATCAAAGCCGAACACCAGCCGGTCCAGGAAGCGGCGGCGGCCGGCCGCCCCCTCCACGAACAGGCGGTCCATCTGCGGCGTCAGCCAGACGCAGGAAACATATTGCGCCAGGGCCATCTGGCTTTTGGCCGGGCGGCCATCGATATGCACCACGCGGCGCTCGCTGCCCGGCGCGCCGGCGGGGTCGCGGCCAGTGCCAATCTCCACCGTGCCCAGGGGGGTCGCCACCTCCGCCGCCACGGCCCAGCCCCGGGTTTCCCAGGACTCATCCGGGGCCTGCATGCGCTCCACATCGCCCAGCTTAGCGCGGCGCAGGCCACGGCCGGGGGCGAGGAAGCTGACCGCCTCCAGCAAATTGGTCTTGCCGGCGCCGTTGGGCCCGGTCAGCGCCACGGGGCGGCGGTCCAGCAACAGGCGGGCGTGGGCGTAGGAGCGGAAGCGGGTGACGGTCAGCCGGGTGACGGCCAGCGCCGCCACCGGCGGGGTGGAAACAGCCCCGGAAATGATCGCGGGCGCCGCCCCCTCATGCTCGTGAGGGGGGGCCGCCGTCGTCCCCGTCAGGGGCGGCTCGTCTGTGGACATGGCGCCCATATTGGCCAGCAACCGCTACCGCCGCCCCGCGAACACCTGCGCCCGGCCTCAGACGCGCATCGGCATGAGGACGTACAGGGCCGAGCCGTCGGCCACGTCGCGCACCACGGTGGGCGAGCCGGCGTCGGCCAGGGTGAAGCGCACGCCCTCGCCCTCGATCTGCTGGGTGATGTCCAGCAGGTAGCGGCTGTTGAAGCCGATCTCGAGCGCCGTGTTGTCGTAGCTGACCTCGATCTCTTCCGTGGCCGAACCGGCCTCGGGGCTTGAGGCCGACAGGGTCAGGATGCCGCGGTCCAGGCTGAGCTTCACCGCCCGGCTCTTTTCCGTGGAGATGGTGGCGACGCGGTCGACGGCGGCGGCGAACTGGCCGGCGTTGACCTCCATCACCTTGTCATTGCCCGTGGGGATGACGCGCTCATAGTCCGGGAAGGTGCCGTCGATCAGCTTGCTGGTCAGCACGATGCTGTCGAAGGCGAAGCGCACTTTGGTGTCGGACAGTTGCACCTCGATGCGGTCCGCCGCCTCATCCAGCAGCTTGCGCACCTCGATCACGGTCTTGCGCGGAATGATGACGCCGGGGATGCCGCTGGCGCCGTCCGGCAGGGCCATCTCCACCCGGGCCAGGCGGTGGCCATCGGTGGCCACGGCGCGCAGCACGGGGATTTCGGCGGCGCCGGTCTTGGCCTTGGAGGCGTGCAGATAGATGCCGTTCAGGTAGTAGCGCGTCTCCTCGGTGGAGATGGCGAACTTGGTGCGGTCCACCAGCATCTTCAGGTCGCTGGCCGACAGGGTGAAGCGGTGGCCGGTGTCGCCGCCGGCCATGACGGGGAAATCCTCCACCGGCAGGGCGCCCAGGCGGAACTGCGACCGGCCGGACCGCAGGGTCAGCGTGTCGGCGGTGAAGTCCAGTTCCACCTGGCTGCCGTCCGGCAGCTTGCGGGCGATGTCATACAGGGTGTGGGCGGGGGCGGTGGCGGAACCGGGGCGCGCGATGTCGGCCGGCACGGATTCCACGATCTCCAGATCCATGTCGGTGGCGGTCAGCGCCAGTTCGCCGTTTTCCGCCTTCAGCAGGACGTTGGACAGGATCGGAATGGTGTTCCGACGCTCCACCACGCTCTGAACATGACCGAGAGACCGGAGCAAAGCCGCGCGTTCGATGGTGATCTTCATGCCGTTCCGCTTGTGCTGACCCGTCGCCCCCTGGGGCGCGGCTGAGTGTTTGCCTTGAATTCCCCAAAGCCCCCCCACAGGGCCCGGAAAAAGGGGTGCACACCATAGCACAAGCCCCGCCTGGCGACAGCGTTTTCGACCGATTCCGGAGGCTGTCGGATGGCCGAGTCGGCCCCTGTCCGAAAGGGGGGGCCGGGGAGCGGGGAAACGAGGAAAGGCGACGGGGAGCGGCGTCAGCCTTCCAGCATGCGGCGCAGCAGTTCCACGTCCTCGAAGAAGGTCGGATCGGTGGCGCACAGCTCCTCCACCTTGCGCACGGCGTGCATCACGGTGGTGTGGTCGCGGTCGCCGAACTTGCGGCCGATCTCGGGCAGGGAACGGGCGGTCAGCTGCTTGGACAGGTACATCGCCACCTGGCGGGGGCGGGCCACGGCGCGGGCGCGGCGGGCGGAGCTCATGTCCGCCAGGCGAATGTTGTAGTGCTCCGCCACCTTCTTCTGGATTTCCTCTATGGTCACCCGGCGGTTGCTGGCGCGCAGCAGGTCGTGCAGCACTTCCTGGCTGCTTTCCAGGGTGATGGCGCGACCCACCAGCTCGGCATGGGCCACGATGCGGTTCAGGGCACCTTCCAGCTCACGCACGTTGGACGTGATCTTGTGGGCCAGGAACTCCAGCACCTTCTGGGGGATCTGCACCCGCATCTGCTCGGCCTTGGACTGCAGGATGCCCAGGCGCAGCTCATACGTCGTCGGGTGGATGTCGGCCACCAGCCCCCAGCCGAGGCGGGAGCGCAGGCGCTCCTCCATGCCTTCCAGGTCGGACGGGCTCTTGTCGGCGGAGATGATGACCTGGCGGTTCTGGTCCACCAGGGCGTTGAAGGTGTGGAAGAACTCTTCCTGGGTGCTGTCCTTGCCGCTGATGAACTGCACATCGTCGATCATCAGCACGTCGACGGAGCGGAACTGCTCCTTGAACGCCATGGTGTCCTTGTACCGAAGGGCCCGGATGAACTGGTACATGAACTTTTCCGCCGACAGGTAGATCACCCGGCGGGCGGGGTCCTTCTTGCGGATGTGCCAGGCGATGGCGTGCATCAGGTGGGTCTTGCCCAGGCCCACGCCGCCGTACAGGAACAGCGGGTTGAAGGTCACGGCGCTGGCGTCGGCCACGCGGCGAGCGGCGGCGAAGGCCAGCTCGTTGGGCTTGCCCACCACGAAATTCTCGAAGGTGAAGCGGGGGTCCAGCAGCGCCGAGACGTCGTCGCGCTCCTCCCCCAGGCCGTTGCCGGCGATGAAGGCGGGCAGGGCCGGCGCCTCGGCCGCCCCGTTCAGGGAGGACCCGGCGTCACCGTCATCATAGGCTGGCAGGGGGACGGTCGCGCCATCGGCCAGCGGGCCGGCGTCAAGGCCGTTGGCGGCCCCGCGCGGCAGGGTGCTGAGCGCCCCGCCCAGCGAGGCGTCGCCCCGCGGCGGCGCCACGACGATCTCCACGGACTGGACGCCGGGATTCTCCCCCGTCCACAGGGCACGGATGCGGTCGGCGTAATGCGTGCGGATCCAGTCGCGCATGAAGCGCGTGGGCACGACGATGCGCACCTGGCCGCCGATGAAATCCTCCACGGTCAGCGGCTTCAGCCAGCTGCGATACGCGGTTTCACCCACCTCGTCCTTGAGCCGCCCGCTGATGCGCGCCCATTGCTGATCCAGAGATGCCTGAACCGACATTCCCGCTTCGCTCCTGCCCCAACGCCTTCCGGACCCGGACAACCACACTGGACGGCACCGGCCGATGAGGACCGGGGCCAACGACGGACGGCCGACAACGGGCCATCCCAAACCGGATCAATTCGGACCGGAACCATGCACCGGGTCGCCCCCTTTGGTCGCCGACGGGGCTGGACGCCCCGCCCGAGACTGTGGAGGTCTGGGGTCGACGTCAGGGGCGGATCGAAGATATCGGGGGCCGGACAGGCCGGCATAACGGACAACGCTGGCACAAAGGCACGATCCCAGGGGATCCCACCCTTCCAACACCGTCCCAACCCCGCTTCGTCAGCCCCTGTTGTCGGCCCTGTCCCGGTTGGTTCCGTGACCACCCTTTCCCGCACCGGACTTTACCGGCACCAGGACCTGGGGCATGCCCCCTGCCCCGTCCGGCGCCATTCCGGTGCAATCAACAGGCAGACCAAAACCTAACCATGCAAACAAAACCGCGCACCTTGCGGGATTCATTTTAAAGAATCTGCCGCAGACGCATGATCTTCTTCAAAGATTCAGAAATCCACCAATGCCAGAGCGATGTAGAGCGACACGCGTCATCATCAAGATGCATCTGTCATCGGTTTGCGCAGGCGTTCCCGCCGCTTGATTACTTCATCGTGGAGAACGATCCCGCACATCGGAAGATGCTAGTCGGGCCGTTCGGGAGTCGCAATAGGCTCGAAAAGGGAACAAACAAAAAAGACCGAATGATGCTCGCGCGCCCCGGTCGATACCCGCCCTTCGGACTATTCTGGAAGAATAGGGTTAGGTAAACGCAGTAACGAGGGGCCAACAAGGAAAAGGCCGCGCCCCCGCCGTTGTCCGGCAGGACGCGGCCTCCTTGCTTCCACGGTCAAGAGCTGGGACCCCGACTTCGACGGCGCGGGCTAGCGACCCGCGCGCACTGGCCGGGGCCGGCTATCAGCCCAGAGCGTTGATGCGGAGAGACAGGCGGGAGAGCTTGCGCGACACGGTGTTCCGGTGCAGCACGCCCTTGCTGACGCCGCGCATCATTTCCGGCTGGGCCAGCTTGAAGGCCTCGGCGGCGGCGCTCTTGTCGCCGGCTTCCAAAGCCAGCTCGACCTTCTTCACGAAGGTGCGGATACGGGACACGCGGGCCCGGTTGACTTCGGTACGGACTTCCGTCTGACGGATACGCTTTTCAGCGGACTTATGATTAGCCATGACAAACCCTTTTCGAACACGACCCTTGCCGTGGAAGGCCGGGCTTATACCCCCTCCCCACGAAACCGTCAAGCGGCACGGCCCTAAAAACCGCGCCAGACTAGACCAAAACCGGCGGTGCACGTCCCTGCTTTGGACATCCCCGCCCCCCGGATTCAACGAGTCTAAAACCAGATATGGGCGATTCTGTATCTCAACCCCAATATCATGGGTCTTTTACTTTAAAAACCTACCTCTTCTTGAGATCGTAGTCGCGCCTCCCGCCGCAGGCCCCTACTGCGGCCGCAGAACGAAGCGCACCATCGTTTCCGCCCGGCTGCCGGTGCCATCCCGGGTGGCGGTGATCTCCAGCCGTTCGCCATCGCGCGCCCAGCGGCCGGCACCGGCGGCCCGCCATCCCAGCTGCGGCAGGGTCTGGGAATAGAAGGCGTTGATGGCGTCGGCGCTGACATCGCCCTGGGCCGCCGACTCGACGATGCGGCCCTCCGGCTGGTCGAAGACCACGGCGCCATTGGTCGGCGCGGTCAAGCCCGGCATCAAGGGCAGATCCTCCACCCCCGGCACGTACCCCGGCTCCACCGGCCGCGCGAGGCCGATGCCCCCAGCCAGCAGCAGGGGAAGGGACAGGGCGGCGGCAAGGACAAGGCGCATTCGGGGGCTCACGAGGGCCAATATCTCCAGGGGCGAGGCATAACGGAAATTACCCGCCCCACGCACGATGGTGACGCAGGATGGCCCGCCCGGCAACGGCCAAGGCCGCATGAATCAGCGCTGCCGCCGTGCGCAGAAGAAGCTGGACCGCCCGGCCTGGACAACCCGCCGCACGCCGCCCGTGCGGCCCACGTCGCAGTCGCAACCGGGGCAGGGCTGCCCCTCGCGCCCATAGACGGCGAAGGAGTGCTGGAAGTAGCCCAACTCGCCATCGGACTGGACGTAGTCGCGCAGGGAGGAGCCGCCGGCGGCGATGGCCTCGGTCAGCACGTCGCGGATGGCGGGCACCAAGCGCTGGGCGTCCTTGCCCGCCACGCTGGCGGCCGAGCGCTCGGGGCTGATGCCGGAGCGGAACAGCGCCTCGCAGACATAGATGTTGCCCAGGCCGGCCACCACCCGCTGGTCCAGCAGCGCCGCCTTGATGGGCGTCATCTTACCCGCCAGCCGGGCCGACAGGGTGTCGGCGTCGAAGGCGTTGCCCAGCGGCTCCGGCCCCAGCTTGGCCAGCAGGGGGTGGCTGTCCTCCTGCCCTTCCGCGATCAGGTCCATGAGGCCGAAGCGGCGGGGGTCGTTGAAGGTGACGACGGCGCCGTCATCCGTTTCCATGACGACATGGTCATGCGCCCCGGGCGCGCCCGCCGGCCCCCGGCTGACCACCATGCTGCCCGACATGCCGAGATGGATCAGCAGGGTGTCCTCGCCCCCGTCGGCCCCGGGGTCGAGGCGCATCAGCACGTACTTCGCCCGGCGGCCGATGCTGGCCACGCGGCGGCCGGTCAGGCGCTGGACGAAGCCGGGGGGAAGGGCGTGCGCAGGTTGGGGCGATGCTGGGCCACGCGCACCAGGGTCCGCCCCAGCATCTTCAGGGCCAGGCCCCGGGCCACGGTCTCGACCTCGGGCAATTCAGGCATGGCGGCGCGCTTTCGGGAAAGGGGTCACAGGTGGATAAGATGGGCGCCCGGCGGGGTCGCCTGCAACAGGGTGACCACGCCCGCCGTTTCCACCGCCACGTCGGGCCGCAGGGCCGGCCGGTCCAGCCCCAGCACCCGCCAGCCCATCTCGCACGCGATGACGCGCACACCCAGGGGGGTGAGCGACTCGGTCAATTCCGCCAGGGTGGCGACATTGGTTTCCGCGAAGCGTTGTTCCCGCTCAACGGCGGTGGACCCGTCGTCGGCGGGGTCCAGGTAGGCCCAGCCATCGTCGGCCAGCAGGAAACGCAGGGCCCGGCCGGTGACGAACAGCAGGGTCGGCCGGCCGATGGCCGCCGCCGCCGTGGCCATGACCAGGGCGTAATGCACCCGGTCGAAGCCACCGGACTGCAGGACGATGGACAGCCCGGGTGGGGACAGGCCAGGTTGAGCGGTCGTCATGCCGTCTCTTCCCCCGGCCCCTTTTCACCGGGCAGGTGGGTGATGGTCGGGTGGGTGCCGCACAGGGGGCAGTCCGGGTCCGGCTTCACCCGCACGGTGCGGAAGCTGGCGCCCAAGGCGTCATAGAGCATGAGGCGGCCGGACAGGCTATCGCCGATGCCCAGCAGTTCCTTCAGCACCTCCAGCGCCTGCAAGGAGCCCACGGTGCCGGCCAGCGCGCCCAGCACCCCCGCCTCGGAACAGGACGGCACCAGGCCCGCCGGCGGCGGTTCGGGAAAGACGCAGCGGTAGCAGGGGTGGGAATGGCCCTCGTGGGTCTTGCCCAGATACGCTTTGAACGTGGAGATTTGGCCGTCGAAGCGCAGCATGGCCGCCGACACCAGGGGACGGCGCTCGAAATAGCAGGCGTCGTTCAGCAGGAAGCGGGTGGCGAAATTGTCCGACCCATCGGCCACGATGTCATAGGCCCGCACCAGATCGCGGACATTGCCGGGCCCCAGGCGCATGCGGTGCGTCTCCACCACCACGTCGGGGTTGATGGCGCGCAGGCGGGCGGCGGCGCTGTCCACCTTGGCCTGGCCCAGCGAGGCCATGTCATGCACCACCTGCCGCTGCAGGTTGGACAGATCGACGGTATCGTCATCGACAATGCCGATGCGCCCCACCCCCGCCGCCGCCAGGTACAGCAGCAATGGCGCGCCCAGGCCGCCGGCGCCCACCACCAGGACGGAACCGGCCAGCAGCCTGGCCTGCCCCTCCCCGCCCACCTCCTTCAGGATGATGTGGCGGGAGTAGCGCTCGATCTGTGAATCGGTGAAGTCCATTGCGCCCTCAAACGCCGGGCGCGGCCGTCCGGCCGCTTGGCTATCCTCGCTTTCCAGTCCGCTGACGCTCCCCGGAAAGCTCCGGCGGCCGCGGTCGCGGCCTAATCAAAAAGGTGACAACATCAGAGGGGGCCGGCGCGGTGGCCGGCCCCCTTAGCGCCAATCCAGCCCCTCAGTCCAGGCCGTCGAACAGGCCGGTGGACAGGTAGCGCTCGGCGAAGCTGGGCAGGATCACGACGATCTGCTTGCCCTCGTTCTCCGGCCGGGCGCCCAATTCCAGGGCGGCGGCCAGGGCGGCGCCGGAGCTGATGCCGACGGCGACACCCTCCAGCCGGGCCACTTGGCGCGCCGTCTCGAACGCCCGCTGGTTGGAGATGCGCAGCACCTCGTCGATCAGGTGGGTGTCCAGGATGTCGGGCACGAAGCCGGCGCCGATGCCCTGGATCTTGTGCGGGCCGGGCAGGCCGCCGGACAGCACGGGGCTGTCCTCCGGCTCCACCGCCACCGCCTTGAAGCTGGGCTTGCGCTCCTTGATCACGCTGGCGACGCCGGTCAGCGTGCCGCCGGTGCCCACGCCGGAAATCAGGAAATCCACGCCGCCGGCGGTGTCGATCCAGATTTCCTCGGCTGTGGTGCGGCGATGGATCTCCGGGTTCGCCGGGTTCTTGAACTGCTGCAGGATGTAGGCGTCGCCCGCCTCGGCCGCCAGCTCCTCCGCCTTGGCGATGGCGCCCTTCATGCCCTGGGCCGGCGGGGTCAGCACGATCTCCGCGCCCAGCAGCTTCAGCATGCGGCGACGTTCCACCGACATGCTTTCCGGCATGGTCAGGATCAGGCGATAGCCCTTGGCCGCGGCGACGAAGGCCAAGGCGATGCCGGTGTTGCCCGAGGTGGGCTCGATCAGCAGGGTGCGGTCGGGGGAAATGCGGCCATCGGCCTCTGCCGCCTCGATCATGGCCATGCCGATGCGGTCCTTCACGCTGGACAGCGGATTGAAGAACTCGCACTTGCCGATGATGTCGGCCTTCACGCCATGGGCGGCGGCCAGGCGCTGCAGGCGCACCAGCGGGGTGGCGCCCACGGTGTCCAGGATGCTGTCGTAAACGCGGCCGCGGAAGGCGGCGCCCGTCGACGGGTTGGGAGTGTCAGCCATGATGGTGCTCCGTTTCCTTAGATGCTGAAGTCCAGCTTGTGGGTCGCTTCGCTTTCGATGCCGGCGCGGTGGGCGCGCAGGCACAGATCCTCAATGGTGGTCTGGTCCAGGCGGCGCATGCAGTCATCCTGCAGTTCGGCCCACAGCGGGCGCACCACCTGGCGGCCCAGCTCGGCCCCCACCGGCTCTTCCATGGGGTCGGTGGCCTGTTCCAGGGCGCGGACGATGCGCACGATCTCCCCCACCGTGATGCGGCGGCGTTCCCGCGCCAGGCGATAGCCGCCCCGGGGGCCGCGCACGCCGGCAAGGATACCCGCCCGCACCAGGGCCTGTAGCACCTGCTCCAGGTAACGCTTGGGGATGCCCTGCCGTGCCGTGATCTCCCCCGACTGCACGGGTTCGGAACCGGCGTTGTAGGCGATGTCCAGCACCACCTCGATGGCGAACATCAGCTTCTTGGAAATCCGCAGCATCCCTTCCCCCATTTTCTTCAGCCCGCGCGGCCAGTGGCAGAGGTGCCAGCGGCGGCGGTGCCGGTGGACCCGAAGCCGCCGGCGCCCCGGGCGGTCTCATCCAGGCTTTCCACCTCGTTCCATTGGATGCGTTCGTGGCGGGCGATCACCATCTGGGCGATGCGCATGCCCCGTTCGATGGTGAAGGGCTGGTCACCCAGGTTCACCAGGATCACGCCCACCTCGCCCCGGTAGTCGGCATCCACCGTGCCGGGCGCGTTCAACACCGTGACACCGTTCTTCAGCGCCAGGCCGGAACGCGGACGCACCTGCGCCTCGAAACCCACCGGCAGGGAAATGGCCAGGCCCGTGGGCACCAGCGCGCGGCCCAGCGGCGGGATCACCACCGGGGCCGACACGGCCGCCATCAGGTCCAGGCCGGCGGCCTGGGCGGTGGCATAGGCGGGCAGGTCCAAATCCCGACCATGGGGCAGGCGGGTGACGGCGACGGTAACGGCTTCGGTCATCAAACGGGTTCCGGGCTGTTGTTGCTTGTTGAAAGGGCGATCGGGGGTGGCAGGGTGTCGGCGATGGCCTGGGCAAGGCGCGCCGCGACCTCGGCCTTGCTCAGGCGCGGCCACGTCTCAACGAGAGGGGTTTCGGGCTGGGCCCCTTGGCGCAGCAGGTGCACCTGGTTGTCGTCGCCGCCAAAGGTACCGGTGCCGGTCGCCACGTCGTTGGCGACGATCCAGTCGCAGCCCTTCTTGGCCAGCTTGGCGGCGGCATAGGCCAGCACGTCGCGCGTCTCGGCGGCGAAGCCCACCACCAGGCGGGGACGCGCTGGGCCGGCCTGGGACAGGGTCGCCAGGATGTCGGGGTTCTCCGCCAGGGTCAGGGTGGGCGGACCGTCGGGACCCTTCTTCACCTTGTCGCCCGCGGCGGCCGCCACGCGCCAGTCCGCCACGGCGGCGGCGCAGACGGCGATGTCGGCCGGAAGCGCGCCCTGACTAGCGGCCAGCATCTCGGCCGCCGTCTCCACCCGCACCACGCGCACACCCGGCGGATCGGCCAGGGTGACGGGGCCGCTGACCAGGGTCACGTCGGCGCCCAGCGCCGCCAGGGCCGCCGCCACGGCGTGGCCCTGCTTGCCCGAGGAGCGGTTGGCGATGTAGCGCACGGGGTCGATGGGTTCATGGGTGGGGCCGCTGGTCACCACGGCGCGGCGCCCCGCCAGGGGTTTGGGCACGCTCTGCGCCGCGAAGAAGGCGGCGACGGCGGCCACGATCTCCATCGGCTCCACCATGCGGCCGGAGCCGACCTCGCCGCAGGCCATGTCGCCGGCGGCGGGACCCAGGCGGCGGATGCCGCGCTGTTCCAGGGTACGGACGTTGGCCTGGGTGGCCGGATTGGTCCACATCATGACGTTCATGGCCGGCACCACCATCACCGGCTTGTCGGTGGCCAGCAGCGCCGTCGTCGCCAAGTCGTTGGCCATGCCGGCGGCCATGCGCGCCAGGATGTCCGCGCTGGCCGGCGCCACCACCACCAGGTCAGCCTCCCGCGACAGGCGGATGTGCCCCATCTCCGACTCGTCGGTCAGGGAGAAGAGGTCGGTGTAGACCTTTTCCTCCGACAGGGCGGCGACCGAAAGGGGGGTGACGAACTGCTGCGCCGCCTGGGTCAGGACGGCACGCACGCGCACGCCCCGCTCCCTCAACCGCCGGATCAGGTCCAGGCACTTATAGGCCGCGATGCCGCCGGAAATGATCAGCAGCAGACGCTTGCCATCCAGAACGCTGTAATCCGGGGTCGCGGACAAAGGGGCACCTTCGGAACCGGTTCCCCCAAGGGATATCGGGGAAACGACAAAACCCACCGGACAATCTTGGCAATGCACGGAGAGGCGTTGTGAAATCAATAAATATGGAGTCGCCGGCCTTTGCGCAAGCGACAGTTCGCCACCGCCCCCACAGCGCAGAGGCCGGAGAATCAGGGTTGAAATTCACGAGAAGAATTGCGTGACACCGCCCTGGATCAACAGGCGGCTGATCAAAGGGTGGCGCCCGTCACCGGCACGGGGCCACGGCGGCATGAGGACAAGCCCCATGCCGCCGGTCACACCTCGGAGGTAAATCAGCCCGCCGTCAGGCCGCGCAGCTGGCGAGTGGCCACGGCCAGCATGGCCACGTCCAGGTGCGCCACGCCGCGCAGTTCGGCCAGCAGGGACTGGATGCGGTCCACCGGGCCGGCCTTGGCGGCCAGCCAGCCGTCGATCAGGGCGGTCACATCGTCGCCCTCGCCCGCCAGCACCCGGGCCGCCAGGCGGCCCTGCAGGCTGTAGAGGTCGTCGATGATGGCGCCCAGGGCCTGGCGCTGCCAGTGCGTGGTGGTCTTCACCGCCTCCGCCCGGCCGCGCAGCCAGTCGAAGCCCAGCCGCTCGCCCAGCGCGAAGTGGATGGCGGCGACCTTGTCCACCGCGCGGTTGGTTTCCACCGCGATCTGGCTGATGTCGGTGGCGGCCCCCAGGGCCGACAGCGCCGCGACGTGGTGCGCCAGCTCCGCCGGCACGCCCGCCTTTTCCAAGGCGTCCTTCTTGGCGCCCAAGTCGGCGGCGGCGTCGGGCGACAGGATGTCGGCCAACGCCTTGGACAACACCTTCACCGCCGGCGCCAGGCGGGCAATGCCCGCCGCCATGTCCAGCGGATGGCTGTTGTTCAGCAGCGTCCACGGCACCGCGCGGCGCAGCAGGCGGCGGGTGGCCAGGCCCATATCGGTCTGGACCGACGCCGGCACCTGGTTGTCCAGGGCGTCGATGGCCTTCCACACCGCCGGCAGGCCATAGGCGTCGCGGACGATGTGATAGGCGCGGGCCACGTCGGCCTCGCCCATGCCGGTCTGTTCCACCATCTCGGCCACGAAGCTGGGGCCGACGCGGTTCACCATGCTGTTGGTGGCCACGGTGGCGATGATCTCCCGGCGCAGCTGATGGCCGGCCACCGCCTGCGGATACTGCCGCTGCAGGCTTTCCGGGAAATACTCCACCAGGTCGGCCGCCATCTTGGCATCGTCCGGCAGGTCGGAGTTCAGCAGCTTGTCGTACAGGTCGATCTTGGCATAGGCCAGCAGCACCGCCGTCTCCGGCCGCGTCAGGCCCCGGCGGGCCTGGGCGCGCAGCGCCACCTCCTCCTCCGTCGGCAGGAACTCGATGGCGCGGTTCAGCTTGCCCGCCTTTTCCATGAGGCGGATGAAGCGCGCCAGATCGTCCAGTGTGTCGGACGCCACCGCCTCGTCGATGGAAAGGGCCTGGGTCTGCTGATAGTTGTCGGCCAGCACCAGGTCCGCCACGTCATCGGTCATGGTGGCCAGCAGCGCGTCGCGCTGGGGCAGGGTCATGCTGCCCTTGTCCATCACGTCGCGCAGCAGGATCTTGATGTTGACCTCATGGTCCGAGGTGTCGACGCCGGCGGAGTTGTCGATGGCGTCGGTGTTGAGCCGCACGCCCGCCTGCGCGGCCTCGATGCGGCCCCGCTGGGTGAAGCCCAGGTTGGCCCCCTCGCCCACCACCTTGGCACGGACCTGGCGGCCATCGATGCGCAGGGCGTCGTTGGCCTTGTCGCCCACCTCGGCGTTGCTCTCGCCGCCGGCCTTCACATAGGTGCCGATGCCGCCCAGCCACAGCAGGTCGACGTCCGCCTTCAGGATGGCCTGCATCAGCTCCGCCGGGGTCAAGCGTTCGGCCGTGATACCCAGGGCCGCGCGCACCTCCGGCGACAGCGGGATGGACTTGGCGCCGCGCTCGAAGATGCCGCCGCCCGGGGACAGCTTGGACTTGTCATAGTCCGCCCAGGAGGAGCGCGGCAGGTCGAACATGCGCTTGCGCTCTTCCCAACTGCTGGCCGCATCCGGGTTGGGATCCAGGAAGATGTGGCGGTGGTCGAAAGCGGCCACCAGGCGGATGTGCCGGGACAGCAGCATGCCGTTGCCGAACACGTCGCCCGACATGTCGCCCACGCCCACGACGGTGAAGTCCTGGGTCTGGCAATCGCGGCCCAGCTCACGGAAGTGGCGTTTCACCGCCTCCCACGCGCCGCGCGCGGTGATGCCCATCTTCTTGTGGTCATAGCCGGCCGACCCGCCGGAGGCGAAGGCGTCGTCCAGCCAGAAGCCATAGTCGCGGCTGACGCCATTGGCGATGTCGGAGAAGGTGGCCGTGCCCTTGTCGGCGGCGACCACCAGATAGGGGTCGTCGCCGTCCAGGCGGACGACATCCATGGGCGGCACCACCTGGCCCTTCACCAGGTTGTCGGTGATGTCCAACAGGCCGCGCATCATGGTCTTGTAGCACTCGATGCCTTCGGCCAGCGCCGCCTCGCGACCGGCCGAGGCCGGCGGCGGGTTCTTCACCACGAAGCCGCCCTTGGACCCCATGGGCACGATGACCGCGTTCTTCACCATCTGCGCCTTGATCAGGCCCAGGATCTCGGTGCGGAAATCCTCCTTGCGGTCCGACCACCGGATGCCGCCGCGCGCCACCTTGCCGCCGCGCAGGTGCACGGCCTCGACCCGGGGGCTGTACACCCAGATCTCCACCATGGGCCGGGGCAGCGGCAGGTCGTCGATGGACCGGCTGTCCAGCTTGAACGACAGATAGCTCTTGGGCTGGCCGTCGGCGCCCTTCTGGAAGAAGTTGGTGCGCAGGGTGGCGCGGATGAGGTTCAGCATCCGGCGCAGGATGCGGTCCTCATCCAGGTTGGTGACCTGGTCCAGGGCGTGGTCGATCTCCACCACCAGGCCCATGCGCTGGCTGTCCACCTCTTCCCGGCCCAGCTTGGCCAGGAGGGCCGGGTCATGGGCCAGGTGGAACAGGCGCACCAGCAGCTTGGTGATGCCCACGTGGGCCGCCAGCGTGTCCTCGATATAGGACTGGGAGAAGTCGAAGCGGGCCTGGCGCAGGTACTTGGCGTAGGCGCGCACCATGGTGACGTCGCGCCAGGCCAGACCGGCCCCCAGCACCAGCTTGTTGAAGCCGTCGGTCTGGGCCTCGCCGGTCCAGACGCGCATGAAGGCGTCCTCGAACGCCTCCTTCACCGCGTCCAGCTCGACGGCCTGGCCGTTGGCCATCTTCATCTCGAAGTCCTGGATCCAGATGGACTTCTCACGGCCGGGCAGGCGCACCTCGTGCGGGCCGCCTTCCGCCAGGATCTTCAGGCCCAGATCCTCCAGCATGGGCAGGGCCTGGGACAGCTGCACCGGCGTGTCGTCGTGATAGACCTTGAAGAACAGCTCGTGCGGCTCCGCCTCCACCGGGCGGTGCAGGTTCAGCGCGATCCGGCCCGTGGCCGCCACCGCCTCCAGCCGCTCGATATCCATCACGGCGGCTTCGGGGCTGTAGGTCTCGCGGTAGCCTTCGGCCAGGGTGCCGCGGCGATAGCGGCGGGCCAGGCGCAGGCCGACCTCCTCGCCCTTGGCGTCCACCAGGGCCTGCTGCAGCCGTTCCCCCCAGCCGCGCGCCGCCTCGATCAGCGTCTCCTCGACATCGCGGACGTCGTAGTCGGGCACCTTGCCGGGGGTGGTCTGGATGATGACATGGGCGCGGGCCAACACGCTTTCCGACAGCATCACATGATACTGCGTAGTTTTGCCCTCGAACGCCGTTTCCAGGATGCCCTGCAGCTTCAGGCGCAGGTCGGTGTCGTAGCGGTCGCGGGGGACATAGATCAGGGCGCTGATGAAGCGTTCGAACGGGTCCTTGCGCACGAACAGGGCCACGCGCTGGCGGTCCTGCAGGTGCAGCACGCCCATGGCGATGTCGAACAGTTCGTCGTCGCCGATCTGGAACAGCTCATCCCGGGGATAGGTCTCCAGGATGTGCAGCAAGGCCTTGCCGTCGTGGCTGGACTTGTCGAAGCCCGCCCGCTCCAGCGCCCGGTTCACCTTCTGGCGCAGGTAGGGGATCTCACGCGCCGCGCGGTTGTAGGCGACGGAGGTGAACAGGCCGACGAACAGCCGCTCGCCGATCTCCACGCCGTTGTCGTCGAACAGCTTCACCATCACGGCGTCCAGCGGCGCCGGGCGGTGGACGGTCGAATCCTTGTTGGCCTTGGTCACCATGATGGCGCGCGGCTGGCGCACGAAGGCGCGCACGTCCGGCGGCAACTGGGAGAAATAGCGCAGGCCGTCGAAGACCGAGACCTCGTCATCGCGCAGGATGCCCAGGCCGGCGCCGCTGAGGATGTCCAGCGTGTCCTGGCCATCCTCCTTGCCGAAGCGGTACTCGCGCACGCCCAGGAAGATGAAATGGTCGTCGTCGACCCAGCGCAGGAAGTCCAGGCCCTCCGCCACCTCGGCGGCGTCCAGGGGCTGGTTGGCCTTTTGCGAGTCGGCGATGGTTTCGGCCACGCGGCTGCGCATGGCCTCGAAATCCTCCACGGCGGCGCGGACGTCGGCCAGGACGCGCACCAGGCCGGCGCGCACCTTTTCCAACAGCTCGGGGGAGGTCTGCTGGTCGACCTCCACATGCATGAAGCTCTCGGCCTTGGCATCGGCGGGGGCGGCGTGCGGCTCATACAGCTCGACCAGGCGGCCGTCGGCGTCGCGCCTCACCTTCACCACCGGGTGGATCACCAGGTGCACCGTCAGGCCATGGCGGTTCAGCTCCGCCGAGACGCTGTCCACCAGGAAGGGCATGTCGTCATTGACGATTTCCACCACCGTGTGGGGGGCGTGCCAACCGTCCTGCTCCACCTTGGGATTGCAGACGCGCACCTGGGCGGTCTCGGGCTTGCGCACCGCGCCGAACTGCCACATGGCGATGGCGGCGCCGTACAGCTCATCACTGCTGCTGCGCAGGATGTCATCCGGGGGCACGTTGGCGTAGAACTGCCGGACGAAGCGTTCGGCCGGGCCGGCCTTTTCCCGAGCCAGGCGGTCCCGCACCTTGGCGGCGATCTGTTCGGTCAGTTCGGATTTGCGCTGTTCTGCTTTGAGCGCCATGGGTCTTCTCTCCCGAAGTCGGGCCGTCTCTCATGCGGGCGGCCCGTTAATTCGCGGGGCCTACCATAGGCAAATCACGGCATCGAAACGAAGCGGCATCCTGCCTCGCAGGACAATAAGCAGATTGTCGTCTTTTAACAGGGGCCGGTGAACTTTCTCTTGCTGTCAAAAGCGTCTCGGACAACACATTCTGTCGCGCGCCGGGACGGCCCACCGCCCCTTGGCGGGTAAATTCGCCCACGCAACAGATTTGGCGGGAGACTCGTGACCAGCGATCGGCAGCCCCAAACCGCACAACCGAACAGCCAGCCGGCGGCCGAACGCGCCTCCATCGGCCTCACCGCCGTCATCGTGGCGGTGACGCGGGAGGTGCCGCGCGTGCTGGTGGTGCGCCGGTTGACGCATGACCTGGCCACGCCGCAGCAGCAGGCCAGCGGCGATTGGGACGCCCTGCCCTTCGGCCCCTTCGCGCCCGAGCGCCACCGCACGCTGGAGCAGGGATTGCGCCGCTGGGTCACCGAGCTGACGGGCCTGCCCTTGGGCTATGTCGAGCAGCTCTACACCTTCGGCGATCGCTACCGCGACCTGCGCGAGGTCGATGGGGAGCCGCGCGTCGTCTCCGTCGGCTACATCGCCCTGACGCGCGAGGCGCCGCTGTCGGGCTCCGGCGCCGCCGAATGGCATGACTGGTACAGCTATTTCCCGTGGGAGGACTGGCGCGACGGCCGCCCGGCCATGATCGGCCGCACGCTGTTGCCGGCGCTGGAACGCTGGGCGGCCCACGACGCGGCCCGCGACCCCGACCTGGCGGCCCAGCGGCGCGACCGGGTGCACACCACCTTCAGCCCCGACGACGACGCCTGGGATTATGAACGGGTGCTGGAGCGGTATGAGCTGCTGTACGAGGCAGGATTGGTGGCGGAGGCGCCGCGCGACCGCGCCGTACTGGCCAAGCTGGCGCAGAACGGGGCGCTGCCGGCCGACGTGGCCGGCCTGTGGTCCGGCCCGGCGCAGCCCGACGCCCTGGCCGCCACCGGCATCCCCATGGCGCAGGACAACCGCCGCGTCCTGGCGGCGGCCCTAGGCCGGGTGCGGGGAAAGCTGAAATACCGCCCCGTGGTGTTCGACCTGCTGCCGCCGCAGTTCACCCTGTTCCAGTTGCAGCGCCTGGTGGAGGCGCTGTCGGGCGTGCGCTTGCACAAGCAGAACTTCCGCCGCCTGCTGATCGCCGGCGGCCTGGTGGAGCCCACGGGCGCCCTGGAGGTCCGCACCGGCGGCCGGCCGGCGGAACTCTACCGCTTCCGCCGCGAAATCCTCCGCGAACGCGCCGCCGCCGGCGTCGGACTGCCGACCATCCGGATCACGGAATAAGGATAGAGACCAGGCGCACCTCGCCTCACCTCGAACGAAGCGCACCGGAGCGCAGCGACAAGGCCACGACCGTGGCCGCCGCAGCGAGCACCGAAAGGCACAGCGAGGATAAGGCAAGGGCCCGGATGGGCCCGCCCACCATTTGAGGTGGCTTACTCCAAATACGCATCCACCTCGGCGGCGGCGCGGTCCAGCGGCCAATCCAGCCGGTCGATGATCTGTTCGACGGCGGCGTCGGCGTCCAGCGCCCGGCGGCCCAGCCGGTCCAGGATGTCGTTCAGAACGTTCTCTTCCGCCACCGTGGCCGGGGCGTAGGACTTCAGGATCTCAAGCGCCTTGCTCATGGGACTGCCGGACTCGCTTCTGTATTGCGACTATGGGGGCAGGGTTTATAACACGCCCCGCCCGCCCCCGCATCGCCGCTGCCGCCCCTGGCCAAACGTTTGGCCCCGGCGTGGCATGTGCACATCACCCCGGGGCCACATCACCCCCGGCGGAAGCGGGCCGCGACTTCCAGGTGGGGGGACCACAGGAACTGGTCCACCGGCACCAGCCGTTCCAGGACATAGCCGCCGTCCAGCAGCAGGGCGGCGTCGCGGGCGAAGCTGATCGGATTGCAGGAAATGGCGACCACCACCGGGACGGACGAGGCCGCCAGCGCCGCCGCCTGGGACGCCGCCCCCGCGCGCGGCGGATCGAACACCACCGCCTGGTAGGCCGACAGCTCCGCCGGGGATAGCGGTTCCTTGAACAGGTCGCGCCGCTCCACCGTCACGGGATGGATGCCGGTGGCCTGGCGGGCCGCCGCCTCCAGCGCCGTGAGGGCCGGCCCATCCCCCTCCACCGCGTGGACGGGCGCCAGCGTGGCCAGGGGGAAGGTCAGGGTGCCGCTGCCGGCGAACAGGTCGGCCACACGAGCCGCCCCCTTGGCGCCGGCCAGGGCCTCCTCCACCAGGGCGGCCTCGCCCTCGGCGCTGGCCTGCAGGAAGGAACCAGCGGGCGGCGACACCGTCACCGGACCGAAACGCACCACGCCGGTGCGGCGCAGCGCGATGGGTTCGACGGGCGCGCCCGGCCGCTTGGACCAGGTGAGGCGGGCCAGGTCATGCGCCTCGGCGAAGGCGCCCAGCATCTCCAGCGCGTTCAGGTCCGGCTGCGGCAGGCCCATCAGCACCACGTCGGGCCCGTCGTCCAGCAGGGTCAGCGCCACGTCCAGCGTGTGCTCGTCCGGCAGAAGCTCCAGCAGCAGGGTGCGCAAGGGGGCGATCAGCGCCATGAGGCGCGGCGCCAGCACCGTGCATTCCTCGATATCCACCAGGCGGTGGCTGGCGCGCTCATTGAAGCCCAGCCATAGGCGCCGGCCCCGGCGGGCGGCGGCCAGCACGGCCCGACGGCGGGCGTGGGGCGGCGTGCGCGCCAGCGGGGCCATGGGAAGGTCGGTGATGCCGGCGCGGCTCAGCGCATGGCGCAGCTGCTCCACCTTCCAGGCGCCGTAGGTGCCGGGGTCCATATGCTGCAGGGTGCAGCCGCCGCAGATGCCGAAGTGGCGGCAGGCGGGGTCGGCCCGGCCCGGCCCCTCGGCCAGCAGCGACACAGGCTCCACCAGCCAGCCCTCACCCCGCTGCTGGGCGAAGCGCACCATCAGCCGGTCGCCGACCAGGGTTTGAGGCACGAACAGGCGGTGGTTTGGCCCGTAGGGTTCCTGCCAGTGGGCGACGCCGTCACCCAGCGCGCCCACGGTTTCCACCGTGATCTCGACCGGGCCCGTGGTGGGTGGTTCCACCGGCGGGCGGGCGGCGGGGCGGCGGGGCTGAGGGCGGCCGCCGCCGAACGACTTGCCACCAAAGGATTTGCCGCGGGTGGGGGGACGGGACGGCGGCTCACAGGAAACCCTCCATGGCGGAACGCAGGTCATCGGGGATGGGCGTGGGCCGGTGGCTGGCGACGTCCACCAGGACCGAAACGGACAGGGCGGTGGCATGGCAGCGGTCACCGACGAACAGGCCGCTGCCGGTGGTCCAGGACGTGCGGCCCAGGCGCGCCACCCGCGTGCCGACGCGCACGGCATTGGGGTAGGTGATCTCCGCCAGGTAATCGATGGTGATCTTGCGCATCACGATGGCGTGGCCGCGCATGTCCACCCGCGCCCGCAGCGCGTGGTGCAGGGCCACCCGGCCCGATTCGAAATAGACGCCGAAGGCGTTGTTGTTGACGTGGCCCACCGGGTCCAGGTCGTTGAAACGCACATGCTCGTCCGTCCAGAAGCGGTAGCTGGCGGCCTCGGCCAGATCGAAAGGCGGATCGGCGGCGCCGGGTCCGGGAGGAAGCGGGGCCTGCGGAAATGACGGCGGGACGGACACGGGCGTTAAGTTCCTGTGACGGGGCATGATTTGCCCCGGGGATTAGGGGTGCGGGGCGACTTTTGGCAAGCCGGGCGGCGTGACGGCACCGGGCAAGGATGCTATAGCTGGCCCACGAGCTGATCCATACACCCTATTATCACAGTGAAGGTCTGCCATGAGCGACACCAACAACTCCACCGCGGAAGCCCTGTTCGAGAAGGCGCTGAGCGTCGCGGAAAAGCATCTTGAGGCGGCGCTCAAGGAGGCGGGCCCCCTGGCCGCCTATGTCGCGGTCGCCATGATCGAAGTGGCCGTCAACCAGGCGGTTGAGGAAACCACCCACCAGGACGTGGTCGACATGCTGCACGACCTGGCCAACCAGATCGAGCAGGACGCCGACGAGGAAGAGGAATAATCGTCGCCTCCTCACGGCTGATTGAACGTTATTTCTGGCGGCGCCGGCGCCCGCCCCCTCCCGTCCTGTCCCAGGACGGCGATGGGGTGGCGCCGGCGTTGCTGCTTTAGGGGCACCCCACCCGGAGAGTCGCAGGAATTCGCCTAAATATTGGGCGTTTTTGGCATGGCTTGCTGAAATTGGCGCCGATATTTGATGGCCTGGAACGCTAACACCTTGATCTTCCTGATAGCGTCGCGTGGGTTTTGACGGAAATCCGCCCATCTCTTGGGCATGGAACCCACCGCCCCGCCCCTGCCCTACCGATATCGCCCATAATTTAATCAGCAGCCCAAAAGCCCGCGCGCGCCCAAGGCCCGATACCGCGCCCGGATGTATCGCGGCACGAAGTTTGAAAGAGGGGGCGGGTTCGCGAATGGCCGGCGGCCAGGACGGTGGCGTCCCCGACAACCGCCGGCCCTTGCTGGCGCGGCGATGGGCAAACGCGGTGACTGATTAACGGTGGCTGGGAATGGGGTGTGGGATGAGCGGTTTGGGTAAGCGTTTCCTGGGATTGGGCGCCATGGCGCTGGCGGCGGGTCTGCCCGCCCTGGCGGCGGCGCAAGACGCGGCGGCACCCGCGGCCCCGGCAGCCCCCGCGATCAGCGGTGGCGATACGGCGTGGATGCTGATGTCCACGGCCCTGGTGCTGATGATGACCATCCCCGGCCTGGCGCTGTTCTACGGCGGCATGGTGCGCAAGTTCAACGTGCTGGCCATGGTGATGCAGAGCTTCACCATCACCTGCCTGGTCACGGTCATCTGGGCGGTGGTGGGCTACAGCCTGTCCTTCACCGCCGCCAGTGACGCCGCCGACGCCAAGGAATTCATCGGCGGCTTCAGCCGCGTGCTGCTGGCGGGCATGGACCCGACCGGCACCCACGCCCTGGCCCCGACGATCCCGGAGCCGGTGTTCATGATGTACCAGATGACCTTCGCGATCATCACGCCGGCCCTGATCACCGGCGCCTTCGCCGATCGCATGAAGTTCTCCTCCATGCTGGTGTTCATCACCCTGTGGTCGCTGCTGGTCTACGCCCCCGTGGCCCACACGGTGTGGCATCCCAATGGCTTCATGGCCAAGCTGGGTGTGCTGGACTTCGCCGGCGGCACCGTGGTGCACATCAACGCCGGCATCGCCGGCCTCGTGGCCTGCCTGGTCATCGGCAAGCGCAAGGGCTACCCCAACGCCGACTTCAGCCCGCATAACCTGGTGCTGAGCCTTATCGGCGCCTCGCTGCTGTGGGTGGGCTGGTTCGGCTTCAACGCCGGTTCCGCCCTGACGGCCGGCCCGCGCGCCGGCATGGCCATGACCGTGACCCAGGTGGCCACGGGCGCCGCCGCCCTGGCGTGGGTGTTCGTGGAATGGGCCCTGAAGGGCAAGCCCTCGGTCCTGGGCATCATCTCGGGCGCCGTGGCCGGCCTGGTGGCCATCACCCCGGCCGCCGGCTTCGTCGACACGGTGGGCGCCTTCGCCATCGGCATCGCCGCCGGCGTCATCTGCTTCTTCACCGCCACGTCCATGAAGCGCGCGCTGGGCTATGACGACAGCCTGGACGCCTTCGGCGTGCACGGCATCGGTGGCATCGTCGGCGCCATCCTGACCGGCGTGTTCGCCAAGATGTCCATCGGCAACAGCGAAGGCGCCTTCGCCGCCGCGCTGAAGGACGATCCCGCCGCCAAGCTGGGCCTGATCGAAGGCAATGTGGGCCAGGTGCTGACCCAGCTGGAGGGCGTGGGCTTCACCGTCGTGTGGTGCGGCGTCATCACCTTCATCCTGCTGAAGATCATCGACCTGGTGATCGGCCTGCGCGTCGATGAGGACATCGAGCGCGACGGCCTGGACATCGCCCTGCACGGCGAGTCGATCCACTAAATAAAGGGTGGGGCAGCCCAGAGCCCGCCGGTGATCCTGACGGACGTCGGCGGGCTTTTTATTGCCCGGTCATCGGAGAAGCCGAGGAAAGTCCCTGGCCCCGTGAAGGACACGCAACACTCGCCGTGTGACCGGATTATAGACGATCACAAACGGCCCCTCGTTCAGGAAGAGCCTGGAACGACGAGAGGTCATGTCTTGGCGGCTGTGGCCTAGTGCCGTGCCAGCCGCGATTGAATGGCATCGAGCAAAAAGACGGTTGCGCGTCTGGAAAGCCGTGTGGATGCCCCACTCCCGCCAGCTTTCCCTTAAGATCCGCAAAAGATCCTCGGTTGCGCGGCTAGACAAATTCTCAGGCAGATCGGCCAATAAGTCGGATAGGCGCATCACGGACCAGGCGTTGGCCCCTCTTTGCCCTCATCCAAATCATCTTCCAGGCCCCACTCCCGTCCCAACTCACGCAGCATCGCAGCCAGTTGGGCAGGCGGAACCGGCCCGTCACGCTCCAACTCAGCTTCGGCGGCGTCCAGAGACGCCTCCAATTCCTCGAGTTGGCGACGGTACTCCTCATCCTCTGCAAGGCGAGGCGGGACGGAGCGGCGGGGCGGACTCTTGTTCATCGCGGAAGACCTTCCTGATGAGGCAACAATACCATCATTTAGGCATGCGCCCAACGACCACCCAGGCGCCTCATCCCCGGCTCACCCCGCCGCCGCCGCGGTGGGGCGGATCTCACCAACGGTGTCGCCCCGGCGGCTGGTGACCGGGGCGACGGCCAGGTGGGCGACGCTGTCCCACACCGTGTCGGGCAGCACGCCCAGGCGCTTCAGCACCGCCGCCATGGCCGGGCCGGCGGCGCGGGGCGCCCCATCCTCGATCTTCAGCGCGATGCCCAGACCGTGCTCCGGCAGCACGGCGCAGCACACGCCCTCCGCCCCCGACTTCAGCAGCACGGCCGAGTTGGCGGCGCGCATGACCTCGGTATCGAAGTTGCCGGTGCCGCCCACCAGCTCGGGATGCTTGCCCCAGGCGCGGCGCAGGCGCATCACCGCCTCGGCCCGGCGATCGGGCAGGCTGTCGGGGTCGGCCAGACGGGCCATGCCCAGGGCCAGGGCGCCCAATGGCAGGCCGATGGTGGGGATGGAGCAGCCGTCGACGCCCCAGGGGGCGCGGCTGAGGTCATGGCCCGTCACCTGCTCGATGACGCCCAGGATGCGCTGCTGCACCGGGTGCTGGTACCGGACATAGCCCGCCAGCTTTTCCCCCTTGTGCTTGGCCACGGCCAGGAAGCCGGTGTGCTTGCCGGAGCAGTTGTTGTGCAGGGCCGTCGGCTTTTGCCCCGCCGCCAGCAGGGCGGCCGCCGTCGGCTCATGCGTCGGCAGGTGGGCGCCGCATTCCAGGTCATCCACCGACAGGCCCAACCGATCCAGCCAGGCGGCCACGCGTTCGGTGTGCATGGCCTCCCCTTGGTGGGAGGCGCAGGCCAGCGCCAATTCCTCATCCGTCACGGCGTAGGCGTCGGCCGCACCGCTTTCGATCAGGGGGATGGCCTGCAAGGCCTTGTTGGAGGAACGGGGATAGACCAGGCCGTCGACGTCGCCCCAATGGGCCACCACGCGGGCGCCGGCATCGACCACGACCACGCGGCCGCGATGGCGGGATTCCACCATGGACCCGCGCGTCACCTCCACCAAGATGGGGGCGTCGGAGCGGTCGGGGATGTCCACCTGGCGCACCACCGCCGGGCCATGGGTGGCAGGGGGATGGTCATGGCCGCCGCAGCAGCCGTCGCCGTGGGAGTGATCGTGGTCGTCGTGCATGTGGCCGGCCGCCCTGGCTTGAGGATCTGTACGCCCGCGTTCTCCCCCGGCCGGGGCATGACTGCAATCCTGTTTCCCGGGGGGCTGGAACCTTGCCCAAGCGGCTTGCCTTGTGCAAGGTGCGCGACATGCGCGGATATTTCGCCCTGGGCGCCGAGGGGATCAGCAAGTCGGGCAACATCGGGACCATCATGCGCTCCGGCCACGCGTTCGGGGCGAGCTTTGTGTTCACCGTGAACGCCGCCCTGGACCTGGACGAGGTGAACCGGGTCGACACGTCCGGCGGGCAGGACCATGTCCCGCTCTACACCTATCCCAGCGTCTCGGCCATGACCCTGCCGGAGGGCTGCACCCTGGTGGGTGTGGAACTGACGGATGACGCGGTGGACCTGCCCAGCTTCCGCCACCCCCTGCGGGCGGCCTATGTCCTGGGGCCGGAGCGCGGCAGTTTGTCGCCGGCCATGCAGGCGCGCTGCGACCACGTCATCAAGATCCCCATCAAGTTCTGCGTCAACGTGGCCGTGGCCGCCGCCATCGTCATGTATGACCGCATGATCTCCCTGGGCCGCTTCGCCGAGCGGCCCGTGCGCGCGGGCGGCCCGGTGGCGCCCGCCCCCACCCATGTCCACGGCCGGCAGAAGATCCGCAACGTGGACAGCAAGCGCATGCGGCCCTTGCTGGGCGGCTGGGAATAAACCCTTTGTATCACCGGCGGACGCCTGGGAAACGGCGTCCGCCGTTCCCATATCCATGGTCTGTGATGAGTGGCTTGCCCGCCGCCGCCTGCCCTGTCCCAGGGGCGCGCCCTTTCGCGGTCGCGGAGTCCTTCACCGCCCGGCCCGCGCGCGGCCGGCATCAGAGGAGACCGACGCCATGCCGTTCCGCCGGAATCATCATCCGACACCCTTTATGACCATGGCCGTCACGGCTGGCGCCCTGATGGCCGGCGTGCTGCTGGCGGGCCCCGCCGGGGCGCAGCAGGCGGCCACCCAACCCGCCGCGGCGTCTCAGCCGGCGCCGGGCCCCCGCGTGGCCGAACCGGTGACGCAGTCGACCACCCCACCGGCCGACATCATCATCACCCCGCGCGACTTCCCCAACCCGGACGAGAACGACGCCTTTCACCAGGCGGAGTATGAGCGGCTGAACGCCATCTACGGCAAGCCGGTGCCGTTGAACACCCGGGTGGGCACCCTGATGGACGTGCCCCAGGGCAAGTTGCCGCAAGACCGGTCCGCCCTGCGCGCCATCATCGCCGACCCGGACACCCCGCACCTGATCCAGGTGCTGTCGCCCGAGTCGAAATAGGGCCTTCCCCATCCCTGAAACGCGAACGGCCCGCCGGAACACCGGGCGGGCCGTTGAAACATACGAGAGAACGCCGACGGATCAGTCGTTGCGGATCTGCATGTAGGCGATGGGGTTCAGGTCCCAGGGGAAATGAATCCAGGTGTCCTGCGACACCTCGGTGATGAAGGTGTCGACCAGCGGCCGGCCGGCCGGCTTGGCGTAGATGGTGGCGAAATGCGCCTTGGGCATCATGTTGCGCACGATGGCGGCGGTCTTGCCGGTGTCGACCAGGTCGTCGACGATCAGCCAGCCCTCGCCATCGCCCTCGACCGCCACCGGCGCCTTCAGGTTCTGGGCGGTGCGCTGGTTCTGGTGGTCGTAGCTGCTGATGCAGATGGTGTCGATCAGGCGGATGTTCAGCTCACGCGCCAGGATGGCCGCCGGTACCAGGCCGCCGCGGGTGATGGCGACGATGCCCTTCCACGGCCCCTTGTCGCTGATGCGCCAGGCCAGCGCCTTGGCATGACGGTGCAGTTCTTCCCAGGTGACGGGGAAGTTCTTGGCGGTATCGGCGTGATGGGACGACATGGGGGCGGGGCTCCGCGAAACGGTCAAAAATTCAACGCAGGTGTTGGGGTGGGTAGATAGCCCATCCCCATCGCCTCGACAATGCACGGCGACGCACCGGCGTCACGCTCCCCATGCGCGTCCCGACTGGGCCTCCCCCGACGTGTCCCATATGGCTCCGGAAAGAAAATGCATCGGGGGCGAAAAAAGCTGTTGCGTCCCCCCGATCATCCTCTACAAGCACCCACCTCACCGGCCGACACCGGCGAGACGAAAAAGCGCCCGTAGCTCAATTGGATAGAGCACCAGACTACGAATCTGGGGGTTGGAGGTTCGAGTCCTTCCGGGCGCGCCATTCGCTTCAATAGCCAGCGAATGATGATCCAAGGCCGTTGAGTAAATCCGGTCATTTCTCTCTCCGAAATTCTTGTTTCTTCCCTCTTCCGCTTGGTCTTGGCGCGCGTTCAGCCGAGAGCATCGCTTCATTGTCCTTTGGCACGGCTGGCCGTCCCGCCCCTTGGCCTGGACGGTTCATTTCACGCCCCTTAATAACAAATTATTAGTGTTTAATAATTCAACGCCGGTCGGGATTATTCGTCAAATGCTGGACGGTTATGCGACGAGAGGTGGGGATACGTTCCTGGCAGGGCTTTTCCTTAAACCCGTATCAGGCATAATGATCTGAAGTCGCGCTTGGAATGGCGCGATCCCGCCCACGATGCAGGAGCCTGCGATGACCGTCCGCGCCACCTTCTCCGCCCTGGGCGTCGCCGCCCTGCTGGCCCTTCCCGCGCTGTTCCCCGTTGGCGCCGCGGCCCAGGTCGCCGCCCCGCAGGTGGGCAATGTGGAACTGAAGCAGCCGCTGCCCTATCCCTATGACGAGACCATCGACAACGCCGCCGTGAACGCCCAGGTGGACGCCGCCCTGGCCAAGGCGAAGAAAGAGCACAAGCGCGTGCTGCTGGACTTCGGCGGCAACTGGTGCGGTGACTGCCGCGTGCTGGCCGGCCTGGTGGAACTGCCGGAGGTGCACAGCTTCCTGGACAAGAACTTCGTCATGGTGACGGTGGATGTGGGCCGTTACACCAAGAACATGGACGTGCCCGCCCGCTTTGGCGTGCCGAAGTTCAAGGGCGTGCCCACCGTGCTGGTGGTGGAGGCTGACGGCACCCTGGTGAACGGCGACGCGTCCTTCGATCTGACCGACGCCCGCCACATGGAGCCGCAGGCCGTGGTCGACTGGCTGGCCAAGTGGGCCAAGCCGGCGAAGACGGCATCCAAGTAAAGAGCCCGGCGAAGACGGCGTCGCGCCAGGGACATCATCGAAGGCGGCCCCGCGTCGTGCGCTGGGGCGCCGTCACAAGACCGTAACGCAAGGGCCCTATCACAGGGGAACGAAGGATGTGCCTTCGTCCTACCCGTGATGGGGCCTTTTGCTGTCCGCCACCCTCCCTTCCCCGCCTGCCCCCTCCTCGTCCGGCCCCGTCCCGTTTGGCCGCTGGCCCTGGGCCCTGCTGGCGCTGTACCCGCTGGCCGGCCTGCTGGACCCGCTGCTGGTGTCGGCCGTGCCGGGCTGGGCGCCCTGGAACGTGCGCGCCGGCATCGGCCTGGCGCTGGTGATGCTGTGGGGGCCTGGGCGCCTGACGCTGGCCATACCCCTGGTCATGGTGGCGGCCGTGGCCGGCCTGGCGCTGCGCGCCATTGTGCTTCCAGCCAGCATGCCTTTCACCCCGGCCCTGGCCATCCCGACCCTGGCGGAGCCGCTGGTCTTCGCCGTCCCCGGCCTGCTGCTGGCCCGGCGTCTGCGCCGCGATGGCGACGGCTATGTGCTGGAGGACACAGACGGCGTCACGCGCCTTCTGGTCCTGGCCATGGCCGGGGCGTTGGGGCAGAGCCTGTTGCTGCTGGCCCTGGCCCGCATCCTGCCGGGCTGGCCCCTGGCCGGGGGCACCATGACCGGCTGGGACGGCAGGGCGACGGCGGCCGACCCGCTGACCGCCGCCCTGCAGCATTGGGTGGGCGACATGGCCGGGGTGACGGTGGCCGCCACCCTGGCCCTGATGGCGCCCCGCCTGGCGCGGCGGCTGCGGCCGGGCCATCTGTGGCGGGCGCAGGTCCTGGGGCAGATCGCCGGCATCTGCCTGTCGGTGGCGGTGATCTTCCCCCGGGTGGTGGGCTCGCGCTTCTATCCCGTGTTCATCCCCCTGGTCTGGGTGGCGGCGGGCAGCGGCCTGCCGGGCGCCGTGCTGGCCCTGGCCGCCCTGGAAACCGGCCTGAGCCTGGGCATCGCCATCTGCGACATCCAGCCCTATCAGGCGCTGAAGCTGCAAATCCTGATGCTGTCGCTGGCCATGACCGGCCTGCTGCTGGGGGCGGTGATCTCGGAACGCGAGCGGGTGCGGGCGGCGGCGGCCAAGGGCGAGGCGCGGCTGAAAACCCTGATCGAGCTGGCGCCCGACGGCATCGTCATCCTGGACACCGACGGCCGGGTGGAGGAGGTCAACCGCGTGGTCGCCGACCTGACGGGACGGGCCGCCGACAGCCTGCGCGGCCGGCCCCTGGCCGATCTGCTGCGCCGCGAGGGGGGAGAGGAATGGCTGGTGGCGGCCGATGGCCGGCCCCTGCCGGTGGAATCATCCCTGGCCATGGTGCCGGTGTCGGTGACGGATGAGGCCGGCGCGCGCATGGGCGTGCTGACCATCCGCGACATCTCCGCCCGCAAGCGGGCCGCCGCCGCCCTGGGCCAGCATCGCGCCGCCGCCGAGCAGGCCAGCCGCAGCCACCTGACGGAGGAGCTGGCGGCGGCCCTGGCGCATGAGCTGAACCAGCCCCTGTCGGCCATCGTCAGCTACACCGGCGCCTGCCGCCGCATCCTGGAGGCGGCAAGGGAGGGGGCCGAACATGGCGCCAAAGCCCTGGACCTGATGGGCAAGGCCGCCGCCCAGGCGGAGCGGGCCGGCGCCATCATCCGCCATCTGCGCGAATTCTACCGCACCGGCCAGGTGGCCAGCGCGCCGGTGCCCGCCGGCGACCTGGTGGCCGGCGTCGCCCGCCTGCTGGCGGATGAGGTGGCCAACGCCGGCGCCCGGCTGGACCTGGCGGTGGACGCCACCCTGACCCTGTCCATCGACCGGGTTCAGGTGGAACAGGTGCTAATCAACCTGGTGCGCAACGCCCTGGACGCGCTGGCCGAGGGCGACGCCACCGACCGCCGAATCCTGATTGAGGTGAACCTGGCGCCGGAGGTGTCAGAGGGCGTCGGGGACGGTCCCAGGGCGGAGGTGCGGGTGGCCGACACCGGCCCCGGCATCGCCGCCGAGGTGGCCGGCCGCCTGTTCGCCCCGTTCACCACCACGCGCCGCACCGGCATGGGCCTGGGCCTGAGCATCAGCCGCGGCATCGTCGAGGCCCACGGCGGACGGCTGCAGGCCGGCGGCGACGCGCTGGGCGGAGCGGCCTTTTCCTTCACCCTGCCCCTGGCCACCCCCACCCAGGCCAACCCCGCCCTGGTCCCCCCACCTCCCGCCAGCGAGGCGCCCCATGCCGCGGCCTGACCTGACACTGGCCATCGTCGATGACGACGAGGCGGTGCGCGACGCGTTGAGCGCCCTGTTCGAGGCAGAGGGCTATCCGGTGGCGACGTACCCGTCGGCCATCGCCTTCCTGGCCGCCGGCGCCGACGCCGTGCCCGGCTGCGTCATCGCCGACATCAACATGCCCGGCATGACCGGCCTGGAACTTCAGGCCGACCTGGCGCGCCGCGGCTGTCCCCTGCCCATGATCATCCTGACCGGCCAGGGCGACGTGCCCAAGGCGGTGACGGCGCTGAAGGCCGGGGCGGTGGATTTCATCGAAAAGCCCTTCACCGTCGACGCCCTGGTGCGCGCGGTGGAAACGGCCATGGACCGCAGCGGCCATGCCCTGCGCCACCAGGCGCGGGCGGAGGCGGCGCGCGGCCGGCTGGACTCCCTGAGCGTCCGGGAACGGGAGGTCATGGACCTGCTGGTGGCCGGCCACCCCAACAAGGTCATCGCCTGGAAGCTGGGCATCAGCGCCCGCACGGTGGAGAACCACCGCGCCAAGGTCATGGAAAAGACCGGCTGCGACAACGTCCCCGCCCTGATCCACCTGAGCCTGGAGGCGGCAGGCCAAGCCGCCGGTTAGGCGGCCAGCGCCTGATCCATGCCGGTGCCCGAGACCAGGCAGTACCCCACCCCGCGCAGGGTGTGCAGCAGGCGGGGCTGGCCGGGGCCGTCCAGCCGGCGGCGCAGGCGGGAGGCCAGGGCGTCCACGGCGTTGTCGGCCACATCCATGTCGCCGGCCCACAGCCGGTCGAGGATGGCGGTGCGCGGCACGACGGCGCCGTCCGCCTGCAGCAGCAGGACCAGCAATTGGAACTCGCGCGATGATAGCAGGATGTCGCGGCCGGCGCGGCGCACCCGGCGCTGGCGCACGTCCACCGTCAGGTCGTCCAGGGCGTAGGCCAGGCGCGGCCCCTGGCGCTTCAGACGCAACAGCGCCAGCAGACGGTCCACCACCAGGTCGCCGGGAAGGCCGGCGTCCACCTGGTCGTCGGCGCCCATCGCCATCGCGCCGGCCCGGTCCGCCGGGGCGGCGCCATCCGGGTTGGCCAGCAGCGTCACCACCAAAGCGCCGGGAAAGGTCTTCCGAGCCCGGGCCAGGCGATCGCGCAAAGAGCGGCCATCCTCACCCACCACCACCACGTCGGCGGGACGCGGCGTCGGCGGCAGGGCGGCCAGCGTCTCAACCTGCCATCCCCGCTCCCGCAGCACCCGCGATAGCCGGGCAGCGCTGGGCATGGCCTTGCCGATGAGAAGGGCGCGCATGGGGATCACCCGCTGGTGGAAACCATGGTCGCCACCCTAGGCGGGCCCCGCCAGCGGAGATATCCGGTATATTACCTAACGCCCAGCCGCCTAACGCCCAATTGATAGCCCCGGTGCCCGCGCGTGTGCAGCGGCACGGCCGTGCCCAGCGCCCGGCGTAGGCTGCGGATGTGGGCGGCCAGCCGGTCGGCGGCGCCGGGCGCGTCCGGCGCGAGGTTGGGCCACAAGCGGGCCCGCAGGTCGGCCGCCGGCACCACCTGGCCCATGCGCTCCGCCAACAGCAGCAGCAGGTCGAAATCCAGCGGCGCCAAGGCCAGGGGCCGCCCCCGGCACAGCGCCACCCGCCGGTCGACATGCAGGGCAAGGTCGCCCACCCGCACCGCCCTGTCCGCCGGGGCGGCAAGCCGCGCCAGCAGGGACAAGGCCGCCGCCACCACCGTGGCGCCCGAGGACAGCGGCAACACCATGTGCGCCCCGGCGCTCAGCAAGGCGGACTCGACCGCCGCATCCGCGTCCGCCAGGCACAGGACGGGCGCCTGCACCGGCCCGGACGGATCGGGAAGATGGGCCAGAAGGGCGTCGGCGCGGGTGGCCACCAGCAGGCGGACGTCGGGGGAGGCATCGGCGACGGCCTCCCACCCCAGCGCCGCCAGGTCCGCCCGCAAAGGCCCGGCATCCCAGTCCAGCGCCGTGAAGGCAAGGCGTCCCGTCATCGTCCCGTCATGTAATGGTCAAATGAAATTCACAAGAAACTGGATAGTCCCTAAGGCCTTATGAAGACGCTTAAATCGGCGATACCTGAAATTTCCGTCAGGCTGCCGTCAAGATTCGCATCCGGTCCCGACTGTACCAGCGCGGCACGAGATTTTGCAAAGCGCCGTCCAAGGTGCCGCGATCAACGAAGGGGGACGATGATGACGACGAAGCCGGAGACCCGCCCGACCAGGGCCAGACTGATGATGGGCGCCGCCGCCGTGGCCCTGGCGCTGGCCGCCCTCGCCCCGCCCGCCCGCGCGGCCGATACCCCAGCGGCCGACGGGCCCATGGCCGATGCCGACGCCGGCATGACGGAGATCGACGTGGTGGCCAAGGTCATGCGCGTCTCGCCCTCCAACGTGCCGCTGGAGGCGACGGAGCCCACCTCCATCGTTCCGGAAGGTTTCCTGCGCGACAACATCGTCCCGCTGTCCAGCTTCGACGACATGGTGAAGTTCCAGCCCAGCGTCTATGCCCAGAGCCCCAACGGCCCCGGCCTGGGCAAGGCGGAAACGCTGAGCCTGCGCGGCTTCCAGGACAGCCAGTTCAACATCACCTTCGATGGCATCCCCTTCGGCGACGCCACCGACCTGCACCACACCAGCTCCGCCCTGTTCGTGGCCCACGACATGGGCCAGGCGGAGGTGGACCGCGGGCCCGGCACGGCCTCCACCATCGGCAAGGCCACCTTCGGCGGCACCCTGGGCTTCCTGTCCAAGAACCCGTCGGAAGACCCGGGCGTCACCGCCTATGGCACCTACGGAAGTTGGAACACCAAGGGCATTGGTGGCGAGCTCGATACCGGCCGCACCGTGCTGGGCCGCATGTTCTTCGACGTGCAGCGCACCACCTCCGACGGGTACCTGACCGGGGCGGAGGAACAGCGCACCAACTATTTCTTCAAGGACGTGCTGGATATTGGCGAGCGCACGACGGTGACGCTGGTGGCCAGCAAGAACCATTCGTTCGAGTACACCACCCAGGGCATCTCCCTGGCCGACCTGGCCAAGTACGGCGACAACTGGGGCCTGGGCAACAATCCCGCCGCCCAGTCCTATTACAAGTACCAGCCCAGCCGCTACAGCTCGGACTTCGACTATATCCGGGTGCAGTCCGAACTGACGGACAGCATCAAGCTGGATAACAACGCCTACACCAACGGCTTCGGGCATCATTACAAGGAATTGTCGGACGCCAGCGACAGCAACCCCAAGGATGTGGGCGTCACCTTCTACAACGCCGCGGGCAAGAAGGTGGCCACATACGCCAGCGACATCCCGGGCAAGGAGGCCAACGCCAACTACCGCACCTTCGGCGACACCTTCAACCTGACTGACAGCCTGTCGTTCGGCGACATCAAGGCCGGCGTCTGGTACGACCGCCAGCTGGACCACCGCCATTCCGAATCCTGATGACTGGACCCAGGGCGTCCTGGTCACCAGCAAGTACGGCACGCCCTACACCTACAAGTACCGCGACCTGAACACCACCTGGCAGCCCTATGTCGAGTTCGACTGGAAGGTCACGCCGGACCTGACCCTGATCCCGGGCGTGAAGGTCACCAGCTTCACCCGCGATGTCGACGCGCTGTACAACAAGACCAAGCCGCCGGCGCCGCTGAACTACAGCGAGACCTACACCGAGGCCCAGCCGTCCATCGCCGCCCACTACACCATCGAGGAGGGCTGGACCGCCTACGCCCAGGTGGCCAAGGGCTTCCTGGCGCCGCCCATCGATGTCTTCCAGGTGGCCAAGATCGCCTCAATCAAGCCGGAAGAGACCATGAACTACCAGGTCGGCACCGCCGTGCAGCATGGCCGGTGGATGGTGGGCGCCGACGCCTATTACATCGACTTCAGCAACTACATCTCCACCAGCCAGGTGCCCGGCACGACCGAGACCACCTTCGTCAACGGGTCCGGCGCCATCTACAAGGGCCTGGAGCTGGAGACGCAGTACGCCCTGACCGACGCCCTGTCACTCTATGCCAACGCCAGCCTGAACCACGCCCAGTACAAGGACAATTACGTCTGGGTGGCGGACACCCCGCAATGGATGGCCACCACCGGCGTCATGTACGACAGCCCCGAGGGCCTCTACTTCTCCGCCATCGGCAAGGTGGTGGGTCCGTTCTACGGCCAGGACAACACCACCGACGCCAAGACCGGCCAGCCGGACTTCGCCAACGCCTACCGCATCCACCCGGTGTTCACCGCCGACGTGTCCGTGGGCTGGCGCCTGAAGGACCTGGGTTATCACCTGGTGGACGTCACCCCCAGCCTGAAGATCGGCAACCTGTTCGACACCCACCGCATCAACGGCTTCGCCGGCACCCAGTCCGCCACCGGCCAGGCACTTTATTGGACGACGCCGGGCCGCAGCGTGTTCTTCAACCTGTCGGTCACGGGGTGGTGATGAGCAAGGGTTTAAGCGTGTTCCCTCAGACGCCGGGCGCCGCCATCCGGCGGCTCATGCCGGTGGTCCTGGCGGCCGGCCTGGTGGCCGGCCCCGCCTGGGCCGATACCGCCCCCCGGCCTCGCATGAGGTCCTGGAACGGGTGGTCCTGCTGTCCCGCCACGGCGTGCGCAGCCCGACCAAGGGGCTGGCGGAGTTGCGCCGCCTGTCGGACCAGGACTGGCCGGCCTGGCCCGTGGACCGGGGCATCCTCACCCCCCACGGCGCCGACGCCATCCGCCAGTTGGGCCTGTATCTGGGCGCCCAGTACCGCCAGCGCGGCCTGCTGGGACCCGACCGCTGCCCAGCGGGCGATCAAATCTTCGTCTGGGGCGACAGCGGCGACCAGCGCACCCGCGCCAGCGCTCAGGCGCTGGCCGAGGGGCTGGCCCCCGGCTGCGGCCTGAAGGCCCAGGGTCTGGCGCCGGATAGCCCCGACGTGCTGTTCGACGCCGCGTCCGGCGGCGCCTGCCCCATGGACGCCGCCGAGGCCACCAAGGCGGTGATCGCGGCCAACGGCGGCGACATCGCCACCGTGCCGGCCAACATCGCCCCGTCCCTGGCCGCCCTGGTCCAGGTGGTGGCGCCCAAGGCCTGTGCCCCCACCGCTGCCCCTGGCGCCTGCTTTGCCACCGGCCCCGCCAAGGTGGTGGACAAGGGCGGGGAGGTGAAGGTGGACGGGCCCCTGGCGCGGGGCGCCATGCTGGCCGAAAGCATCTTCCTGGAATATGTGCAGGGCATGCCCGCCGACCAGGTGGGCTGGGGCCGCGCCGGCACGCCCCAGGCCCTGGCCGCCATCCTGCCGGTGCACGACTACCAGGCCGACCTGACCCGCCGCACCCCCTACATCGCCAGCCACAACGGCGCGCTGCTGGCCCGCCAGATCGTGGCCGGGGTGACGGGCGGCACGGCGACCGCCCCCCTGGCGCCGGTGCCGGCGGGGGCCAAGCTGGTCTCCATCCTGGGGCATGACACCAACCTGTCCAACGTGGCGGGCCTGCTGGGCCTGGACTGGACCCTGCCCGGCCAGCCGGACAAGACCGCCCCCGACACCACCCTGGCGTTCGAGGTCAGCCGCGACACCGTCACGGGCCAGCGCTACGTGCATGTCGTCCTGTACTACCAGACCCTGGACGACCTGCGGCAAGCCGCCGCCCTGACGCCGGCCCATCCGGCGGGTAAGGTTGAGTTGCCCTTGCCCGCCTGCGGCGGCGACCGCTGCACGGTGGAAGACTTTGCCACCCTGGTGCGCAAGGCGGTGCCGGCAAGCTGCTGGCGCTGAGGGTAGAGGTTCGGGCGGGATGCCGGTTTCCCATCATCCACCGTCGTACCGCCCACAGACGGGCGCCCTTTCTGGAGCGTGAGGGCGCCCGTTTCTTTTGGCGATGCAGGCGGGGCGGCCCGTGATCCGACCACCCCGCCGTCAGCCTTCCAGATTGGCCGGAGGGCTCCCGCCACGCTTAGTGCGGGCCGTGCGCCAATGCCCCGTTGGCGTTGGGCGACGCATCGACGATCCGGGCCCAGACCTCGGCCACGGGGGCCGGCTGGGGCGTCACCAGCGCCGACGCCGCCTCGGCCCGGAGATCCCCTGTCGCCACGGGCTGAAGCACAGCCGCGATTGTCTGCCACAGTTCGTTTTCCTGGCCGCCGCCCCAGCTCCAGGTCCCCATGGACAGCGGCCCCTTCGGAATCGGATGCGGGTTGCCGAAGACATTCCAGTTCTGGTTCGAATTGATCCAAGGCCGAATGGCCTGGAAGGTGCTGCTGCGGCCATAGGTCCAGATCGCGTCTGAATCCAGCTGGCTGGGCTGGCGCTGCAATAATTTGGATCCGTTGCCGTTGCTACTGACATAGGCCAGCAAATTGCTGGCCTTGTTGACGATGCTGAAGCCGCCGAACCACTGCGTGGCGATGAAGGCGAAGCTGCTGGTCGCCTGGGACGCGAAATTGTCGTTCACCACCAGGGCACCCGTGGGATTGGCCGGATCGACGGCCAGTTGCAGGTAGGCGGCCATGCCGGACACGAAGGAAACCAGCTTGGTTGGGCGCGGCCAAACGCTGCTTACCGGGCTGACAAGCCATGTTTCGTTGCCGTCACCGCCGCTCCACCCCCAGGTGCCGATGGCCGTGCCCACACGGGCATGGGCCCCCAAAGCGTTCAGGTTCTGGTCAGGCCGCAGGGTCAGCCGAATGGCGCTCAGCCGGTCGTCGGCGCCGGTCTTCTGCCAAATGGACCCATGGCTATCCAGGGTTACGCGTGCGTTGTCGCCGGTATAGGCGAGGTACGTGCCGGTCGCGACGTTCCTCAAATAAAAGCCGTTGGTTGCTGGCTCTTCGAGCCATTGCTGGTTGGTGTCATTACCGTCGAGCCATCGCAAGATCACCTGTCCCGGCTGGTTGGGATCATTGGAGACGACCAAATCGGCCAACAGGCCGGACTGGATGACAAGGCTGCCTGAGGTGCTCATGTCGTTTTCTCCCGTTTTCCATGGTTATCAACGGCTCTCGCAGAGCCGCGACAGGGACGGGCGGCGGCGGCGCCGACGCCTGGTCCTTCAACCGGACTGAGGGGTCTGACACCGGTAGGGCCTTCCAATTGGGGAGGGGCCTGCCCTCATCCGGCAGGCGGGACAATGTCACGCCTTACCTTTTAATAGAAGATGTGCAGAATCTATAAACCTTAAGGGGATATTTTTGTTACAAATTTACTTAAGGGCTTTCCATATAAAAGCTTTCTCCCGAAAGCTGGGCGCATGCCCTGCGGGAGGCGGGGTGGCCGGTAAAGTCCGAATCCCCCCTACCTGGCACCGGCATGGCCGGTAAAGTCCGAGTCCAGAAAAAAGCGCCGGGGCGGAGCAGCCCTTCGCCATCAGCGGAGCCGGTAAAGTCCGAGTGGATCCGGCGGTCCCGGATTTGAATGGCCTGCGCGGCCGGCATCGCGGCCCGCCGCCAGGGCCACCACGGTCCGGAAAGTCCCGGACTCCCGTCGGCAGGGCCGGTAAAGTCCGTGTCCGGCGGCGAGTCGACCGCCCATTCGAGTCCGCCGGAGTCGATCCCGGGATCCCGCGTGCACTGATTCGTCACGATTCGGCTCGGACTTTACCGGCCCGGCGGGAGTTATCCACAGACTCGGACGCCAGTCCCCCGGACTCTACCGGCCACAGGATGCGCCGACCCACACCGGCCGCATGCGAAGAACAGTTTTCCACAGGACCTTGCCGGCCCGATGCCGGACTCTACCGGCCCGACTCGGGATTATTTCCCGGACTTAACCGGCACCTCAAATAACAGACTCCAAATACCCCACAAATAGCGGGGGCCGGTAAAGTCCGACCTAGATTTAGTGATTTGGCTTTGGAACACTTCGGCCCATCACCTCACATCGACCGAACCGACTGGCAGGGAGCGAAGGGCGCCATGGCCGACATTCACCGTCTCATCCTGGAACATGGCATCGACCGGGCCCGCGAGATGGCGACCAGCAAGAGTGGTCGCAATCTGGTGGACGTGGCCGCCGCCATGCTGGCCCAGGAAGAGGACAGCATGGGCATCACCCATGCCGGCTTCGCCCTGACCAGCCTGCCCCACCGGTCCATCGACAAGGCGGCGGAGCCGGAATACCACCGCAAGGAAACGGGGCGCTGCACCCTGATCGTGCAGAGCGGCCGGCATGCCGATGGCAGCCTGGTCGGCGTGCCCTATGGCGCCAAGGCCCGCATGATCCTGCTGTACCTGCAGACGGAGGCGCTGAAGACCAACTCCCGCCAGGTGGAGCTGGGCAAGAGCTGGCATTCCTGGCTGAAGGCCATGGGGGAGAGCCCCGGCGGCAAGACCTATCGCCTGGTCATGGAACAGGCGCAGCGCATCACCGCCTGCAGCCTGCAATTCCTGTGGGAGACGGACGCGGCGGTGACGCGGCAGAACGCCGGCTTCGTCAACAATTCCATCCTGTTCAAGGCCAGCCCCGACCAGCGCCAGGTGGCCCTGTTCCAGGACGTGATCGAGCTGAACGAAAGCTTCTACGACAGCCTGAAGCAGCATGCCGTGCCGGTTTCCGAGGCGGCCTTGCGCCACATCAGCGCCAGCAGCACCGCCATCGACGTCTACATCTGGCTGGCCTACCGCCTGCACGTGCTGAACCAGGCGACGCCCGTGCGCTGGGCCGCCCTGCGCCGCCAGTTCGGCGAGCACTACGCCAAGCTCAGCCACTTCAAGCCGGTGTTCCTGGACGCCCTGGCGCTGGCCACCGCCGTCTATCCCGAAGCCAAGGTCGAGATCGCCGACGACGGCATCGTCCTGCACCCGTCACGCCCACCCATCGCCCGGCGCGAGGCGGCGCTGATCGCGTGACACCGCGCCCGCCCATCCCCCCAGTGGTCAGAGCCGCAGCGACAGGCCCAGGCGCAGCAGGTGTTGGTGTAGGGACAGGGGGATGGTGCCGCCCTGGCCATCGGGCCCGTTGACCTGGCCGAAGTCCACGTAGCGATACTCCAACCGCATTTTCAGCAGGGAGAGGGGAAGCGGCGCCTCCATCCCCGCGCCGGCCGTCCAGCCGGCCTTGGTGTCGCTGCTGTTCTGGGCGCTGGCGCCGCCGCGCGTGCTGGCGCCAGCCTCCCCCACCGCCAAGCCGGTCGAGATGTAGGGCACGACGTTGGCGCCCAGGTCATAGCCCAGGCGTCCCGTGGCCGTCGCCAGCCAATCGATATGGGTCACGTAATCGAACGCGCCCCCATGGGTGGTGACATCGCCGGTGCCGCTGCCTATTTCGGCTTCGGCCCCCACCAGCCAATTGTCAAAGTGCTGGGTGTATCCCAGCCCGCCGCCGCCATAGACGGAGCGGCCGACGTCGTCCTGGCCGTCTGAATTCCGATAATAGCCCTGGCGCTGCTGGACCAGGGCACCACCGATGAAGCCCTGGATGTAGACATCCCCGGTGGACTGCGGCGGCATGAAATCCTGCGCTTGCGCGGCACCACAGGCCCAGAGGGCGGTCCCAATGGCGGCCCAGACGACCGTGGCGCGGCACGCGACGCCCGCCTTCGACGGCTTACCCCCCATTCCCATCCTGTCCTCTCCCCTCATCCTCTCTCCCCTCAGCGGCATGCGCTAGGAATTGTATCCGTGAGCTGTAATGCGCCGCAGGATAGCAACGGGGGCGGCCGGCCTCTGTGATGTCGCCTACAGGCCGCCCCCCTCGCCTCAGATCCGGAAGGCTAGGGCCAGCCGCACCAGGTTCTGGCGCAGGGTGCCGCTGACGGCATTGCCCTGGCTGCCGGTCCCGTCGGCCTTGTCCAGGTCGACATAGCGGTATTCCACCTTCAGGCGGAAGGCATCCAGGGGCAGCGGCACCTCCGCCCCGGCGCCCAGGGTCCAGCCCACCTGGGTGTGGCTGAAGTCGATCGACGATCCCGGCCCATCGGTGCGGTAGGTGTGCAGGCGCACGTCGCCCGCCGCCACCCCGCCCAGGGCGTAGGGCAGGAAGCCCAATCCCAAATCATAGCCGGCCCGAACCACGCCCGTGGCCAGCCAGCCATTGTGGGTGGTGTAGTTGTAGTCGGGCGAGGGCCCATGGGCGGTGATGTCGCCGCTGCCGCTGGCGATGTCGCCCTCCACCCCCACCAGCAGGCGGCCGGCCTGCAGGCCATAGCCCAGGCCGGCGCCGCCGGAGACCTGGTTTTCCGAATGATCGCCGGTGGTGCGGCCGTTGGTCAGGTCTTGCCGCGCCTGGCCGGCGGCGTCGCCGATGAAGCCCTGCACGTACAGGCCGCCCCACGACGCCCCCACTTGCGCCGACGCGGCCCCCGACACCATCGCCATCGCCGCCGCAGCGGCCCCGGCCATCACACCCAGTTTGCGCATAGAAGCCGTCCCTGTTTAACCAATAGAGACACAAGCGATATGGTTTTCCGTCGCAAGGTTGCAGGCACCGCGATGTCGCACCCCGGGCGCCCGAATGTCGCACCCCGGTTCCCGCCATCGCTGGCGCCGGGGGCCGCGTCCGCCTACACTACCCCCACGTGCATGCATGGCGTGCAGCAGCGGGATGGGGTGGGGCCGGTGGTAGCGCGGGTTTCGACGGTGGCCTTCCAGGGGGTGGACGTCCTGGACATCGACGTCCAGGTGCAGATGTCGGGCGGGCAGGTGGCCTTCACCGTGGTGGGCCTGCCGGACAAGGCGGTGGCCGAAAGCCGGGAGCGGGTGCGGGCCGCCCTGCATGCCCTGGGCCTGGCCCTGCCGCCCAAGCGCATCACCGTGAACCTGGCGCCGGCCGACGTGCAGAAGGAGGGCAGCCACTATGACCTGCCCATCGCCATCGCCCTGCTGACCGTCATGGGCATCCTGCCGGATGAGGATATCAAGGGCTTCTGCGCCCTGGGCGAACTGGCGCTGGACGGCGCCCTGACGGCCGTGGCCGGCACCCTGCCCGCCGCCATCCACGCGGTCGCCACCGACCGGGGCCTGATCTGCCCGGCGGCCTGTGGCGGGGAGGCCGCCTGGGCCGGGGAGCTGGAGGTGCTGGCCCCCCGCACCCTGCTGGAGCTGATCAACCACTTCAAGGGCACCCAGGTGCTGTCCCGCCCCCAGCCCAAGATGGAGGAGGATGATCCCGGCGCCCTGCCCGATCTCGCCGATATCAAGGGGCAGGAGACGGCGAAGCGCGCGCTGGAGGTCGCGGCCAGCGGCGCCCACAACCTGCTGATGGTGGGACCGCCGGGGTCGGGCAAGTCCATGCTGGCCGCCCGTCTGCCGGGCCTGCTGCCGCCCCTGGAACCCGCGGAGGCGCTGGACCTGTCCATGATCCATTCCGTGGCCGGCAAGCTGGACGGCGGGCGGCTGATGCGCCGTCGCCCCTTCCGGGACCCGCACCACAGCGCCAGCCTGCCGGCCCTGGTGGGCGGCGGCGTGCGTGCCAAGCCGGGGGAGATCAGCCTGGCCCACCAGGGCGTCCTGTTCCTGGATGAGTTGCCGGAATTCGCGCGCCCCACGCTGGAGGCCCTGCGCCAGCCCTTGGAGACAGGGCGGGCCACGGTGGCGCGGGCCAACGGCCATGTCACCTACCCGGCGCGGGTGCAATTGGTCGCGGCCATGAACCCCTGCCGCTGCGGCCACCTGGACGACCCGGCCCAGGCCTGCGGCCGCGCGCCCAAATGCGCCGCCGACTACCAGTCCAAGATTTCCGGCCCGCTGTTCGACCGCATCGACCTGCATGTCGACGTGCCGGCGGTGAAGGCGTCGGACCTGTCGCTGCCCCCGCCGCGCGAGACCAGCGCCATCGTCGCCGCCCGCGTCGCCCGGGCCCGTGCTATCCAGGCGACGCGTTACGCTGCCCTCACGAAGCCCGGCCACCCCACCATCCGCACCAATGCCGAGGCGGACGGCGAGCTGCTGGAAAAGGTGGCCGCCCCCGAGGCCCCCGGCCGCGCCCTGCTGACCGAGGCCGCCGAGCGCCTGCGCCTGTCCGCCCGCGGCTATCACCGCGTCCTGCGCGTCGCCCGCACCCTGGCCGATATGGAAGGCAGCGACACCGTGCGCCGCGTCCACATCGCCGAGGCGCTGAGTTACCGCCGGATGACGTTACGGTAGGGCATTGCGATCAACCCTTTTCCGAGAAAAGCTATGAAATATCCTGTCTTTTTCAGTTGTCCAAAACCGTTTTTGGTAAATCAAGAAAACTTTCTCAGTTCAATAGAGAGAAAGCTAAGAGAAAATGATTTAGAACCCCGCACCTTGGGTCGCACAGATTATGATATGGACGCGCCATTAGAGGGCATACGCCGCCTTATGTATGGCTGCTGCGGCTTAATTACGATTGCTCTCAGACGGACATACATAGAAAAAGGACAAGACAAACCGTCACCAAATATTCCGGATTCTTTTGAAATTACCAGGGATGGTTGCTGGTTAACGAGCTCTTATTGCCAAATCGAACCAGCGATGGCATTCCAACAGGGTTTACCTATTCTCTTATGGCGAGAAAAAGGTGTGCTGGCCGATGGAATTCTCGACAGAGGAGCTCTCGGAATTTCAATGCCGGAATTCGATCTCTCACAAAATCCGCCAAATCTAGAACTTGATTGCTGGAAGCAGCCACTTTCTGAGTGGATAAGCCGAGTTCGGCTTGTCTATAGAAATCGGGGAACACCACCACGCCTATTTAGCTGAGAGTGAATAGAAAGGCATTTATTTTTGACAATGACCACGCCCGCCCTGCTGCTCATCGACCTGCAGCGCGCCATCGACGATCCGCGCTGGGCGGCGGAAGGGCCGCGCAACAACCCGGAGGCGGAGGCCAACGTGGCCCGGCTGCTGGCCGCTTGGCGCGCGGCGGGGCAGCCGGTCATCCATGTGCGGCATGATTCGGTGGAACCCCATTCCACCTACCGTCCTGGCGCGCCCGGCCATGCCTTCAAGGACGAGGCGATGCCGGCGGCCGGCGAGACCGTGGTGGCCAAGCGCAGCAACAGCGCCTTCATCGGCACCGGGTTGGACGACCTGTTGCGCGGGCGGGGCATCACCGCCCTGGTGGTGGCCGGGGTCATCACCAACAACTCGGTGGAGGCCACGGTGCGCATGGCCGGCAACCTGGGCTACGCCACCACAGTCGTCAGCGACGCCACCTACACCTTCGCCAAGCGCGACGGCCGGGGCCACGTATGGAGTGCCGAGGACGTGCACGCCCTGTCGCTGGCCAACATGGAGGGCGAGTACGCCAGCGTGGCGACGACGGAGGCGGTGCTGGCCACCCTTCCTACTGGCTAAGCCAGGCTGGCGCCGGCCGGGCCATAGCCGATGATCTTCGCATCCCGCGTCAGCAGCGACAGCCCCTCCACCCGGGCCTGGGCGATGAGCATGCGGTCGAAGGGGTCCCGGTGCAGGGGCGGCAAATCCACCAATTCCCGGCAATGGGCCGGCGATACCGGCAACAGGACAATGCCGTCCGGCAAAGTGAACAGCCGAGAATCGTCGGCAATCCGGCCCAAGCTGACCAGCAGGGCGATTTCCCAGAAGCTGACGGCACTGACCAGCCGGCGCGGTGCCCTGTCGACCACCCCCCGCTCCCGCTCCGTCAACCGGGCGGGGTCGGCGCGCATCCACAGGAGGATGTGGGTATCGAGCAGCAGCGCCCTGGCCATCAGCGCGCCAGGAAGTCGTCAACGGCATCATCGGGCAAGGAGAGGTCGTCCCCGATCCGCAGGCCGGCCAAATCACCATAGCTCACCGGCGCCGTCGGCAACGCCGACAGCCGAACCACCGGCTTGCCGTTTCGGGTGACGATGATCTCCTCCCCCGCCTCGGCACGGGACACCAGCGCCGCGAATTCCGCCTTGGCCTGGGCCACTGAAACCTGGGTGCTCATGAAGCGCCTCCAGCCAATCCAGTATCTATTATGACGCCGGGGGCATGGTGCCTCAAGAAAAATGACCATGATGGTCATAGTTCCAGAAGGCGCTTCGCTACTCCGGCCGGAACGCCGCCTGGATGACGGGGCCCAGGTCCGCTATCTCGGGCGGCAGGCGCACCACCAACTGGTGCAACGCCATATCCTGATCCGGAAACAGCACGGCGCTGCCGATGATGGGCAGGGGCCCTGGGCTGAGATGGCTGTTTGTGCCGCTGCCCTTTTGTCCGACCGGCGTCACGAAATCCACCGAGGTGGGGCTGTGGCGCACCACGGTGTCCGTCGGATAGGGCCCCCAGATGAAGTCCGACTTGTCCGCCAACCCTTCGTCGATCACGCCCTGGACGTAATCCTTGGCGACGGGAAACAGGCGGGCGGCAACCTTGGCGACCTCGAAGCGGCCGGACGTGTCACCGTCCAGCCAGGCCAGTTGCAGGGCCGGGCCCTCGATATGCTGGGCTGCCTTGATCAGGTCGGGGCTGACAAGGGGGTTGGCCGTCACCAGCAGTTGCAAGCCGTTAGAGCCGTAGAGAGCAAGGCAGTGCCAGCCCTTGGGCGCGAAGCTGCCGATGCCGCCGGCCTCCTCCGCTGCCGCATAATAGGCCAAACGCCCCGCCGCCTTGGCGGCGAGCGCGGGGGGCAAGGATGGAACAGTGCCCCTCTTGGGGGCGGCCTGCGGGCCCATCTGGCCATCGGCGGGGCAACCGACGAAGGGGATACCAGCCGCCGCGGCGGGTTTCAGGGTGAACGCCGACGCCATGATCAGGGCACAGCAAAGGATCCGGCGCAGGGGGGCGGCAGGCAGGCGGAACGGCGCGGGCATGGGGGGATGGCCTGATTCAAAGGGTCCGGCACAGCCAAACATGGCATCAGCCAACGACTCCCTCAAGCTCGGCGGATAGCGCGGAATGACGCAGGGGGAGCCTACCCCAGCAACGCGGCCAGCACGCCGTTCAGCCGCTGGCGGCCATCCGCCGTGGCGGTCAGGCGGTCGCCGTCCAGGGTCAGCAGGCCGTGGCGGGATAGGCGGTCCACCGCCTCCATGTCCATGGGGTTGATGCCGCCGGCCTCGTCCGAGAGGCGCGCCAGGCTGACGCCCTCGGCCAGGCGCAGGCCCATCATCAGGGCCTCGCGACCGCGCTGCTCCGGCGTCACCGCCTCGTCGGCATGGGCGCCGGTGCCGCCCTCCTCCACCCGCTGCAACCAGATTTCGGGCGCGCGGTGGGTGCGGGTGGCGATCTTTTGGCCTTCCAGGGTCAGGCGGCCGTGGGCGCCGGGACCGATGCCGACATAGTCGCCATAGCGCCAATAGACCAGGTTGTGCCGGCTTTCCTGCCCAGGACGGGCGTGGTTGGACACCTCATAGGCCGGCATGCCGGCCTGGTTCAGCAGGACCTGCGTCGCCTCATAGAGGTCGCCCGCCAGATCCTCATCCGGCACCACCAGGTCGCCGCGCTGGTGCAGGGTGTGGAACTGGGTGCCTTCCTCGATGGTCAACTGGTACAGCGACAGATGGCCCACGGCCATGTCCAGCGCCCGGGACAGCTCATCCTGCCACGCCGCCACCGTCTGGCCGGGGCGCGCATAGATCAGATCGAAACTGAAACGATCAAAGACGCCCTTGGCCATGGCGATGGCGGCCTGCGCCTCCGCCGCCGAATGCTTGCGGCCCAGCGCCTTGAGGTCAGCATCGTTCAGCGCCTGGATGCCCATGGACAGGCGGTTGACACCGGCGGCGCGGAAGCCGGCGAAGCGCGCCGCCTCGGACGAGGTCGGGTTGGCCTCCAGCGTTACTTCCACATCCGGAACGATGCCCCAGTGGTGGTCGGCCCGTTCCAGGATGGCGGCCACCGTTTCCGGCGGCATGAGGGAGGGCGTGCCGCCACCGAAGAACACGCTGGTCAGCCGGCGGCCCGGATGCACCCGCGCGATGCGGTCGGCGGCGTGGTCCAGCTCCCGCACCAGGGCGGCGCGCCAGCGGGCCTGGTCCACGCCCTCGCGGACATGGCTGTTGAAGTCGCAATAGGGGCACTTGGCCAGGCAGAACGGCCAATGCACGTAGAGGCCGAAGCCGCCGGGAACCGTGCCGGCCCCAGCGTCGGTTTTGGCTTCGGGAGGGATCACCGGAAGCATCGCTCCACCAACTGGCGGAAGGCCTGGGCCCGATGGCTGATGGCGTGCTTCTCGTGCGGTTCCATCTCGCCATAGGTCACGGTGTGGCCGTCCTGGACGAAGATGGGATCATAGCCGAAGCCCCGGTCGCCGCGCGGCGGGTTGACCAACTGGCCGTGCACCTCGCCCTGCACCGTCTCCACATGCCCATCCGGCCAGGCGATGGTGAGGGCGCAGATGAAGCTGGCGTCGCGCGGCGCGCCGGGCGGCAGCTCACGCTCCACCCGGGCCATGGCGGCGGCGAAGTCCTTCTCCGGCCCGGCCCAGCGGGCGGAGTAGATGCCGGGCGCCCCGTCCAAGGCCTTGACCGCCATGCCGCTGTCGTCCGCCAGCGCCGGCTTGCCCGCCGCCTTGGCCGCCGCCAGGGCCTTCAGCTCCGCGTTCTCGCGGAAGGTCAGGCCGGTCTCCTCCGGCTCCGGCAGGCCCAGCTCCCCCGCCGTGGGGAAGTGGGCGACATGGTCGCCCAACAGGGCCGCGATTTCCTTCACCTTGCCCTTGTTGTGGGTGGCGATGATCAGGGTGTCGCCGGTGAATTGTCTGGGGTTTGTCATTCGTTCGCCTCAAACGCCGGCGGGGCATCCGCCCCTTGGCTATCCTCGATTTCCAGTCCGCTGACGCTCCCCGGAAATCTGCGGCGGCCCCAGTCGGGGCCTAAGGGGCTTGGGGCTCCAAGCCCCCTCTTACCTACCGCCTGATATGGTGCCGTGGTGATCAGAGACCCAGGGCCGTTTTCTGCAGGGCGGTCAGTTGGCCGATGCCGTGGCGGGCCAGGCGCAGCAGCTCGTTGAACTGGGCCTCGTCAAAGGGGCGTTCCTCGGCCGTGCCCTGAATTTCCACGATGCCGCCGGCCCCCGTCAGGACGAAGTTGGCGTCGGCCTGGGCGTTGCTGTCCTCGGCATAGTCCAGGTCCAGCACGGGCTGGCCGTTGTAGATGCCGCAGGAGATGGCGGCCACGCTGTCGATCAGGGGGATTTGCTTGCATACGCCGATGCGCATCAGGTGGGTGAAGGCCTGGTGCAGGGCGACATAGCTGCCGGTGATGGCGGCGGTGCGGGTGCCGCCGTCGGCCTGCAGCACGTCGCAGTCGATCTTCACCTGGATTTCGCCCATGGCCTTGCGGTCGGTGATGGCGCGCAGCGCGCGGCCGATCAGGCGCTGGATTTCCTGGGTGCGACCGGACTGCTTGCCCTTGGCGGCCTCACGGTCGGTGCGGCTGTGGGTGGCGCGGGGCAGCATGCCATATTCCGCCGTCACCCAGCCCAGGCCCTGGCCGCGCAGGAAGGGCGGCACCTTTTCCTCGACACTGGCCGTGCACAGCACGTGGGTGTCGCCGAAGCGCACGAGGCAGGAGCCTTCGGCGTACTTGGCGAAGCCGGTCTCAAGCGAGACGGCGCGGAGCTGGTCGGCGGCGCGGCCGGAGGGGCGGGTCATGGCGGGGCGGTCCCGTAGCTGTCATAGGGTGTTTGCGAGGCCCTACCTAGCGACGGAACCATCGCCCTGTCCACCCCGGATATGGCGGGGCGGGCCGGCGATTCCCCCGGGCAGTGGCCCGGCGACGATTGATAACACCGCCGTCCCTCATTAGATTTAAGGACATCCTCCCCATCCATCCCCCCATCCACACGGCCCCGCCCCCAGGCATGATCACCGAGCTGAACCAGCGGTCCCGCGACATCTTCCGCCAGATCGTGGAAGCCTATGTCGAAACCGGGGAACCGGTGGGCAGCCGCACGCTGTCGCGCCGCCTGGGCATCGCGCTGTCGCCGGCCACCATCCGCAACGTCATGGCGGATCTGGAGGAACTGGGCCTGCTGAAGGCGCCGCACACCTCCGCCGGGCGGGTGCCCACCGACGTGGGCCTGCGCCTGTTCGTCAACGGCCTGCTGGAGGTGGGCGACCTGTCGGATGATGAGCGGGAGAGCATCGACGCCCAGTGCGCCGCCTCCGGCCGCTCCCTGCCCGAGGCGCTGGAGGAGGCGACGACCATGCTGTCGGGCCTGTCGTCCTGCGCCGGGCTGGTCATGGCGCCCAAGACCGACCGGCCGCTGAAACATATCGAGTTCGTGAACCTGCAGCCCGGCCGCGCCCTGGTCGTGCTGGTGACGGAGGACGGCCTGGTGGAGAACCGGGTGGTGGAGGTGCCCATGGGTATCCCCTCCTCCGTCCTGCAGATGGCCAGCAACTATCTGAACGCCCGGGTGGTGGGCCGCACCCTGGCGGAGGCCCGCACCCGGCTGCAGGCCGAGGCGGAGGAGCAGCGCACCCAACTGGACGAGTTGACCCGCCGGGTGGTGGACACGGGCATGGCCACCTGGGCCGGCAGCCGCAGCAGCGGCGTGCTGATCGTGCGCGGCCAGGCCAAGCTGCTGGACGACGTCAGCGCCCTGTCGGACCTGGAACGCATCCGCAGCCTGTTCGAGGCGCTGGAGACCCGCGACGCCATGATGCGGCTGCTGGAGGCGACCGGCCAGGCGGAGGGGGTGCAGATCTTCATCGGCGCGGAGAACAACCTGTTCAGCCATGCCGGCTGTTCCCTGATCGTCTCCCCCTACACCAACGGCAAGGACCAGATCGTGGGCGCCATCGGCGTCATCGGGCCCACCCGCATCAATTACGCCCGCATCATCCCCATGGTCGACTACACCGCCAAGGTCATCAGCCGCATGATCGGGTGAGTTGTTCGCCCGTCGGCCCAACATTTCACCCCACCCCCGCTTTATTCCTGCCCCTTCCCCCGCATCGCCTCTGGCGCGACGCGCGCGGGATGCCTATCTTCTGCCCGTCCCGGCGGTGGTGAGCCGCCGTTGTTCCGCACCCTTGTAGAGACTGCCGCTAAGATGACCGATAGCAACGAGACGACCACCGCCCCCGAAACCGACGCCGCCCCGCAGCAGCAAGCGCCGGCCTCCTCGGACGCCGTCGCCGCGCTGGAAGCCGAAGTCGCGTCCCTGAAGGACCAGCTGCTGCGCAGCATGGCCGAGGCGGAGAACACCCGCCGCCGCGCCCAGAAGGAGCGTGAGGACACCGCCAAGTACGCCGTGTCCGGCTTCGCCAAGGAACTGCTGGCCGTGGCCGACAATCTGCGCCGCGCCATCGACGCCGTCCCGGCCGAGACCCGCGCCGGCAACGAGCAGGTCAACACCCTGCTGACCGGCGTGGAGGCGACCGAGCGCCAACTGATCGCCGCCTTCGACCGCGCCGGCATCGTGAAGCTGGAGCCCATGGGCCAGCCCTTCGACCCCAACTTCCACCAGGTGGTGGCCGAGGTCGACGGCACGGACAAGCCCGCCGGCACCGTGGTCACCATCCTGCAGCCCGGCTACACCATCCAGGGCCGCCTGCTGCGCGAGGCCATGGTCTGCGTCGCCAAGGCCGGCACCAACACCGGCAAGGTGGATACCAGCGCGTAATTGCAGAAAATCGCGTCTTAAAGCCCCACAAGCCTGGCCCTTCTGGGCCAGGCTTTAGGACGCGACCACGTCCGCCGCAGATTTTCGGGGAGCGGCAGCGGACTGAAAACCGAGGATAGCCAAAGGCCCGGATGGGCCTTCCGGCGCCTGAGGAACATCACTTTACACCGCCATTACGGCAGAATGCCGTAATGGCAGGTGGCACTGGATCAGCGTGCCGTGGTCGCTGTCGCTGATCTCCACCCGGCCGCCGTGCAGCTCGACGAAGCTTTTCACCAGTGACAGGCCCAGGCCGGCACCGGCGGGGTGGTTCTGCACGTCGCCGCGCTCGAACTTGTTGAACACGCGCTGGCGGTCGGCGGCGGGGATGCCGATGCCGGTGTCGCTGACCGACAGCACCATCTCCGGCCCGCCCTCCCCCATCTGGCGCTTGGCCGACAGGGTGACTTGGCCGCCCGGCGGCGTGAACTTCACGGCGTTGCTGACCAGGTTGTACAGCGCCTGCTTCAGGCGGCGCTCGTCGGCATCGAGGGTGCCGATGTCGTACGGCACCTGCACCAGCAGGGTGACGTCCTGCTTGCGCGCCCAGTCCAGCGTCAGGCTCGACACCGCCTCCAGCAACTGGCCGACATCGACCGGCGAGCGGTCCAGGGTCATGAATCCGGCCTCGATGGTCGCGAGGTCCAGGATGTCGTTGATCAGCGCCAGCAGGCGGCGGCTGGCCTCCAGCACGCCCTTGGTGTAATCGGCCTGGCGTTCGTTGAGCGCGCCGAAATACTGGTTATTCAGGATCTCGGCGAAGCCCATGATGGCGTTCAGGGGCGTGCGCAGCTGGTAGGAAACGTTGGCGATGAATTCCGACTTCAGCCGGTCGGCCGTCGCCAGCGCCTCGTTGCTGGCGCGCAGGGCCTCTTCCACGCGCACGCTGTCGGTGATGTCCAGCACGCTGATCAGCACGGCGCCGTCGGGCAGCGGCACGTTGGACACGTCGACGATGGATCGGTCGGTGCGTTCCAGCCGGCCGGCATAGCTGGACCGTTCCAGCAGGTCGGCGATCATGGCGCGGCGCCGCGCCGGCCAGTCGCCATCGTGGTCCAGCAGTGGCTGCAGCTTGTCGATCACCTGGGTGATGTGCGGCTCGCCGTTCAGGTCCGATCCCTTCAGCCCCCAGATGCGGGCGAAGGAGGGGTTCCACAGCTTCAGCCGGCCGTCGCCGCCGAACACGGCGACGCCTTCCGCCAGGTTGTCCAGCGTCTCCTGCTGCACCGCCATCAGGGTGTTGTAGGACGATTCCAGCGCCAGGGCGTTGGTCACGTCCTCCAGCACGAACATCAGGCCGCCGAAGGGGTGGGGCACGGCGATGGTGCGCAGGGTCGTGCCGTCCGGAAGATGGACCATGTCCTCGCGCGGTTCCGTCAGGTTGGTGAACAGGGCCATCTGGCCCCGCTTCCACCGGGGGAAGTCCACCTCCTCCTGCAGGCGGCGGCGGCTGCGCAGGTCCTCCAGCACCTCGCCATAGGTGGGTTCGGTGGCCAGCCAGGGCTCATCCAGGCCCCATAGCCGCGCGTAGGAGCGGTTGTGGAACTTCAGCTTGGTGTCGGCGCCGTAGATGGCGATGGCGGAGCCCAGGTGCTCCAGCACATCGCCATGGGCGGCGATGTGGCGCTCCAGTTCCGACGACAGCTCCTGTTCCCGGGTCAGGTCCAGGGCATGGCCCATGAGGGCGGCCCCACCCTCCAGCGGCGTGGCCAGCGGGGCCGCCAGCGGCGTCTCCACGAGGCGCAGCAGTTGGCGCTGGCCGGCGACGACGACATGGCGGGTTTCGGACGCGCCCTGGCCCTCCGCCAGCGCGCGGGCGGCCAGCGCCCGGCCGGCGCCGGGGTCGGTGACCAGCTCTACCCCCTGTTCCACCACGGCGGCGGGGGACAGGCCGACCGCCGTGCCATAGGCCTGGTTGCACCAGAGCAGGGAACCATCGGACCGACGCGTCCACAGGGGGAAGGGCAGCAGTTCCAACGCCGCGCGCAGGCGCGCCGCCGCGTCCTCCGCCACCTGGCGGCGCTGATCCGCCTGCGCGGCGTCGGCGGCGGTGGCCGTCACATCGCGCAGCCAGAGCACGCTGATCCGGCCCGATGGGTCGCCATCGTCCCCCAGCGGCACCGGGGACGTCCCCGGGCGACCGATCAGCATCAGGGTGCGCCGCCCCTGGTGACAGGACATCTGCAGGGAAAACGGCACGCCCTCGTCATCCAGGTCGCGCAGGGCCCGGCGCAGCGCCGCATCCTCCGCCGCGTCGAAGGCCTGGGCGATCTCATCCATGCGGCCGCCGGGTCGGGGATCGGGGACGCCCAGCCAGGCGCCGGCGCTGGCGCTGGCGCCGATGACCCGACCGTGCCGCCAGGCCACCCATTCATCCGCGCAGCCTGACAGCAACGCCTCCGCCCGCGCCGCCTGCGTGGTGGCGGCGTGGCGCTGGCCGGCCAACCGGGCCAGGCAAACCCCCGCCGCCACCAGGCTGGCCACCGAGCCCGCCACCACCAGGGGCAGCGGCGCGTCGGGAAACACCAGGCGCAGGCAGGGAAAACCGGGCGCGGCCAAGGCCGCGGCGGTCAGCGCTAGAGGCAGGGCGGTGGCGTTTCTCGGCATGACGCCCGGATCTTAGTTAATGACGGTGTGGGTGCCAAGCGAACGGAAGGCTACTTTACAGCGGTCCCGGACAGCGCTCCCGGCCCCGCCGGGCGGGCGAAGGACGGCCGTCCAAAGGAAAGGCCGGGCACAGGGCCCGGCCTTCGCGATATCGCCTCCGGTCCCTGGCGGCCAAGGCCGCCAGGGTGGGCGCGGTCGATCAATAACGGTAGTGGTCGGGCTTGAACGGGCCCTGCGGGCTGACGGCGATGTATTCCGCCTGCTTGTCGGTCAGGGTCGTCAGGTTGGCGCCGATCTTGGCCAGGTGCAGGCGGGCCACCTTCTCGTCCAGGTGCTTGGGCAGCACGTAGACCTTGTTCTCGTACTTGTCGGCGTTGTTCCACAGCTCGATCTGGGCCAGCACCTGGTTGGTGAAGCTGGCGGACATGACGAAGCTGGGGTGGCCGGTGGCGCAGCCCAGGTTCACCAGGCGGCCCTTGGCCAGGACGATCAGGCGCTTGCCGTCGGGGAACACCACCTCGTCCACCTGCGGCTTCACCTCTTCCCACACGTAGTTGCGCAGGCTGTCGATCTGGATTTCGCTGTCGAAGTGGCCGATGTTGCAGACGATGGCCCGGTCCTTCATCTCACGCATGTGGTCCAGCGTGATGACGTCGACGTTGCCGGTGGCGGTGACGAAGATGTCGCCCTGGGGGGCGGCCTGTTCCATGGTCACGACCTGGTAGCCTTCCATGGCGGCCTGCAGGGCGTTGATGGGGTCGATCTCGGTCACCATGACGCGGGCGCCCTGGCTGCGCAGCGAGGCGGCGGAGCCCTTGCCCACGTCGCCATAGCCGCAGACCACAGCGACCTTGCCGGCGACCATGACGTCGGTGGCGCGCTTGATGCCGTCCACCAGGCTTTCGCGGCAGCCGTACAGGTTGTCGAACTTGGACTTGGTGACGCTGTCGTTCACGTTGATGGCCGGAACCTTCAGCGTGCCCTTCTTCATCATCTCATACAGGCGATGCACGCCGGTGGTGGTCTCTTCCGACAGGCCGCGGATGTCGGCCAGCATCTCGGGATACTTGTCGTGCAGGATCTGGGTGACGTCGCCGCCATCGTCCAGGATCATGTTGGGGGTCCAGCCATCCGGCCCGCGCAGCGTCTGCTCGATGCACCACCAGAACTCCTCCTCCGTCTCGCCCTTCCAGGCGAAGACCGGGATGTTGGCGGCGGCGATGGCGGCGGCGGCGTGGTCCTGGGTCGAGAAGATGTTGCACGAGGACCAGCGCACCGTGGCGCCCAGGTCCACCAGCGTCTCGATCAGCACGGCGGTCTGGATGGTCATGTGCAGGCAGCCGACGATGCGGGCGCCAGCCAGCGGCTTCTTGCCGGCGTATTCCGAGCGCAGGGCCATCAGGCCCGGCATCTCCGTCTCGGCGATGGTGATTTCCTTGCGACCCCAGCCGGCGAGGCCGATGTCCTGGACTTTGTAGTCGGTGAAGGCGGTCATGGGGCGATGCTCCTTTGGCGCCGTGGGGGCAATGGGGGCGGCAAGACGCGCCGACGCCCCAGCCTTCCCAGGCTGGATGATGGCCTGGATGTACCAGCGCGCCCGCCGACCAGCAAGCATAAAGACATCTTTATGTGTGCATTTGTTGGCAAGCTATCCGTTTGCGAGTCGCCGCTCAGCGCAGGAAGCGCTCCACCTCGTGCACCAGCACGACGCGTCCCGCCAGGCGCCCGCCATGGGGGCCGCGCACCGCACGCACCAGGGCCGGGTTGGCGGTGACGTAGACCAGTTGCATCCCCTGGGCCAGCGCCAGGTACAGGCAATCCTGCGCCGGGTGGGACAATTGGGCCGCCAGGCGCACGGCATCGGCCAGCAAGGGGCGGGAGGGCATCAGTTCCACCTCCGCACCTTGCAGCGCCATGGCGGCGGTCGCGGCCTCCACCGCCGTCAGGTCGCCCAGGGCCACCTTGGCGCCCAGCACCTGGGCCAGGTCGCCCATCAGCACGTCGGGCGCCAGCAGGCGATGACCCAACAAGCGGTCGGCCACCGGGCTGGTCGCCTCCGGCACCACCCATTGCAGGGCGACGGAGGCGTCGATGACGAATTGCAGGCTCATGCGCCCCCGCCCTCCGGCGCGGTTCCGGGCAGGGCCGCCCAGGTCTCCGCCCGCACGCCGGCCATGACCTCGCCGGCGGGACGGTGGGCGCGGTCGGCCAGGGATTGGCGCAGCGAGGACGCCAGGGCGCGGAAATCCTGCGGCTCGTTGGCCAAGGCCTGGCGCAGGATGTCGCGGCACTCGGCTTCCATGGAGCGGCCATGGCGGGCGGCACGCAGCTTCAGGCGGCGCACCAAATCCTCATCCAGGCCACGGACGGTCAGGGCGGTGGGCATCAGGGGTCCTCCCAGGCAATGCCAGCAGTGCTGGCACGCCCGAGGGTGCTGAAACGCCCGAATCCCGTCAAGCTAATCAGCGGCGCCCGACAAAGTCTCGTGTCTTAGGATGCGACCGCATCCGCCGGAGCTTTCTGGGCAGCGAAGCGGACTGGAAAGCGAGGAAGCCAAGCCGCCGGACGGCGGCGCCCGGCGATTGAGGGAACTTTACGCCGCGGCGTCGTTGAAATCGTCCAGCAGCGCCGCGATGCGGCCCTGGTCGGTCTGGTCCATGATGGTGCGGGCGCGGCGCGTGGCCTCGACCAGGTCCAGGCCGCGCAGGCGGCGCTTCACCACCGGCAGGTTGTTGGGCGCCATGGACAGCTCCCGGATGCCCAGGCCCAGCAGCAGGGCGGTGTAGCGCGGGTCGCCCGCCATCTCGCCGCAGATGGACACGGGGATGCGGGCGCGCAACGCCGCCTCGGTCGTGAACTGCACCAGGCGCAACACGGCGGGATGCAGCGGGTCGTAGAGGTCGGCCACCTGTTCATCGCCCCGGTCGATGGCCAGCGTGTACTGGATCAGGTCGTTGGTGCCGATGGCGAAGAAGTCGCAGAAGGGCGCCAGGCCGTCGGCCGACAGGGCGGCGCCCGGGATTTCGATCATGATGCCCAGCTTGGGCAGGGGGTGAGCGATCTTCACCCCCCGGCGGCGCAGGCGGCGCACCACCGTGGCCATGATCTCGCGCACGCGCCGCACCTCCGCCACCGAGCTGATCATGGGCAGCAGGATGCGCAGATTGCCGTGGGCCCCGGCGCGCAGCATGGCAGCCAACTGGGTTTCCAGCAGCTTGGGCTCCTTCAAGGACAGGCGGATGGCGCGCAGGCCCAGGGCGGGGTTGGTGGGCTCGCTGAAATACCCGCGCAACGCCGTGGCGATCTTCTCCCCGCCGATGTCCAGGGTGCGGGCCGTCACCGGCTTGCCGTCCATGCTGGCGACGATGCGGGTCAGGATCTCCGTCTGTTCATCCTCGTCCGGCAGATCCTCGCGGTTCATGAACAGGAATTCGGTACGCAGCAGGCCCACACCGGACGCGCCGACCTCCAGCGCGCCGTCCAGTTCCCGCGGCAGTTCCAGGTTGGCGTTCAGGGTGACGGCGGTGCCGTCGCGGGTGATGGCCGGCAGCTTGCGCAGGGTTTTCAGCTGCGCCCGCTCCGCCAGCAACTCGGCCCGGCGGCGGCGATAGCCGTCCAGCACGTCCGGGCTGGGGTTGACGCAGACCTGGCCGGCGATGCCGTCCACCACCACCGTGTCGCCGTTCTGCACCCCCTGCAGCAGGCCCAGCGTGCCCAGCACCGCCGGCAGGCCCAGGGACCGCGCCATGATGGCGGTGTGCCCTTCCGGCCCGCCCAGCATGGTGGCGAAACCGCCGATGCGGCGCGGGTCCATCAGGGCCGTGTCGGCGGGGCTCAAATCCTCCGCCAGGACGATGCAGCCCTCGGGCAGGAAGGAAAAGGCCTGGTACTTGTGCTGCATCAGGTTGCGCAGCAGGCGCTGGCCCACCTCACGCACATCGGCGACGCGGGCCGCCAGGTAGGCGTCCTCCATGTCGGCGAAGCTCTGCGCGATGCTGGTGATTTCCGCCTGCACCGCCGCCTCGGCGTTCAGCTTGTCCTGGCGGATGCGCTTTTCCACCCCGCGCATGAGGCGGGAGCCCGACAGCATGGCGAAATGGGCATCCAGCAGGATGCCGATTTCCTCCGCGGCGCTGTCCGGCAGGGCCGACGACTTGGTCTTCAGCTTGCGGACCTGGCGCCGCGCCTTGTCGGCGGCGGTGGCGAACCGCTGAACCTCCGCCTCCAGCCCGTCCTCGGGAATGGTGTACTCGGGCGCCAGCAGGGCGCCGGCGTCGACGACGTGCGCCGGCCCGATGGCGATGCCAGAGGAGACGCCCACGCCGCGCAGCAGGCGGTCCACGCCCGCCTTGGTCCCACGGCCCCGGCCGGATGCGCGGTCGGCCATTTGCCGGTCAGTCCTCATCGAACTTGCGGTCCACCAGGGCGACCAGGGCATCCAGCGCCTGTTCCCCCTGCGGCCCCCGGGCGCGCAAGGTGATGGAAGTGCCGATGGCGGCCGCCAGCATCATGAGGCCCATGATGGACTGGCCGTTCACCTGGGTGTCGCCGCGCTCCACCTCCACCTCGGCGTCGAATTCCGCCGCCAGTTTCACGAACTTGGCCGCCGCCCGGGCGTGCAGGCCGCGCCGGTTCTGGATCAGCGCCGTGCGCGCCGGGCCAAAGTCGCCCGCGTTCCCATCCCCCCCGCCGGTCATGGCTCAGTTGTCCGCCAGCAGGGAGGAGGCGACGTTGATGTACTTGCGCCCCGCCTCGCGCGCGGCCTGGACCGCGCTTTCCAGCGACTCGGTCTTGCGCACCGAGGCCAGCTTGATCAACAGGGGCAGGTTGACGCCGGCGATGACCTCGACCTTGGCGCGATCCATGGTGCTGATGGCCAGGTTGGACGGCGTGCCACCGAACATATCGGTCAGGACCACCACCCCGTCGCCGGTGTCGCATTCCGCGACCTTGGCCAGGATGTCTTCCCGCCGCTGTTCCATGTCATCTTCCGGCCCGATGCAGACCGCGCGCACTTGTGCCTGTTCCCCCACCACGTGCTGGAGGGCCAGTATGAACTCCTCGGCCAGGCGGCCGTGGGTCACGAGGACCATACCGATCATCGGGTCTCCCTATTGACGACATGCGCGGGCTCCGGGGACACGCCGGACCGGTCCAATTCCCGGTGGGCGACGCCCACCCGGGAGCCCTGGGTTTGCAACCATGCCGCCAGCCGGTTGGCGACAAAGACGGAGCGGTGACGGCCCCCGGTGCACCCCACCGCGATGGTGAGGTAGCGCTTGCCCTCGCTCATGTAGCGCGGCAGCAGGGGGGCCAGCAAGCGGGTGAGGTTTTCGAAGAAGGCGGGGAAATCCCCATCCTTTTCGATGAAGGCGCCCACGGGCGCGTCGTTGCCCGTCAGGGGCCGCAGATCGGGAACCCAATGGGGGTTGTCGAGGAAACGGACGTCGAACACCAGGTCGGCCTCACGCGGGACGCCGTGGCGGAACGAGAAGCTGGTCACGAAGACATGCAGCGACGGCGCCGTGTCCAACCGGAAATGTCCGCCCAGCAAACGGCGGACATCGTGGATGGAAAGCTGGGTCGTGTCGACGACCACGTCGGCATTGTCACGCAAGGGCCACAGCAGGGTGCGCTCCCGCGCGATGCCGTCGGGCACGGGCCGGTCGGTCGCCAGCGGATGGGGCCGGCGGGTTTCGGTGTAGCGCCGTTGCAGCGCCTCGTCCGAGGCCTCCATGAACAGCAGGCTGACGGCCCGGCCGGTGGCGTGGCGCAGCCGGTCCAGTTCCGCCAGCACCGCGTCGGCGGAGAAGTCGCGGGTGCGGCTGTCGATGCCGATGGCCAGCGGCCGGTCGCTGGCCTGTTCCACCAGATGGGTCAGCAGCGACAGGCGCAGATTGTCCACCGCCTCATACCCCAGATCCTCCAGCGCCTTCAGCGCCGTGGACAGGCCGGCACCCGACTGGCCGGTGATGACGACCACCGGCGGGGCGGCCGGGGGCGGGGTCAGAGGCTGAGATCGGGGGCTGTCGGCGGGCCCGGTCATGCCGCCACCTCATCGAACGCGGCGGGCACCAGGGGCGCGCCCGATGCCAGGGCCGCCAGCGCCAGGCGCAGGGCGGCGGGGGCGGAGGCGGCGAAGGGCCACAGCGCCACGTGCGGCACCATCACACCGGCAAGCCGGTTAGCATCGGTAGTGGGCAGGCGCGGAACGGCGTCGCGTTCCACCAGGTCGACCACGAGGCGGATAACGGCCGACGGGGCGGTGGGGGCGGGCAGGATGCCCAGGCCACGCACCTCGATCAGCCCGGCCAAACGCTCGGGCGCGGTGGCGGTCACCAGGGATCGCGTGGGATCGGCGGTCAGGACCACCTGGTCGTCGGCCACCAGCAAGGCGCCCGCATCCACCAGGCGCAGGGCCAAATCGGATTTGCCCGACCCCGACGGTCCCCGCAAGAGGACGCCGGCACCGCCAACACTGACGCAAGTGGCATGGACGCGGATCATGGTCGAGGGAAGGTGCGACCGATGGCCCCCCCTGTCAATGCCCCCCAAGTCAAGGGCATGACGCCTATGCGCGGCCCCCCCGGACCCGCCTTGCCTGTTCATCATCCCCCGCTTTCCGTTCCCAGGCCCCGCCGTGGCCCCATTCCGCATCCCCCGATGCCGGAAAGGCCGCATGCCGCCGCCGGTTTTAGCAGAAGCCCAGCCGGGGCGCAAAGCCGGGGAGCCCGTGCGTTCGGCGGCGCACCATTCGCTGGGGACATTTTACAACGACGCGCGCGGGCCGCCGCGATAGAGTGGGCGGGATAGGGGCGCCCGCGCGGGCCCGCGTCCGGCGCGGGGCGAAAAGCCGCCCTTGGCCCATCGCTGACGGGCCCCATATCGTTGTACGCCCCAAGGACGGATCGGGTAGAAGCGGCCCGTCCAGGACGGACCATCGCGCCTTCCCGGCCGCCATTCGGTTGCGCCGCGTCATGGGTCAACAGACGACAGGTTTCCCGATGCCCGACAGCACGCCCCCCCACAGTCCGGCTTCCCAAAGCCCGGTCTCGGAGCCCACCGCCGCCACCGGTCGCGCCAAGAAGAAGACCGGCCAGCCGCGCAAGCGGGTGAACCTGGGCCTGCAGGGGGGTGGGTCGCACGGCGCCTTCACCTGGGGCGTGCTGGACCGCCTGCTGGAGGATGGCCGGCTGGAGGTGGAGGCCATCTCCGGCACCAGCGCCGGGGCCATGAACGCGGTGGTCCTGGCCGACGGCTATGGCAAGGATGGGCGAGAGGGCGCCCGCCAGGCCTTGCGCAGCTTCTGGACCAAGGTGGGCGAGGCGGGACGGACGTCCCCCATCAAGCGCAGTTGGCTGTCGCGCCTGCGCGGCAGCTGGCGGGTGGACGACAGCCCGGGCTATGCCTGGATCAACCTCATGAACATGCTGGTCTCGCCCTATCAGAGCAATCCGCTGGGCATCAACCCCCTGCGCGGCATCCTGAAGGAGCTGGTGGATTTCGATCGGGTGCGCACCGGCTGCGGCATCGACCTGTACCTGTCGGCCACGAATGTGGAGACGGGCAAGGTGAAGATCTTCCGCAACCGCGACATCACCATCGATGCCGTGCTGGCCTCCGCCTGCCTGCCGCAGATGTTCCAGGCGGTGGAGATCGAGGGCGAGTTTTACTGGGACGGCGGCTTCATGGGCAATCCGTCGCTGTGGCCCATCGCCTATGAGAACGAAAGCCACGACATCATCGTCGTGCAGATCAATCCGCTGGTGCGCAAGGGCGTGCCCAAGACGCCGTTCGAGATCGCCGACCGGGTGAACGAGATCACCTTCAACGCCTCGCTGATGCGCGAGATGCGGTCCATCCGCTTCGTCGCGCGCATGATCGAATCCGGCGAGCTCACCTCCGACCAGTACAAGGCCCTGCGCATGCACGTCATCGAGAATGACGAGGCCCTGGCCGACATGCACGCGTCCAGCAAGCTGAACGCCGAGCCGGAATTCCTGCAATACCTGTTCACCAAGGGGCGCGAGACGGCGGATTGCTGGCTGACGGCGAATTTCGACAAGGTGGGTGTCGAGACCTCCATCGACATCGTGCATGATTATCTTTAGGCCAACGGGCACCAAGGGCCCTTGGCCGAGGCCCCCGCGCGGCTATATGATCCGCCCATGGTAGAGACCCGCCCCACCACCGCCCGCCTCGGCGGGATGATCCCCGACGGTTCGGGCCGGCATTCCATCCTGGTGCCGCCGCCGGCGCCCACGCGCGCCGTGCAGAAGGCCAAGCCCGGCAACCGCTGGCCGTCCGCGCGGGAGCTGGCCAGCCTGATGGTCAATGGCATCCTGACGCTGCCCGCGCGCTATCGCCGGGGCATGTTCCTGGACGTGCTGCTCTAATCTATAATTAGAATAATTCCAATCGTGGGCGTTTAGGGGTAGGATGCGGCATCCTCATCCTATCGAACTGCCCCGAATGACCCTGCCCAGCCTCAAGCAACTCCGCTATCTGGTGCATCTGTATGAGCACCGGAACTTCAGCCGGGCGGCCGAGGCGTGCAACGTCACCCAGGCCGCGCTGTCCTCCAGCATCCAGGAACTGGAGTCCCTGTTGCGCCTGCGCCTGGTGGACCGGACACGGCGCATGGTGGCCTTCACCGCCATCGGCGAGCAGGTGGTGCAGAAGGCGCGGGAACTGCTGCGCGCGGCGCAGGACCTGGGCAACATCGGCCAGGCCGCGGGGCCGCTGACCGGTGTCCTGCGGCTGGGCATCATCCCCACCATCGGCCCCTATCTTCTGCCCCGCCTGCTGCCCGGGGTCACGGACCTCTATCCCCTGCTGGACCTGCATGTGCGGGAAGAGTTCAGCGCCAGCCTGTGCACCGCGCTGGGCCGGGGCGACCTGGACTGCGCCATCCTGGCCCTGCCCTATCCCTGCGCGACCTTGGACTATGCGGCGCTGTTCGACGACCCGCTGGTGCTGGCCTTCCATCGGGAGGATCCGCTGGGCGCCCAAAGGACCCTGGCGGAGGAGGATTGGGTGGAGCGGCTGTTGCTGCTGCCGGACGGGCACTGCCTGCGCGACCACACCCTGTCGCTGTGTGGCCGCGCGGACCTGAACCGCCAGGCCATGTCCGCGTCGACCCTGCAGACCCTGGTGCACCTGGTGGACAACCGCCGGGGCGTCACCCTGCTGCCGGAGATGGCGGTTCGGGCCGGCATCCTGAACGGATTGCATGTCGCCACCCGGCCGTTGCCCGACCCGGAAGCCAAGCGCCACATCGTTCTGGCGTGGCGCGGCGGCGCCGCCATGGCCGCCACGTACCAGCGCCTGGCCCAAGTTATCCGGGAGATGGACCGGCAATAAATCCGCCATAATTTTCCTAAAAAGCGCCATCCACAAACTGATTAACCAACGCATCTAATATTGATGGCGGTCATATCTGCCGTAAATTCGGGCGTAAGGTTGATAATTACTACTGTTATAGATTTTTCCTATGATGCTTATAGTTTTAATTAGTTTGTGCCGTGTTTTTTTGCATGATAGCTGCTGACGCATCCAAGTTCTGAATTTCCCTGGGAGGGAGACTTCGATGCACAAGCGCGCCCTATCCTTAATCATGCTGCTCTCGGCGACGATTTCGCCCCTGGCCGTGGCCAGCGCCGCCCGCGCCGAGGACAAGACGCAAGCGGAAAAGCCCATGTCCAACCAGGATTGGTGGCCCAACCGCCTGGACCTCAGCCCCCTGCGCCAGAATGAGGCGGCGTCCAACCCCTATGGCGAGAAGTTCGACTACGCCGCCGAGTTCAAGACCCTGGACCTGCAGGCGGTGAAGAAGGACATCGACAAGGTCCTGACCACGCCCCAGGCCTGGTGGCCGGCGGACTACGGCAACTACGGCCCCTTCTTCATCCGCATGGCCTGGCACAGCGCCGGCACCTATCGCGTGGGCGACGGGCGCGGCGGCTCCGGCGGCGGGGAGCAGCGGTTCGAGCCGCTGAACAGCTGGCCGGACAACGTGAACCTGGACAAGGCCCGGCGCCTGCTGTGGCCCATCAAGCAGAAGTACGGCCGCAAGCTGTCCTGGGGCGACCTGATGGTCCTGGCCGGCAACGTCGCGCTGGAGAACATGGGCTTCAAGACCCTGGGCTTCGCCGGCGGCCGAGTCGATGAGTGGGAACCCGACCTGGTGTTCTGGGGACCGGAGAAGAAGTGGCTGGACGACCAGCGCTTCGACGGCCAGCACCAGCTGAAGGGCCCCCTGGCCGCGACGCAGATGGGCCTGATCTACGTGAACCCGGAGGGGCCCAACGGCAACCCCGACCCCATCGCCGCCGCCAAGGATATCCGCCAGGCCTTCGGCCGCATGGCCATGGATGACGAGGAGACGGTGGCCCTGATCGCCGGCGGCCACACCTTCGGCAAGGCCCACGGCGCGCATGACGCCAAGTGCCTGGGTGGCGACCCCGCCAGTTCCGGCGTCGAAAAACAGGGTATGGGCTGGGAGAACAAGTGCGGCACCGGCAACGGCGCCGACACCGTCAGCAGCGGCCTGGAAGGCGCCTGGTCCGCCAACCCCATCGCCTTCACCACCCAGTACCTGGACAACCTGTTCGGCTTCGACTGGGTGCAGACCAAGAGCCCGGCGGGCGCCATCCAGTGGATGCCCAAGGACAAGAGCGCCAGCGAGCTGGTGCCCGACGCGCATGACCCGAACAAGCGCCACCCGCCCATGATGTTCACGACGGACCTGTCGCTGAAGATGGACCCGGGCTTCCGCGCCATCGCCCTGCGCTTCCAGAAGAACCCGGATGAGTTCGCCGCCGCCTTCGCCCGCGCCTGGTTCAAGCTGACCCACCGCGACATGGGTCCGCGCGCCCGCTACCTGGGCAATGAGGTGCCGAAGGAGGTGTTCAGCTGGCAGGACCCCATCCCGGCCGCCGATTACACCATGATCGACAGCCAGGACGTGGCGCAGCTCAAGGGCAAGATCCAGGCGTCGGGCCTGACGGTGCCGGAACTGGTGCGCACCGCCTGGGCCTCGGCCTCCAGCTTCCGCGGCACCGACATGCGCGGCGGCGCCAACGGCGCCCGCATCCGCCTGGCCCCGGAAAAGGACTGGGCCGTCAACGACCCGGCGGAGCTGAAGAAGGTTCTGGCCAAGCTGGAAGGCATCCAGGCCGACTTCAACCGCGCGGCGAAGGGCGGCAAGAAGGTGTCGCTGGCCGACCTGATCGTGCTCGGCGGCGGCGTGGGCATCGAGCAGGCGGCCAAGCAGGCCGGCTACACCGTCGAGGTGCCGTTCAAGCCGGGGCGCACCGACGCCACCCAGGCGCAGACCGACGTCGCCTCCTTCGCCTACCTGGAACCGGCGGCCGACGGCTTCCGCAACTACTACGGTCCCCACAGCCGCCTGTCCCCGGCCGAGGCGCTGGTGGACAAGGCCAACACCCTGACCCTGACGGTGCCGGAGATGACGGTGCTGGTGGGCGGCCTGCGGGCGCTGAACGCCAATGAGGGGCAATCGGCCACCGGTGTGCTGACCAGCCATCCGGGCACGCTGAACAACGAGTTCTTCGTGAACCTGCTGGACATGGGCACCAAGTGGACGCCGTCGCCCAAGACCCAGGGCCTGTATGAAGGCCACGACCGGGCCAGCGGCGCCCTGAAGTGGACCGCCAGCCCCGTCGACCTGATCTTCGGCTCCAACTCCGAGCTGCGGGCGGTGGCGGAGGTCTATGCCAGCGACGACGCCAAGGAGAAGTTCGTGAAGGACTTCGTGGCGGCCTGGAGCAAGACCATGGAGCTGGATCGGTTCTGAGGTTACGGGCCGGTCACGTCGACCCACCATCACGGGGGGCCAGGCATCGCGCCTGGCCCCCTTTTCTTGTTCAGGCGCCGCGCACCGCATCCAGGAAGGCGCGGACCAGGGCCGGGTCCTTGTGGCCTGGCCTGTCCTCAACGCCGGACGACACGTCAACCGCGTCGGCACCGCTGATGCGGATGGCCTCGGCCACCGTGTCGGGCGTCAGGCCGCCGGACAGCATCCAGGGCTTGGACCAGCGCCGGCCGGTCAGCAAGGTCCAGTCGAAGGCGACGCCGTTGCCACCCGGCAGGACGGGGGCCCCATTAGGCAACTTGGCCGGCGGCTTGGCGTCGAACAGCAGCATGTCGGCCACCGGCTCATAAGCCGAGGCGGCGTCCAGGTCGGCGGCCGTTTCCACCTTCAACGCCTTCATGATGGGCAGGCGATGGGCGGCGCGGATGGCGGCCACCCGCTCCGGCGTCTCCTCCCCATGCAACTGGATCAGGTCCAGCGGCACCTGGGCCAGGGCCTGGTCCAGGAAGTCATCGCTGGGGTCGACGAACAGGCCCACCGTGCGCACACCCGTGGGCACCATGCGCGCCAGCTCCGCCGCCAGGGGCAGCGAGACGTTGCGCGGCGACCTGGCGAAGAACACCAAGCCGATGTAGCGGGCGCCGCCATCGACCGCCGCCGTCAGAGCCTCGGGATGGTTGATGCCGCAGATCTTGGCTTTGACGGGCATGGTGCGTGTTCCCTCGAGCGCCGGGGCCCGCGGTCGCAGGCCTGATTAGAGCGGAACGCGATCAGGTGTAGTCACCTGATCGTGTAAATCCGCTCTATCATGAACAGCTTAAGAGCGGGATGCGATCAGACATGATCGCATCCCGCTCTAAAATTAGGCGGCCAGTTCGGTGACGATGCGCCGTGCGGCCTCCACGGGGTCCACGGCGTCGGTGATGGGACGGCCGATGACCAGGTAGGTGGCGCCCGCCGTCACGGCGGCGGCCGGGGTCATGATGCGCTTCTGGTCGTTGGCCGAGGCCCAGACGGGGCGGATGCCCGGCACCATCAGGGTGAAGTCCGGCCCCAGGCGGCGGCGCAGCACAGCGCATTCGTTGGGGGAGCAGACGACGCCGTCCATGCCGGCGACATGGGCGAGATCAGCCAGCAGGGCCACCTGGTCGGCCACCGGCCGGTCCACGCCGACCGAGGCCAGGTCCAGCAGGCTCATGCTGGTCAGCACGGTGACGCCCAGCAGCTTGGGCCGGGGCACGCCCATCTGGGCCGCCGCCTCCGCCGCCGCGTCCGCCGCCGCCCGCATCATGGCCGCCCCGCCCAGGGTGTGCAGGGTGATGAAGGCCGGGGCCAGGGGCATGACGGACCGGATGGCGCCCGCCACCGTGTTGGGGATGTCATGCAGCTTCAGGTCCAGGAACAGGGGCATGTCCAGCCCCTCCGTCACCGCGCGGATGCCCGCCGGGCCGGCGGCGCAGAAGAATTCCAGCCCCAGCTTGATGCCGCCGACATGGCCGGCCAGCCGCTGGGCCAGGGCGCGGGCCGCCTGCGGCTCGGGCGTATCCAGGGCGACGAAGGTGCGGCGGGCGGGCGGGATCATGGCGGGACGCGACTCCGGCAGATGGGGCAAACGGGTGGACTGTCACCAGATACGGGATCCGCCCCCGGCGCGCATGCGCAATTATGCGCCGGGGGGCCTGCGCGTCACGGCGCCGGTTCCTCTGGCCGCCAGCCGCCCAGCGGATAGTCGCGCACGACATGATAGGTGCTGCCCTGCCGGCCCAGCACGCTTTCATACAGGACGAAGCGGTCGACGGCGAACGGCCCCGCCTGGAACAAGCCATGGTCCTCCATCAGCCGGCCGACGCGGGCGGGCGAGGTTTCCCGGCCCAGCGTCGCCAGGGTGACATGGGGGCTGAACTTGCGGGTTTCGGCCGGCAGGCCGGCGCGGACCACGGCGCTTTCCACCTTGGCCTGAAGGTGGTCCAGCGCCGGCTCGGGCCGCACGCCGGCCCACAGCACGCGCGACCGTTCCCCCCGGCCGAACTGGCCCAGCCCGTCCAGCGTCAGGGTGAAGGCCGGCGCCGCCACCAGGTCCAGCGCCTGGTCGATGTCCTGGGCCACGCCCTCGTCCACCTCGCCGATGAAACGCAGGGTCAGGTGATAATTCTCCGGCGGCGACCAGCGGGCCCCCGGCAGGCCGCCCGACAGCCGGGACAGCGCGTCGCGCACCGTCTCCGGCATTTCCAGGCCCACGAACAGGCGGATCATGACACTTCCTCAGGCTCCGCCTGGCCGGTCAGGGACAGGGGGACGGGTTGGACTTGTGCACGGCCTCGATCTCCGCAAGCACCGCGTCGCTGAGGTGAAGGTCGGCGGCGGCGATATTGCTTTCAAGGGTGGCCATGCTGGTGGCGCCGATGATGACGGAGGTCATGAAGGGCTGGCGCAGCGCGAAGGCGATGGCCATCTGTGTCGGCTCCAGCCCATGGCGCCGGGCGATGTCGAGATAGCGCTGGACGATGGGGTCCACCAGGGCGGCGCCGTAGCGCGAGCCCCGGCTGTCGATGGAGCGGCGGCTGCCGGCGGGCATGGCGCCGTTCAAGTACTTGCCGCTGAGCGTGCCGGCGGCCAGGGGCGAATAGCCCAGCAGGCCAACCTGTTCCCGTTGCGCCACCTCGGCCAGGTCGTCCTCGAACCGGCGGGACAGCAGGTTGTAGACGTTCTGGATGCTGGCGATGCGCGGCAGGCCTTGCCGCTCCGCCGCCCGTAGATAGGCCATGACGCCCCAGGCGGTCTCATTCGACACGCCAACGTGCCGGACCTTGCCGGCCGTCACCAGATCACCCAGCGCCGCCAGCGTTTCCTCGATGGGCACGCCGCCGTCGCTGTATAGCCCTTCCGGCGCGGGGCGGCCGAACAGGGCCAGGGGCCGCTGCGGCCAATGCACCTGGTACAGGTCGATATAATCGGTGCGCAGGCGGCGCAGGCTGGCGTCCACCGCGGCGTGGATGTTGGCGCGGTCCAGCCGATGCTGACCGCCCCGCAGCCAGGGCGCGGGGCCGGGGCCGCTGACCTTGCTGGCCAGGAACACCTGGGCGCGACGGCCCGTGGCCTGGAACCAGGTGCCGATGATCTCTTCGGTCTTGCCATAGGTGTCGGCGGTGGGCGGCACGGCATACATCTCCGCCGTGTCGAAGAAGGTGATGCCCCGGTCGAAGGCATAGTCCATCTGCGCGTGGCCTTCGGCCTCGGTGTTCTGGCGGCCCCAGGTCATGGTGCCCAGGCAGAGGGCGCTGACGGTGACGTCGGTGCGGCCGAGACGGCGGTATTCCATGGGGATGCGTCCTTATTAGGCGGAAATGGTTAACGCTTGTCTACGCCAGGCCGGCGGCGGGGAATAGCCCCAGCGGCGCTGTGAAACCCGGATGCGCCGGCGGCCGTCATTTCGCCGGGCCGCCGGTTGCAGGCCCACCTGTTGCGGGTCCACCTGTTGCGGCTCCACTGGCGTTCAGCGCCGTCAGCGCCTTGGCCACCAGCGGCTTCAGCCCCTGGACCATGATGGCCACGCCGTCGCCGTTGGGGTGCATGCGGTCGGCGATGGTCAGCTTCGGGTCCAGCGCCACGCCTTGCAGGATGAAGGGGTAGAAGGGCACGGCGTAGCGCTGGGCGAGGTCGGGGTACAGGCCATCGAAGGCCGCCACGTAATCGGCGCCCAGGTTGGGCTGGGCCTTCATGCCGGCCAGGATGGCGGGGATGTGCCGGTCCTTCAGCGTCGACAGGATCTTATCCAGGTTGGCGCGGGTGGACTTGGGGTCGATGCCGCGCAGCATGTCGTTGGCGCCCAGCTCCACGATCACCAGGTCCGGCTTGTCGCCCAGCATCCAGTCCAGGCCGGCCAGGCCGCCGGCCGAGGTCTGGCCCGAGACGGCGGTGTCGCCGACGGTGACGTCGAACCCGTCCCGGCGCAAGGCCGCCTCCAACTGTCGGGTCAATCCCTGGCCCGGCGGCAGGTTGTACCCGGCCGACAGGCTGTCCCCCAATACCGCCACCTTGAGGGGGCGCGCCTGGGCGGCACCCGGAACCAGGGCCAGGCCCAGGGACAACAACCAAATGATGAGGACGGCAAATCGCATGCGGGGATATCCCTGTTGAAATAAAACGGCTTCGGGCCATATCGGCTGAAGACCTTAAGCCCCGAAAGTGACGCGCCCCATGTCCCCTGTGCAGTCCGCCCTGGATTTGACCGGCCTGACCCTGACATTGGAAAGCGCCGCCGGGCGCGTCAACATCCTGAAGGGCATCGACCTTGCCATCCAGGCGGGGGAACGGATCAGCATCGTCGGCCCCAGCGGGTCGGGCAAATCCTCGCTGATGATGGTCATTGGCGGGCTGGAACGGCCCACCGGCGGCACGGTCACGGTGGCGGGCCGGACACTGAACACCCTGTCGGAGGATGACCTCGCCCGCTTCCGCCGCGATCATGTGGGGGTCGTCTTCCAATCCTTCCACCTCATGGCGGCGATGACGGCGCTGGAAAACGTCGCCCTGCCACTGGAACTGGCGGGCGAGGCCGACGCCTTCGACCGCGCCCGTGATGGCTTGGCCGCCGTGGGCCTGTCCCACCGGCTGGACCATTATCCCGGCCAGTTGTCGGGCGGGGAGCAGCAGCGCGTGGCGCTGGCCCGCGCCTTCGCCCCCCGGCCCCGCCTGATCCTGGCGGATGAGCCCACCGGCAACCTGGACCAGGAGACGGGGGAGCAGATCATCCGCCTGATGTTCGACCAGGCGCGCCGCCATGGCACCACCCTGATCCTGGTGACCCACGATCCCGGCCTGGCCGCCCGATGCGACCGCACCATCCGCCTGGCCGACGGCCGTGTGGTGGAGGATACCGCCGTGACGCGCGCCGCCCCTGGTGAACGAAAAGGGGCGGACTGAGGTCGCCATGATCACCCTGACCGAACTCAAGCTGGCGGCCCGGCTGGCGCGGCGCGAATTGCGCGGCGGCATCCGGGGCTTTCGTATCTTCCTGTTGTGCCTGGCCCTGGGCGTGGGCGCCATCGCCGCCGTGCAGTCGGTGGCGGGCGGCATCCAGCGGTCGCTGACCCAGGACGGCCGCGCCATCCTGGGCGGCGACGCCTCCGTCCGCGTGCTCTACCGCGAGGCGACGGCGGCGCAGCGCCAATGGCTGGAGGGCCAGGGCACCGTGGCCGTCACCGCCGACATGCGGGCCATGGCGCGCAAGGCCGCCGACCAGCCGGGCGCCGAAGCCGACCTGGGTGCGGCCGGCCTGGTGGAGCTGAAGGCGGTGGACGGCCGCTATCCCCTGTATGGCCGGCTGACCTTGACGGACGGCGGCAGCGATGTGCAGGCCCGCCTGGCGGCACGCGGCGGCGTGTTCGGCGCCCTGGTCGACGACACCCTGGCCGCCCGGCTGTCGCTGAAGCCCGGCGACAGGCTGACGGTGGGCGACGCCACAGTGGAGGTGCGCGGCATCATCGATCATGAGCCGGACAAGGCGGGATCGGGCAGCATCGCGCTGGGCCCGCGCCTGATGATATCCGCGGACGCCCTGCCCGCGACCGGCCTGGTGCGACCGGGCAGCCTGGTCAACTGGTCCTATCAACTGCGCCTGCCGGAGGGGACGGACGCCGCCGCCTGGGCCAAGGGCGTGGACAAGACCTTCCCCGACGCCGGATGGCGCGTGCGCGACTTCCAGAACGCCGCCCCGCAGTTGACCCGATTCATCGACCGGCTGGCCCAGTTCCTGACCCTGGTGGGGCTGACCGCCCTGCTGGTGGGCGGCGTGGGCGTGGGCAACGCCGTGCGCAGCCACATGGACGCCAGCGTCCATTCCATCGCCACCCTGAAATGCCTGGGCGCGCCCGCCCGCCTGATCTTCCAGGTCTATCTGATGCAGATCCTGGCGCTGGCCGGGCTGGGCATCGCCGGCGGGCTGGTGCTGGGCGCCGTGCTGCCCCTGGCGGCGGGCCGGGCGCTGGCGGGCCTGTTGCCCATCACGGCGGAGATCGGCGTCTATCCCGGCCGCCTGGCGCTGGCCGCGCTGTTCGGCCTGACCACGGCGCTGGTCTTCTCCCTCTGGCCCTTGGGCCAGGCGCAGGGCGTGCCGGCGGCGCGGCTGTTCCGTGAGGGATCGGCCGGGCGCCGGGGCCGGCCGCCAACCTGGGTGCTGATGGCCTTGGCCTGGCTGGCCGCGGTCCTGGGATCGCTGGCCGTCCTGACCTCCGTCGACCAGAAGCTGGCGGCGTTCTTCGTGATCGGCGCCGGCGCCACCCTGCTGCTGTTCCTGGGGGCGGGCACCGGCATCACCCGCCTGGCCCGCCTGCTGCCCCGCCCGCGCCAGCCGGCCCTGCGCCTGGCCCTGAGCAACCTGCACCGCCCCGGCAACCTGTCGGGCATGGTGGTGCTGTCGCTGGGCCTGGGGCTGACCGTGCTGGTGGCCGTGGCCCTGATCGAAGGCAATTTCCGGCGCGAGGTGGGGGAAAGCCTGCCGGCCAACGCCCCCAGCTTCTTCTTCGTCGACATCCAGCCGGACCAATTGGACCAGTTCCGCCAGACGGTGCTGGCCGTGCCCGGCGCGCATGACCTGGAAACGACGCCCAGCTTGCGCGGCACCATCGTGCGGGTGGAGGGCAAGCCGGCGCAGGAGCAGGTGCACGATCCCGACAAGAAATGGGTGGTGAACGGCGACCGGGGCGTGACCTACCAGGCGAGCGCGCCGGCCGGCGACAAGGTCATGGCCGGCGCCTGGTGGCCCGCCGACTACAGCGGGCCGCCCAAACTGGCCATCTCCAAAGATATCGCCCAGGCCTTCGGCATCGGCCCCGGCGCGCATATGACCCTGTCCGTCCTGGGCCGCGAGATCGAGGCGGAGGTGGCCGTGGTGCGTGACCTGGACTTCACCACCCTGGGCATCAACTTCACCCTGGTGATGAGCCCCGGCGTGCTGGAACACGCGCCGCAGACGCACCTGGCCACGGTACGCGCCCCGGCGGGGGCGGAGGCCGCCCTGCAGCGCGCCGTCATCCAGGCCTTCCCCAACATCACCGCCATCCGGGTGAAGGAGGCGCTGGCCACCGTGTCCACCATCATCGTCAACATCGGCATGGCGGTGCGGGTGGTGGCGGCCGTGACCCTGGTGGCCGGCACCCTGGTCCTGGCCGGCGCCATCGCCGCCGGCCACCGCCGCCGCGTCTATGACGCCGTGGTGCTGAAGGTGCTGGGTGCCGTGCGCGCCACCGTGCTGCGCACCTTCCTGATCGAGTACGGCGCGCTGGGCCTGATCACCGCCGTCATCTCCGGCGCGCTGGGCACGCTGACGGCCTGGGCGGTGCTGACCAAGGTCATGAGCATGAAATGGGTGTTCCTGCCCCAGACCCTGGTGCTGACGGCCCTGCTCAGCACCGCCATCACCCTGGCCCTGGGCTTGGCCGCCACTTGGCGTGCCCTGAGCCAACCGGCGGCGCCGTTGTTGCGGGAGGAATGAGGGCGCCTTTCCGTAACTACGGATTTGTAGTAACGTATTCGTATGGAAAAGCGCTTCGTATGGGATCCGAACAAGGCGGCCAGCAATGTCCGCAAGCACGGCATCTCCTTTGATGTCGCCATTCTCGCATTCGCCGATCCCTTCGCATTTACCGAACAGGATCGCATCGAGGGCGGTGAGGAGCGCTGGCAAACCCTCGGCATCGTCGGAGGCTATATGCTTCTGCTGGTTGCCCACACCATATGGGATGTGGATGAAAGCGGTAACGAGGTGGAAATCATCCGCATCATTTCAGCCCGCCCGGCCACCCCAAAGGAAAGGCGCCGCTATGAACACGAAGCTCGTTAGCGTGACCATCGACTTGGCCAATCCTCCCTCTCTGACTGAGGAGCAGAAAGCCCAACTGAAGGCCCTGGCCGAGCGGCCGGACAGCGAGATCGACACCAGCGACATCCCCGAATTGACCGAGGAGTTCTGGAAGAACGCCGTGCGTGGCCGCTTCTACAAGCCGACCAAGACATCCACCACGGTACGCATCGATTCCGACGTGCTGGCTTGGCTGCGGTCCCAGGGCAAGGGCTACCAATCCCGTATCAATGCCATCCTGCGGCGGGAGATGTTAGCCTCGCTCAAGAACGGCTGAGGGGACGGTCATGAACCAGGAACAGGCGGTCAGCAAACTGCGGGCGCATGAGGCCGAATTGCACCGGGCCGGCGTGGCGCACCTGTTCCTGGTGGGCGACCCCACGGCGCCTGGGCGCGAGGGCGGCGTTGACCTGTTCCTGGACACCCACGACCCGCGCTTCAGCCTGATCGAACTGGCCGACATCCAGGACAAGGTGCGCGCCATCCTGGGCCGGGCGTCGGCGGTGACCACCCGCGACGGCCTGCACCCCCGGCTGCGCCCCGTGATCGAGGCCGACGCCGTGCGCGTGTTCTGAACCATGGCCCGCAGTATCATCCTGCGCCTGGGCGACCTGCGCGAAATCCTGGACGGCATCAGCGGCATGACTGCCGGCGTCGCCTATCCCGAGTTCGCGGCCAGCTGGAGCCTGCAGCGGGCGGTGGAGCGGTCGCTGGAAATGGTGTCCGCCGCCGTCCGGCAGTTGCCCCCCGACCTGACGGCGGCGGAGCCGGGCATCCCCTGGCGCCAGATCGCGGCGATGGGCCAATTGCTGCAGCCGCCGGACCGCCGCGTGGCCACGCGGGTGCTGTGGAACAGCGTGCTGGAGCACCTGCCCCCGCTGTCCGACGCCATCGACCGTCTGATCGTCCTGGTGGAGAACCGGCAGCCCAAGGCGCCCGGCGCCTAATACCATGTGTGGACGGCCCCACCCAAACAGCGGAGCGAGTACCGCCCAGTTCGTGTAATGGGGGGCGCAGCGAGGAAGCCTAGGGCGCGGATGCGCCCGCCCGGCGCTTGAGGGGCATTTGAGAGGTCACGATCAAATGCCGCGCGTATTAGAGCGGAACGCGATCAGGTGTAGTCACCTGATCGTGTAAATCCGCTCTATCATGAACAGGTTAAGAGCGAGATGCGATCAGACATGATCGCATCTCGCTCTAAGCCCCGGGCACGCCCCGGCTGGTGGAGTATTCGAAGTGCAGCGCCTCGCCCGGGTGGACCAGGGGGTGGATGGCGTGCACGGCCATGGCGGCCTCGGCGAAGCCGCACAGGATCAGCTTCACCTTGCCGGGATATGTCGCGATGTCGCCGATGGCGAAGACGCCCGGCACGTTGGTGGCCATGGTGGCCGGGTTCACCGCCACATGGTGGTGTTCCACGTTCAGCCCCCAGCTGGCGATGGGGCCCAGGTCCATGGCCAGGCCGAAGAAGGCCAGCAGGGCGTCGGCGGCCAGGGTCTTCTCCTGCCCGTCCAGCGTCGCGACCGTCACGCCGGTAATCTGGCCGTCGGCCCCTTCCAGGCCGGCCAACTGGTAGGGCACCACCATGTCGATGATGCCATCCTTGGCCAACTGGTCCAGGCGGGCGGCACTTTCGGGCGCGGCACGGAACTTAGGCCGGCGGTGGACGACCATGACCCGCTCCGCCACCTCGGACAGGGAGATGGCCCAGTCCACGGCGCTGTCGCCGCCACCGGCGATGACCACGCGCTTGCCCGCGAAGTCCTGGCGGCGGCGCACCAGGTAATGCACCGACTTGCCCTCATACGCGTCCAGGCCGTCCAGCGGCGGCTTGTTGGGGCCGAAGGCGCCGCAGCCGGCGGCGACCAGCACGGCGCGGCAGTCGATGGTGGTGCCCTTGTCCGTGCCCACCAGCCAGCGGCCGTCCGCGCCCGGGGTCAGGGTCGTGACCTGCTGGCCCAGGTGGTAATTGGGGTTGAAGGGGGCGGCCTGCTCGGCCAGCCGGTCGATCAGGGTCGCGGCCTCCACCTGCGGGTAGCCCGGGATGTCGTAGATGGGCTTTTCCGGGTAGAGGGCGGTGCACTGGCCGCCCACCATGTCCAGCGCGTCCACCACGTGGCAGTCCAGCTTCAGCATGCCGCATTCGAAGATGGCGAACAGGCCGACGGGGCCCGCGCCGATGATGCAGACATCGGTGCGATGGGCGCCGCCGGGGGCGATGGTCGGAAGCTGGCTGGACATGGGTCTGGTGTACTCCTGGCACGGCACGCGGGGATCGGCGCATGGGCCGCGCCCAAAGGCGGGCCGCACGGCCGGTCAACGGTTCGGGTTGCTTTCATCACGCGAATTGATGCGCTAATCAACTGCCCAGTTTGCGGGGTATGCCCCGCCTGGATGCTTGCTCCGGTAACGTACGCCGCCGCAGTATCCGCCATCGGCATCCCGCCAGCCCCATCCCCCAGGAGCCCCATGCCCCCTACGCTGACATTGGATCTGGCCGATGAGCAGGCGACGGCCGAGCTGGCGGCGCGGCTGGGCCGCCTGCTGCGCCCCGGTGACGTGGTGACCCTGTCGGGCGATCTGGGGGCGGGCAAGTCCGCCTTCGCCCGCCACCTGATCCGCAGCCTGGGTGACGCGGAGGAGGAGGTGCCCAGCCCCACCTTCACCCTGGTGCAGACCTATGACCTGCCCGGCTTCCCCCTGTGGCATTTCGACCTCTACCGCCTGACGGAACCGGATGAGGTCTTGGAACTGGGCTGGGAGGAGGTCATCCATGACGGGGTGGCCCTGGTGGAATGGCCCGCGCGGCTGGGCCCGCTGCTGCCCACCGACCGGCTGGAGCTGGACTTGGCCATCACCGGGCCCGACAGCCGGCGCGCCACCCTGACAGGCCATGGCGCCTGGGCGTCCCGATTTGGGAGAGGTTTTGAGCCATGAGACGCGATACCCCGCCCCGCGAGACCGTCATCCGCCGCTTTCTGGAGCAGGCCGGCTGGGGTGCGGCCCGGCGCCGGCCCATGGGCGCCGACTGGTCGGCCCGCCGGTATGAGCGCCTGACGCTGAACCAAGGCACCGCCATCCTGATGGATTGCCGCGACGAGGTGGCCGCCAGCCAGGTGCCGCCCTTCGTCCAGATCGCCGGGCTGCTGCGGGACTGCGCCCTGTCGGCCCCCTTGATCCTGGCGGGGGACGAGCCGCAGGGCCTGCTGCTGATCGAGGATTTCGGCAGCGAGGACTACGCCCGCCTGCTGGATGGCGGGGAGGAGCCGTGGCAGCCGCTGTACGAGGTGGCGACCGATGTGCTGATCGCCCTGCACCAGCGCTTCGTGCCCGCGGCCGCCCCGGACCTGTCGCGCTATGACGTGGGCCTGTTCCGCGACCAGGTCATGCTGTTCGCCGACGCCTTCGCCCCCGCCGTGCGCGGGCAGGCCCTGCCGGCGGGGGCGTGGGACGAGTTGGCGCAGGCGTGGGAGGCGGTGCTGCCCGCCGCCCTGTCCCTGGCCCCCACCCTGCTGCTGCGCGATTACCACCCCGGCAACCTGATGCGCCTGGCGGGACGCGCCGGCGTGGCGGCCTGCGGCCTGCTGGATTTCCAGGACGGTGGCATCGGCCCCCGCGCCTACGACCTGGTGTCGCTGCTGGAGGATGCGCGGCGCGATGTGCCGGAGGACTTGCGCCAGGCCATGATCCGGCGTTACGTGGCGGCCTTTCCCGGCATGGACCGGGGCGCCTTCGCGGCCTCCTGCGCCATCTTGGCCGCCGTGCGCCACGCGCGCATCCTGGGCCGCGTGGCGCAGCTGATCCAGGCGACCACGGGCGCGCCGCAGTTGTCCTTCCTGCCCCGGGTCTGGGGCCAGTTCACGGGTGCCATCCGGCATCCGGCCATGTCCCCCGTCGCCCGCTGGGTGGAACGCCACCTGCCCGCCAACCTTGACGCCGATGCCATCGTCCGGAGTTTTTGACGCGATGTCCGCCTCTGTCGCCGCCGCCGCGGCCGTCCCCCATCCCGTTCCGCACACGGCCATGGTCCTGGCCGCCGGCCTGGGCCTGCGCATGCGCCCCCTGACCCTGACGCGGCCCAAGCCGCTGGTGGAGGTGGGCGGCGCCCCCCTGCTGGATCATGCATTGGACCGCTTGGCGGAAAGCGGCGTGGAGCGCGCGGTGGTCAACACCCACCACCTGGGCGCCATGATCGAAAGCCACCTGGCCGGCCGGTCCAGCCCCGCCATCACCCTGTCGCCCGAGGCGGATCTGCTGGAAACCGGCGGCGGCGTGCGCCATGCCCTGCCTCACCTGGGCACCGATCCGATCTTCGTCATCAACGCCGACATCCTGTGGCTGGACGGGCCCATCCCGGCGCTGAAGCGGCTGGCCGCCACCTGGGATCCGGCGGTCATGGACGTGCTGCTGCTGCTGATGCCCACCGTGGCCGCCGTTGGCTATGACGGGCCCGGCGATTACCACATGGAGCCGGACGGTCGCCTGCACTATCGCGGCGAGGGCGAGCTGGCGCCCTTCGTCTTCGCCGGTGTGCACATCGTGAAGCCGGAATTGTACCAGGCCATCACCGAGGACCGCTTCTCCAACCTCACGCTCTGGCACCAGGCGGAGGAGGCCGGGCGCCTGTACGGCATGCGCCATGACGGCGTCTGGTTCCATGTCGGCACGCCCGAGGCGGTGGAGGAGGTCAACACCCTGCTGGGCCACCCCATCCTGCACGACGCCAAGCTGAGCCAGCCGCGCAAGGCCGAGCCCTGAGCCCATGAGCTGGGGCGGCACCATCGACGGGGATTTGGGGGGGCGCCTGTTCACCATCGCGCCGGGACTGCCGTTCGTGGACGCGCTGGCGGCCGGCATCCTGGCGCGCGTGGGCGACGACCCGCTGGCCCTGTCGCGTCTGACGGTCTTGCTTCCGACAGTGCGCGCCGTCCGCGCCCTGCGCGAGGCGTTCCTGCGCCTGTCGGACGGCACGCCCATCCTGCTGCCCCGCCTGTCGCCCCTGGGCGACGTGGACACGGACGAGGTGGTGTTCACCCAGGGCGGCACCGACCTGCCCCAGGCCGTGCCGGCCCTGCGCCGCCAGTTGCTGCTGGCCCGCCTGGTGATGCGGGCGCCCGACCTGGCCGCCACCCCGGCCCAGGCCGTGAGCCTGGCCGGCGAGCTGGCCCGGCTGCTGGACGAGGTGCAGACCGAGGGCTGCCGGTTCGAGGATCTGGCCCGCCTGGTGCCCGACGATTATGCCCAGCACTGGCAGGTGACCCTGCGCTTCCTGGAGATCATCACCCAGCACTGGCCCGCCCTGCTGGCGGATGAGGGCGGCGTGGACCCGGCCCAGGAGCGTGAGCTGCGGCTGAAGGCCCTGGCCGACACCTGGCGGGCCAAGCCGCCGCCCGGTCCCGTCATCGCCGCCGGGTCCACCGGCAGCATCCCGGCCACCGCCGACCTGCTGGCCGTGGTGGCGGCACTGCCCCAGGGCGCCGTCGTGCTGCCCGGCCTGGACCTCGGCTGTGACGAGGCCACCTGGCAGGATCTGGACGAGGCCCACCCGCAATACGGCCTGAAGCGCCTGCTGCACCGCCTGGACATTCCCCGGAGCGAGGTGCGCCCCTGGCCCCTGCCCGACCCACTGCCGGAACCCTTGGCCGCCCGCCGCCGCAGCCACCCCGCCCGCGCCCGCCTGATCGCGGAAGCGCTGCGCCCGGCCGGCACGACGGAGGCCTGGCAGGACCTGTCGGCCAGCCCCCTGGCGGCAGAGGCGGACGCGGCCCTGGCCGGCCTGACCCGTCTGGACGCCGCCACCCCGCAAGAGGAGGCGGGCGCCATCGCCCTGATGATGCGCGAGGTGCTGGAGACGCCGGGCCGCACCGCCGCGCTGGTGACCGCCGACCGCGACCTGGCGCGGCGCGTGGCCCTGGCGCTGAAGCGCTGGGACATCGCCGTCAACGACAGCGCCGGCCTGCCGCTGACCCAGAGCGCCGTGGGCAGCTATCTGCGGCTGCTGGCTGATTGGGCGGCGGAGCCGTCGCCCCTGGCGCTGTTGTCCCTGCTGAAGCACCCGCTGGCGGCGGGCGGGCACAACCCGTCCTTCTTCCGCGCCCAGGTGCGCGACCTGGAACGCGCCGTGCTGCGCGGCCCCCGGCCGGCCGACGGATTCGACGGCCTGCGCCTGGCGCTGACCCAGGCGGATGCCCGCCGCTTCGACGCCCATGGCGACGTGGATGCCCACCGCGCCCGCCTCGGCACCTTCATCGACGGGCTGGAAGACATCCTGCGTCCCCTGCTGGCGGCCATGAACGGCGCGGGCCGGACCCTGGCCGGCTGGCTGGACCTGCACGCCCGCACGGCGGAGGCCCTGGCCGCCAGCGACGAGCAATCGGGGGCGGAGCGGTTATGGCGCCTGGACGATGGCGAGGCGGCGGCCAGCTTCGTGGATGAGGTGCAGGACGCCGGCCATGACTTCCCGGAACTGGGCGGGCCGGACTACGCCGCCGTCATCAGCGCCCTGATGGTGGGCCGGGCGGTGCGTCCCCGCTACGGCCTGCACCCGCGCCTGTACATCCTGGGCCTGCTGGAGGCCCGGCTGCAGCAATTCGATGTCATGATCCTGGGCGGCCTGAACGAGGGCACCTGGCCGCCCCAGCCCAAGGCCGACCCCTGGCTGTCGCGCCCCATGCGCCAGCGCTTCGGCCTGCCCACGCCGGAACAGCATCTGGGCCAGACGGCGCACGACTTCGCCCAGGCCTGCGGCGCGCCGGTGGTGGTGCTGACCCGGTCGGAACGGGTGGAGGGCACGCCCACCGTGCCCTCGCGCTGGCTGTTGCGGCTGGACACGGTGCTGAAGGCCCTGGGCCGCGCCCGCAGCCTGAGCGGCGGCATGGGCCGCTGGACCGCCTGGACGGAGGCGATGGACACGCCCGCCGCCGTGCGCCCCTGCCCCCCGCCGGAGCCACGCCCCCCCGTGGCCGCCCGGCCCCGCCGCCTGTCCGTCACCCAGGTGGAAACCTGGATGCGCGACCCCTATGCCCTGTACGCCCGCCACGTCCTGCGGCTGGAGGCTCTGGACCCGCTGGACGCCGACCCCGGTGCCGCCGACCGGGGTACCATGATCCACAAGGCGCTGGACGATTTCATCAAGGCCAACCCCGGCACCCTGCTGCCCGAGGACGCGCGCGACCAATTGCTGCGCTTCGGCCGCCTGGCCTTCGCCCCCTATAGCGGCCTGCCCAGCCTGGAAACCTTCTGGTGGCCACGGTTCGAGCGCATCGCCGATTGGTTCCTGGCGCTGGAGCGCGACCGCCGGGCGGGCGGGGTGCAGCCCCTGGCGACCGAGGCCAAGGGCATCCTGACCGTGGAGGCGGCGTCCAAGCCGTTCGAGATCATCGCCAAGGCCGACCGTATCGACCGCCACCCCGACGGGTCCGTCGCCATCATCGACTACAAGACCGGCACCCCACCCCGCGCGCGCGATGTGGAGCTGGGCTTCGCCCCGCAATTGCCGCTGGAGGCCGCCATCGCCCTGGCCGGCGGGTTCGGCCTGCGCGTGCCGGTGGTGGAGCAACTGGCGTTCTGGCGCCTGACGGGCGGTGAGCCCGCCGGCCAGGTCGTGGCGCTGAAGCTGGACCCCGCCCGCCTGGCGGCGGAGGCGGTGGAGGGTCTGCGCCAGTTGATCGACCTGTTCGACCAGGAGAGCACGCCCTATCGCTCGCAGCCCCGGCCGGGCATGGCGCCGCGCTATTCCGATTACCTGCACCTGGCGCGGGTGGCGGAATGGTCCGTGGGCGATGGGGGCGAGGCATGAGCGAAGCCGTTGCGTCCACGGTTCGGCCCATCGACCCCACGGTCAAGCAGCGCCAGGCGTCCGACCCGGAAACCTCCGTCTGGGTGGGGGCGTCGGCCGGCACGGGCAAGACCAAGGTGCTGACCGACCGGGTGGTGCGGCTGATGCTGGCCGGCACCGAGCCGGGCCGCATCCTGTGCCTGACCTTCACCAAGGCGGCCGCCGCCGAAATGGCGAATCGCATCGCGGAACGCCTCGCGGGATGGGCGGTGATGCCGGATGGCGACCTGACCCAGGCCCTGGCCGACCTGAACGGCCGCCCGCCCACGCGGGATGAGGTGCTGACCGCCCGCCGCCTGTTCGCCCGCGTGCTGGACACCGCCGGCGGCATGAAGATCCAGACCATCCACGCCTTCTGCCAGTCGCTGCTGCGCCGCTTCCCGCTGGAGGCGCGGCTGCCGCCCAATTTCCAGGTCATGGATGACCGCACGGCGGCGGAAGCCCTGGCCGAGGCCCAGGCCCACATGCTGGCGTCGGCCCAGGACCGGCCGGACACGCCCCTGGGCCGCGCCCTGAAGCGCCTGGCCGGCGCCCTGAACGAGGAGAGCTTCGCCGAGCTGCTGGCCGACCTGGTGGCCCAGCGCGGCCGCATCCGCCGCATCCTGGAGGCCCATGCCAAGCCGGGCGGCGGCCCGGAGGCGGGCCTGGACGGCACCATCGCCGCCCTGTTCCGCCATCTGGAGGTCAGTCCGGGCGAGACGGAGGGCGCGGTGCTGGCCACCGGTTGCCGGGACGAGGCCCTGGACGTCACCGGCCTGCGCGCCGCCTGCGCCGCCCTGGCCGTGGGCACCAAGACGGATGTGGAGCGGGGGCTGGCCATCCAGCTGTGGCTGGACCAGCCAGAACGCCGGCTGGCCGACTTCGACACCTGGCGCCGCCAATTCCTGACGGCGGAAGGTACCGTGCGCGCCAAGCTGGCGGGCAAGGACGCCACCGCCGCCAACCCGCGCGCGCCCGACATCCTGGCCCAGGAAGGCGCGCGGCTGGTCGCGTTGCAAGAGCGCCTGCGCGCCGTCACCGTGGCCCATTCCACCGCCAGCCTGCTGACCCTGGCCGGCAGCATGCTGGAAGGCTATCAGCGCTGGAAGGACAGCCGGGCGCAGCTGGACTTCGACGATTTGATCCTGGCGGCCAGCGCCCTGCTGACGGGTGAGGCCCAGGCCTGCGCCTGGGTGCTGTACAAGCTGGACGGCGGCCTGGACCACATCCTGATCGACGAGGCGCAGGACACCAACCCGGAGCAGTGGCGGGTGGTGAGCGCCCTGGCGGAGGAGTTTTTCGCCGGCGAGGGCCAGTCGCAGGCCCGGCGCACCCTGTTCGTGGTGGGTGACGAGAAGCAGTCCATCTTCAGCTTCCAGGGCGCCGACCCGGCGGAGTTCGCCCGCATGCGCCGCACCTTCCAGGCGCGGGTGCAGGCGGCGGAGCGGCCCTGGGCCATCGTGGACCTGGAGACGTCCTTCCGTTCCGTCGGCGCGGTGCTGCAGGCGGTGGACACGGTGTTCGCCCAACAGGAGGCGCGGGACGGCGTCTCGGCCCAGGCCATCCGCCACCGCCCCTACCGCCAGGGCATGGCGGGCAAGGTGGAGCTGTGGCCCCTGGTACGGCCCGGCGACGGGGTGGAGACGCCGGCCTGGTCCCCCCCTTGAACCATGAGCCGGAGGACAGGCCTCAGGCGCGCCTGGCCACCGTCATCGCCGACCAGATCGCCCATTGGATCGCCAAGGGGGAGGTGCTGGAGGCGCGCGGCCGGCCCCTGACCGCCGGCGACATCCTGGTGCTGGTCCGCCGCCGCAACGCCTTCGTCCAGCAGTTGGTGCGGGCGTTGAAAGAGCGCCGGGTGCCGGTGGCGGGCGTGGACCGCATGGTGCTGACGGAACAGCTGGCCGTCATGGATTTGATGGCGGTGGGGCAGTTCCTGCTGATGCCCGAGGACGACCTGACCCTGGCCACGGTGCTGAAAAGCCCCTTCGTCGGCCTGGATGAGGAAGCGCTGTTCGCCCTGGCCCACGGGCGCGGGGGGCATCTGTGGCCGGCCTTGGTGAAGCGGGCGGAGACCGACGCGCGCTTCCGCTCCGCCCATGCCTGGCTGCGCCGCCTGCTGGGCGAGGTGGACTATACCGCGCCCTATGAGCTGTTCGCCGGGTTGCTGACCCGCCCCTGCCCGGCCGACACCGTCAGCGGCCGACGCGCCCTGCTGGGCCGCCTGGGGGCGGAGGCCATCGACCCGGTGGACGAGTTCCTGACCCTGTGCCTGGGCTTCGACCGGGCGCACCCGCCGTCGCTGCAAAGTTTCCTGCACTGGCTGGCCGCCGGCCAGACCGAGGTGAAGCGCGAGCTGGACACCGGGGCCAAGGACCGGGGGCCGGAGGGTGGCCAGGTGCGCATCATGACCGTCCATGGCTCGAAAGGCCTGCAGGCGCCGGTGGTCATCCTGCCCGACACCACGCGCAAGCCGGTGACCAGCCCCCGCATCTTGTGGCCCCAGACCCCCGATGAGGACGGCGACAGCGCGGACCAGGCCCCCGGCGTGCCCCTCTACGCCCCCCGGCGGGAGCAGGAGGACACCAAGACCCGGGCCGCCCGCGCCGCCGCCGACCGCCGCCGCGACCAGGAATACCGCCGCCTGCTGTATGTCGCCCTGACCCGGGCGGAAGACCGGCTGCATGTCTGCGGGTACGAGGGCAAGACGGCCACCAGCGACGACACCTGGTTCCGCCTGACGGAACGGGCGCTGTCCACCATCGCCACCCACCATCCCTTTGACCTGACCGCCGTGTCACGCCAGGGATGGACGGGGGATGGCCGCATCCTGGCCGAACCGCAGACGCGACCGCCACCGGCCCAGCGCGCCCCGCGCGAGGGGGGGAGGCCATTCCCCCCGTCCCCGCCTGGGTTTTGGCACCGCCCGCCGCCGAACCCGCCCCCTCCCGCCCCCTGGCGCCGTCGCGCCCGGATGGGGAGGAGCCGGCGGTACGCTCCCCCTGGCCGCCCCCTCCGGGGAACCGGGCCCCCTAGGCGATGGAAAGGCGCGGGAGGCGCGGCGCTTCAAGCGCGGCACCCTGATCCACAAGCTGCTGCAGTTGCTGCCCGAGATGCCGGTGGCGGAACGGCCCGCCGCCGCCCGCCGCTGGCTGGCCCGGCCGGCGCATGGGTTGGATGAGGCGGCGCGGGAGGAGATTTGGGCCGAAACCCTGCGGGTGCTGGACCATCCGGATTTCGCCGACCTGTTCGGTCCCGGCAGCCGGGCGGAGGTGCCGCTGGTGGGGACGGTGGGCACACGGCCCCTGGCGGCGCAGATCGACCGGCTGGTGGTGACGGAAACCGAGGTCAAGATCGTCGACTTCAAGACCAACCGCCCGCCGCCCCGCACGGCGGAGGAGATACCCGGGCTCTACGTCGCGCAGATGGCCGCGTACCGGCACGCCCTGCGGCGCATCTATCCCGGCCTGGCCATCCGCTGCCTGCTGCTGTGGACCGACGGCCCCTTCATCACCGAGGTCGATCCCGGCCGCATGGACGCCGTGGTCTTGAGCTGACGCCCCGCCCAGCGGGCAGCCTGCCGTGCGGCCCGTTGGGGCCCGGGCTCAGCCCAGGCGGCGGCTCCAGTCCCGGTACAGCCGTTCCGCCTCGTCCGATCCCGACAGGATTTCCACCAGGCGCAGGTTGTTGAACATCTGGCGGCGCACCTCGGGGTCGCCCCGGGCGCCAGGGGCGGACATCATGCGATCGGTCTGCCGGTCGATCTCCCGCCGGACCTCCGTGATCTTGGCGGCGACCTCGCGCTGGATGCCCAGGGGGCCGGCCAGCTTGGCGGACCGCTTCAGGGCCAGGGCCGCGATCTCCGCCCGCCTCATGTCGTCCGGCGGCGTGGCGATGCCGGTGCGGGCGGCGTACATCAACCCCGCCAGGGTCTTTTCCACATCCCCCAGCACGGTGCTCAGCACGAACTCGCCGATCTCGCTACGGGCGGCGGCCACGCGCTCGGCGGTCTTCTTGTCGCGCAGGACGGCGACGCTGTCGTTGACCGAGGTGAGGCCGTCGGTCAGCCGTTCCGCCACGGCGGCCAGCGCCCCCAGCCGCTGCGCCGGGTCCGTCGCCGCGGCACCGGCGGCACCGGACCCCGGCGCCGCTTCCCGCGTCTTGGCCATGCTGCCGGTCTGACGCAGCAGGTTGCCCACCACCACGCCCGACAGGTCGCGCGTCAGGGCGTCGCGCTCCACCTGGCTGTTGCCGGTGACCCGCATGTCGGTCAGCATCTTCAGCACCACGCCGGGGCGCAGCATGCGCGCCGTCAACACCAGCAGCACCGGCGCCGCGGCCTGCGGCTTTTCCGCCCCGCCCAGCTGGGCCATGACGCCCTTGATGGCCTCGACATGGCTTTCCGCCAGGTCGCCGATGGGGCGTTCCGGCAGCCGTTGCTTCAGATCCTCGATGACGGCCCCCAACAGCAGCACGTCGCGCAGCGTCTGGATTTGGCGCAGAACGTCGTCGTCACGGCCGAAATTATCGACCATGAAGCGCAGGTTGCTGTCCGCCTCGTGGGCGATAGCCGCCAGCGCCTGGGCGCCCGCCTCCCACAAGGGCGCGGCCACCCGCGCCATGAGGCGCGCGTCGCGGGGGTCGGCCTTCAAGATGTCCTGGGCCACCCCGTCCACCAGGCCGGACTCCAGGCGCGCGCGCACCAGCTTCCAGCAGGTGGGCAAGGTGCCGCGCGAAACGCGTTGCAGACGGCGGGTGTAGACGGCGGGATCGTCGAACAGATCCTCCGCCGGGCGGAAGAACAGGCGCGACACGGTCGGCCGTCGGGGCGGGCGCAGCTGCGTCAGGCGCGGCCGCATGGCATCGAAGGCGCCGGCAATGCCAGGCTTTTCCCCGAGCTGTTCCAGCAGGGCGTAGATTTGCAGGAACTTCGCGTCGCTGAGCCGGGTGGCGTCACGCGCCAGGGTCTGCCACTGGGCGATGGCGGGATCGGTCATGACAGCGTCGCCTTCATGGCTTCGATCCGCATCACCGCGACCATGTCCAAGGCGCCGGTGCGCCAGTCCTCCCCCATGCGCAGCCAGCGCGTCTGTATCTTGCTCAAGGCCTCCAGGTCATAGGCCGATGGTTCCTTCCCGCCTTCGCCGACGGGGACCAGGGGGACCAGGCGGAACAGCTCGCCCATCGTGGATTGCTGTGTTTCCAGCGGGTGGTCGGACACGCTGTCCCACAGGCGGATGAGGAAGGGCCAGCCATCCATGAGCCAGCCGATCCGGGTCACCTCCTCCGTCACGACGGCGCGCAGGGCGCGGAAGTCGCCGGCGATGGCCCCCAGGTCGCGGCAGCGGGCATCCAGCCGCGCCAGCCGGTCGCGCGACATGTCCAGCGCCGCCTTGGCCGTCTCCGCCACGAACACGGCCAACTGCGACACTTCCGAGAAATCGGTGGTGGACCACCGCAGCAGGCTGGCGCGCGTGCGCTCCAGCTCCCCCACCACCATGCGCAGGCGGCCCAACTGCTGGCACTGCGGCAGGCCGACCGGGGCGATCAGGGCGGTGAAGGTTTCCACCCGCGACACCATCTCTTCCGCCGGCATGGTGGCGCGCTGCGCCAATTGTCCCAGGGCCTGGCGCATCAGGCGGCGGCTTTCCGTGCCGGTCATGCCGGTGGCCAGCAAGTCGCCTGCATCCAGGCGGGCGAGTTTCAGAAGTTCCGTGACCAGGGTGAACTGGGTCAGCGCCTGGTAGCCGGCGTCCAGGGCCAGGGTCTTTTCCGCCGCCAGCGAGGCGTCGCCCCCGGCCACGCCCGTGGCCTGCACGGCCAGCACCGCCTGGCGCACCGTTTCCGGTGAATACTGGCGGAGATCCAGCAGGGCGTCATAGAGCAGGCGATCGTGCAGGGTGACGGTCATGACCGCCGGCAGGGACCGCCAGGGCATGATGTACATGCCCCTGCCGCCGTTGAAGCTGGGCAACAGGAATTCCAATTCGCCCTGGCGGGTGGGCCGCATGCGGGCCTGGCTCAGCATGGGCGTGGTGAAGGGAACGGATATCCCCCGCTCGCCAAACGTACCCGGCGATGTATCCAGACTTTTCGGTTGGCTCATCCCAGAAACCGCCGCCCCCGCTGTCCCTAAGGCCGCCGCTTCCCAATCGGGGAAGTGGGCTTAGCCTCTCCTATCCAAAGGAAATATTCCAGATAAATGATCAATTGTGACAGGGCGCTCCGGCGCCCCGAGGCCACCCTGCCGACACTCTTGTAAGCAAGTACCGGGCCAATTACTGGTGCGCTTTGGCTTATCCTCTTGCACGGCGTACAAACGTAGCGCCGCCTCATGCAGGCTATCGGGACGGCGTTAAAAGATTTCGATGTCCCGGCCCGGCTTGGCCCATTACCCCGCGCCGACGCGGCAACGTGAGCGCAGACCGGCACATTCGTCTGCCGTGGCCGCCGGGCGGGGGAAGATTTTGCCGCTTTTCAAGGGGTGCTGGCCACCGCCCTGATCCCCGTTTGGCCCCGCCTTGACCATACCCGCCCCGGCCCCCTACATTTAGCGGTGAAAAGGGCGCGGACCCCCGCGCACCTACCCTTACTAGGTAGGGCCACCCTAGGTACCCCCGAGCGACGGGAGCCCTAGCAGCCAAGGATAGCGTTATGAGCGAGAATATGGTGAAGGTGACGGACAGCAGCTTCGACACCGACGTGAAGCAGGCCTCGGGCCCCGTGCTGGTGGATTTCTGGGCGACCTGGTGCGGCCCCTGCAAGATGATCGCCCCGTCCCTGGAGGCCATCGCCGAAGAGTTGAACGGCCAGTTGACCGTGGCCAAGCTGGACATCGATGACAACCCGCTGACCCCCGGCAAGTACGGCGTGCGCGGCGTGCCGACCCTGATGCTGTTCAAGGACGGCGAAGTGGTCGCCACCAAGGTGGGCGCCCTGCCGAAGCAGGCCCTGACCGACTGGGTGAAGGCCAACCTGTGACCCTGGCCGGTCTCGTCTGAGAGGCCGCGAGACATCGAGTATCAGAAGAAGGCGGGTGTCCCCGGGGCGCCCGCCTTTCTCTTTGCCCAAAATCTCCTTGCCCAAGCGGCGCCCAAGACGCATCGCAGGTATTTCGTGCGAATGATATTGATTCTTAGTTACAGCGCATTTAGGGTCCCTGCCAAAGAGGGGGACAAAAATGCGAGCGAGAACAAGCTATTCCTATATTCTCTTGGCCATGACCGCGCTGTCCTGGTCACCCGTGGCGCCTGCCTTGGCCGCGGGGGCTGAAGATGCCGCCCCTGGGGGGGCACCGGCGGGGGCATCGGCGGCCACATCGGGGGTGGAAGCCGGTGGCGAGGGGTTGGACGACATCATTGTCACGGGTGAAAAGACCAGCCGCACCCTGAAGGAGACGACCGCCAGCGTGGCCGTCACCACCTCGGCGCGCATCGCGCAGGAAAACATCCAGACCATCCAGGACATCTACGACCGTACCGCCAACCTCTCGCAGACCTACGGCGCCTCCGGCTTCACCATTCGCGGCATCGGCAATACCGGCGTGTCCAACGCCGGCAACGCCGACGCCGCCACCGTCTATGTCGATGGCGCCCCCATCCCCAGCGCCGCCCTGTTCGGCGGGCCGACCGGCATGTGGGATGTGGGGCAGGTCGAAATCCTGCGCGGACCGCAATCCACCCTGCAGGGGCTGAACGCCATGGCCGGTGCCGTGGTCATCACCACCCGCGACCCGTCGCTGGACCACTGGACGGGCGACGCCCGCGTGCAATGGACGGACCAGCAGGAGCGCACCTTTTCCGCCGCCGCCGGCGGCCCGCTGATCACGGACGAGCTGGGCCTGCGCGTCTCGGCGGAGCGGCGCGTCAACGACGGCATCATCAAGAACGTCGTGCTGGACGACCATGAGGACGCGCTGCGCAGCCTGAACCTGCGCGGCAAGCTGAAATGGACGCCCAAGGCCCTGCCCGACCTGACGGCGGTGCTGAGCTATGACCGGGCGCGGCGCGACGGCGGTTACCTTTACCAGTACGTCCGCACCGACGTGCCCGATTATTACGACCACCGCACCTCGTTCTCCAACCGGCCCAACATCGGCAAGGTGGATACGGACATCGCCACCCTGAACCTGTCCTACCGCCTGAGCGACACCCTGACCGTGACCAACGTCGCCTCCTGGAACCGGCTGAAGCAGGACGCCAGCCAGGACAGCGACGGCACGCCCCAGGACCTGCAGGTGGTGGACAACAAGACCAAGGCCACCACCTACACCGAGGAGTTGCGCCTGAACTATCAGGATGAGCGGTTCAGCGGCCTGCTGGGGGGCTGGTACTACAACCGCGACCTGACGCTGGACGCCGACAGCCATGTCACCGTCACCACGCCGCTGACGACCATCACCAACCTGTTGCGCAGCGGCGGCTTCCCCGCCGCCACGGCCAGCGCCATCAGCGCCGCCTATGGCAAGGTGCTGCCTGAGATCCCCGTGGCCTATACGTCGCACCAGCCGCAGCAGGTGGAGACGGCGGCCCTGTTCGGCGACGGCCGCTATCGCCTGACCGACCGGCTGTCGCTGTTGGCCGGCTTCCGCTATGACCATGAACAGAACCGGTATGGCGCCGGCACCGCCACCCAGTTCACCGGCACCTACCCCGACCCCGCCGCCTTCGGCGCCGCGGGCACGCCGCTGAACCTGGCCATCCAGGCCATCAACCGGGGCGTGGCCGGCATCGTGAGCCAGGCATCCTCGGCCGCCGCGTCCAACCAGCGCACCTTCGACGCCTTCCTGCCCAAGGCGGGCGTTTCCATGGACTGGACGCCCGATCTGGTGACGGCCTTCACGGTGCAGCGCGGTTATCGTTCCGGCGGGTCCAGCCAGAACGCGGCCCACGCCACCCTGGTGCCCTACGACCCGGAATACAGCTGGAACTATGAGGGCTCCGTCCGGTCCACGTGGCTGGGCGGGTCGCTGGCGGTGAACGCCAACGCCTTCTACACGGACTGGAGCGACCAGCAGGTCACCGCCCGTTTCAGCGACAACGTCTACGACTACAACACCGTCAACGCCGGCAAGTCGCACCTCTACGGCTTTGAGCTTGAGACCACGCACAAGATCAGCCCGGTGGTGGATTGGTACGCCTCGCTCGGCTACCTGCGCACCAAGTTCGATGAACTGAGCATCCCCAACGGCGGCAGCGCCACCGTGGACCTGACGGGGTCGCAGTTCCCCTACGCCCCCCATTGGACGGTGGCGGGTGGGGTGAACCTGCATTTCGGCGATGGCTTCGTCGCCAACCTGAACGCCAACTGGCGCGACGCCGTGTTCACCGCGATCGGCACCAACCAGAGCCAATCCCGCGTGGGCGCCCGCACCATCGTCAACACCCGCGTGGGCTATGATGCCGGGCTGTGGGGGGCGTACCTGTTCGTGAACAACCTCACGGACGAGCATTACGCCGAGTACCTGTTGACCTCCCAGAACCGCGCCATCATCGGCGCCCCGCGGACCATCGGCGGCTCGGTGGAGGTGCACTGGTAAGGGTGGCGCCCCGTCAGTTCCCCGACTATCAACCGTTGTCGGCCAGGATGCAGCCCGCCAGATAGAGCGAGCCGCAGATCAGGGTGCGGGGCGCCGCACCCTGCTTGGCCAGCCAGGCGACGGCGTCCGCCGGGCTTGCGGCCTCGGCCACCTGGGGGATGCCAACGGCGTGGGCGGCCTCGGCGATGTCGGCAGCGGGGCGGGTCGCGTCCTCGCCCGGGATGGAGATCGCCACGAGGCGGCGGACATGGGGGGCGATGGGCCGCAGGAAATCCGCCGGCACCTTGCTGGTGATCATGCCCACCACCAGGTCCAGCCCCTCACCGGTGCCGGTCCAGCGCCCAGCCTGAACGCCCAGCACCTCGCCCGCCGAGTTGTTGTGGCCGCCGTCCAGCCATAGCTGCGTGCCGGGCAGCAGGTCGGCCAGGGGGCCGCGCGTCAGGCGCTGCAGGCGGCCGGGCCATTCCACCGTGGCCAGGCCGGTGACGATGTCGGCGTCCCGCACCGTCAGGGGCAGGTGCTGCAAGGCGGCGATGGCGGTGCCCGCGTTGCCGATCTGGTGGGCGCCCAGCAGGCCGGGCATGGGCAGGTCCAGCGTGCGGCCATAGCCCTCGAACCGGAACCCGATATCGGTGGGCAGCGCCGACCAGTCCGCCCCGGCGACGGACAGCGGCGCCCCTAGGGCGGTGGCGCGGTCACGGAAGACGGACAGGGGCACGTCCGGCGCCTGCGGTCCCACCACGGCGGGGCAGCCGGCCTTGAAGATGCCGGCCTTCTCGCCCGCGATGGCCGCCAGCGTGTCGCCCAGGAACTGGGTATGGTCGAAGGAAATGCGGGTGACGACGGCGACCGCCGGCCGGTCCACCACATTGGTGGCGTCCAGCCGCCCGCCCAGGCCCGTCTCCAGCAGCAGCACGTCGGCCGGGACCTCGGAATAGGCCAGGAAGGCGGCGCAGGTGATGATCTCGAAGATGGTGATGGGGTCGCCCTGGTTGGCGGCCTCGCACCGTTCCAGCAGGGTCACCAGGGCGGCGTCATCCACCAGGCGGCCGGCCAGGCGCACCCGCTCGTTGAAGCGGACCAGATGGGGGCTGGTGTAGACATGCACCCGGTGGCCCGCCGCCTCCAGCATGGCGCGCAGGAAGGCGATGGTGCTGCCCTTGCCATTTGTGCCGGCGACGTGGACGACGGGGGGCAGGCGGTCCTGGGGCCGGCCCAGCCGGTCCAGCAACCGCTTCACCCGGTCCAGCGACAGGTCGATGACCTTGGGATGCAACTGGCCCAGCCGGGCCAGCACCTGGTCCAGATCCGCCACGGGCGCGTCCCCCCTCTCAATGGTCCCTGGTTGGGTCCCTGGTTGCCTGCCTTAGCGACCGTTCACCGGCACCGGGCGCGGGCGCGACGGTTCGGTGGGGATGCGCACCACGTCGGCGCCGGGGCCGGGGCTGCGCAGCAGGTCGATGACGCGGGCCAGCATGCCCTTCATCTCGCGCCGGTGCACCACCATGTCCACCATGCCGTGCTCCAGCAGGTATTCCGACCGCTGGAAGCCTTCCGGCAGGGTCTCGCGGATGGTGCTTTCGATGACGCGGGCGCCGGCGAAGCCGATCTGCGCGCCCGGCTCGGCGATGTGGATATCGCCCAGCATGGCGAAGCTGGCCGTGACGCCGCCGGTGGTCGGGTCGGTCAGGATGACGAGGTAGGGCAGCCCCGCCTCCTTCACCATCTCGGCCGCGATGATGGTGCGCGGCATCTGCATCAGCGACAGGATGCCTTCCTGCATGCGGGCACCGCCGGAGGCCGGGACGACGATCAGGGGCGCCTGCTGCAGCACGGCCAGCTTGGCCGCGGCCAGCAGGCCCTCGCCCACCGCCATGCCCATGGAGCCGCCCATGAAGGTGAAGTCGAAGGCGGCGACCACGGCAGCGCGGCCGTCGATGCGGCCGTGGGCCACGACGATGGCGTCAGGGCGGCCCGTCTTGGACTGCGCATCCTTCAGGCGGTCGGTGTAGCGCTTCTGGTCACGGAACTTCAGCGGGTCCACCACCGGCTTGGGCAGCTCGATGGTCTGGAAGCCGGGGTCCAGGGTCATGCGCAGGCGCTGCAGCGGATCCAGGCGCATGTGGAAGCCACAGTGCTGGCAGACATGCAGGTTCTCTTCCAAATCACGATGGAAGATCATGGCGCCGCAGGACGGGCACTTGTGCCACAGATTGTCCGGCACCTCTTTCTTGGACACCAGGGCCCGGATCTTGGGACGGACGAAGTTCGTGAGCCAGTTCATGTGCATAACCTTGGAAAGACAGTCGCCGTGCCGGGGCCGGCGCTGACAAACACCAAAGGGGCGGCACCCGAAGGCGCGCCCCCGATAGGCGAAAGTCGATCTTGTAGCCTATTTCCGCGCGCCGCGCACCCCGGCCGCCAACTCAGCCACGAAACCCAGGACATCGGCCACCAGGCCGGGCTTGGCCTTGGCGTCGGCGTCCAGGTTAGCCTCCAGGCGGCGGACGATGGCGCTGCCCACCACGGCGGCGTCCGCCACCCGGGCCACGTCGGCCGCCCCCTCAGGCGTGGTGATGCCGAAGCCCACGGCCACGGGCAGGTCGGTCCCCGTCCGCAGATGGGCCACGGCGGTGGCGATGGCGTCACTGGTGGCGGAGCCCGCCCCGGTGATGCCGGCGATGGAGACGTAGTAGATGAAGCCGCTGGTGTTGGCCAACACGGCCGGCAGGCGGGCCTTGTCCGTGGTCGGCGTGGCCAGGCGGATGAAGTTGACCCCCGCGGCATGGGCGGGCAGGCACAGCTCCCCATCCTCTTCCGGCGGCAGGTCGACGACGATCAGGCCATCCACCCCGGCGGTCTTGGCATCCGCCAGGAAGCGGTCAACGCCGTAGGCGTAGATGGGATTGTAATAGCCCATGAGGATGATGGGCGTGTCGGCGTCGCCCGCGCGGAAGGCGCGCACCAGGTCCAGCGTGCGCGACATGCGGGCGCCGGTGGCCAGCGCCCGCAGGGTGGACGCCTGGATGGCCGGGCCGTCCGCCATGGGGTCGGTGAAGGGCATGCCCAGTTCGATCAGGTCGGCGCCGGCGCCCGGCAGGCCCTTCAGCAGATCCAGGCAGGTGTCGTGGTCCGGATCGCCGGCGGTGATGAAGGCGACCAGGCCGGCGCGGCCCTCCGCCTTCAGCGCGGCGAAGCGGCGATCGATGCGGGAAGATACGGTGCTCACAGGCTGACCCCCAATTCGCGGGCGACGGTGAAGATGTCCTTGTCGCCCCGGCCGCTGAGGTTCACGACCATCAGGTGATCCTTGGGCAGGGTGGGGGCGCGGCGGATGACCTCGGCCAGGGCATGGGCCGATTCCAGCGCCGGGATGATGCCTTCCACCTTCGACAGGCGCTGGAAGGCGTCCAGCGCCTCCGTGTCCGTGGCGCTGACGTAGGTCACGCGGCCCACGTCATGCAGCCAGGAATGCTCCGGCCCGATGCCGGGGTAATCCAGGCCGGCGGAGATGGAGTGCCCCTCCACGATCTGCCCGTCCTCATCCTGCAGCAGGTAGGTGCGGTTGCCGTGCAGCACGCCGGGGCGGCCACCGGTCAGCGAGGCGGCATGCGCGCCGGTGGCGATGCCGTGGCCCGCCGCCTCCACCGCCACCATGGCGACGTCGGCGTCGTCCAGGAAGGGGTGGAACAGGCCCAGGGCGTTGGAGCCGCCGCCGATGCAGGCCACCAGCGTATCGGGCAGGCGGCCTTCCATGGCCACCATCTGCTCGCGCACCTCATGACCGATGATGGACTGGAAGTCGCGCACCAGGGCCGGATAGGGGTGCGGGCCGGCGGTGGTGCCGATGATGTAGAAGGTGTCGCCGACGTTGGTGACCCAGTCGCGCAGCGCCTCGTTCATCGCGTCCTTCAGCGTGCGCGAGCCGGATACGACGGGCTTCACCTCCGCCCCCAGCAGCTTCATGCGGAAGACGTTGGGCTGCTGGCGGGCGATGTCGACCTCGCCCATGTAGATGGTGCAGGGCAGGCCGAACAGGGCGCAGACGGTGGCCGTGGCCACACCGTGCTGGCCGGCGCCGGTCTCGGCGATGATGCGGGTCTTGCCCATGCGCTTGGCCAGCAGGATCTGGCCGATGCAGTTGTTGATCTTGTGCGCGCCGGTGTGGTTCAGCTCTTCGCGCTTCAGGTAGATCTTGGCGCCGCCCAGCTCCTTGGTCAGGCGCTCGGCGAAGTACAGCTTGCTGGGGCGGCCGACGTACTGGCTCAGGTAATAGCCCATTTCGGCCTTGAAGGCCGGGTCGTCCTTGGCGGCGGTGTACGCCTTTTCCAGGTCAAGGATCAGGGGCATCAGGGTTTCGGCGACGAAGCGCCCCCCGTAGATGCCGAAATGGCCGTGCTCGTCTGGACCGGCGCGGTAGGTGTTCAAGCTCATGGGGCGGCGCTCTCATGTCAGCTGGGCTCACCCTGGTTGGACCCAAGGGCAAGTAGGCCGCCGACGATACCGGCCCTGACGGCGATTTCAAGACCGCCGGCGCCGCCGGGCTAAAATGCCGGCCATGCGCGACGACCCGTGATCCAGCAACTTAATTGCGCGTATCACCTACTTCAGCCCCGTGGCAGCTGCACCGTGAACACCGCGCCCAGCACCTTGCCGGTCGAGTCGGTGCGGTTGGCGGCGAAGATGCGGCCGTTGTGCGCCTCCACGATCTGCTTGGAGATGGAGAGGCCCAGCCCGGAGTGGGTGCCGAACTTCTCGCCCGCCGGCCGCTCGGTATAGAAGCGGTCGAAGATGGCCTCGGTCTTGCCGGCCGGAATGCCGGGGCCATCGTCGGTGCAGGTGATCTCCACCCGGTCGCCCACCACCTTGGCCGCCAGCACCACCTTGCCCCCAGGCGGGGAGAAGGACAGGGCGTTGGAGATCAGGTTCTGGAACACCTGGGTCAGGCGGCCCTCGATGCCCGGGACCACCAGATTGCGGTTGGAGGGCGGCAGGTCCACCGTCACCGTCACCGGCGGCGGGGCGTCGTCGTCCCCCTCCCCATCCTGGGCGCCCAGCGTGTTGTCGTGGATGTCCTTGAACATGGTCAGCATGCGGCGCAGGTCGACGGAGTTGGCCTCCGCCCGGCTCAGCTCCGCATCCAGGCGGCTGGCGTTGGAAATGTCGCTGATCAGGCGGTCCAGGCGGCCCACGTCATCGGCGATGATGCCCAGCAGCTTGCGCAGCCGCGTCTCATCCTTCACCAGCTGCACCGTCTCCACCGCGCTGCGCATGGAGGTCAGGGGGTTCTTGATCTCATGCGCCACGTCGGCGGCGAAGCGCTCGATGGCGTCCATGCGGTCCCACAGGGCCGAGGTCATGGCGCGCAGCGATTGCGACAGGTCGCCGATCTCGTCATGCCGGCCGGAGAAGTCGGGCAGCACCGCCTGGCGGCCATGGCCGTAGCGCACGTCGTCCGCCGCCGCCGCCAGGCGGCGGATGGGACGCACGATGGTGCTGGCCAGGTAGATGGACATCAGGACCGTCAGGACGATGACGCCGCCGAACACCTTCAGGATGTTCACGCGGAACTCGCGCACCTCGGTATCGATCTCCGACCCGCTGCGGCTGATCAGCACCGCGCCCAGCACCTGCTTGTAGCGCTGGATGGGCACGGCCACGGTCAGCACCATGTCCTGCTTGCCGGCGTCGCCGGCCACGCGCCAGACGTGGGTGGAGGATTCGCCGTTCAGGGCCTTCTGCACATCGGGGAAGTGCGTGCCGTCGGTGGCGCGTCCCTCGGGATAGACGGGCAGATGGTCGCGGGTGGGCAGGGCGCGGACGATGGCGTTGTAGAGGTCTATGCCCAGCTGCGTCAGCTGGTTGCCGTCGGGCAGCGGCGGCAGTTCCTCGATCTGCACGCGGGTACCCTTGGCCAGGCTCAGCACGCGGCTGTCGGCCTGCAGCTTGCCCTTGGTGTCGTACAGGCGAAAGCGCCGGTCGGTCGTGTCACCCAGGCGGCGCACCACCTGGCTGGCCATGGTCCACGACAAGGTGCCGGAGGGTTCGTTGAATTCGTCGGTGCTGGGCTCCATGGCGCTTTCGCCCAGGGCGCCGGCGAAGATGCTGGCTTCGGTGGTCAGGACATCCAGCTGGCGCTGCACCAGCCAGTCCTGATAGCGCTCCAGGTACAGCAGGCCCGACAGCAGCAGGGCCAGGGCCAGCAGGTTGACGGTCAGGATGTGACGCGTCAGGGGCGAGATGACGCCGTACGAGCGCCGCCGGCGGGGGCGCACGACCGCCTTGCCGTCGCCCTCCCCCTCGGGCTTGGCGCCGCGTCGCACGGGGGCGTCCCCCATGTCCTGCGCCGCCGGGGCCCCACCCGCGGGAACCGCGCGTCGTGCCAGCATGTCCTTGAGCATATTGATTTCCTCAGGCGCCGGCGGGGCATGCGCCCCTCGGCTATCCTCGCTTTCCGGTGAGCGCCCTCACACCGCTCAGGCGTCGCGGTACTTGTAGCCGACGCCGTACAGGGTTTCGATCTGGGCGAAGTCCGCGTCGGCCACCTTGAACTTCTTGCGCAGGCGCTTCACGTGGCTGTCGATGGTGCGATCATCGACATAGATGTGCTCGCCATAGGCGGCGTCCATCAACTGGTCGCGGCTTTTCACGTGGCCGGGGCGCTGGGCCAGCGCCTTCACCAGCAGGAATTCGGTCACCGTCAGGTCGATCTCCTGCCCCTTCCAGGTGCAGGAGTGGCGGGCGTTGTCCAGCACCAGCTCGCCCCGCACCATGACGGAGCCGGGCTCCACCGTGCCCTTGCCGCCGGTGGCGTTCAACACCTCGCGCCGCAGCAGGGCCTTGATGCGTTCGATCAGCAGGCGCTGGGAGAAGGGCTTCTTGATGTAGTCGTCGGCGCCCATGCGCAGGCCCTGCAACTCATCGATCTCATCATCCTTGGAGGTGAGGAAGATGACGGGCATGGCCGAGTTCTGGCGGATGCGCTGCAGCAGCTCCATCCCGTCCATGCGCGGCATCTTGATATCCAGGACGGCCAGGTCCACCGGCCGGGAGCTGAGCGCGCGGTGGGCCTCATCCCCGTCGGTGTAGGTGCGCACCTCGTACCCCTCCGCCTCCAGCGCGATGGAGACGGAAGTCAGGATGTTGCGGTCATCGTCAACCAGCGCGATGGTCTGAACCACGGAGTTTACCCCTCTTCTCTCACTTGCCCCGGCCGCCGTCCGGCAACATGCCGGAGGACAGCCCCAGTTCACCAGATTGGCCCGCACTATGGCATGATTACGGCACAGTATGCAGCCGGCCCCGCCACTTGCGAAATAGTCCGCAAGGGACCGGGCCCTGAACCAAAGAAATGGGTGGAGGAACGCTGGTGACAATGCCCCCCGATACATCCCCCGGTCCTGGTGCCTCCGCCGAGCCCGCTCCACCCACTGGCCGACCCCTCGACGCGCTGGCGGCGGCGCGGGAGACGGCGCGGAGGCTGCTGGCCGGACGGCCCCAGGCCACGCTGGCCACGTTGATAGCGCCATCGGGGGTGCCACCAACAGACCAGGACGGGAGTGCCGACGACACGGCGCCGGTGGGCGGCTGGCCCTATCCCTCGCTGGTGATGGTGGCGCTGGACGATGCCGGCCGGCCCTTGCTGCTGCTGTCGGAACTGGCGCTGCACACCCGCAACCTGCGCCAGGATGGCCGCGCCGCCCTGCTGTTCGAGGATACCGCCGGGCTGGAGAACCCGCTGACCGGCCCGCGCCTGTCGGTCATGGGGCATATCGCCCCCCTGGCCGGCGCGGAGGCGGAGGCGGCACGCGCCGCCTACCTGGACCGTCACCCCTCGGCCGCCCTCTACGCCGACTTCCCCGATTTCCGCTTCTGGCGCATGGGCGTCGCCCAGGCCCATCTGGTCGCGGGCTTCGGCCGCATCCACTGGCTGGCGGCGGCCGATCTCAGGGCGTGATCCTACAACCCCGCCAGGGACCGGATGGCGCTGTACTCATGGGTGCGCACACCGCCGATGGCAGGCTGGCTGGCGGTGGTCACCAGGGCGGCGGCCACCACCGTGGCGGGGATGGGGCGGTACTTTTCCAGCCGGCCCCCCAAGAAGGGGCCGACGATGGGCGCCAGCGCCTGGAACAGGCGTTCCAGCGGCCGGTCCTGCCGGCGCTTGCCCAGCAGCAGCGAGGGCCGCAGGAAATGGCGGGAGGTGAAGCCCAGGGTGGCCACGTAATCCTCCATCATGCCCTTGGTCTTCAGGTAAAGATGGCGGGAGGTCGAGTCGGCATCGACGGAGGAGACGCCGCCGAAGAAGGTGGCGCCGGCGCGGCGCGCGGCCTTGCCCACCGCCACCACATATTTCAGATCGACGTCCTGGAAAGCCGCGTCGCTGCCGGCCTCCTTGCGCGTGGTTCCCAAAGCGCACAACACGGCGTCCACCTGCACATCCGGCGGCAGGTCGCCCAGGGTGGCGAAATCCACCACCAGCTCACGCAGCTTGGGATGGGTCATGCCGGTGGGCTTGCGCACCAGGCTGACCACCTGCGCCACCTTGGGCGACTTCAACAGCAGGCCCAGGGTGTGGCCGCCCACCAAGCCCGTGCCCCCCGCCAGCAAAACCCGCAAACCCGCCGCCGTGTCCATACCCTGACGTCTCCGAAAAACGCGAAATCGCGGGACCTTACCACGGGACGCGGGCGTTAAGGAAACAGGTGGCCGGCCCGAATGTCGCTGCTGCGCAACCGGCTTTATTTCGCAATTGCGAAAGGCTTCATGCCGTCTGTTCGAGACGCCCAAATGGGTAGTGGCGGAATTCGAAAAGTGGGCGCATCATTCATGTAATAAAATAGGGAGGCTGTTATGAAAAAGGACACTCAGATCCTTCAGGACGTGCCTGCTTTCAACGCCATCACCCTTGGCCTGGTTTTCGGCATGTCCGAACTGGCCGTGTATGGCGCCGCCCAGCTCTTGCTGCCCGACCTTGATCTGAAGATGGACATCGCCATCCTGGCCTGGGGCGCCAGCCTGATGGTGTTGGGGCCCACCCTGGGCCTGGCGGCCATCTACGGCCTGCACCAGGTGACGGCGAAGGGCGGGCCGGGCAAACCGTCGGGCCACAGCCTGGCGCCCGTGCCGCCGGGCAACCCCGGTTCGGATGACACCAAACCCAACCGGAGACCCAACTGGTTTCCCTACGACCCCGACAGCATCGACATGTTCGATACGGAAAGCCCCTATCCTCCTGTGGCCGCGCCCATGGGCAGACCGGTGGCTAGGCCGCTTGAGACCGTCAGGTGAGCGCCGGGCCCGAATAAGTCCAGATAAACCGAAGGCCGGCCCCGATGGGACCGGCCTTCTTTCATTTCGGTAATGCCCGCGTCAGGGGCTGGCGGCTCAACCGCCGGCGCTGAGGCGGATGATGACGTCCACGCGGGCGACACGGGTGCCGGCCGGCGCCTCCGGCAGGCCGCTGACCTCCAGGGCATGGCCTGGAATGTCCAGCAGATGACCGCTGCCCTCGACGAAGAAATGGTGGTGGTCCGAGACGTTGGTGTCGAAGTAGGACCGTCCCGCCTCCACCACCACCTCGCGCAGCAGGCCCGCCTCGGTGAACTGGTGCAGGGTGTTGTAGACGGTGGCCAGCGACACCCGCATGTCGGCGGTCGACGCCTGGCCATGCAGCTGTTCCGCCGTCACATGGCGATCCTGGCCGTCGAACAGCAGTTTGGCCAGCGCCACGCGTTGGCGGGTGGGGCGCAGACCGGCACGCGCCAGACGATCGGTCGCCTGGATGCCGGGGTCCTCAGCAGGGGTGGGGGCGTGGATCAGGTCGGTCATGGTCTGCATATGGGCAAGGGTACGGACCGGAAAAGCCCCGATCCCCTAGGATTTCCGCTATTCAGCCATGAAATTTGGAATGAATCCAGATTTAAAGGCGCTGACCTGGACTGCGCCTGGGGAAAAGGTTGCCGCCACCCACCATTCGGCCGGCGGCACGAGATATCCCCCGTGCCGCCGAAGCCGCGATCCGCACTCAGTACCCGGTCGCGATCCGCTTTTAGTATCCGGTCGCGATCCGCTCCACCAACTGCTTCACCGTCGGCACGAAGCCATTCTGGTACCAGGGGTCGCTGGCGAAGCGGTAGGCGTTGTGGCCGGCGAACATCAGCTGGTGCTCCACATCCTCGGAATGGCTGATGTTCTGCAGGGTCTTCTGGATGCAGAAGGACCGGGGGTCGGCGCGCCGGCCGGTCGTGCCTTCCTCGTTCTGCGCCCAGTTGGAGAAGTTGCAGGCCGACAGGCAGCCCATGCAGTCGATCTGGTCCTGGCGGATGACCGCCGCCTGGGCGGGATCGACGAAGATCAGGGTGGTGTCCGGGGTCTTCAGGGCCACGCTGTTGCCGCCAGCCACCCAGCCCTGCGCCCGTTCGCGGTCATGCTCCGTGAGGTAAACCGGCCGGCCGCGCGGACCCACCATGAACTCGGCGGTGAGATCGCCCACCGGCTCCACCGAATAGGCCACCTGGCGCTCGGCCCGGCCCTTCAGCTCCTCCAGGAAGGGATTGCTGACGGCGGAGGAATAGAAGCCCGTGGGGGAGAAGTGGTTCAGGTAGACATCGCCCTTCTTCAGGGTCAACAGCCGCTGCTTCCACGCGTCCGAAATGGGGCTTTCCTGGGTCAGCAGCGGCCGGGTGCCGAACTGGAAGGCGATGGGCCCGATCTCGGGATTGTCCAGCCAGTCCTCCCATTCCGACAGCCACCAGACACCGCCCGCCATGATGATGGGCGTCTCGGTCAGGCCGAAGCTGTTCATCATCTCGCGCAGGGCCTTCACGCGCGGATAGGGATCCTCGGGCTTCAGCGGGTCTTCGCTGTTGGACAGGCCGTTGTGGCCGCCGGCCAGCCACGGGTCCTCATAGACCACGCCACCCAGGAAGTCGCGGAACTTGTTGTACGCGCGCAGCCACAGGGCCCGGAAGGCGCGGGCTGACGAGACGATGGGGTAGTAATGGACGCCGTGCTTCACCGCGATCTCGGCCACGCGGTAGGGCATGCCGGCGCCGCAGGTGATGCCGTGGATCAGGCCCTGGGCCCCCTCCAGCACGCCATGCAGGATCTGCTCGGCCGCCGCCATTTCCCACAGGACGTTCATGTGCACGCGGCCTTCGCCACCCGCCGTCTCATGCGCCACGCGGGCCTGGTAGATGCCGCCGCGGATGGAATGGCGGATCAATTCCTCATGCCGTTCCCGGCGGGTCTTGCCGTGGTAGAGCTGCGGGATCAGGGCGCCGTTCTCGTCATAGGCGTCAGCGTTGACGCCGGAGAAGGTCCCCACGCCGCCCGCCGACGCCCACGCGCCGGAGCTTTCGCCGTTGGACACGGAAATGCCTTTGCCGCCTTCGACGACGGGCAGCACTTCCTTACCGGACATCACCAAGGGCCGCAGCGCCTTCAACTCACGTCTCCTGCAAACCAGGCCGTTCAACCAAGCCCACGGGCACGCGGACGTTGGTTCGGCCCCCAACATATATAGGGTCGCGGCGGGCGGCCGCTAACATGACGCAGGCTGGATATAGGAAAACCGGGGCGGACGAAAGGCCTCTCGTCCTGTTTACGCGGACCGCGACCGATGTTTTGGCCCACATCCGCCCGCGTCCCCTTGTCCTGTTCAGCCCGCGATGCCGGCCAGGCCGCTGGGCGTGTCGGTGAATACCGACGACACCCCCCAGCCCAGCACCTCCCGCGCCATGGGCACCGTGTTGACCGTGTAGGCCAGCACCGGCCGCCCGGTGGACTTATACTCCCGAATGCTGGCCGCGTCCTCCCTGCGGGCGTTCACATTGATGGTGCTGACGTTCAGCGTCTCCACCCGCTGGCGCCAGTTGGCCGGCCGCCGGTCGATGAGATAGCCCAGGGGCCAGCGCGGCACCACCTGGCGCGCCATGTCCAGGGACGCGTCGGCGAAGGAGGAGACCAGGGGTGGCGGCCTGTCGTCCGGCCACAGGGAATAGGCCAGCGTCAGGGCCACGCCGGCCGTCTCCTCCTCCCGCCCTGGGCAGGGCTTGATCTCCAGGTTGATACCTAGGTTCAGGGCCAAAACCAGCTGGATCACCTCCACCAGCGTCGGCACCTTCTCCCCCGGAAGGCCGGAGAGAACCAGGAACCGGCATCGAGGGCGCGCAGGGCGTCCAGCGTCATGTCCTTGGCCGGCCCCTTGCCATCCGTGGTGCGGTCCAGCGTGTCGTCATGCATCAGCACCGGCACCAGGTCGGCCGTCAGCTTGACATCCACCTCCACCCACTTGGCCCCCTGGGCCGCCGCCATGCGGATGCCGGCCAGCGTGTTCTCAGGCGCGTGGCGGGCGGCACCCCGGTGGCCGATCAGGCGGGGCAAAGGCCCCAACGGCAAGATATCGCTCATGGTGTTTCCCGGGGTGGCAGGGGCATGGCAGGCGAAACGCAAAGCCGGTCGCCCGGCTGGCAGTGGGACAGCAGCCGGCGCAGATCATCCGCCTCCAGGGCGGTGCAGCCGGCCGTGGCCGCGCGGTCGGGCCGCGTCAGATGCATGAAGATGGCGCTGCCCCGGCCGGGCACGGGCGGATCGTCGTTGTGCCCCAGCACCACAACGATGTCGTAGACGGCATCGTCCCGCCACATCACCTCATGACCGGCGGGGAATGGCAGCGTGACCGGGCGGTTGTAGGCCGGATGCCCGGGATCGTCGCACCAGCCGTCGCTGGGCGTGAGGGCCGCCACCGGCAGGGCCGTCACCGGCGCGTGGAGGCGATCCGGGCGGTAAAGCACACGGCGCAAGGGGAAGCAGCCCACGGGCGTGCCCCCGTCCCCTTCGTGCTTGTCGGCGATGACGCCGCCCCGGCCGATGACGCACGCGGCCTCCTGGGTGCGGCCCTGCGGGTCGAGCCAGCGCACGCGATGGCCCCCGCCAGAGCCGGCGGACGCGGGGCCGAGGGGATCGGGGATCAGATGAATGTCCATCCCCCTTCTATAGCCCGGACATGGGGGCGATGGGACCCCCGATCACGCTGCGGCGCCGGCCCAGCCCCTTTAGAGCAAGATGCGATCATGTCTGATCGCATCTCGCTCTTAACCTGTTCATGATAGAGCGGATTTACACGATCAGGTGACTACACCTGATCGCGTTCCGCTCTAATGGGCCGCGCCCTGGGCGTCCTTCATCGCCTGGTACTTGGCCAGGTTCGCCATCATGATGTCGGCGATGAACTGGTTGGGCAGGGGCGGAGGCGCGCCGCTGGCGCTGCTGATGATCGCGGCGCCGTTCTGGGGCGCCGGTTGGCCGCCGGCAACACCGACCGGGGGCGCGGCGCTTGCCGATAGCGTGCCGCCGGACGGGGCAGGCTGGGATGGCGCCGGCTGGGTGCCGGTGGGTTGGACGCCGGTGGGGGCGCCGGTGGGGGTGCTGCTGCCGTTGATGCTGGCCGACGCGGCGGTCGCCTGGGCCAGCAAGGTCGCCGTGTCCTGGCCCATGGCGTTGTTATAGGCCTGGATGGCCTGCGGCACCGGCGTGGTGCGCTGTGCCGGTGCCGGCTGCGCGGCACCGCCGTCCATCACCTGGATCATGGCGGGATGGGACGCGGCCGCCATGCCAGCGGGGTATTGGGCGGCGGGGGACTGGACCGCCTGCGATTGGGCGGCATTGGCCTGCACGGCGCCGGTTTGCAGCACGGTGGGGCCGGCGGTGGCCGACTTGATGTTCTGGATATAGCTGGGCGCGACCAGGGTGCGGCCGGTGGGGGCGCCGGCACCAGCACCGGCCATGGCGCGATAGTTGGCCAGGGTCAGGCCATGGGCCTGCTTCTGCCCCAGGTGGGTCCCGGCGTCGGACGCGGCGGCGGGCTTGGCCATGGCGGCGGCCTGGGCCGGCATCAGCTGCGGCGCCGCCCCCAGGGGCATGGACTGGGTGCCCACGCCGATGTTGGCGGCGGCGTTGGCCGATTGCGCCAAGGCCTGGGTGGCGTTGGTGACCTGGGTCGCCTGCTGCGCCAGGGCCTGGGTGGGGTTGGCGCCGGGCGCGGCCCCCCCGGGCGCGGCCACGGCCATGGCGGGCACCGCCGCCAGGTTGGGAAAGGCCTGGCCCTGGGCGTTGCCCGCGGCGTTCAGGCCGGGCGACTTGAGGGTGGAGGCCGGCGTGGCCAGGCCCGGCACGGCACCGGTGGGACCCCCATTAGCAACAGCAGTATCGGCGGGAACGGAACTGGTGCGGACCATTTGCCCCGGAACGGGCGCGGCAGGCGCGGCGGCGGTCTCGTTCGTCTGGGGCGCCAAGACCAGGGACTCGACCTTGGCCACGGGCGCGCGGCCGGCGGTCGGGGCCTCGTCGGGCTGCTCCTGCCCCCCCTGGTGCCCCTTGCCGCCGCCCTTGTCCTCATCAGGGTCCAGCGTGACCGTGCCGACCTTGTGATGGTGACCCAGGCCCAGGGCGTCCATGACGTGGCCGCCCACGTCCTCGCCCGTCTCTTCCTCGATGATGGCGTCGCCGGTGGCCAGCGCCATGCCGATGGGGCCGCCATACAGCAGGCCGCCGAGGATCTTGGCAGGGGCCTTGATGGTGTCGCCCGTGATCTCACGGTAGATCGTGCTGATGACGGGGATGTGCTGCAGCGGGTTGATGACATCCACCACGTCCCAGAAGGACAGGTGGTTGTCCTTGTGCGCGGCCGCCACCTGGGCCTGGACCGCCGCCGTCCCCTGACCGGGCAGACCGGCGGCCTTCACCGCGCTGTCCTGCGCCACCTGCTGGTCCAGCTGGTTCTGGAAGTCCTCCGGCACCCCCGCCAGGCCGGTGCCGCCTTGCCCGGTCGCGGACGCGGCCGTACCGACACCACCCGCCAGGGCGGGATCGGGGTAGGTCGGCGACAGGGCAGACTGGACGCTGGGGGTCATGGGGCTTTCTCCTGCACCCATACCCTTAAGCAAGCGATGTGCCAGCCGAAAATGTAAGGATTTTCAATCTACTGGCCGGAACTTCCACGTTCCTCAAAGCGCCCATCGGCAGATTCAACCGGGCGGGACCAGCGGGATTTACCGGGCTGCCCCGCCGGCGGGCCGATCACAACAGGTGGCCGGCCTTTTCCGCCTTGGTCCGCAGATAGGCGACGTTGTGACCGTTGGCGGGGAAGATATGGGGGACGCGGTCCACCACCTGCACACCCCACCGGGCCAGCTGCGCCAGCTTGTCCGGGTTGTTGGTCATCAAGCGCACCGCGTTGAAGCCCAAGGCCTTCAGCATGGTGGCGGCCGGCAGATAGGTGCGCTCGTCCGCCTCGAAGCCCACCATCAGGTTGGCGTCCACCGTATCGACGCCGGCGTCCTGCAGGCGATAGGCGCGCAGCTTGTTCATCAGGCCGATGTTGCGGCCCTCCTGCGCCAGGTACAGCACCACGCCGCTGCCCTGGGCCGCGATCTCCCGGATGGCGCCGCGCAACTGGGCGCCGCAATCACAGCGCAGCGAGCCCAGCAGGTCGCCGGTGAAGCATTCGGAATGCAGGCGGGCCAGCACCGGCTGCGCCGGGTCGGGGGTGCCGATCAGGATGGCCAGGTGCTCCACCCCACCATCGGGGGCGCGGAAGGCGATCAGGCGGGTGTTCTCCGCGTCCGCCAGGGGCACCGACGCCTCCACCACCTGGCGCAGGGTGGATTCCCCTGTCGCCTGGTAGGCCTGGACATCGGCCCCGCGCACGCTCAGCAGGTCGTTACGCTCCGCCACCTCGCCGGCGCGGTCGGCGGCCACCTCAGCCACGATGACGGCGGGCAGCAGGCGCGCCAGCTTGACCAGCAGCAGGGCCTCGCCCTCGGCCGAGGGGAACGGGCGGACGGCGGGTTGCACGGCCTGGGCGGAACCAGGGCGGGTGGGATCGGCCAGCACCCGGACCAGATCCGGCGTCAGCCCCTGCGCGGGGGCGACCACCACGGTGCCGGCGCCCATCGGATCGGCCAGGGCCGGGTCAACCGCCTGATCCAGGATGCCGGCGGCGATGGCGCGCTTGTCGGTCAGGACCAGGGCTGGCTCGGCCCCCGCGATCTGGCGCACCAAGGCCAAGGCCGGCGCGTCCGTCATCTCCGCCGCGCGGACCAGCAGGGCGCGGCCATCGCCGCCCTGAAGCATCACCAGATCGCCGCGGCGCAATTCGGACACCGCGCGCTGCACGGAACGGCTGGCGGTCCGCATCAGGGGTGAAATCGGTTCGGCGGCGAGCGACATGCGGATGATCCAGGCGACACAGGAAGGAGGGACGGCTGCGTATCGGGACGCGTCAACAGCACGGGTAATGGGCAGAACATGGTCATTGGCCCCGCCCGGCACAACCAGTTCCACCGATCTGCACGGTATCGACCCCGCGCGCAGGCGCGAAGCGCTAGCGTTGCATGGGTCCCCAGCCCGCCGGAGAGGGCCAAAGGGACGGATAGTGGGGAATAATCCGGCCATGGCCCCTACCCCGCCATCGCCCCCCTCGCCTATGGCGGCCTGATATGACCGATCGCGCCATGGCTTTTCCCGTGCGAAGACACCAAAGTAACAGCGCATTCGCGGGATGGACCAGTTGAAGGCGCGGCGGCTACTATTCGGCGTCCACCCCGGTGCGACGGCTTTCCCTTCAGTCAAGCCCCGCATGGGGGTACCCGTTACTTCAGGACCTTCACGGATGTTCCGTGCCCTCGTTCCGGCCTTCCCCCTCCCCCAGTCGGCGCCCCGCGCCGGCGGCAAGGGCGCCGCATGATCCAGCCCCAGGTCATCGACGGCGACTGGCACGCCCTGCGCGAGCCGCTGGATGACAAGGCGCGGGCTATCGAGCTGGCCTGGGAATTCGCCCGCATGGTGCCGTCCCGTCCCCACATCCTGGACTTGGGCGCGGGGCTGGGCGCCAACGTGCGCCATCTGCTGCCCCGCCTGGGCCGCATGATCCAGGACTGGACCCTGATGGACACCGACGCCGACCTGCTGGCCGGGGTGTCGGACCGCATGCAGCGCTGGGCGCATGAATCGGGTTGGCGCATGGCGCGCAACGCCGTGGACGGTGCGGTGGCGGAGCTGATCCTGGCCGGCGACGACATGCGCAGCCGGCTGACCCTGATCCGCCAGGACATGTCGACCGATCTGCATGACCTGGGCATACAACGCCATGACGGCGTCGCCGGTAACGCCTTCTTCGACCGGGTATCGGCGGAGTGGCTAGATCATTTCATAGCCGAATTGATCGCCAGCGGCCTGCCGCCGGTACTGGCCACCGGGGTGCAGGACGGCCGTCTGGCCTGGACACCGGAGGATCCGGACGATGGCATGGTGGTGGCCTTGGCGAATGAAAGCGCCAACCGCGACCATGGCTTCGGTCCGCCGCTGGGTGACCAGGCGTCGTCCGTGCTGGTGACCAAGCTGGAGGCCGCGGGCTATCGCCTGGACGGGGCCCGGTCCGACTGGCGGCTGTCGGGGCTGCGCGGCCGCCAGGCCCAGTTGCACCTGGTGTCCATGCTGGCGGCCCAGGCCGCGGCCCGCGACCCGGCGGCCGCCGACCGCATCGGGGCGTGGGGGGAGCGTCGCCGCGCCGCCGTCCTGCGGGCCGAGTTGACCGTGGGCCACGCCGACATCCTGGCGCGGCGGTAGGACGCGTCCTCTTGGTTTACACCCTCCGCCCCTCGTCCTCCCGGCGACGCCCCCCGTGCGAACCATCCGCACCCGTGCTAATAAGTCGACGAAACCGCCACCCAACTTCCCCTAGTCCAGGCCGATGACGACCCCAGGCGCCAAGAAGCTGTTGCTGGTTGAGGATGACGAGACCCTGCGCCATTTGCTGGCGGAGCAGTTGAGCAGCCTGGAGGAATTCGACGTGCGCCAGGCGACGGACGGCGCATCCGCCCTGGCCGCCGCGCAGGTGGAAACGTTCGAGGTCATCCTGCTGGCCAGCCGCCTGCCGGATATGGAGGGCGCCGTCCTCTGCGCCGCCCTGCGCCAGGCCGGGATCGACCGTCCCATCCTGCTGATGGCGGCGGAGGGGGAACCGGACGTGCCCGGATGCAGCGACCGGCTGGTGAAGCCCTTCCGCATCGGCGCGCTGCTGGCCAAGCTGCGCCAGCATGCCCGGCCCGCCGGCGACGACCCCGTCCTGCGCATCGGTCCCTATGAGTTCCGCGCCCTGGCCCGCACCCTGCGTGAGGAGGGCACGGGCAGTGAGACCCGCCTGACCGACAAGGAGGCGCAGATCCTGGCCTTCCTGCATCGGGCGGGCGGCGGCGTCGTCAGCCGCGAACAGCTGTTGGACCAAGTGTGGAATTACAACGAAGGCGTCACCACCCACACCCTGGAAACCCATATCTACCGCCTGCGGCAGAAGATGGAGCGGGACCCGGCCAACGCCGTCCTGCTGGTGACCGAACCCGGCGGATATCGACTGACCCCATGATCAACCTCCCCTTCCGCCTGGCCCGCGCGGCGTCCGTTTCCCTGATGCTGGCGGTCGCGGCCTGCGGCGGTTCGCCCAAGCCCTTTCCCGTGCCGCCGGCGGAGGCCGACCTGCCGCCGGCCAACACGGCGGCCATCCGCCGCATCGTGCTGGTGCACCCGCCCAGCAAGGAAAGGATCGACGTCATCTACTGGCACGACGGCGCCTATGACAGCCGCGCCATGGCCGATGTGGCGCACATCATGCGCGACCGCCATACCGGCGAGACCCACGAAATCGACCCCGCGCTGATGGACTTCATCAGCGGCGTCATCCTGCGCGCCAGCCTGCCACCCACCACCCAGGTGGACATCCTGTCGGGCTATCGCTCGCCGGAAACCAATGCCGCCCTGGTCAAGGTCAACCGCAACGCCGCCCGCGAGAGCTTCCACATGCAGGGTCGCGCCGCCGATATCCGCATCCCGGCGCTGAAGGGCGACGCCATCACCGAGATCGCCAAGACCATGCAGCGCGGCGGCGCCGCCTTCTACGACGGCAGCGGCCACACCCATGTGGACACCGGCCCCGTGCGCACCTGGGCAACGTATTCCACGCGGTGATGGGTTTGCCGGACGCGGTCGCATCCTATGGGATGTTCGGGAAGACAGCGGCTGCGGAATCGAGTAGGGGGATTCCTCACGGTCTCCCCCTCTCACACCACCGAGGGTACTCATCGTACTCGGCGGTTTCCGGCAGCGTTTAGCGCGGTGTGGTGATCGACGAGGCTGATCAGGCCGAGCGTCTTGAACCAGGCAGTGGTCATGGCTTCGTGAGCGGCAGGGCTCCCGGCCAGACGCCACCATCCTTTTCCCGAGAGGGCCGTGATCCATGCCCGCCATTCCGGCACGCCGCCTTCCTGGAGGAAGTCGGCGATGCCCTTGGCGCGCTTGCAGTGCTTGAGACGGACGCAGCGCAGCTTGCGACGGAGCCATCCGTCGAGGCTACGCAGCGCCTTCAGGCACTGGGCGTGTCGGAAGTATGTCACCCAGCCTGTGGTGAAGGCGTTCGTCTCCGCGATCATCCGCTCCAGGGCGATGCCCCGGTTGCGGCGGGTGATCCGGCGGAGACGATCCTTGGCTCGGGCAAGGCTCCTCGGCGCGAGGCCGATGCTCCCGTCCCGGCCCAGGCGGTGGCCGAGGAACTGGCGTTCCCCGACCGGGGCGACGGCGCTCTTCTGCCGGTTGACCTTGAGGCGCAGGCGCTTTTCCAGGAACTGGCTCACCGACGCCATCACCCGCTCCCCCGCCGCCTGCGACCGCACATAAATGTTGCAATCGTCGGCATAGCGGCAGAACCGGTGGCCCCGGCTTTCCAATTCCCGGTCGAGGTCATCCAACAGCACGTTGGCGAGCAGCGGCGATAGCGGGCCGCCCTGCGGCGTCCCCTCGTATCGTTCGATGCACACGCCCCCCGCCATCATCCCCGCTTGCAGAAAGCGCCGGATGATGCGCAGCAGGCGTTGGTCGCCAAGGCGCCGCGCCAGACGGGCCATCAGAATGTCGTGGTTCACCCGGTCGAAGAATTTCTCCAGGTCGATGTCCACTACCGTCCCATAGCCCTCGGCCACATACTCCCGGGCTTGGCGCAAGGCGTCGTGCGCCCCGCGTCCCGGGCGGAAGCCAAAGCTCGACGCCGAGAAGGTCGGGTCAAGCAGCGGTTCCAGGGTTTGCGCGATCGCCTGCTGAACCAGACGGTCAACCACCGTCGGGATGCCCAGTTGGCGCATCCCTCCGCCCGGCTTGGGGATTGCAACCCCCCGCACCAGCTGCGGCCGGAAGCTGCCGTCCAGCAGTGAAGCGATCAGCCTTTCACGATTGCAGGCGATCCACGGACGCAGGCCGCCGACGGTCATCCCGTCCACACCCGGCGCTCCGCCATTCGCCTTCACCCGCTTGTAGGCTCGGTTCAGGTTCGCCGAACTGGCGACCTCTTCCATCAGGTACCGCGTCAAGGCTCGGTCCTGATCCCATGCCGTGGTCGCTTGTGGCTCCTCATACGCCCCAGTTCCGGTTCCGCCTTCACCGGGGGCGCCGTGGCGCAGCGATGCCTTCAGGGCTTCATCCAGAAAGTCCCCTTGCTCATCGGTGCCTTGCTGCCGCTTCACGCTCATCGAATGGAACCAACCTGCTCCTTGGCTGTCGAATTCGGCCCTTCGCCCGGCTTTCCTCTTCCGGACTACTATGGCCTCGGCTGACTTCTTCCCCCCATCGGGCCCCGTCTCCGGCTCCCTACTCCGGTTCGTCCGGAGAGACGGAAAGATCTCCCAGGGTAAGACACTGATCCTTCACTCGGGCGCCGCCGGATTTACCAACGCGGTGTCTGTTTGGCTTTCGGGCTTCCCCGTCCATTGCCGGGTTACCCCACCGCGACGGCCTTCTATCCGGTTCCTGTTCGTCAGCTCCGAGCTTTGCCTCCGGCTTCCTCTCCACCCCGCCTCACGACGACGCAGTTGCCTTCGGCTATCGGTTCCGGCCAATCGGCCCGAAGAGGACTTCCACCTCCAAGATCAGCGCCATGCCTGGCACACAATGAAAAAGGCCCGGGGGTGAGCCCGGGCCTTTTCCTTATGAGGGCACGCTTTTATCAGAAGCGGATGCCGACGCCGACGCGGACCTGGCTTTCGTCCGGGGTCGAGCGCAGCTGGCCACCGGCCAGATCCCGCGTGGAGTGCGAGTAGTCAGTGTAGTCGTACTCGATGCGGGTGAACAGGTGCTCGTCGATGGCGTAATCGGCGCCGACGCCGTACTTCACACCGTCATAGTCCTGAGCGTACTGGCGGGAAGCGCCACCGGTCAGGGCGTTGGTCGTGTCGATGGAGGTGTGCTGGTAGCCCACGCGGCCGAACAGCAACAGGTCGGGCTGGACCACGTAACCCAGGCGGGCGCTGACGCCGGCGCTGTAGTTGGGCTGCACGCGGTAGGTGCCCAGGGCGTCGCCGTAGGTCCGGTCACCGGTGTAGAAATTGGCTTCGCCTTCGGCGCCGACATAGATGTTGTCGTAAACGGTCTGGCCGTAGCCGGCGAAGAGGCCGCCGTTGAAACCCTGGGTCTCACGGGCGGGCGTGCTCTGCTGGCCGCCGACGGTGGCCCGCTGACGCGCGTTGAACCAGTCATAGCCGGCGTTGGCACCAACATAGCCGCCGTCGAACGTGCTCTGCGCCAGAGCCGGGGTCGCGGCGACCGCGACCAGAGCCGACGCGGCGAAAACAATAGTCCGCAAATGCGACATGGTAACTCTCCTTTAAGGTCCCTAATTTCGCCGTAATTCCATCATTGCAAACAATGAAACCTTGGCGTGTCTTGGCAATGTTTCGTCACTGCCTTCAGTCCATCCCATTACTACTGCGGGTAACTACTGATGGGTGATCGATTCATTACGCCCTTGCGAGACCTCTAACCTGTGAGGAGCGTCACACTTTCCATGCCCTGAGCGCACGGCTGTAAATCAATACTCAGCCCTTAATTCATGGCCAAACCGGATTACTGCCCAGACTTCGCCACAAATGAATCGTTGTCGAGGCTCTGAAGACATAGAAAAAGCCGCCCGGGCTACCCCGGGCGGCTCATTCCTCGACCAAAGGCAGGGGCAGAAGCCGCCTGCCTAAGCCTTAAAGCGGATCAGGCCTCCTCGGCCTTGTCCTTCTTGCTCAGGTCCTCGCCGGTGGCCTGGTCGACCACCTTCATCGACAGCTTCACCTTGCCGCGATCATCGAAGCCCAGGACCTTCACCTTCACCTCGTCGCCCTGGTTGACCACGTCGGTCACCTTGGCCACGCGCTGCGGCGACAGTTCGGAGATGTGGACCAGGCCGTCACGGGCGCCCAGGAAGTTCACGAAGGCGCCGAAGTCCATGACCTTCACGACCTTGCCGACGTAGATCTCGCCCAGCTCGGGCTCGGCGACGATGCCCTTGATCCACTTGATGGCGGCGTCGGACGCCTTGCTGTCCACGGCCGCCACCTTCACGGTGCCGTCGTCCTCGATGTCGATCTTGGCGCCGGTCTGCTCCACGATCTCGCGGATCACCTTGCCGCCGGAGCCGATCACGTCGCGGATCTTCTCCTTCGGGATGTTGATCACGGTGATGCGCGGGGCGTTCTGGTTCACCGCCTCGCGGGCGCCGCCGATGGCCTTGGCCATCTCGCCCAGGATGTGCAGGCGGCCGTCCTTGGCCTGGGCCAGGGCGACCTTCATGATCTCCTCGGTGATCGAGGTGATCTTGATGTCCATCTGCAGGGCGGTCACGCCCGCCTCGGTGCCGGCCACCTTGAAGTCCATGTCACCCAGGTGATCCTCGTCACCCAGGATGTCGGACAGCACGGCGACGCCGGTGTCTTCCTTGATCAGGCCCATGGCGATGCCGGCCACGGGGCGCGGCAGCGGCACACCGGCATCCATCAGCGCCAGCGAGGTGCCGCAGACGGTGGCCATGGAGGACGAGCCGTTGGACTCGGTGATCTCGGAGACCAGACGCAGGGTGTAGGGGAAGGCTTCCTTCGCCGGCAGCAGCGGGTGCACGGCGCGCCAAGCCAGCTTGCCATGGCCGATTTCGCGGCGGCCCGGGCTGCCCATGCGGCCGGCTTCACCCACGGAGTACGGGGGGAAGTTGTAGTGCAGCATGAAGTTTTCGCGGTATTCGCCTTCCAGCGCGTCCACGATCTGCTCGTCCTGGGCGGTGCCCAGGGTGGCGACCACCAGAGCCTGGGTCTCGCCGCGGGTGAACAGCGCCGAGCCGTGGGCCCGGGGCAGCACGCCCACTTCCGCCACGATGGGGCGGATGTCGACGGTGGTGCGACCGTCGATGCGCTTGCCGGTCTCCAGGACCGTGCCGCGCAGCACGTCGGCTTCCAGGTCCTTGAAGGTGCTGCCGACCGCTTCGGCGGTGTAGGCGCCCTCGGCCGTCAGGGCCTCGACCGCCTTCTTCTTGGCGGTGGACACGGCCTCATAGCGTTCCTGCTTCACGGTCAGGGTGTAGGCCGCGCGGATGTCGGCACCCACCAACTCGTTCAGCTTGGCCTTCAGCGCGGCCTTGTCATAGGCCGGCGCCGGCAGGTCCCACGGGTCCTTGGCGGCCTGCTCGGCCAGGTCGATGATCATGTTGATCACCGGCTGGAAAGCGGTGTGGCCGAACATGACGGCCTTCAGCATGATCTCCTCGGACAGCTCCTTGGCTTCCGATTCGACCATCAGCACGCCTTCCTGCGTACCGGCGACCACCAGGTCCAGGTCGGTGGTTTCCACCTGCTCCAGCGTCGGGTTCAGGATGAACGCGCCATCCTTGTAGCCGACGCGGGCGCCGCCGACCGGGCCCAGGAAGGGCAGGCCGGACAGCGTCAGGGCGGCGGAGGCGCCGATCATGGCGACGATGTCGGGATCGTTTTCCAGGTCATGGCTGAGCACGGTGCAGACGACCTGCACCTCGTTGCGGAAGCCATCGATGAACAGCGGGCGGATGGGGCGGTCGATGAGGCGGGAGGTCAGCACCTCCTTCTCGGTCGGGCGACCCTCACGCTTGAAAAAGCCGCCGGGGATCTTGCCGGCGGCGAAGGCCTTTTCCTGGTAGTTGACGGTCAGGGGAAAAAGTCCTGGCCGGGCTTGACCGACTTGGCGCCGACGGCGGTGCAGAGCACGACCGTGTCGCCGTAGGTGGCGATGACAGCGCCATCAGCCTGACGGGCGACCTTGCCCGTTTCGAGGACCAGCTTGCGGCCGCCCCATTCCATCTCTTTACGGAAAACCTTGAACATATCTTTCTTCCTTCCATCCGATACTCGGATCACGTCCCGGATTGGACGGCCGAGCCGGGGCCCTATCGGCAGCACCCGCATTAGAAACCTTTAAATGACAGATGGCCAGCCGGGTCCGCCCCGGCTGGCCATCTGCACTACTCAATAACCGTACTCATCCGCTTTTGGATCATCCGGACCGCGGTCCGCGCACCGAACGACAGCGTCGGGACGCCGGTCCCGCCGGAAGGCGGGTGGCCGGTATCACCGGTCACTGCGGTCGCTTGCGCCGGCGGCGCCGTCCGGACCATACCCTTAGCGACGCAGGCCCAGGCGCTGAATCAGCGACGTGTAACGGGCGACGTCCTTGCGCTTCAGGTAGTCCAGCAGGCTGCGGCGCTGGCTGACCATGACCAGCAGGCCACGGCGGGAGTGGAAGTCCTTGTTGTGGGACTTCATGTGATCGGTCAGGTTGGTGATGCGTTCCGTCAGGATCGCGACCTGCACTTCGGGCGAACCGGTGTCGCCTTCGGCGGTCTTGTACTCGGCAATGAGCGCCTGCTTGCGCTCGGCAGTGATCGACATCGTCGTCTCCGTCACTTAGAGGTTCAAAACGCGCACCGGACGGACCTCCGCCCCCTCGACATGAACCAACGCCACCGGCTTGCCACCACAAATGGCAAGCGCGATGGGCTCCCCGCCCGCCAGCTGATCGTGAATGGCGTCGAGCCGTTCCAGATCATGACGGCGCAGCAGCGCCACCGTTTGTCCGTGTCTCAGTCGGTGCGCTTCCGCTTCCGCCAGGGCCAGCGCCGGGATGTCGTCCAGCGCGGTCTCGATCGGTTGCAGAAGTCCTTCGACCGTGGGTGTCTGCGCCACCCGTTCCAATTCGTCAAGCGAAATCGCCTGATCCATGGTGAAGCGCCCGACCCGCAGGCGGCGCAGGACGGACACATGGCCCACCGTGCCCAGCGCCAGGGCCAGGTCGCGCGCCAGCGAGCGCATATAGGTGCCCTTGCCGCACTCCACCTCGAACTCGGCATGGTCGGCATCGGGACGGCCGGTCAGCAGGAAGCTGTCCACCCGCACGATGCGGGGCGCCAAATCCACCCGCTCGCCCTCGCGCGCCAGGTCATAGGCACGTTCCCCCGCCACCTTGATGGCGGAGAACTGGGGCGGCACCTGGCTGATCTCACCCTGGAAATTCTCCAGCGCCGCCTCGATGGCCTCGTCGCTGGGGCGGTGGTCATGCGTGGCCGTCACCTCCCCCGCCAGGTCGTCGGTGGTGCGCGCCTCGCCGAAGCGCAGGGTGAAGCGGTAGGTCTTGCTGCAATCCATGGCGTAGGACACCGTCTTGGTGGCCTCGCCAAAGGCGATGGGCAGGATGCCGGTGGCGATGGGGTCCAGCGTGCCGGCATGGCCGGCCTTTTCCGCCTGCATCAGCCAGCGCACCTTGGCCATGGCCTGGGTGCTGGTCATGCCCGGCGGCTTGTCCAGCACCAGCCAGCCGTGCAAGGGCCGGCCCTTGCGCTTACGGGCCATCGTGAGGCTCCGCGCCCTCGCCTTCGCCACCCTCGGCATCGGCGGCACCCTCGGCGCCGGCCTCATGGTCCAGGTCACGCTGCACGTCGGGGCGGTGCAGCAACTGGTCGATGCGCTGGGCGTAGTCGAAGGACACGTCGATCTGGAAGCTGAGGCGCGGCACGTGCTGCAGGCGCATGGCCTTGGCCACCTGGCTGCGCAGATAGGCGGACACGCGGTTCAGCGCCTTCACCTGCTCGGGGTGGCCGCCGCCCAGCGGCATGATGAAGGCGGTGGCGTTCTTCAGGTCGGGGCTGATGCGCACCTCGCTGACCGTCACGTTCAGGTCCTGCAGGTCGGGGTCGCGGAAATCGGCCCGCCGCAGGATGTCGGCCAGGGCATGGCGCAATTCCTCGCCCACACGCAGCTGACGTTGAGAGGGGGCCTTGCCGGCACGCAGGCCGGCGTCACCATGTCGGCTCATGGGTCATTATCCTAATAAAGGGCCCCGCCCCGATATCGCTCGACGGGGGGGCCGGCCCGCCCGTCCACCAGAGGGACGGCGCTGGGCCCGAACGGCTCGGGTGAAGAGCCAAAACGGCCGTCCGGGGTTGGACCGGACGGCCGGGGTGTCAGGCAGATACTGTGATCCAGCTGGATAAGGATGCCGGCGCCCCTTACAGGGCGCGGGCCACCTCTTCCATCTCGTAGGCTTCGATGACGTCGCCTGGCTGGATGTTGTCGTAGTTCTCGAACGCCATGCCGCACTCGTACCCTTCGCGCACTTCCTTGACTTCGTCCTTGAAGCGCTTGAGCGTCTTGAGCGTGCCTTCGTGGATGACGACGTTGTCGCGCAGCAGGCGGACGCCCGCACCGCGCTTGACGATGCCTTCCGTGACACGGCAGCCACCGACCTTGCCGACCTTGGTGATGTTGAACACCTCCAGGATCTGCGCGTTGCCCAGGAAGCGTTCGCGCAGGGTGGGCTTCAGCATGCCCGTCAGCAGGGCACGGACATCGTCGATGATGTCGTAGATGACCGAGTAGTAGCGGATTTCCGCGCTGTCCCGCTTGGCCATCTCGCGGGCCTGCGGGTTGGCGCGGACATTGAAGCCGATAATGATGCCGCGCGAGGCGTTGGCCAGCGTGACGTCACTCTCGTTGATGGCGCCCACACCGGAGTGCAGGACGCGCACCTTGACCTCGGAATTGTCGCCGGCCAGCTTTTCCAGGGTGCCGGAAATGGCCTCGATGGAGCCCTGCACGTCGCCCTTGATGACCAGCGGCAGTTCCTTCACCTCGCCGGCCTGGATCTGCTTGAACATCTGTTCCAGCGAACCGCGCGCCGACTGGGCGACCTGGGCCTCCCGCTTCTTGCGCTGACGGAACTCGGTGATTTCGCGGGCGCGGGCCTCGCTCTCCACCACCGAGAATTCGTCACCGGCCAGCGGCGTGGCGTTCAGGCCCAGCACCTCCACCGGGGTGGCGGGGCTGGCGCTGTCCACGTTCTGGCCACGGTCGTTGACCAGGGCGCGCACACGGCCCCACTCGCTGCCGGCGACGACGATGTCGCCCACCTTCAGCGTGCCGCGCTGCACCAGCATGGTGGCGACGGAACCACGGCCGCGTTCCAGCTTGGCCTCGACAACCACGCCTTCGGCGGTACGGTTGGGGTTGGCCTTCAGCTCCAGGATTTCGGCCTGCAGGAGGATGTTCTCCTCCAGCTTGTCCAGGCCCTTGCCCGTCTTGGCCGACACTTCCACGTCCAGGACGTCGCCGCCCATGGCCTCGACCACCAGGCCGTGCTGCAGCAGTTCCTGCCGCACCCGGTCCGGCTTGGCACCGGGCAGGTCGCACTTGTTGATGGCGATGATGATCGGAACCTCGGCCGCCTTGGCGTGCTGGATGGCTTCGACCGTCTGCGGCATGACGCCGTCGTCGGCGGCCACCACCAGCACCACCACGTCCGTGACGTTGGCGCCACGGGCGCGCATCTCGGTGAAGGCGGCGTGGCCGGGGGTGTCGATGAAGGTGATGCGCGAACCGGAAGCCAGCTGCACCTGATAGGCGCCGATGTGCTGGGTGATGCCGCCGGCCTCGCGGCTGGCGACGTCGGTGTGGCGCAGGGCGTCCAGCAGCGAGGTCTTGCCGTGGTCGACGTGACCCATGACGGTGACGACCGGCGGACGCGGCGACAGATCCTCGTCGCGGTCAACCTCACCCTTCACGCCCACCTCGACGTCGGCTTCCGACACGCGGTGCGCGCGGTGGCCGAATTCCGTCACGATCAGCTCGGCCGTGTCGGTGTCGATGTTCTGGGTGATGGTGGCCATCACGCCCATGCGCATCAGCGCCTTGATCACGTCGGCACCGCGCTCGGCCATACGGTTGGCCAGTTCCTGCACGGTGATGACTTCGGGGATGATGACGTCGCGGGTCACTTTTTGCGTATCCTGACGCCCGGTCAGGCGCTGCTTCTCGCGTTCACGGGCACGGCGGAGCGCGGCCATGCTGCGGCCACGCTGGCCGCCGCCTTCGTCGCTCAGCGCCTGGGAGATGGTCAGCTTGCCGGTGTTGCGACGGCGTTCGCCACCCTTGGCGGCCTTGGCCGGGGCGGGAGCCGGGGCCTTGGCGGTCTTCGCGGGACCGCCGGGACCGGCGCGGCGGCGACCGTCTTCCTCGTCGTCATCGACAGCGCGTGCGGTCAGCGGGCCGCGCGGGGCGGTCGCATCGGTCGCGGTGGTCGTCGTCGTAGCGGCGCCACCGGCGGCGGGACGGGCGGCGCGCGGGGCCTCCTCGGCCTTGCGGGCGGCCTCGGCCTCCTTGCGCTTGTTCTCTTCGTCCTGGCGGCGCTTCTCCGCCTCGGCGGCGACGCGCTTTTCCTCTTCCTGGATCATCCGCAGCTCTTCCAGCTCGCGGCGACGCAGGGTTTCGTCGTCCAGGGGACCGTCGTTGGCCGGTTCCTCGGCCACCGGCTCGGGCGCGGGTGCCGTTTCCACGGGGGCAGCGTCGTCCGCGATGAGATCATCGGCGATGATCTCGTCCTGCAGGTCGTCGACCACATCCTCGTGGGCGGCGTTCTCACCCATGGCGCGCAGGGCGCGCAGACGGGCTTCGCGCTCGCTGTCCGTCAGTTGACGGGGGGCGCCACCGCGGGCCGGCTGGCCACGGCCGCCGCCCTGGGCGGGACGGCCTTCGGCCGCGGCACGGGCGGCGGCGCCGCCATCGGCCACGCCCGGACGGGCGCCCTGTTCAAAGGTGCGCTTGCGCTTGACCTCAACCGCAACGGTCTTGGTTCGGCCGTGCGAGAAGCTTTGGCGCACGGATCCCGCGTCCACCGTCTTCTTCAGCTCCAGCTTGCCTCGACCGGTAAGGCTCAACTTCTTGCGGTCCTGGTCGCTCGTGTCAGTCATCCGATATCCGACTGTTTCATCGTTGTCGCCCCGAGGCATTTGCCCCCGGGCCATCCCTTACCCAGCGCTGGGCCTGGCGCCCCGTGTCAGGGCGCCCAGCCTTTCCGCCTCCCGCTGCAGGCGTTGGACCAAGGGTCCAGTGCCCACCACGGCATGCACCGCGTCATCGCGGCCCAGCGCCATGCCCAGCTCCCCCCGGTCGAAAAGATCGACCACCGGGATGCCGGGGGACAGCGCGTCCAGCTTGGACCGGCCGTCGGCAGCCCCATCGGACGCCTCCAGCCTCAGCCCTATGCCCGGCCGCGTACCGATGGCCTTGGCGCGCAGCGCCGCAGCCACCTTCTCAAATCCCGCCACCGCCTGGCCACCCCGCCGGGCAAGCCCGACCAAGTCCAGACAACGACGACGCAACAGCCCTGTCACCAGGGCCCTCAAGTCCGCCGGAGTGCGCACCGACCGGCGCGCCGCCTTGGCGAACAAACCTTTGGCGACCGCCTTTTCAACCAAGGCGGGGTCCGCCGTCAACCACAGCCCGCGTCCGGGCAGGGTTTCCTCCACGTCGGGGACGACCGTGCCGTCAGGTCCGACGACAAAACGGATCATCCCGTCCTTCGACCCCACCACGCCGCTGGCGATGCAGCGGCGCAGCGGGCTCTTGGCCCCCCGACCGCCTCCGCCTCGCCTTCCGGCAGAAGCGACGCGTCGGGATCCGGTGTCACCGCCGGCCCGGAAGCCTGAGGGGCGACCATACTCTACCCTTCCCTATCCTAACCCGTCTCTCAGGCGTCGGCGCCGGACTCTTCGTCCGCGAACCAGTGGGCGCGGGCGGCCATGATCAGCTCATTGGCCTCGTCCTCGCTCATGGCGTCCTTGCCCAGGATTTCGATCAGCTCGTCACCCGCCAAGTCGGCGAAGTCGTCCAGTGTCTTTACGCCCTTCTCACCCAGCTTGACCAGCATGGGGGCGGTCAGCGCCTCGATGGCCGCCACCTCGTCGGTGACACCCAGTTCCTTGCGGCGGTTTTCCAGGCGGTTGTTCTGCTCTTCCAGGAAGTTGCGGGCGCGTTCCCGCAGTTCCTCGGCCACGTCCTCGTCGAAGGCGTCGATCGAGGTCAGTTCCTCGGTATCGACATAGGCGATTTCCTCGACGGAGGAGAAGCCTTCGGCCACCAACAGATGGGCAATGACGTCATCAACGTCCAGGGCCTCGATGAACATCTGCGACCGGGTCTTGAATTCCTCGGTGCGACGGTCGGATTCCTCCTGCTCCGTCATGATGTCGATGTCCCAGCCGGTCAGCATGGACGCCAGGCGGACGTTCTGGCCGCGGCGGCCGATGGCCAGCGACAGCTGGTCGTCGGGCACCACCACCTCGATGCGCTTGGTTTCCTCGTCCAGCACCACCTTGGCCACCTCGGCCGGGGCCAGCGCGTTCACCACGAAGGTGGCGGCGTCGCGGTTCCAGGGGATGATGTCGATCTTCTCGCCCTGCAGCTCGCCCACCACGGCCTGGACGCGGCTGCCGCGCATGCCGACGCAGGCGCCCACGGGGTCGATGGCGCTGTCGTTGCTGATGACGGCGATCTTGGCGCGGCTGCCCGGGTCGCGGGCCACGGCCTTGATCTCGATGATGCCGTCATAGATTTCCGGCACTTCCTGCTTGAACAGGCCGGCCATGAAGGCGGGATGGGTGCGCGACAGGAAAATCTGCGGGCCGCGCGGCTCACGCCGCACGTCGTAGATGTAGGCGCGCACGCGGTCGCCGTTCTTGAAATGCTCACGCGGCAGGCATTCGTCACGGCGCAGCACGGCCTCGGCGCGGCCCAGGTCCACGGTCACGTTGCCGTATTCCACGCGCTTGACCAGACCGTTGACGATGTCGCCCATGCGGTCCTTGTACTCGTCGTACTGACGGTCGCGCTCGGCCTCGCGCACCTTCTGCACGATGACCTGCTTGGCCGTCTGGGCGGCGATGCGGCCGAAGTCGATGGGGGGCAGCGGGTCGATCAGGAAGTCACCGACCTTGGCGTCCGGGCGCTTGCGCTTGGCCTGGGCCACGGAAACCTGCGTCGCCTCATCCTCGACCGTCTCCACCACCTCAAGGTAGCGCATCAGATGGATGTCGCCGGTCTTGCGGTCGATGCGGGCGCGGATGTCGTGCTCGTGGCCGTACTTGGAACGGCCCGCCTTCTTAATGGCCTCTTCCATCGCCTCGAGCACATGCTCTTTGTCGATGTTCTTCTCGCGGGCGACGGCGTCAGCGACTTGAAGCAGTTCCATCGAAGCGAACCTTGCCTTCTGTTACGTCAGTAAGAACGACTGTTGAAACGGTACTGGAACACGAAAAAAACGGGGTCAGTGCTGGTGCTTGCCCTCGGCCGCCGCCTTCAGCAGCGCGTCGTTCATCACCAGCTTGGCCCGCAGGATCAGGTCGAAGGGCACGGCGGCCGGGCCGGTGGGCATTTCCACCAGCACCTTGCCGTCCTCGATGCCCTTCAGCATGCCGATGAAGCGGCGCCGGTCATCCACCGGCTGCGACGTCTCCACCCGCACCTCGAAACCCGCGAAGCGCTCAAAATCCTTCAGCCGGGTCAGCGGCCGGTCGATACCGGGGCTGCTGACCTCCAGCGTGTACGCCACCTCGATGGGGTCTTCCACGTCCAGCAGGGCCGACACGGCGCGGCTGATCTCCGCGCAGTCGTCCACCGTCATGGCGGCGCCGTCCAGCCGCTCGGCCATGATCTGCAGCGTCGGGCGGGCGTTGCCCGTCAACAGCACACGCACCAGGTCGTAGCCCATGGCCTCAACCGAGGGGGCGATGATGCCGGCGATGCGTTCCTGTACGTCCATCGATCTCTTCCAGGGAACGGCCGACCGGGCCGTCCCCGCCTTTGTGGGGACGGATATGGGGCGAAACTTGCCCGCCTGACATCGCCGACCCCAGATAATAAAAAAAGTGGGCCAATGGCCCACCCGCAAAGCGTTCCAGCCAGCCACCCGATTGTTGATGGCCGGATCGTTATGAGGATTGCTGCGGCGGATCATAGTCGTCACGGCGTTTCGCGCAAAGGGTTTTCATGCGCGATCCGCCATGTGTCGGAAGGGACGCAGGCCAGCGTCGCCGCTGGTTGTCGGCGTCCCCACCAGTGATGGTGGCATCAACCCACCATCAACCGCAACATGGTGTGCAAAACAAGCCGGGTCAAAAGGGGTGGGCGGCCCAGTCGAACCGCCCCGCCCTCTTTTTCCGCCGGCTCAAAACATGGATTCAATGACCCGGTCGGGGGGTTTGTGCCCATCGACGAAGGTCTTGATGTTGACGATGACCTTTTCACCCATGTCCTGGCGGCCCTCGATGGTGGCGGAGCCCATATGGGGAAGCAGCACCACGTTGGACAGGGTCAGCAGCTTGGGGTTGACGGCCGGTTCCTGTTCGAACACGTCCAGGCCGGCGGCGCCGATCTCGCCCTTGGCCAGCTTGCGCGTCAGCTCGTTCTCATCGATCACCTCGCCGCGGGCGGTGTTGACGATGATGCTGTTGGGACGCAGCAGGTTCAGGCGGCGGGCGGACAGCAGGTGGTAGGTCGCCGGGGTGTGCGGGCAGTTGATGGAGATGATGTCCATCCGCGCCAGCATCTGGTCCAGGCTTTCCCAGTAGGTGGCCTCCAGTTCCTGCTCGATCTCGGGATGGACGCGGTGCCGGTTGTGGTAGTGCACCGACAGGCCGAAGCCGCGCGCCCGCCGGGCCAGGGCCTGGCCGATGCGGCCCATGCCGACGATGCCCAGGCGCTTGCCCCAGATGCGGGTGCCCAGCATCTGCGTCGGCGCCCAGCCCGTCCACTGGCCGGTGCGGATCAGGCGCTCGCCCTCGCTCACCCGCCGCGCGGTCGCCAGGATGAGGGCCATGGTCATGTCGGCCGTGTCCTCGGTCAGGACGCCGGGCGTGTTGGTGACCATGATGCCGCGCTCACGCGCCGCCTTCAGGTCGATATGGTCGACGCCGTTGCCGAAGTTGGCGATCAGCTTCAGCTGCGGCCCGGCGTGGGCCAGGACGGTGGCGTCCAGGCGGTCGGTGACGGTGGGGACGAGAACGGTGGCGACCTTCATCGCCTCCGCCAGTTCGGCGGGGCTCATGGGATGGTCGTCGGTGGAAAGCCGGGTGTCGAACAGCTCCATCATCCGCGTCTCGATGACGTCGGGAAGCTTGCGCGTCACAATGACCAGGGGCTTTTTTCGCTCGGACATGATTCCTCCCGAGATAGCGTCCCTGCCATAGCAGCGGGAACGGGGTCCTGTCCAGCGGCCCACGAGTCCCACCCCCCTCCCGACAGGGCCATCCAGCGCCGGCGGAGGTCGCGACCGGGCGGCGCTTGACCCGGGCGAGGGACCGATTTCTATTGGGGACCGAAACACCGGACGGCGCCCGCCCGTCCCTTCCCGACGCCCTTTATCCCAAGAATGGGGACAGCCTTTGAAACGGTCGCCTATGGTCAGGTTCCTTCGGCACGCGCTGCCCGTGGGCGTGATGGTCCTGGCCTTCGCCGCCCTGTCGTGCCTGGCGGCGCCGCCCAGCCATGCCGGCACCGATGGCACGGGCGGCGGTGACCAGCAGGAGACGGAGCAGCAGGGCGACGCCAGCCACCCCGACGCGGTGGTGCGCAGCGGCCTGCCGGTGCCGCGTTTCGTCACCCTGCGGTCCAATGAGGTGAACGTGCGCACCGGCCCCGGCGTGCGCTATCCGGTGGAATGGGTCTTCGTGAAGGCCGGCATGCCGGTGGAGATCACGGCGGAGTTCGACACCTGGCGCCGCATCCGCGACGTGGAGGGCACCCAGGGCTGGGTGCACCAAAGCACCCTGTCCGGCCGGCGCGGCATCGTCGTGACCGGGCAGCAGCTCCGTACCCTGCGCCGCGACGCCACCACCACCGCCGAGGCCGTGGCCCAACTGGACCCCGGCGTGATCGCCAAGCTGCGCAAGTGCAAAGGCGGCTGGTGCCAGGTGGACGTGGGCGGGTTCCGCGGCTGGCTGCAGCGGGACGAGGTCTGGGGCGTCTACCCCAAGGAAGAGGTGGGTGAGTGATGTCCCTGGCCACACCGGACGACAACGGCCTGCGCCAAGCCGTGATCGACACCGCCCGGGCCATGAACGGCCTGGGCATCAACCAGGGCAAGGCCGGCAATGTCAGCGCCCGCTGCGACGGCGGCTTCCTGGTCACCCCGTCCGGCGTGCCTTATGAGGACCTGACCCCGGACGGCATCGTCTTCATGGACCTGGCGGGGCGCTATCGCGGCGCCCTGCTGCCGTCCAGCGAATGGCGCATGCACCTGGCCATCTACCAGGAGCGCCCCCAGGCCGGCGCCGTGGTGCACACCCATTCCACCTTCTGCACCGCCCTGGCCTGCCTGCGCGAGGCCATCCCGGCCTTCCACTACATGGTGGCCGTGGCCGGCGGCACCCGCATCGAGGTGGCGGATTACGCCACCTTCGGGACCCAGGCGCTGTCCGACGCCATGATGGCCGCCCTGGGCCCGCGCCGCGCCTGCCTGCTGGCCAACCACGGCATGATCGCCTTCGGCGTTGATTTGCGCCGGGCCCTGGACTTGGCGGTGGAGGTCGAGACCCTGGCCCGCCAGTACTGGCACGCCCGCATGATGGGCACGCCCGTCATCCTGGGGGAGGAGGAGATGGCGGAGGTGCTGCGCCGCTTCGCCACCTATGGCCGCCAGCCCAAGGACCTGCCCCCCGGCACGCCGCAGGCCCTGGAGTTTCCCACCCGCATGGACTGACACCAGCGGCGGGCCACTTCCGGCACTTGAAGTCCCTCGCCGTATGCGCGCCTGGACGGATGCGTCCGTTCGGGCCCACACTGCCTCCCAGCGCCGCCCGTCGAGGCGGCGGCGAAACAACTGGGAGTGCGCCCCTGATGACCCTGGAGACGCCGCCGGGCTATGCCCCGCTGAGCGAAGCGACCCTGCCCGACTTCCTGGCCGCCGTGCCGGCCCTGGCCAGCCGCCTGGGCGGCACCCCCGCCGACTGGCGGGTGAGCGAGGTGGGCGATGGCAACCTGAATCTGGTCTTCCTGGTGGAGGGACCCGGCCATGACGGCCGGACCGCCGGGCTGTGCGTGAAGCAATCCCTGCCCTATCTGCGCCTGGTAGGCGAAGGCTGGCCGCTTGACCTGAACCGCGCCTGGTTCGAGCAGCGGGCCATGGCCCTGCATGCCGCCGGCGCCGCCGGGCGCGCGCCCGCGCTGCTGCACTACGACCCCACGCTGTACGCCATCGTGATGGAGCGGCTGAGCCCCCACGTCATCCTGCGCCGGGGGCTGGTCCAGGGCATCCGCTATCCCAAGCTGGCGGAGCATGTCAGCGACTATCTGGCCGGCACCCTCTACGCCACCAGCGACCTGGCCCTGCCGGCCTCCAAGAAGCGGCCCCTGGTGGCGGCCTTCACCGCCAACGACGCCCTCTGCCGCCTGACGGAGGACGTGATCTTCACCCAGCCCTACATGAAGCATCCCCAAAACCGCTGGACCAGCCCGCAACTGGACGCCACGGCCGAGGCGGTGCGGACGGACACGGCGTGGAAGCTGGCCGCCAGCCGGCTGAAGCTGAAGTTCATGGCCAGCCCCGAGGCGCTGATCCACGGCGACCTGCACACCGGGTCCATCATGGTGACGGAGACGGACACGCGGGTCATCGATCCGGAGTTCGCCTTCTTCGGGCCCATGGGCTTCGACGTCGGCGCCATCGTCGGCAACCTGCTGCTGAACTACCTGTCGCAGGACGGACACGCCACGGAGGAGCATCCCCGCGACGCCTACCAGGATTGGGTGCTGGCGACGGTGGAGGAACTGTGGACCCTGTTCCGGGCCAAGTTCCTCCACCTGTGGCGCACGGGCGGCGAGGGCGACGCCTATCCCGCCGCCTTGTTCGCCGGACCGGAGGGCACCGCCTGCCTGGAGACGGAACGCCGGACCTACCTGGACCGGCTGTTCACCGACGCCTTGGGCTTCGCCGGCGCCAAGATCACCCGCCGCATCCTGGGCCTGGCCCATAACATGGATCTGGAGACGATCGCCGATCCCGACCTGCGCGCCCTGTGCGAGACCCGCTGCCTGGCGCTGGCCCGGTCGCTGATGGTGGAGACCGGCCGCTATCCCACCATCAAGGCAGTGACGGAGGCCGCCCGCCATGTGCGCAGGACCGTCACGACGGTGGGGACCGTCGACCAGCGCGGCTTGGGACGGGACGCGTTGTGAGAGGGCCTAACCGGTGGCAAGGAAGGTCCGCTTATGCGGACCTTCCAACAAGTCAGGATGGAAAGGCGCGGCGCGTATGAACAACAGCGATGACGTCAATCCGATCACCAGCCACCTGATAAACAACGATGTAATTTGGGTGGGCCACAATTTCCCTCGTCCCGGGCACACGCCCTGGTCGGAAAATATAGGGATGCTCGGCGGCAGGCAGCACCGACGTCTCGATCAATTCCTTGATCCGGCGGGCGGCAACCGGATTGCTTTCAGCGATATAGGATGTAATCGCCAAGAGATCGCCGAGAGCGGCGGGTCGCCAAAAGATGGGAAGCATTACGCCGGTTTCAGTCCTGCGCGTTCTTCCGCCGCGCGGAGAAGCGCTTCGACGCGGGCCATGGCCTCATCATGCGGAATGCTGGGGGCTGGATCTTCGATCGACGCACGCACCTTCGCCCGGAACCAACGGTCATATTCGACCGCCGCTTCCTCGGTTTCATGTTCCGAGACAAGGGGGGACAAAGCGTTCATGACCCAAGCATAGCGAAAATGGGCACAGATCGCCATCCCGCTGTCAAAGCCGCCGGTGTTGTCAGGAATGACGGCATGGGCCATCCGTTGCTCACCCGGTCGCTGATGGTGGATACCGCCCGCCATGTGCCCAGGACCGTCACGGCGGTGGGGACTCGACCGGCGCGGCTTGGGACGGGACGCGTTGTGAAACGTGGGGTCCCGCGCGCATCGACACACGGGACCCCTTCCTCTGGTAAATATTAACGTATATAATAAATATACAACATAATAAATAATCGGGTCGTACCCGTCCGGACCAGCCTGGGGGCTTCCAATGCAGGAATTGTTACTCAGCCTGTACGCTTGTTCCTCCGCGCCGGAGCGGTGGCCCGCCATGCTGGACCAACTGTGCCAACGGCTGGCGGTCATCAGCGCCGTCGTCCAGATCCTCGACTACCGGGAGGGCCGTTTCCACCCGGTGTGGACGGTGCGGGATTCCCATTCCACCGCCCAGCGGCATGAGCATGACCGGGTGTTCAACAACGACAGCAATCCCCGGCTGAAGATCGGCATGGGCGGACCGCCGCCCCAGGCGGCGCTGAGCCGCGATGAAGAGGTTTTCCCCCCGGGCTCCGCCGAATTGGCCGAGATTCAACGGCGCCGGCGCCTGCTGCGCCTAGGCGCCAACCTCACCGGCGTCATCGAGCTGGCGCCCGGCCGCTGCCTGGCGCTGGTGTTGCACCGCTCGGCGGCGTGCGACCGGCCCCTGGGGGCGGAGGAGGAGGTACTGGTCGGGCAGTTGCTGCCCCACCTGCGGCAGGCCGTCGAGCTGGGCGGACAGGTCCAGGCCGCCGCGCGGCAGGCCGACCTGCTCAGGGACGCGAGTGAGAGGCTGGGGGCCGGCATGGCGCTGTGCGATGGCGCCGGCCGCCTTATCTGGGCGAACGCGGCGGCGCGCGCCATCCTCAACGATTCCCCCGCCCTTCGCCTGATGGCCGGCCATGTCCGCGCCGTCCACCCCGGCGACGCCCGGCCGCTGCGGGCCCTTATGGCCCAGGTGGCCGCGGCCCCCCTTCCAGAGCCGCTCTACCTGACCCTGGGGCGGGGCGAGGGCGATGCCATGGTCCAGGTGATGGCGCTGGCGGCACCGCTCACCCAAGGGGCACCACCGGCGGAGCCGCGTGACGCGGTGGTCCTGCTGCTGAGCGAGCCGGGACGCCCCCTGGACGTGTCCCCCGCGCTGGTCGCCGACCTGTTCGGCCTGTCCCTGGCGGAAGCCCGCCTGACCGCCGGTCTATGCAACGGGTTGTCGCTGGGCGACTACGCCCGGCAGCGCGGCATTTCCGTAGGCACCGCGCGCATCCAGCTGAAGCGGGCCCTGGCCAAGACCGGCTGCCCCCGCCAGGCGGAACTGGTGCGCCGTGTCTGCGCCTCGCTGGCCGTCAGCGTCGCCGGGCGCCAGCCCTCCATATCCCATTTGGGAGACGCCGGCCATCCGCGATCCATCTGACAATGCCGCACCAAAGCCGGCACAGGGCCAGGACCGCGCGTCCGCCCCTGCCGGCAAATGAAGGGAGGGCATCATGTCATCAAAACGGGTACGCAACGGTACGCTGTTCCTGGCCGCCACCTTAACCGCCGGCGTGATCGCCGCCTCGGCGGCGCTGGCCTATCCGGCGCCGCCGCCGGACCCGTCGCTGCCCAAGTCCACGGTGCCGCCCACGGTCCAGGACCTTCGCCGCAAGATGAACGACGCGGACGTCAACGCGCTGACCTTCCGCGACATGGACCAGCTGTTCACCACCCGGACGGTGGCCCGCTCCGGCCCGGTCTGGGCGCTGCCGCAATCACAGCACCCGCTGGACTTCAGCTACACCTACCAGGGCCAGCAGTACACGGCCGAGCAGTTCCTGGAGCGCACCTACACCAACGCGCTGCTGGTCATGAAGGATGGCCGCATCGTGTCGGAGATTTACCGCAACAACACCACCGACCAGACCCGCTTCATCGGGTGGTCGATGACCAAGTCCATCACCTCCATCCTGATCGGCTGCGCCGTGCAGGAGGGGCGCATCAAGTCATTGGATGACCGGATCACGCAGTACCTGCCCGAATTGAAGGGCGGCGGGTACGACGGCGTGACCATTCGGCAGATCCTGCAGATGCGCTCCGGCGTGGATTACGAGGAGCGATACGACTTCGCCAACCCCGGCATCGCCGCCCGCAACCATGAGCTGGCGCTGGTGGAGAACGTCGTCCGCTTCGCCGACGCGGCGCGCACCGTGAAGCGCATCCACCCGCCCGGCGAGGTTTGGCAATACAAGACCCTGGACACGGCCGTGCTGGGCTGGCTGCTGGAACGGGTCAGCGGCGGCAGCACCCTGGCCGCCTACGCGGCGCAGCGCCTGTGGGAGCCACTGGGCGCGGAACGGGACGGCTTTTTCATCATGGACGGCCCGCCCGGCACGGGGCGGGAGTTCAGTGGCGCCGGCTTCAACGCCACGCTGCGCGACTTCGCCCGCATCGGCCAGATGATGCTGCAGGAGGGCCAGGCCAACGGCCATCAGATCGTATCGCCGGAATGGGTGCGGGAGTCGACCAAGCCGACGGGCGGACCGGGACCGGGCTACGGCTATCAATGGTGGGTGCCGGGGGGACAGGCGTTCCAGGCCATCGGCCTGCAAGGCCAGTACATCTTCGTCGACCCCGCCACGCGCACCGTGGTCGTCAAGCTGAGCTATTTCCCGCCCGGGGCGATGGAGCCGCATGACGAGACGGCCGCCTTCCTGGCCGCCGCCTCGGCCTGGACACCCCGGTAAGCCCCCGGCCGGTATTGGCCGGCCGCCTATTCGTCGTTGACGGGCACTTGGCCCATCCGTTCCGGCGGCTGATGGTCGGGGAACAGGTGGGCCAAGTCCGGGGGGCTGCACACACCGCGTTCGGTGATGAGGCCGGTGATGAGGCGCGCGGGGGTAACGTCGAAGGCGTAGTTCACCACCGCGCTGTCCGGCGGCACCAGGCGCACGGTTTCCAGCCCGCCGTGGTCGGCCAGGCCGGTGATGCGCGCCACCTCGTCACTGGCGCGTTCCTCGATGGGAATGCCGGCCACGCCATCCTCCAGCGTCCAGTCTATGGTGCTGGAGGGCAGCGCGACATAGAAGGGGACGTCGTTGTCCTTGGCGGCCAGGGCCTTGAGATAGGTGCCGATCTTGTTGGCGACGTCGCCCCGGGCGGTGGTGCGGTCGGTGCCGACGATGACCAGGTCCACCAGGCCATGCTGCATCAGGTGGCCGCCGGTATTGTCGGGGATGACGGCATGGGGCACCCCGTGCTGACCCAGTTCCCAGGCGGTGAGGAAAGCGCCCTGGTTGCGCGGCCGCGTCTCATCCACCCAGACATGCAGGGGGATGCCGGCCTCGTGCGCCAGATAGATCGGCGCCGTGGCCGTACCCCAATCCACCGTGGCCAGCCAGCCGGCGTTGCAATGGGTCAGGATGCGCACCGGCCGGTCGGGGTTGCGCTGGTGCGCAGCGCGGATCAGGTGCAGGCCATGGCGGCCGATGGCGCGGCAGATGTCCACATCCTCGTCCGCGATGGCCGCCGCCTCGGCATAGGCGCGCTCCCGCCTGTCGCCCGGCGGGGTCAGCAGCAGCACCTCGCGCATGCGGTCCAGGGCCCAGCGCAGGTTGACCGCCGTGGGCCGCGTGGCCATGAGGCAGGCATGCGCCCGCTCCACATCGCCATCCTCCACCCCCACCGCCATGGCCAGCGCCATGCCGTAGGCTGCCGCCGCACCAATCAGGGGGGCGCCCCGCACCTGCATGGTGGTGATGGCCGTGGCCATGGCCGCCACATCGGACAGGGTCACCGTCTCGAACCGGAAGGGCAGCCGCGTCTGGTCGATGATGCCGACGCGACGGCCATCCGCGTCCAGCCAGATGGTCCGCATCGCCTTGCCCGCCACCTTCATGAGTAGTTTCTCCCTTTCCCTCAAGCGCCGGGCGCCACCGTGCGGTGGCTTGGCTTATCCTCAGTTTCCAGTCCGCTACGCTCCCCGGAAATTTCCGGCGGCCCCGGTCGGGGCCTACAGCGGCATGACCTTTGTTCACGCCGCTGGTCATTGCCCAAAACCAATCCTGGCGGCACCGGCCGCAAACAACAAGGCCCCCGGAACCGGTGGTTCCGAGGGCCTTTGGTGTCCGTCGCTGTCGGCGCGGTCAGAGGATCGATCCTGCGCTCAACGGGGCGCGAGGATCATGATCATCTGCTTGCCTTCCAGCTTGGGCATCTGCTCGACCTTGGCCAAGTCGTCCAGGAGGTCCTTCACGCGCACCAGCACGTTCATGCCCAGATCCTGGTGGGCCATTTCACGACCGCGGAAGCGCATGGTGACCTTCACCTTGTCGCCTTCCTCCAGGAAGCGGCGCGCGGCGCGCATCTTCACGTCGTAGTCGTTGTCGTCGATGTTGGGACGCAGCTTGATCTCTTTGACTTCGATGATCTTCTGCTTCTTGCGCGCCTCGGCGGCCTTCTTCTGCGCCTCGTACTTGAACTTGCCGTAGTCGAGGATCTTGCAGACGGGGGGCTCGGCGTTGGGCGAGACCTCGACCAAGTCGAGGCCGGCCTCTTCGGCGGCGATCAGTGCATCGCGCAGACTAACGACGCCAACCATCTCGCCTTCGGCGTCGATGAGGCGGACGGAACGAGCGTTGATCTCCCGGTTGACGCGCGGCCCCTCACGGGTGGGGGCCGACTCTTGGCTGGGCCTGGCTATGGAACCTTCTCCCTGGTTTACGGTGGCCGCCGGGTGGGTGGAGACCCCGGGACGGGGCGGGCGGCATCACCGGATAAAAAGTGATGATGTGTACTTGTAAGAAAAGCCAGCGCCGCGCAACTGCGGATTTCTCTCCACAGCCCCGTTGGGCGCTGGTCAGACCATAATTATCCTCAGAACGCGGCTTCCGTCACTCCCTCCGAAGGGACAGGCGCGCGCGCTTCCAGCTTAAGCGCCGCCACCGCCTCGTCAAGCGACAGCAGCTCTTGGTCCTTGCCGCCCAGGCGGCGCAGGGCCACGGTGCGGTTTTCCGCCTCGCGTCCACCGACCACCACCAGGACCGGCACCTTGGCCAGCGAATGCTCGCGGACCTTCAGGTTAATCTTTTCGTTGCGGGTGTCGACCTCCACGCGGAGGCCGGCCTTGGCCATGATCTTGGCCACCTCCTCGGCGTAGGCGTCGGCCTCCGACGTGATGGTGCAGACCGTGGCCTGGACGGGCGACAGCCACAGCGGGAACTTGCCGGCGTAATGCTCGATCATCATGCCGATGAAGCGCTCGAACGAGCCCAGGATGGCGCGGTGCAGCATCACCGGCCGGTGGCGGGCGCCGTCGGCGCCGATGTAGCTGGCGTCCAGGCGTTCCGGCAGCACGAAGTCGAGCTGCAGGGTGCCACACTGCCAGGTGCGGCCGATGGCGTCGGTCAGGTGGAATTCCACCTTGGGGCCGTAGAAGGCGCCCTCGCCGGGCAGCTCCTCGAACTCCAGGCCGTTGGCGGTCAGGGCGTCGCGCAGCCCCTGCTCGGCCTTGTCCCACACCTCGTCGCTGCCGGCGCGCACGTCGGGGCGCAGCGCCAGCTTCACGGCGATCTTGTCGAAGCCCAGATCCTTGTAAACGCCCAGCTGCAGCTTGAAGTAATCCGCCGCCTCGGACGGCACCTGGTCCTCGGTGCAGAAGATGTGGGCGTCGTCCTGGGTGAAGGCGCGGACGCGCAGGATGCCGTGCAGCGCGCCCGAGGGCTCGTTGCGGTGGCAGGCGCCGAACTCCGCCAGGCGCATGGGCAGGTCGCGGTAGCTCTTGAGCCCCTGGCGGAAGATCTGGACGTGGGCCGGGCAGTTCATGGGCTTGACGCCCAGGAACTTCTCACGGCCCTGGTCGTCCACCGACTCCCGGATCTTGAACATGTTGTCGCCATACATGTCCCAGTGGCCCGAAGCCTTGAACAGGCTGCTGTCGTAGAGCTGCGGCGTGCGCACCTCCAGATAGCCGGCGTCCTTCAGCTTGGCGCGGATGTAGCGTTCCAGCGCCTGCCACAGGGTCCAGCCCTTGGGATGCCAGAAGACGCTGCCCGCCGCCTCTTCCTGCAGGTGGAACAGGTCCATCTCGCGGCCCAGCTTGCGATGGTCGCGCTTCTCCGCTTCCTCGATCTGGTGCAGGTGCTCCGCCAGCTCCTTCTCCGTCCGCCAGGCGGTGCCGTAGATGCGCTGGAGCATGGGGTTGCGGCTGTCGCCGCGCCAATAGGCGCCCGCCACCTTCATCAGCTTGAAGGCGTGGCCGACCTTGGACGTGGACGGCAAGTGCGGGCCACGGCAGAGGTCGTACCAGCCACCCTGGCGGTAGATGGTGATCTTCTCGCCCGCCGGGATGTCGCCGATGATCTCGGCCTTGTAATGCTCGCCGATGGAGTTGAAGTGGGCGATGGCCTCGTCCCGGTCCCAGACTTCGCGCGTGAAGGGGCTGTCCGCATCCACGATCTCGTGCATGCGCTTCTCGATCTTCACCAGGTCGTCAGGCGTGAACGGCTCGGCCCGGGCGAAGTCGTAGTAGAAGCCCGTGGATATCGCGGGACCGATGGTGACCTGCGTGCCGGGGTACAGCTGCTGCACCGCCTCCGCCAGGATGTGGGCGCAGTCGTGGCGGATCAGTTCCAGCGCGTAGGGCGCGTCGCGCGTCAGGATGGCGACCTTGGCGTCATGCTCGATAGGGCGCGACAGGTCGCGCTCCTCCCCGTCCACCGTGACGGCCAGCGCGGCCTTGGCCAGGCTCTTGGAGATCGACTGCGCGACCTCCAGGCCCGTCACGCCCGCCGCGTAAGTTCGCACGTTGCCGTCGGGCAGCGTGATCGCGATCTGGGGCTGGTCAAGGTTTTCAGCGGTCGTCATGGCGTTCAGGGTTTGTCCAAATTGAAGAAAGGCGACTTTGGGTAGCGGGGGCGGAACTGTCAAGCGTTGGGCCCGGGGGTAAGCCGGCTGGCGGGTCATAAGCGCCGCATGGCTGTGTCGCCCAGGGCACAGACACGCGCAACAAGTGGAACAATCGGCCTAAACCCCGGCGTTTTCGCCACCCTGTCCGATATCAGGCCCCACATCCGGCTTCGGCCGCAGGCGCAGCGCCGTCTCCACCGCGTCCACGCCCAAATCCACCAGGTCCAGCACCTTGATCCAGGTGGCGTCCGGGCCCCAGGGGGCGGAGCGCGCGGGATCGGTGTGGTGCGACATGATCATCAGCGTCGGGCAGCCCAGCGCCGCCGTCAGGAAGATGGGGCCGGTGTCATTGCCCACCGCCCCCTCGGCCCGCCGCGCCAGGCTGGCCAACTGGCCCAGGGTGGTGCGACCCACCAGGTCCACCGCCCAGGGACAGTCGCGCACAATGGCCTGGGCCGCGTCGCGGTCGGCGTCGGTGCCCACCACCACCGGGGTCAGGCCCCGGTCCGCCAGCCGCCGGCCCAACGCGGCGTATCGGTCCGCCGGCCAGCGCTTGTGCGGCAAATGGGGCGAGCAACCCGGCACCAGCAGGACGAAGGGCCCCTCCGGCGCCAATTCCTCCACCTCACCGGCCAGCCAGTCCAGATCGGCGGGCCCCGTGTCGGGAACACCGGCGGCCTCAAGCTGCACGCGGTAGCGGTCGTGGTTATGCAGCCCTGCGACATCGGGCAGCGGGAAGGCGGCGCCCTTGGCCGCACCGGACCACAGCGGCCGGCGCCCGGGGCCCATCAGCCAGAAGTACCGGGCCGTGCGCGGCTTGTTCTGCAAGTCGTAGATGGTGTCGAAGCCGCCGGCGCGCAAGCGGGAGCGCAGGCGCAGGTAGGCCAGCGGGTTGCGGCCCCGCGGATCGGCCCATACCGCATCGAACCAGGGCATGGACCGGCCGAAGCCGACGAAGGCCGACCCGGTCAACAGGGTGATATGGGCCTGCGGATGACGGCGCCGGATAGCCTGGAAGGCATCGAAGCACTGCACCAGGTCACCCAGCGCGCCCAGGCGTATGGCCAGGATGCGTTCCGTGCCGGACACGCGTTCTGCGCCGGACGCGGGCCCGGTGGGCACCGTCACGGGCCGGCCTTGCGGTAGGCCGCCATGCCGACGGTGGCGCGCAGGTGCAGCAGCTCGGCATACACGCCCAGCGTGGCCTCGCACATGCGTTCACGGGTGTAGTTCTGCAGGACGAAGCGGCGCGCGTCGGCGGCCAGGGCGCGGCGTTGCAGGCTGTCCAGCGCCAAAGCCTCGCCAATGGCGGCGGCCATGGTCGTGGGATCGCCCGGCGGCACCACCAGACCCGTCTCGCCATCGATCACCGTTTCCGCCACGGCGCCGTGGTTGGTGACGATGACGGGCTTGCCCATGGCCTGGGCCTCGACGATCACGCGGCCGAACGCCTCGGGCTGGGCCGAGGCGCTGACGACCACGTCGGACAGCAGGTAGGCGGCCGCCATGTCGTTGCAATGGTCGGCGATGGTGACCTGGCCTTCCAGGCCCAGCTCACGGATGCGTGCCACCAGTTCCGCCCGATATTCCGTCCGCCCCTGGTCGGAGCCCACCAGCACGGCGCGCACGTCGTCGCGTTTCAGCAGGGCGATGGCCTCGATCAGGTCCAGTTGCCCCTTCCAGCGGGTCAGGCGGCCGGGCAGCAGGATGATGCGCTGGTCCTCCGGCAGGCGCCAATCGCGCGCCAGCTTGATCAGCCGTTCCTGGCTGACCCGCTCCGGGTCCAGGGTGAAGGTGTCGACGCCGCGCGGAATGGTGCGCAGCCGATCCGGCTCCACCCCGTACTTGTCCGCCACATGCTCCGCCACGAAGCGGGAAACGGCGATGACGCGGTCACCCTTGCCCATGACCGCGTTGTAGCGGCGCTTCATCTCGCCCTTGAAGTTGTACGGGGCGTGGAAGGTGGTGACGAAAGGAATGCCGGTGCGCCGCGCCGCGATCCAGGCGCTCCATGCCGGCGCGCGGGAACGGGCGTGGATGATGTCCACGCCGCGCTGGCGGATCAGGGCTTCCAGCCGGCTGGCGTTGCGCCAGATGGTGAAGGGGTTCTTGGAGGCCAGCGGCAGGGTGATGTGCTCGGCCTTGTACCGCTCCAGCTCGCGCGCCATGGGGCCGCCGCTTGAGGCCACCAGGGCGGTGCCGCCGGCGCGCATGAGGGCGGCGGCCATGTCGATGCACCCGCGCTCCGCCCCGCCCGTCACCAGGCTGGGGATGACCTGCAGCACGACCGGCCGCCCCCCGCCGAACCAGCCGGCGGCGGTGTTGGCCCCATCCCAACTGGCCCCATCGGGGGCCGGCGCGGGATTGCCGGTGTCGGTCGAGGCCGTTACGGTGCCAGGGGTGTGGGTCAAGGTCATTCGGAGAAGGCAAGCATGGCGGGGACGCCGATACATAGCGTACAGCGGGGGGCCGCCACCATAGCCTATCGACGTAGTGCCGGACGCGGCCCCGGAATTGTCTTCCTGGGCGGCCTGAAGTCCGACATGACGGGCAGCAAAGCGACAGCCCTGGAAGCCTACGCGCAAGACCGGGGTCACGCCTTCGTCCGTTTCGACTACCAGGGTCACGGGGTGTCCAGCGGCGATTTCCGCGATGGCACCATCGGCACCTGGGCGGACGACGCCATCGCGGTGCTGGATCAGGTGACGGAGGGGCCGCAGATCCTGGTGGGGTCCAGCATGGGCGGCTGGATCATGCTGCTGGCGGCCCTGGCCCGGCCCGACCGGGTACGCGCCCTGGTGGGCATCGCCCCAGCGCCGGACTTCACCGAGCGGCTGATGTGGGCGCGCATGGATGCGGCGGCCCGCGCCACGTTGATGCGCGAGGGCGAATGGCGCCAGCCCTCCCTCTACGATGACGCGGGCTATCCCATCACCCGCGCCTTGATCGAGGAGGGCCGCCACCACCTGCTGCTGGACCGGCCCCTCGCCCTGCCGCCGGTACCGGTGCGCCTGATCCACGGCCAACGCGACCCCGACGTGCCCTGGCAAACCAGCCTGGACCTGGCCGCGGCCATCACCCATGACGACGTGCGCGTCACCCTGGTGAAGGATGGCGACCACCGCCTGTCCCGGCCGCAGGACCTGGACCTGATCACCCGGCAGGTGGCTGAGCTGCTGGAGTAAGGGGACCTGACATGCTGAACCGTCGCCTGCTGTTGCGGGCGGCAGCGGCCTTGCCGCTGCTCTCCACCCTACCCACCCGCGCCGCCGAAAGCCCCGACGCGGTGGTGGACGCCTTCGTCCGTGACACCGGATTCCAGGGCGTGGTCATGCTGGGCCAGGCGGGCAAGGCCGATTACGTCCGCACCGTGGGTTATGCCGATATCGAGGCCAGGGTGCCGGCCAAGGCCGACACCCCGTACGCCATCGCCTCAATCAGCAAGTGGCTGACGACGGTGACGGTGTTGAAGCTGGTGGAGCGCGGGCTGCTGGATTTGGACGCGCCGCTGACCCAGGCCCTGCCCGACTATCGCGCCGATACCGGCGCCAAGCTGACCCTGCGCCGCCTGCTGTGCAACGCCAGCGGCCTGCCCAACCTGTTCATCGCCGAGGCCAAGGCCGATCCCACGCTGCTGCAGACCGACCTGACCACAACCCAGGCCCTGGCCCGCTTCGGCCAGGGCGACCTGGTGTTCGAGCCGGGTGCCCGGTTCGACTATCACCCGGTGAACTGGATCGTGGTCATCGCCGCCGTGGAACGGGTGACCGGCCTGCCCTTCCAGGCGGCGGTGCGATCCATCACCCTGGATCCGCTGGACCTGCGCGCCACCGGTGCCACGGAGGCCATGCTGGAGGGGGCGGCGCCCTCATACCGCACCGTCGCGCCGCCGGAGCGTTGGCGCAACGACCGGCGGCCCTATCTGGCGGCCTCGGGCGGCTATGCCAGCACGGCCCCCGACCTGATGCGCGCCGCCCACCGGGTGTTCGACACCGATTTCCTGACGGTGGAGTCCCGCCGCCAACTGACCCATGTCGAGGTGCCGATGGAAGACTACGCCCTGGGCGGCCGAGTACGCCGCCTGACCATCCAGGGGCGCACCGTTCTGGCGGGCTGGGAAACGGGCCGCACGGCGGGCTATCGCCTGGTGCTGGGCCACCGGCTGGATGGCCAGCGCACGGTGGTGCTGATGAACAACACCGCCCTGTCCCAGAAGACCATGGACCAGTTCGCCGACGCGCTGCTGGGGGCGGAACCCCGGGCCTGACCCCAGCGCCGCGCGCCCATCGTTACGCCTATTTTCAATAGGCCGCGACCGCGGTCGCCGGAGCATTTTGGGGAGCGTCAGCGGACTGAAATGCGAGGATAAGCCAAGCCAGCGGATGCTGGCACCCGGCGCCTGAGGGGGCCAGAACTACCTGACTTTCCGACGGAAACGCAAATAAACCGGCACCCGGCCAGCCTCCAGCGCCTTCTGTTCGTAGCGGGTCTGGACCCAGTCGGCCGGCGGCACGCGCCAGTCGGCCGCTTTGTCGGCCAGCCATTCAAAGTCAGGGTAGCGCCAGGCGTGTTCCAGCATCCAGCGGCATAGCTGCTGGTCATCGGTGGCCAGGCGCAGCTCGGCGCCGTCCTTCAGCACACGCGCCAGGCGCGGTAGGTTGGCGGGGCCGATGAAACGGCGTTCGGCATGGCGCAGCTTGGGCCAAGGGTCGGCGAACAGCACGAAGACGCGGCCCACGCTGGCCTCGGGCAGGGCGTCCAGGATGGGGCGGGCGTCATCGGGGCAGATGCGGATGTTGCCGGACAGGTCCTTGGCCTCGACATGCTGCAGCAGGTTGGCGACGCCGTTGATGAAGGGCTCGCACCCGATGAAGCCGATGTCCGGGTTGGCGGCCGCCTGTTCGGCCAGATGCTCACCGCCGCCGAAGCCCACCTCGAACCACAGGTCGCGCTTGGGGGTGGGGAACAGGGTCGCGGGATCGATGCTCCCCCCGCCGCCGGCGGATCCAATTGCAGGCGGGGCAGCAACGCCTCGATCAGGCTGGTGCGGTGCTGGCGCAGGGGCCGGCCGCGACGACGCCCGTAAAGCAGGGGGCGGTGCTGGGCGGGGGTGTCGTCGGTCATGATGTGATCAAGGACGGGCAAGGGGCGGAAAGGCGGTCAGAAAAGCCAAGGGCCTTGGCGATCCATCGATCGGCCAAGGCCCCCGGCGTCAGGACAGGGCGAACCTTAGAACGCGCGCTTCAGCTCGTCCACCAGGTCCAGCTTTTCCCAGGAGAAACCGCCGTCGGCGTCCGGCGTGCGGCCGAAGTGGCCATAGGCCGCCGTGCGGGCGTAGATGGGACGGTTCAGCTTCAGGTGCTCACGGATACCGCGGGGGCTGAGGTTCATCAGCTGGCGCAGCACGTCCGACAGCTTTTCCTCATCCACCCGGCCGGTGCCGGCGGTGTCGATGTAGACCGACAGCGGGTGCGACACGCCGATGGCGTAGCTGAGCTGAATGGTGCAGCGGTCGGCCAGACCGGCGCCCACCACGTTCTTGGCCAGGTAGCGCGCGGCATAGGCGGCCGAACGGTCCACCTTGGTCGGGTCCTTCCCGGAGAAGGCGCCGCCGCCGTGCGGGGCGGCACCGCCGTAGGTGTCGACGATGATCTTGCGGCCGGTCAGACCGGCGTCACCGTCCGGGCCGCCGATGACGAAGCGGCCGGTGGGGTTCACGTAGAAATGGGCCTCATCGCACATCCAGCCTTCCGGCAGGACCTTCAGCACATGCGGGCGCACGATCTCGCGCACGGCGTCCTGGTCCAGGCCCTCGGCATGCTGGGTGGAGACGACCACCGAGGTGGCGCGCACGGGCTTGCCGTCCACGTACTGCAGGCTGACCTGGCTCTTGGCGTCGGGGCCCAGTTCCTTCACGCCACCATGGCGCGCGTCGGCCAGCGACTTCAGGATGCGGTGGGAATAGTGGATGGGGGCCGGCATCAGGTCGTCGGTTTCGCGGCAGGCATAACCGAACATGATGCCCTGGTCGCCAGCGCCCTCGTCCTTGTTGCCGGCGGCGTCGACGCCGACCGCGATGTCCGCGGACTGGGCATGCAGGTAGCACTGCACCTCGGCCGTCTTCCAGTGGAAGCCGTCCTGCTCATAGCCGATGGCCTTCACCGTCTCGCGGGCCACGCCCTCGATTTCCTTCAGCAGGCCTTCGGGGCCGCGCACCTCACCGGCAATGACGATGCGGTTGGTCGTGGCCAAGGTTTCGCAGGCCACGCGGGCATACGGATCTTGTGCCAGGAAGAGATCGACCACACCGTCAGAGATTTGGTCGCAGACCTTGTCCGGATGACCTTCGGAAACGGACTCGCTGGTGAAGACGTAATTGGATTGGGCCACGGGACGCCTCGACTAATGTAACGACGGCTATTTACGGCGGAGCGATGTTATATCGACAAAAAAACGCCGCGCGGGCTTATGCAGCCAGGCGGCGTTTTTCGCAGGCTTCTACAGCGCGGTCAAGGGGCAGGCCCCTATCACGCGACGTCGGCCACAGATTCCACACCGGAATTGGCGACGGCCTTGGTCAGTTCGAACAGGCGCTTGCGTACGGCGGGATCGGAAATGCGGTAGTAGGCGCGAACCAGTTCCAGCGTCTCACGCTTGGCCATCGGGTCGGCATCGAAGCCCATGTCCGGGGACAGGGCCTCATCCACGACGTCGTTCGGCGTGTCGCCGGCCATGTCGTCGAAGAAGAAGGACACCGGCACGTCCAGCACGCGCGACAGGTCGAACAGGCGCGAGGCGCCGATGCGGTTGGCCCCGCGCTCGTACTTCTGCACCTGCTGGAAGGTCAGGCCGATGGCCTCTCCCAGCTTTTCCTGGCTCATGCCCAGCAGGGTGCGGCGCAAGCGCACGCGGCTGCCAACGTGGACGTCGATCGGGTTGGGTTTTCCGATCCGAGGCCGCCCACCGGTGGAACGGCGGGCCCCAATTGCACTCTCCATGATCCAAATCCTCACGTTACGGATCGATTACGACCCTAAGCCAAGCGTTCCCGGACGGTCAAGGCGCGCCGCCTGCATCCCACCGTCCCACTCCCTGGCCCTTGTTCGGTCCGTCGCCCGCAAACCGGGCCTTGCGCGGCAGCGCATGATCCATTCGATCACAGGCCGACGCCGGATCCCGGTGACAATCGCGGGGTTAAAAACCCCAACGGCGGCGCCACGGGTCCTGGTGCGGCCAATCACGGACTTTCGGCATGGGCATCAAGGGCACTGCCTACCCTGATACAGCCGAAGCGTGAAAAAATAGATAACGCCCATTACGGCCAAGAGTAAAGCGGCCAAGGGGCCATCACCCCATCGGGCATAAGGCGTAGGCTGAATTGTCGATTCAGGCAGCGGCAGGTCAAGTACCCCGCGCGTCCCCAGCGCCAGGCGGCCCAACTCGCGGCCGTAGGGGTCCACCACCGCCGAAATGCCGGTGTTGGCGGCGCGCACCAGGGGCAGCCCTTCCTCGATGGCGCGCATGGTGGCGATGGCCAGGTGCTGGTGCGGCCCGGCCGTGAGACCATACCAGGCGTCGTTAGTGACGTTCAGCAGCCAGCGGGGGCGCTGCGTTGCCGCACCCGCCGTACCGGCCTCCTGCGCCGTCACCATGCCGGGGAAGATGACCTCGTAACAGATCAGCGGGCTGACCGGCGGCAGGCCCGGCAGGCCCAGGGTGCGCGGGCCCGGCCCCGACCCCAGGATGGAGTTGCCGGGCGACACCAGCGCCACCGCCCGCAGGGGCAGCCAGCGGCGCAAGGGGGTGTATTCGCCGAAAGGCACCAGGTGGGCCTTGTCGTAATGGCCCAGCACCTGTCCCTGGTCGTTCACCACCACCAGGCTGTTCCAATAGGTGTCAGTGCCGTCCTCGGCACCCGGCTGGCCCGCCGGCGTCAGCCGCAGGGTGCCCGTCAGGGTCAGGCCGCCGGGCGGGGTCACCTGGCCCACCGCCTTCAGCAGCTCCGGCTCATCCTCCAGCAGGTAGGGCACGGCCGTTTCCGGCCAGACCAGGGTGGTGACGGGAGGTTGCCCTGGAGGCTGCGGTTGGCGCGACAGGGCCAGCAGCAGACGGACATGCTCCAGTTCCAGCTGCGCGTTCCACTTGTCGGACTGGGGGATGTTGGGCTGCACCAGGCGCAGCATGACCCCCGGCACCAGCGGCGCCTCGCCCGCCGGCACGCGTGCGATGCCATAGGCGGCCATCAGGGCCACCAGGCCCAGGCCCACCGCCGGGGCCATCCAGGGACGGCGCCCGCCATCGGCCAGCACCGCCGGCAGGCTGGCGGGCAGCACCGTCAGCAGCGTCAGGCCGTAAACCCCGATCAGCGAGCCGACCTGCGCCGGGCCGGGCAGGCCGACCCAGACATAGCCCATCAGGTTCCAGGGGAAGCCGGTGAAGGCATGGCCGCGCGCATATTCCACCACCGTCCAAACCACGGCGAACAGCAGGCAGCGGGCGATGCCGCCCCCGCCGGGCCCCGCCAAACGGAAGCGCCGAGTCAGGGCCCACCAGACCAAGGTGCCCGTCCCCACGAACAGGCCCAGCAGGAACGGCAGGCCGGCCACGGCGAGGGGCAGCATGGGCCAGAAGCGGGGGAAGACCAGCAGCGCCGCCCCCACCCAATAGAGGCCCAGCACGAAATGGCCGAAGGCGAAGGCCAAGCCCGTCCAGAAGGCGGCGGCCGGGCGTTCCACCCCGTCCAGCAGCCAGATCAGGCCGGGAAAGGCCAGCCACAGCACCGGGATGGCGTTCACGGGGGGCATGGCCAGCGTGGCGAGGCCACCCAGGAGGGCGGCCAGCCCCAGGCGGCGCCAACGGCCGCCCTCGCGCAGACGGGTGGCGAGGCGGGCCAGACGGTCAGGCAGGCTCACGATGGGAATGGTCTCCGGTTACGGGGGCGTCAGGAACCCGTCGCCAAGGGCTGGTCCTGGCTGGCCGACGCGGGCAGGTTGCGCACGCGCAGCCGCTTGATGCGGCGGGGATCGGCGTCCACCACCTCGAACTCGATGCCCGAGGGATGGACCAGCGTCTCGCCCCGGCGGGGGATGCGGCCGGCCAGGGAGAAGACCAGGCCCCCCAGGGTGTCGACCTCCTCCCGCTCCTCCTCGTCGAGGACGGGGCCGACGCGGGCCTCGAAATCCTCCAGCGGCAGGCGGGCGTCGGCGATTAGCGTGCCATCGGGGCGTTCCACAATGCGCGGCTGCACCGCGTCGTCATGTTCGTCCTCGATCTCGCCGACGATCTCCTCCACCAAATCCTCGATGGTCACCAGGCCGTCGATGCCGCCGAACTCGTCCACCACCAGGGCCATGTGCTGGTGCGCCTGGCGCATGTGCAGCAGCAGGTCCAGGACCGGCATGCTGGGCGCCACGATCTGCACCTCGCGCACGATGGATTCCAGGTCGAAGGGCCGTTGGTCGGCCACCACCGCCAGGATGTCCTTGATGTGGACCATGCCGATGACATCGTCCAGCGTCTCGCGGTAGACCGGCATGCGCGAGTGCGCGTCCTCGGAAAAGCGGCGGATCAAATCCGGCAGGCTGATCGAGGCCTCGATGCCCAGGATGTCGGCGCGCGGCACCATGATGTCGACCACGGTGCGGCCCCGGAGCTTCAGGATGTTGGCCAGCAGCGTGCGCTCATTGCCGCCCACGGACGTCTCGTCCGCGCTGCTGTCCTCGATCAGCTCTTCAATGGTGTCGCGTAGCGTGGGATCCACGCGCCCGCCCAGGGCGGCCCGCAGCCAGCCCCGGAATTGCTGGGTCAGTGACCCGTGATCTTCGGCCCCGTCTTCACGGGGCGTTCGACTGTCGGAAAGATCGGCCATCGTTTAGCGCGTGGTCTCTTCGCTCTGAGGGTCTTCGCGGGTGGGGCCGGCGCCGTCCCGGTAGGGATCGGCTATGCCCATGTCCGCCAGGATCGCCGTCTCCAGCCGTTCCATGGTCTCGGCCTCGGCGTCCTCAATGTGATCATAGCCCAATAAGTGCAGCACGCCATGGATCACAAGGTGGGTCAAGTGGTTGGCGACGGGTTTGTTCTGTTCCGCCGCCTCCGTCATCAAGGTTTCATACGCCAGGATGATGTCGCCCAGCAGGTAGGGCGGGCGCTCCATGCCCTCGGGAAGGTCGAATTCCTCATCCTCCCCGTCCTCGTCGAGCATGGGGAAGGACAGGACGTTGGTGGGCTTGTCCTTGCCCCGGTACTGATGGTTCAGCACGCGCACGGCGGCATTGTCGGACAGCAGGATGGAAACCTCGCCCTCCCCTTCCGGCAGGGCGTTGGCATCCACGACCAGCGCCTGGACCAGGGCCTTGCGCGCGGCTTTGCTCACCACCTCCTCGACGCCGGGGATGGTGGCCTCCCAGTCGCCGGCCTCGACCTCGACGATGATCTCCAGGGCATCGGCCCGGGCGGTGTCCACGGTCATTCCTCGGTCTCCGCCGATGCCTTGGCCATTTCCGCCGGCCGCTTGCGCCGGGCGTCGGCGCGGTCATAGGCGTCGACGATGCGGCCCACCAGCGGATGGCGCACCACGTCGGCGGCGGAGAAATGGACGAAGGCCGCCCCCTGCACGCCTTCCAGCACCTCAACCGCCTCGCGCAGGCCGGACTTCACACCGTTGGGCAAGTCCACCTGGCTGAGGTCGCCGGTGATGGCCATGCGGCTGCCCTCGCCCAGGCGGGTCAGGAACATCTTCATCTGCATGGGCGTGGTGTTCTGCGCCTCGTCCAGCACGACGAAGGCGTTGGCCAGCGTGCGGCCGCGCATGAACGCCAGGGGCGCCACCTCGATCTCGCCAGAGCCCAGGCGCTTGGCCACCTGCTCGGCCGGCAGCATGTCGTAGAGCGCGTCGTACAGCGGGCGCAGGTAGGGGTCCACCTTCTCGCGCATGTCGCCGGGCAGGAAGCCCAGCTTCTCCCCCGCCTCCACCGCCGGGCGGGACAGGACGATACGGTCCACCCGGCCGGTGATCAGCAGCGACACCGCCTGCGCCATGGCCAGGTAGGTCTTGCCCGTGCCGGCGGGGCCCAGGCCGAACACCAGCTCGTTCTCCGCCAGCGCCTTGAGATAGGCCGCCTGGGTGGGGGAGCGGGGGGTGATGTCGCGGCGGCGGGTCTTCAGCACCGCCTCCGGCCGGGTGATGGAGGCCAGGGCGCGGCCCCGGCTTTCGGCATCGACCCCGGTGGCGATGCGCATGGCGGCGTCCACCTCGGCCGGGCCGACGGGCATGCCGCGCTTTAGCCGCTCCCACAGGGCGTCCAGGGCGGCGCGCGCGGCACCGGTGGCATCTTCCGGACCGGAGATGGTCAGGCAGTTGCCGCGGCTGATGAGGCTGACGCCCAACTGGCGCTCGATGCGGCTCAGATACTGTTCATGTTCCCCGAACAACAGGGGAAGCAGGCGATTGTCATCGAACTGCAGGTCGATGCGCTGGTCCGTTCCGGACACGTGGGTCACGCCGTCATCTCCTGATGATTGGCCTTGATGTCGGGGGCGACACCGGACGGGGCGGTTTTGTTCCCCAGAAACGTTTCGGCCAAAACCGTTTCGGCCAGAGCCGTTTCGGTGGTGACGACCTCGCCACCCAGGCTGCTGGCCGAGGCGGCGGTGATGCGCACCGGCACCACCTGGCCCAGCAGGCGGTCGGGGGCGGCGGCGTGGACCGCCTGCATGTGGGGGCTGCGGCCCAGCAACTGGCCCGCATGCTTGCCGCGCCGGTCGAACAGCACCTCCTGCACCGTGCCCAGCAGGCCGGCGTTGAAGGCACGCTGCTGTTCGGCCAGCAGGGTCTGCACCGCCTCCAGCCGTTCGGACTTGTCATCCTCGGTCAAACGCCCCTCCGCCATGGCGGCGGCGGGGGTGCCGGGGCGGGCGCTGTACTTGAAGGAATAGGCGCTGGCGAAGCCGACGTCGGTGATCAGCCGCAGGGTGGCGGCGAAATCCTCCGCCGTCTCGCCGGGAAAGCCGACGATGAAGTCGCTGCTGAGCGCCAGGCCCGGCCGGGCGGCGCGCAGCTTGTCCACGATGCGGCGGTAGTCGTCGGCGGTGTGCTTCCGGTTCATGGCCGCCAGGATGCGATCCGACCCGCTTTGCACCGGCAGGTGGACGAAGGGCATGAGCTGCGGCACCTCGCCATGGGCGCGGATCAGGTCGTCGTCCATGTCCCGGGGATGGGAGGTGGTGTAGCGGATGCGGGCAAGGCCGTCGATCTCCGCCAACGCGCGGATCAGCCGGCCCAGGCCCCAGGTGCCGCCGTCGGGACCTTCGCCGTGGTAGGCGTTGACGTTCTGGCCCAGCAGGGTGATCTCCACCGTGCCGTTGGCGACCATGCGCCGCGTCTCTTCCAGGATCTGCGTGGCGGAGCGGGAGTATTCGGCACCCCGCGTATAGGGCACCACGCAGAAGGTGCAGAACTTGTCGCATCCCTCCTGCACGGAGACGAAGGCGGACGGGCCCTGCGGCGTGGCGCCCTCCCCCGGAAGCAGGTCGAATTTGCTTTCCACCGGGAAGTCGGTGTTGATGACACCGCCGGCGCCGCGCACGGCGCGCGTCACCATCTCCGGCAACTGGTGATAGGTCTGCGGCCCGAACACCATGTCGACGTGCGGCGCGCGGGCCATGATCTCCGCGCCCTCGGCCTGGGCAACGCAGCCGGCCACGGCGATGATCATGCGCTCGCCCGCTGCCGCCTTCTCCTGCTGCTGCAGGCGCAGGCGGCCCAGTTCGGAATAAACCTTTTCCGACGCCTTCTCGCGGATGTGGCAGGTGTTGAGGATGACCATGTCGGCCCCCTCCGCCTCTTCCGCCGGTTCATAGCCCAGCGGCGCCAGGACGTCGGCCATGCGGCCGCTGTCATAGACGTTCATCTGGCAGCCGTAGGTCTTGATGAACAGCTTCTTACGCGAGGTCGCCACACCGAACTCCCTGCCCCTGCCGGCCCTTGGCCCGGGAACACCGCACGAACACAAAAGGCGCGCCGGCCCAGGGCTGGCGCGCGGACCGTAACATCGGGCGGCCGGCGGTCGTAGTCAAGGTGGGCATGGGTCAACACAGGGTTCAGCCGGGGCTGTTCCCCTTCGAAGAACGGGCAGGGTCAAGCCATCCCCCTGGCCGCCCCCGTCGCGGCGTCCGACCCGATGCCGGCCGGCGCGGCGGGCCGGGCCGGCGCGGCGGGCCGGGCCACCGGCACGGGGCGCGCCCAGCGGCCGGCCACCGCGCGGTCCACACCGGCGGCCACCACCTGCCAGCAATGGTCCGCCAAAGCCTTGCGCGAGCTGAAGTCCTCCAGCGACACCACGGGATGGAACTCCACCCGAATGCGCAGGCGGCCGGCGCCGATCATCTGCCACAGGTGGGGCGGCAGCTCCATATCGCCATACCAGGCGTACAGGGGGCGCAAGTCATGGCCCAAGGGCAGGTTGTCCAGGTGGGTGCAGACGACGCTGACCGGCTGTACCGCCACGGCGCGGCCGTCAACCTGGGTATTGGCCACGGCGAACAGCGCGGTCTTGAAGGGCAGGACGCGGTTGCCGTCGCTGCTGGTGCCCTCGGGGAACAGCACCAGGCTGTCACCGGCGATCAGGCGGCCGGCCATGTCATCGCGCTGCTTGCCCGCCTCGCGCTTGTTGGCGCGGTTGACGAAGACGGTGCGCTGCAGCCTGGCCAGCAAGCCGAACATGGGCCACAGGCCCACCTCCGACTTGGCCACGAAGGAGCACGGGATGACCGAGCCCAGGACCGGGATGTCCAGGTAGGAGGAATGGTTGGAGACGAACAGCGTCGGCCGGTCCACCGAAGGCTGGCCCACCACGTCCACGTCCAGCGCCAGCATCAGGCGACAGCACACCCGGTGGTAAAAGCGGGGAAAGCGCGCCTGCCCCGGCAGGTTGAGCGACACCAGGGCCGCCTGCACCGGGATGCACAGGAAGGTCCACGCCAAGTAGAGGGCCAGGCGCAGGAAACCGGCACGGGTGGAGCCGATCGCCATGAAATGCCCTCCTCCGGGTGCGAATGAAAACGAATGGGATGCCGGCAGGATCAGATCAACGCCGATCCGCGCCGTTCGTAGTGGCGGAGATACTTGTCGGTGATCATGTCGGTCTTCACCACGATGGAAACGTCGGTGGTGTTGAACTGGTGATCGACCACGGCGCCATCGCCCACGAAACCGCCCAGGCGCAGATAGCCCTTGATCAGCGGCGGCACCAGGGCCAGGCCACGGCGGGCGTCCACGTCTTGCTCCTCCATCAGGCGCATGTCGACGTAGCGGTGCGGCAGGGCGACGGGACGCAGGGCCGGCGGCGCCAGGTGATGGTAATGCAGATAGGAGAGCGGCAGGGCCAGCGCCTTGGGATCGGTCCCCGGCAGGCTGGCGCAGCCGAACAGCAGGTGGATGTCGTAGACCGCGACGTAGGCCGCGATGCCGCGCCACAGCAGCTGCATGGCGTGGCGGCTACGGTACGCCGCATCCACGCACGACCGGCCCAGCTCCAGGATCTCGCCCCGGTATTCCTCCAGCCGCGCGATGTCGTATTCATCGCTGGAGTAGAAGGAACCGGCGCGGGCGGCGGCGGCGCGGCGGATCAGGCGGTAGGTGCCCACGACACCGGCGGCACCGGCGCCCTTGGCGTGGTCGATGACCAGCAGGTGGTCGCACAGCGGATCGAAATCATCGAAGTCGCGGCGCAGGCGCAGCATTTCCGGCGTCGGGTGCGCTTCCATTTCTTCGTAGAAGACCCGGTAGCGGATGGCCTGGGCGGCCTCGACCTCGGCCTTCGTCTCGGCCAGGCGGACCTCCAAGCTCCCCATGCGAAGATCGCCAGAGGTCAGAGCGTCGATCGTGATGTCAGCCATGCTCTCGTTCGCGGTCCTTGAGCGGCGCCAGAGGCGGTCGCGATTTGCGTGACGCGTTCCCGTCCGAAGTCCTGGCCTGTAGCCGGGCTTACGACCCCCCGGGAAAACGCTTCCGCCATTGGCATACCACAAAGCGCGGCGGGGCGGTCAACCGAGTCATGTGCCCCAACCCCACCGGGTCACGAAACATTCACGGGTCTGTTAGGCTGAAGAAATATTCGGGGCGATCTCGCCAGGGGTGTGGCGCCGGCACCAGAACCTCGGGGATGCCGGGTGGGCTTTCGGATTGTCTTGGGGAACGGCGAAGGTGCCTTAAGTGCCCGATGTCGCTGGAAAGAGGACAGGACGGCAGCCCGACCGGCCAGCCGTCACCCTCTTGCCTTTTCCCGTCCTTCCAAGCCAGGGTCATCGGCCTTGCCGCCTGGACCGCACCGGGCGGCCCGCGTCACGGCGCAGCCCTACCATGCGCGGTGGCCGTCGGGAGGATTACCCCGGTCGGGCGGACCGGAAAGCCACGCCAGGGACGTCAGGCGTCGCCGCGCGCCCGGGTGCCCAGGCCGATTTCCTTGGCCAAGCGCGAGCGTTGCTTGGCGTAATTCGGGGCCACCATGGGATAGTCGGTCGGCAGCGACCACTTCTCGCGGTATTCCTCGGGCGTCATGTTGTAGGCCGTCTTCAGATGGCGCTTCAGCATTTTCAGCTTTTTCCCATCCTCAAGGCACACAATGTATTCAGGCGTGACCGAGCGCTTGATCGGAACGGCGGGCTGGGGCTTTTCCACGGCCGCCGGCTGGTCCTGGCCGATGTTGGTCAGGGTTTTGTAGACCTGCTCGATCAGCCCGGTCAGATCAGCGGGTGGGACGGTATTATTGGAGACATGGGCGGAAACAATTTCCGTGGTCAGGGACAACAACTCATTCGCCGCGGACGGACCGGTCATTTTCCTTACTCCAAGGATTCAGTACCTGACTTGTATAAGTCTAAACCATAGGCATGGCAATAACGTTCAAGTCCATCGTGTGAGGATAGAGTGACAACCGAAACACCTATAATCAGTCTTTTGGATATAACGATGCAAGTTTGCCCTATTACCTTTGTAAGAGCCAAACTTGCGGTGGAAAAGCTGAAGCCAGGTGAAACGCTGGAAATTCGCCTCAACAGCGGTGAGCCGCTGCACAACGTCCCCCGGTCCTTGACCGAGCATGGCTATACAGTCGAGATGCGCGGACCGGAGCGGATTGACCAGCCGGAGGGCATACATCGCATACGTGTGACGCGCTGAAGTCTGCGCGCTTTTTTTGTTACCGGTCGGTGGAAAGCTTGTTTTACGCAGCTTCACCCACACCAACTGCCCGGCGAAGGAGCATCGCGGCCACCGACTGGCCCGCGAGGTGGTAGTAATTTGCCCGCCGGCCAACAGGCTCGAAACCAGTGGCGGCGTAAAGGCGGCGGGCCGGCGTGTTGGTTTCCGCCACTTCCAAATAAAGGGCGGCGGCCCCGGCTGACGCGGCCATGTTGACGCAGGCCTGGACCAGGGCGACACCCAGTCCCCGGCCTCTGGCATCCGGGATAACACCGATGGTCAGGATTTCCGCCTCATCCACCACCGTGCGGATCAGGGCCATGCCCAGGGGCAGGCCCGGTGGTTGATCGCCATCCAGGATCATGAGGGCGGCCACGCCCGGCAAACTGAGAAGATCGGCGATGGCCTGGGCCGACCAGGCGGGCCCGGCGACAGTCGCGTCGGCGAAGCACAGGGCATGCACCGCCCCCAGCACCTCAACCTCCGCCGCCAGCGCCGGGCGGACATGCCAGGAGGACGTCATCGTCCGGCCCCGGGCGGGGCCACCGTGACATCGGGTGCCCGGATATACAGGGGGTTGGCGGGGTGGGCCGCCAGCGTCGCCGGGGTGGCCATCGCCGCCAGGCGCGCCACCGCCAGCGCCGGCCCCTCCGGCGCCAGGTCGGCGGTGATGTGGTCACAGCCCGCAGCGGCCAGGACGGCGGCCACGGCCGGCGCGGCATCGCCCAGCAGCACGGGCGGGCCAGCCAAGCGGGCGGCGAAGGCCGGCACGTCGGCCGGCAACACGGCCTCCGGCGGGGTCAGCGCGCCCCCCGCGGCATCGAACGCCTGGAGGTAAAAGTCCTCGCGCCGACTGTCGATGGCGACCAGCAAGGGACGGCCGGTCGACACAGAGGTGCCGCCCAGGCCATGAACGGCGGCATGGGCGAAGGCCTCCAGCCCGGTGATCCCCATCAGCGGACGGCCGGACGCCAGCGCCAGGCCCCGCGCCGCCGCCAGGCCGACGCGCAGGCCGGTGAAGGCGCCAGGGCCGATGGTGACGCCATAGCGGTGGATGGCGGCGTAGTCCAGGCCGGCCTGGGCCAGCACCTCCCCCACCAGGGGCAGAAGCCGCTCCGCCTGGCCCCGGGACAGGGGCTCGGCCTGTGCCGCCAGGGCCTCGGAGTGCCCGGTGGTGGGATCGAAGCGCCACAGCGCGACGGCGCAGACGCTGGTGGCGGTGTCGATCCCCAATGCTATCGTGGGACCGTCGGCCGGCACGCCGGTGCTGGATTGGCCGCTCGATTGGCCCATATGGCGGTTTCCCTAAAACAGTCCCAAGCAAGGCAGCAGACGACCATGGCGCCCACCGGCCAGCCGCGTTTCGTGACCATCGCCCCGGAGACGGGGTTCGACGTCGACCTGGACCTTCGCTATGCCACGGCTGACAACCTGACGGGAAGCCCCCTGTACGCGCGCCCGGCCTGCCTGCTGCACCCGGAGGCGGCCGAGCGCCTGGCCCGGGCCGTCGTCCGCGCCGGCGCGCTGGGCCTGCGCCTGCGGGTGTTCGACGCCTACCGCCCGCCCCAGGCGCAATGGGCGCTGTGGCGCGCCCTGCCGGATCCGGTGTTCATCGCCGACCCACGGTCAGGGTCCAATCATACGCGGGGGGTGGCTGTGGACCTGACGCTGGCCCAGGCCGACGGAACGCCGCTGGACATGGGGACCGGCTTCGACGACATGAGCCCGCAGGCGCATCATGGGAATGACACGGTCAGTCCGGCGGCCCAGCGCAACCGGGCCCTGCTGCTGGGCATCATGGCCGTGGCGGGCTGGACGCATTACCCGGCGGAGTGGTGGCACTACCAGGTGCCGGATGCCCACCTCTACCCGCTGGTGGACGACGGCGCCCTGGGCCCGAGGCTGACTGCCTGAACCCAGGGCCGGAACGGCGTCGGCCGACGTGCGTCAAACGATGCTGCACGCCTCTTCGAAGGCCAGGCGCGGCAGGCGCGGGAAAACCTTGGACGGATCGCCATAGCCCAGATTGCACAGGAAGTTGGACTTCACCGTGCCCCCGGGAAAGAACTCGGCATCGACCTTGGCGTTGTCGAAGCCGGACATGGGGCCGCAATCCAGCCCCAGGGAGCGGGCGGCCAACATGAGGTAGGCGCCCTGTAGGGTGCCATTGCGGAAGGCCGTGGTGCGGGCCAGCTCCTCGCTGCTGGTGAACCACGACCGGGCGTCGGCATGGGGGAACAGGCGGGGAAGCTGCTCATAGAATTCCAGGTCATGGCCGATGATGGCGGTGACCGGCGCCGTCATCGTCTTTTCCGTGTTGTTGCCGGACAGGGCGGGCTTCAGCCGCTGCTTGGCTTCGGGGCTGGTCACGAAGACGACGCGGGCGGGACTGGCATTGGCGCTGGTGGGCCCGAACTTGAACAGGTCGTACAGCTCACGCAGCAGAGCCTCGGGCACCGGCTTGTCCAGCCAGCCGTTCTGGGTGCGGGCGGTGCGGAACAACAGGTCCTTACCTGCCTCGGTCAGGGGTTCGCTCATGGGTATGGTTTTCCTGCCTGGTGATCGTCCGGGTTGGCCCCGGACGGTGCCGGGGATCGGTGGCGCCAACACTGCCGGTCCGGCGCCACCGGGAAAATCAAGAAACCATCAAGAGCGCGGGGTGACCACGACAACCTGCGGCGTGACCATCAGCTGGCGCGCTTCACCTGCACCACGATCTGCTCGGGCTCGTTATGCAGCACCGCCTGATCGAAATCGCGCAGGTTGTTGGTGCGGATAAGGGAACGCACCGCCTTCACGTACACCGGCCCCAGCTCCGAATATTTGTCCAGCGTGTTGAGCAGCAGCAGGGTGTCCAGCGGCTTGCCCTGCTTGCGCAGGGTGGCGCGGGTGGCGCGGAACTGCGCGTAGGCGTCATGCGTGTTCAGGTTCTGCATGTAGACGCGCACGCACTCCAGCAAATCCTCGAACTTGCGGAAGCGCGAAGTGTCGCCAGGATGGCGGTTGCGCGGGGTGATGCCCTCTTTCTCTTCCTCCGACCAGGTCAGCTGGCCGAACAGGGCGTTGCCGTGCTGGGCGAAGCGGGAGGTGCCCCAGCCGCTTTCCTCGGCCGCCTGGGCCAGCGCCATGGACACCGGCACCACGTCCACGCGGCGCAGCAGGGCGTCCAGGTCGATCTTGCGGGTGGGGTCCATGCCATAGCGGGCAGCCAGGCGGGCGACCCACACCTGATCCAACGGCGACAGGGCGGCGCCGGCGGGGGTCACCGTGGCCGGGACGGCCTCAGCGGCGCCATGGGGGGCGACGCCCGGCGCCGGGGTGTGGACGGCGGCCGCCACGACCTTTCCGCCCACCGGTGCATCCACCGCAGCAGCGGCGGCGACGTTGGCATTGACGGACACGGCGGCCGGGCCGCCGGCCTTGGCGGCATCGGCCGGTATGCCCTTCATGCTGTCGCGCAGGGCGGTCAGGCGGGCGCGGTCACGCTCGATCTCTTCGTTCACCAGCAGCACCAGGGGCAGCATGGTGTTCACGAAGATCTGCTTGCGGTCGTCGACGCTGTCCATCTTGCCCAGGTCACGGGGCAGGCCGGCCAGCACGATGCGCGGCACGGGACGCTCGCCCGTACGCACCTCGTCCAGCGTGAAATTCTTTTCCTTGAACAGGGCCAGCAGGTTCTGCGCGTCCAGCTTGGGCTGGACGGCGGGAGGCTGCGGGACCTGGGCCAAGACCGGAGGGGTCGGGCGCGTCACGGGGACAATGAAACCGGTGGGGGCCAGAAGCGGACCGCTTCCGGACGCCAGCTCAGCGAGGGTTAACGGGAATACCGCGAAAACCATCACGAGCACGGAACCAATAGCCAGCCAGCGCTGCGCGGGAATCCCCGCAGTGTCGACCTTCGCCATTAATGAATGCTCCGAACAGTTACCGAGGAACGTCCAGACGCCCGCCCCATCGATCGCGTCCACAGTTCAGGGACATAGGGCGACCGGGGTACGCGTCCATGGGACGTTTTTGCTGCCGGAAATCAAATCCGGGATAATCCGTTCAGCCATGCCCAATGGGCCCGCCACTATGTGGGCCATTCTCCAGGCCGGCATGGCTGGACGGTAACTTACACCCGGGTGGGGACGCTTTTCCGTCGCTCCCCCCATCGGGTATCGCCCACGAACATCCTTCCCCCGTCCTTTGTTGGGGGGTGGGCGGCGCGCATACTAGCGGGCGGCGCGGACTTCGACAACCTCAGGAATGTAGTAACGCAGCATGTTTTCGATGCCGGCCTTCAATGTCGCCGTCGAACTGGGGCATCCGGCGCAGGAACCCTTCATGCTCAAGTAGACGATGCCCTTGTCAAAACCGTGGAAAGTGATGTCGCCACCATCCTGCGCCACGGCGGGACGAACGCGGGTGTCCAGCAATTCCTTGATCTGGGTGATGATCTCGGAATCTTCTTCTTCACCCTCGCTATGACCGTCTTCCGCCTCGTCCAGCAGGACGGGACGGCCGGCGGCGAAATGCTCCATGATCCGGCCCAGAATCTGGGGCTTCAACGTGAACCAATCCTGGTTCCCGCCCTTGGTCACGGTGACGAAATCACCGCCCAGGAAAACGCGTTCCACGCCGTCGACGTCGAACAGCGCCTGCGCCAAAGGAGAGCGGTCGGCAGCCGTCCGGTCGGCAAAGTCGGCCGTTCCCCGCGCCAACACCTCCCGGCCCGGAATGAACTTCAGGGTGGCCGGATTGGGGGTGTCCTCGGTCTGGATGAACATCTGGAAAACCTTGAAAGACAACACGGAAATGCGGACTTAAAATACGACAGCGCGCCGTATGTGCATCAGCATTTTAGCCAAAATGGGGCGACTGTCCGCCAATATCAAGGCGCCAGGCAGCAGACCCGGTCTGCGCGACCCTCCGCCGCAACTGGCACGGCCACGAAACAAGCCTGCAAAATCGCGGAAATCCTCCGGAATTAGTGGCATATCCGCAGACCACCCAGGGCGGCGACTGCGACCATTGGCGTATTTTAAAAGTACGCATTTTCAAAAGCGGAATGACGGCCGTCACGGCCTTTTAAAAGACGGTCACAGTTTTAAAACAGCCCCGCAACGAGTCAAAATCCGCCCCCTTGAGCCGGACCGGCGATTGCGTCGCGCTCAGGTGATCGCGTCCAGTTGCAGGTCGTTCAGCGAGCCGGGAACGATGGTGATGGGGATGCGCAGGGTGCCCGACATCTTGCCCACGATATAGGTGATGAGGGGACCGGGCCCGGCCGTGCCGGTGCCGGCGGCCAGCACCAGGATGGAGATGGAGGGTTCCTCCGCGATTAGGGCCAATAGTTCATCGCGGGTGTCGCCCTCGCGCAGATAGAGGGCCGGGGGGAGCCGCAAATATCCACCACATCGCGGGCCAGGCGCTGCAGCAGTTGCTCCGCCTCCTCCCGCCGTTCCTGGCGCATCAGGTCCTCCACCGCGGCCCAATGCTGGAAGTCGCCCGGCTCGATGCAATGCAGCAGGGCGACACGGCCGCCGGTGCTGCGGGCACGACGGGCGGCATAGTGCAGGGCGACGGTCATCTCCTCCGTCTCATCCACCACCACCAGGAAGATGCGGGTTGGGCAATCGGCAGTGGGCGTTCCGGCAATGGGCGTTCCGGGGGTGGGATCATCGATGGACATGGGACGCGGCACCCCTCTGCTGAACAGGTTGAAACGATCGGGCCATCAGCCCTTGCGGAACACGCTGCCGGCCAGCCAGCCGGCGCCGACCGCCAACAGCACACCCATCACGCCATAGGCCAGGCCGTCATGCTGGGCGAAGTCGAAGATGTCGGCGGAAAAGCCGATCTTGCTGACGGCCAGGGGCGTGGTCTGGGCCCCCACCACGTCACGGTCGCGGATGAGGTAGACGCTGACGGTGTAAAGGCCGATGGGCACGTTGGCGGGAAAACTGATGGAAGTGCGGAACAGGCGCTGACCCAGGAACACCACCTCCCCCACCTCGGTGCCGTACAGACCCTCGCGCTGCTTGTTGCGGATCAGGGCGGAGCGGAATTCCGCCACCGTGGCCGCGTCGGCATCGGCACGCGGCAGCATGCGCACATGATCAAGCCCGATTTCGTGGCGCTGGGCGACCGCCGGCGGCAGCAGCGCGTCCAGCGGCTTGTTGCTGGCGACACCGTAGAAGCCGGGAACGTGGGAGAATTTCAGGGTCTCATTGTTGATCCAGATGCCGGCGATGCGATCCTTGCGCCGCACGGTCTGGGAGGTTTCCGGCCCCTCGATCACCACGGCGACATCGCCGGGCTGGTCGATGGCGCCGAACAGCACCACGTCGGTGCCGGTGAAGCCGGTGGTGATGGCGATGAGATGGCTGGACAGATCCGCCACCAGGGTCTGGGCGCGCGCGGGCATCCACGGCGCCGGAGTCCAGAGTGCCAGCAACGCCAGCATCACCATCACCCGTCTGTAGCGCCGCGCCCTCATTTGGGCCCCGCCGTGGTGGTGATGGAATAGAGGTCGTCAGGCGTCAGCACCAAGTCCACCGCCAGTTTCACCGCCACGCCCAGGACGGTCAGCGCCAACAGGGCGCGGGCCTGTTCGCCCTTGAGGTAGCCGCTGGCACGCGACCCCAGCTGGGCGCCCAGCACGCCGCCGACCAGCAGCATAAGGGCCAGCAGGATATCGACCGTGTGGTTGGTCGCCGCCTGCAGCACGGCGGCCACGCCCGTGGTCAGGATGATCTGCAGCAGCGAGGTGCCGGCCACCAGGGTGGTGGGCATGCCCAGGATGTAGATCATGGCCGGCACCAGCAGGAAGCCGCCGCCGATGCCCATGATGGCCACCAGCACGCCACCGATGAAACCGATGCCGACCGGCAGCAGCACGCTGATGTACAGCCGGGACCGGGGAAAACGCATCTTGAACGGCAGGCCGTGCAGCCAGGTGTGGTGGTGCAGCTTGCCTCGGGTCGCCCCCTTGCGCCGCCCCCGGAACAGGGCGCGCACGCTTTCCATCAGCATCAGGCCGCTGATGCCACCCAGGAAGATGACGTAAGACAGGGAGATGACCAGGTCGATGTGGCCCAGGCGCTGCAACATGCCGAACAGCATGACGCCCAGCACGGTGCCGACGATGCCGCCGGCCTGCATCACCAAGCCCAGCTTCACATCCACGTTGCGCTTGCGCCAATGGTACATGACGCCGGAGACGCCGGCGCCAACGAGCTGGTTGGCCTGGGTGCCCACCGCCACCGCCGGCGGCACGCCGATGAAGATCAGCAGCGGCGTCATGAGGAAACCGCCACCCACGCCGAACAGGCCCGACAGGAAGCCGACCATGGCGCCCAGGCCCAAGACCCAGAAGACGTTGACCGACATTTCGGCGATCGGCAGGTAGATTTGCATGGGACCCTTAAGGCGTGCCGGCCATGAAGACCACTCTACCTGAGCGGCCAGGCATGGGCCATGGGACTTGCCGTCCGCCCAAAAGAAAAGCGGCACAGGGACGGGCCCCATGCCGCTGGTCTCAAAGCACCGCACCCTCTGCGCGGTTTACGGCCGCAGCAGGCCTACGATGTCCTTCACCTCGGCCATGGTCTGGGCCGCGATCTCGTTGGCCTTGTCGGCGCCCTTGCGCAGGATCCGGTCCAGCTCTGCCGGGTCGGCCAACAGCTGGTTCATCTTGGCGGTGATGGGCGACAGCTTGGCCACCGCCAGGTCGCACAGATCGGCCTTGAAGGCGGAGAAGGTGGCGCCGGCGTGGCGGGACAGGGCGTCCTGCTTGGAGATGTTCTCCAGCGCCGCGTAGATGGTGACCAGGTTGTCGGCCTCGGCCCGCTTGGCCAATTCCTCCAGCGTGGCCGGCAACGGCTCCGGATCGGTCTTGGCCTTGCGGATCTTCAGGGCGATGGCGTCGGCGTCGTCCGTCAGGTTGATGCGGCTGTAATCGGACTCGTCCGACTTGCTCATCTTCTTGGTGCCGTCGCGCAGGCTCATCACCCGGGTGGCCTCACCCAGGATCTGCGGTTCCGGCAGGGGGAAGACGTCCTTCTCATAGAAGCGGTTGAAGGCGCCGGCGATGTCGCGGGCCAGTTCCAGGTGCTGCTTCTGGTCCTCACCCACCGGCACGTGGGTCGCCTTGTACAGCAGGATATCGGCAGCCATCAGCACGGGATAGGCATAGAGGCCCAGGGCCGCCATGTCCTTCTGCTTGCCCGCCTTCTCCTTGAACTGCGTCATGCGGTTCAGCCAACCCATGGGGGTGTGGCAGGAGAAGATCCAGGCCAGTTCGGAGTGACCCGACACGGCCGACTGGTTGTAGATCAGGTTACGGTCAGGATCGATGCCGGCGGCGATGTAGGCCGCGGCCACGGCGCGGATGTTCTTGGTCAGCGTCGGGGCGTCCTGCGGCAAGGTCAGGGCGTGCAAGTCCACGACGCAGAAGATGCATTCATACTGGTCCTGCAAATCCACCCAGTTCCGCAGCGCGCCCAGGTAATTGCCGAGGTGGAGCAGGCGGGTCGGCTGCATGCCGGAGAAGATGCGGGTCATGGATGGAAACCTTGAGCCAGATGATAAAACCGGATGGGGAAGGTAGGGCCCCGCCCCGCTTTCGGTCAAGCCGGAGGGGGCCCTGTCCTCCCGTGAACTCTTACTTCCGCCGCCGCCGCAGGCGCGCCAGGAAGTCGGAAATGACCACGCCGCGCAGCGCGACCACGGCGATGCCATAAACCGCCAGGCCCGCCGTCACCAGCCCCGCCAGCGCCGGCACGCGCACCCAGACGCTGTCCACAAAGTAGGGGTCGAGAACGGTGGCCAGGGGGATGAGGCAGCCCGCCATGATGAGGCTGGCCGCCAGGATGCGCGGCGCCCGGGTCAGCAGCTGGCGGTCCAGCCGCAGCCAGCCGCGCCGGGCCAGCGACAGGGCCAGCAGGCCGATGTTGCCCCAGGCGGTGATGGTGCTGGCCAGCGCGATGCCGACATGGGCCAAGGGCGTGTACAGCGCCAGCACGGTGGCCAGGACCATGTTGCCCACCAGGGTGGCGATGGCGATGCGCATGGGGGTGCGCGTGTCCTGGTGGGCGAAGTAGATGGCGGTCAGCACCTTGGACGCGACATAGGCCGGGATGCCGGGGGCATAGACGGCCAGGGCCAGGGCGGTCTGGTGCGCCTCCGCCAGGCCGAAGCGGCCACCATGGAACAGCGCCTTGTAGATGGGCTCGGGCACCAGGCCCAGGGCGAAGGCCGCCGGCAGGGCCAGCAGCAGCCCAAACTCGATGCCCCGGCTGACGTGGTGGTCGATGGCGTCCCGCTCCCCAGCCTGGACATGGCGGGACAGGGTGGGCAGCAGGGCCGTGCCGATGGCGATGCCGATGACCCCCAGCGGCAGCTGGTTCAGGCGGTCGGCATAATAAAGGTAGGAGATAGACCCCGAGGGCAGCAGCGAGGCCACATGGGTGCCGATGATCAGGTTGATCTGGATGACACTGGCGCTGATGGCGCCCGGCACCATCTGGCGGAACAGCCGCCGCAAATCCGGCGTCAGGCGCGGCCAGGTCAGGCGCAGGCTGACCCCCGCCCGGTGGCAGGACACCGCCAGCCAGATCATCTGCACCATGCCCGAGATGGTCAGGCCCCAGGCCTGGCCCAAATTGGCCTCAAGATGCAGCCAGACGGTACAGCCCAGGGCGGCGATCATGCAGATGTTGAAGGCGATGGGCGCCGCCGCCCCCGGCGCGAACCGTCCCAGGGCGTTCAGCACACCGGTCTGCAGGGCGGTGATGGAGATGAACATGAGGTAGGGGAAGGTGATGCGCCCCAGTTCCACCAGGCGGGAGAAATGGTCCGGCTGGTCGGCGTAGCCGCTGGCCAGGCCCAGCATCACCCAGGGCATGGCCATCATCACCAGGGCGGTGATGGGCAGCAGCACCAGCACCATGAAGGACAAGGCCTGGTCGGCGAACTGGTCCGCCGGCCCCCGCCCCCGCGCCTTCAGGTCGGCCGAATACATGGGCACGAAGCTGACGGTGAAGGCCCCTTCCGCGAACATGGAGCGGAAATAGTTGGGCAGCCGTTGCGCCACGATGAAAATGTCGGCCGACACCCCCGCCCCCAGCACCCAGGCGGTCAGCAGGTCACGGACGAACCCGCCGACGCGGGAGATGAGGGTGAGGCCGCCGACGGTGGCGGTAGCGCGCGCGAAGCTCATGGGCGCGGAGTATATGAAAACCGGCGAAGGTGCCAGTTTTCATGTTCCCTGAAGCGCCGGGCGCGGGCATCCGCCGGCTTTGCTTCCTCGCGTTTCAGTCCGCTGCCGCTCCCGAAAAGCTCCGGCGGCCCCGGTCGGGGCCTAGGGGAAACTGAAACAGGCCACGCAGCACGTCGTTGACCTCACTCAGCCGCCGCAGCGGTGGAGCGACGCCGGGCCGGCGGCTTGGCCTTGGGCTGTTCGGCCGCCGGGTCCGGCTCGTCCAGCACGGCCAGCAGTTCCTTGCGGATCTGGGCCAGCTTGGCCTCATGCGCCACCTTCAGGCCGAAGATGTCCTTCACATAGAAGACGTCGACGGCGGCGTTGCCGTAGGTGGAGATCTTGGCCGAGGCGATCTGCAGGTTCAGCGCCGTCAGCGCCCGGGTCAGATCGTACAGCAGACCGGGGCGGTCGCGGCCGTTGACCTCGATGACCGTGTAGCCCGCACTGGCCTTGTTATCGACCAGCACGCGCGGTGGCACGCGGAACACCCGGGTGCGCGACGGCAGGGGTGAGGTGCGCTTCGCCAGTTCCGGCGCCAGCTTGATGTCACCGGCCAGCGCCTTTTCCACGCTGGACTTCAGCCGTGCCCGCTTGTCCCCGCTGTCGAAGCGGGCGCCGCCGGGCCCCGCACCCTGCAGGGAGAAGACATCCAGCGCCATGCCATTGGTCATGGTGGTGATGCGCGCATCCACGATGTCGCCGCCGGCCAGCGCCATGGCCCCGGCCAGGCGGGAGAACAGGCCGGCGTGGTCGGCGGTGTAGATCGTCACCTCCGTCACCGAGCGGCCGGGATCGTAGCGGGTCTCGATGGTCAGGGGGGCCTGCCGGGCTTCCGCCTCATGGATCAGGCGGGCGTGCTGGACCAGGGTGGGCGGGTCGAAGGCCAGCCAGTAGTTGGGGTAGCCCAGCGCCAGATGGTGGTCGACATCGGCCGGCGCCCAATCCGTCAACTGGGCGCGCAACGCGCCTTGCGCGTTGATGATGCGGGCCTCGCGCCCGTCGGCCCCCACGACGCCGCCGGACATCATCTCCTCCGCCCGCCAGTACAACTGGCGCAGCAGCGTGGCCTTCCAGTTGTTCCAGCGGCCGGGGCCCACGGCGCGGATGTCGGCCACCGTCAGCACCAGCAGCAGCTTCAGGCGTTCCGGCGACTTCACGATGTCGACGAAGTCCCGGATGGTCTTCTCGTCATCCAGGTCGCGCTTGAAGGCGACGATGGACATGGTCAGGTGCTGACGCACCAGCCAGGCCACCGTCTCCGTCTCCTCCTCCGTCATGCCCAGGCGGGGGCACAGCTTTTCCGCCACCTTGGCGCCCAGGATGGAATGGTCGCCGCCCCGGCCCTTGGCCACGTCGTGCAGCAGCAGGGCGACCGACAGGGCGCGCTTGGAACTGAGGGTGTGGATGACCTCGCAGGCCAGCGGCACCTCGTCCTTCAGGTTGCCCTTGTCGATGTCGTGCAGGATGCCCATGGCGAACAGCGTGTGCTCGTCCACCGTGAACATATGGTACATGTCGTACTGCATCTGGGCCACGACCCGTCCGAAATCCGGCAGGAAACGGCCCAGCACGCCGGCCTCGTTCATGCGGCGCAGCGTCACCTCGGGATCCTTGCGCGACCCCAGGATTTCCAGGAACAGCCGGTTGGCCTCCGGATCGTTGCGCACCTTGGGACCCAAGGCGGAGATGGAGCGCGCCAGGGCGCGCAGCGCCTTGGGATGGACGTCCAGGTTGTGCCACTGCGCCACGCGGAACAGGCGCACCATGTCCACCGGCTTGTCGCGGAAATGCCGCTCGTCGCGGATGCTGAGGCGGCCGTTGTCGATGACGAAGCCTTCCAGCTCGCTGGGCTTCAGCCGCCGCAGGAAGGCGAAGCGGGGCGGCCGCTGGCTTTCCTGTTCCAGGGTGGCGCAGAGGATGCGGGTGAGATCCCCCACATCCTTGGCCATCAGGAAGTAGTGCTTCATGAAGCGTTCGACGTCGCTGGTGCCGGCGTGGTCGGTGTAGCCCAGGCGGCGGGCCATCTCACCCTGCACATCGAAGGTCAGGCGATCCTCACCCCGGCCGGTCAGGTAGTGCAGGTGGCAGCGGCAGGTCCACAGGAAGTTCTGCGCCTTGGCGAAGCGCTGCGCCTCCTCGGCCAGCAGCACGCCATTGGCCACCAGATCCTTCACCTTGTCGACCTGGTAGACATACTTGGCGATCCAGAACAGGGTCTGCAGGTCGCGCAGGCCGCCCTTGCCCTCCTTCACGTTCGGTTCCAGCACATAGCGGCTGTCGCAGAACTTCAGGTGGCGGCTGTCGCGCTCCGCCAGCTTGGCCTCGATGAAGGCGGGGCCGGTGTGGGCCACCACCTCCTTGGCGAAGCGCTTGCGGAACTCGGTGAACAGCTTGTCGTCACCGTAGAGGAAGCGCGCCTCCAGCAAGCTGGTGCGGATGGTGATGTCGGCTAGGGCCTGCCGCACGCACTCATCCACCGACCGCACGGCGTGGCCAACCTTCAGCCCCAGATCCCACAGCAGGTACAGGACGTATTCCACAACCTGCTCGATGCGCGGCGTGCGCTTGTACGGCAGCAGGAACAGCAGGTCGACGTCGGAGAAGGGCGCCATCTCCTTGCGGCCATAGCCGCCGGTGGCCACCACGGCGAACTGTTCACCCCGGGTGGGGCCCGCCGTCGGGTAGACGCGGTGCAGGGCGAAGTCCGCCAGCGACACCACGATGGCGTCGGTCAGGGCCGTGGCCTCGCGCAGGCACACCTCCCCCCGGCCACCGCCTTCCAAGCGGCGACGAATCTGGGCGCGGCCCTGGTCCAGTGTCTGGCGCATCAGGGCCAGGATACCGGCGCGCAGCGCGTCCGGCCGCAGGTCGCCATCCGCCAGGTTGGCCAGGCGGGTGGTCAGCAGCTCGGCGGTTGGCAGGGCCTCCACCCCCCGGTCATCTTCCGGCGGCGCGCCCGCCGGCGCGGAAGAGGCGGTGGGGGTGGGCTTGGCGGTGGAAGACATGGCGCGGCGGGTCTCTGGCAAAGCCCGGCGTGTCAAACCGGCCAGGCGGGCATCGTCCAGGATCGGGGCACCCGCGCTGCGGGTCCCGGGACGGACGGGGAGTATGGCACAAACTTTTTCCCACGCATCACTCCATGCGCGGGCGGATGCCTTGCCTAACCATTTAGCGTCGGACGGGGTCGGCTCCGCCTTGGCGGGGCGGTCCAGCACGTCCGTACCACCCGATCCCGATCTTCCGGGGGTTTCCCCCCTGTCCCGCTGTCCCATGGCCGCCTCCCGGATTTTGTTGTTTCGAGTCCCAGGCTTCAGGCTGACTACCTTTTGAGCCCCCTCCCAGACCTGGGGCCCGCTCCAGATGCTAGGTGGCCCCCTCCGGCCCATCGCCGCGCCGCGGCAGCAACCGGGGCACCAGCGACAGGCGCCGGGCGTTGGCCGAGGCGGCACGGTGGATGGGGGCCAGGCCCAGCCCACCCAGGCGGCTGGTGGCATGGCTGAAACGGGTGAAGGCGCCGGTGGCCGCGCGCAGGGTGGAGGTGACCAGGCGGCGTTCCGCCGTCACCCAATCACCGGGATGCCATGAAGACCAGGTGGCGCGGGCGAATTCACCCAGCGCGTCCACCTGGTGGTCACGCCAGCGCCACCACGCGTCCTGGAAGGCGCGCATGCCGCCCACCAGGGCGAGGGCGGAGTCCGCGAACGCCTCGACCTTTTCCCGGCCCATGCGCTCAAATTCGGGGTTGGTGCCCAAGGCGACCGGGTCGCCGCCGGTTTGGGCCAGCAGGCCCAGGCGCGCGGTGATGGTGTGGGCCGAGGCGAAGGCGGTCTCGTGCACCCGCGCCGCCACCCGGTCCAGTTCCACCTGGGCACGCTTCAGGTGCATGGCTTCCGGGGTGCCGGGAAGAACCATGCCGATGCGCCCCCGGCGCGGCCGCTTGGGCGGTCGCGGGGCTTGGGGGTAAGGGAAATGCCGGTCGGGCACGTAAGCGCTCCCTATGTTGCGCTGCGTTGTTGCACCGCAACATTAGGGGAAACGCCGGCGACCGTCCACAGGGGAAGTTGTGTCCTCACCTGAGACGAAAGTCGAATTGTGCCGGCCGGTGATGGTCACGCGGCCGGCATGGCCATCAATCAGCCCGCGGCGGCGGCCAGGCCGGCGGCCAGATCGTCGCGCAGGTCGTCCGCGTCTTCCAGGCCCACGGACAGGCGCAGGGTGCCGGGGCCGATACCCACCTTGGCCTTCTCCTCGTCCGTCAGGCGCTGGTGGGTGGTGGTGGCGTTGTGGGTGATCAGGCTTTTGGCATCACCCAGGTTGTTGGAGATCTTGATGATCTTCAGCGTGTTCAGCAGGCGGAACGCCGCCTCTTTGCCACCCGTCACGTCAAAGGTGATGACCGTGCCGCCGGTCTTCATCTGGCGCATGGCCAGGTCGTGCTGGGGATGGCTGGGCAGGCCGGGATACAGCACTGTCGACACCGCCGGGTGGCTTTCCAGGAACTGGGCCAGCGCCAGGGCGGACGCGGCCTGGGCATTGACGCGCAGTTCCAGCGTCTCCAGGCCCTTCAGCAGCACCCAGGCGTTGAAGGGGCTCATGGACGGGCCGGTGTGGCGCAGGACGGGGGAGAGCAGGGTCGCCACCTCGTCATCGCACAGCACGGCGCCGCCCAGGCAGCGGCCCTGGCCATCGATATGCTTGGTGGCGGAATAGACGACCACATCGGCGCCAAATTCCTTCGGCCGTTGCAGCACGGGGGTGGCGAAGACGTTGTCTACCACGACACGGGCGCCGGCCTTGTGGGCCAAATCCGCAACCGCGGCCACGTCCACCACCTGCATGGTGGGGTTGCTGGGGCTTTCCAGGAAAACCACGCTGGCCGGGGTGGACAGCGCCTCTTCCCACTGCGCCAGGTCCGTGCCTTCCACCAGGGTGCACTGGATGCCATAACGCGGCGCCAGATCCTTGACGATGTAGAGGCAGGAGCCGAACAGCGCGTGCGGCGCCACCACCCGGTCGCCGGCCTTCAGCAGCCCCATGACGGCCAGATGGACCGCCGCCATGCCGCTGGCCGTGGCGATGCAGCGGGCGAAGCCCTCATACCCGGCCAGCCGTTCCTCCAGCATGACGACGGTGGGGTTGCGGAAGCGGGAATAGACGAAGCGCGAGCCGTCGTTGACGAAGGCGGCCTCGGCCTCCTCGGCACTGGCGTAGATGAAGCCCGAGGTCAGGAACAGCGCTTCGGAGGTTTCCTCGAAGCCGCTGCGGCGCGTGCCGCCGTGCACCAGCTGGGTGCGGGGGCGGAGCGTGGGGGCGGTGGAAGCGGGATTGTCAGGCGTCTGGCCCATGGCCGTCACTCCGATCATAAGGCAACCGCGACCGGCGAAGGCGGCGGTGTGGTCGGTGTACCTTATGTACGGCCCGACCTTTTAGCAGCTTGTTTAACGTGGTCTGCAAGCCGGTCAGCAAATCACCACGGATTCCGGTTTTAGGCTCACGTTGGGCCGAGCGTCAACGGCGACCTTGTCATCGGGACAATGCAAGGACGGCTGGGGTAATGCCCGCTGATAATGCGCGGTTGCCGGCCAGCCGCTTCCGTGCTAGTCCCGCGCGCGTCAGTCCGCTTCTGCGGAATAGCTGATTTGCTTTTACCGGGAGTCCCAGACCTATGTCCGATGAGACCAGCCTGAACGGCGCCGCCAACGGAAGCACCGCCCCCGAAGGCGCCGGCATGCTGCCGCTGGTGGTCAATGCCCAATACGTCCGGGATCTGTCGTTCGAGAACCCGAACGCCCCCGCCAGCCTGATGAACGGCCAGCAGCCCAAGGTCGACCTGCAGGTCGACGTGCAGGCCCGCAACGTGGCGGAAAACGTCCATGAGGTCGCGCTGAACATCCGCGCCGAGGCCAACCACGACGGGCGCACCGCCTTCATCGTGGAACTGTCCTACGCCGGCATCTTCTCCATGCCGCCCATGCCGGTCGACCAGACCCGCGCCGTCCTGCTGATCGAGGCGCCGCGCCTGCTGTTCCCGTTCGCCCGCGCCATCGTGTCCGACGCGGTGCGCGACGGCGGCTTCCCGCCGCTGATGCTGCAGCCGCTGGACTTCGTGGATCTGTACCGTCGCCAGGTGCTGGCGGCCGAAAAGCCGGAAGACATGGCCCAGGCGTAAGCCTCGATCCAGGCGCAAGCCCGGCCATCGTTGTTCGTCAAAGCCGCCCGGCGCCGTATGGCCCGGGCGGTTTTCTTTTGGGCGCGGGAAGAGGTCAGCCGCGCGCGGCGCGGATCAGGGCGTCGGCGGTGACGGCATCGGCGCCGGCGGGAACCACCGCCAGGGGAAGACGGAGGTCACCCAGGCCGGCCAGCGTCGCCTTGGTGCCGGCCACCACCTGCCACTCGCCGCCCCCGTCCGCCAGCACGGCCTGCGCCTCGCGCGCCGACGCCGCCAGGGTGACCTCCAGCCCCAGGGTCTCCAGCGCGCCGGCCAGCCGGTCCATCGCCCGGCCGACGAGCAGGACGTGCAGGGCGGCCACCGGACGCGGGCGTGGCACTCGGGCCACCAGCAGCCGCGCCTCTTCCGCCGCCGCCAGGATGCGGGCGGCGAAATCCTGCTCCACCCCACCCGCCGGCAGATCCGCTGCCAGCAGCGAGGAATAACCGTGGATGGCGGTCAGCAGGTTGTTCAGGTCATGCAGGAAGGTGGCGGGGACCATCCGGCCCTCCGCCTTCGCCTCACCCGTGGTGCCGGGAGGGATGCCGATGGGTGGGGCCATCAGCTGGCGATGCCCATCTCCACCGCGCGCATGACCGCCTGGGTGCGGTTCTTGGCGCCCAGCTTGCGGCAGATGCCGCGCACATGCAGCTTCACCGTCACCTCTTCCAGTTCCAGCGAGCGGGCGATCTCCTTGTTGGAACGGCCCTGCAGCAGGTAGTCCAGCACCTCGCGCTCACGGCGGGTGAAGCTGGCACCATCGGCGGTGTCGGCGGTGTTGAGGTCGGCCGGGATGAAACGCTCACCCTGCAGCATGGTCTGGATGGCGGACAGCAGTTCCGCCGCGCTCAGCGTCTTGGGCAGGAAGCCCACCGCCCCGCGGGTGAAGGCGCCCCGGATCTCATCCGGCCGGGCCAGGCCCGACATCAGCGCCACCTTCAGGGCGGGGAATTCCGTGCGCACATGCTGCAGCCCATCGAGGCCGTTCATCCCCGGCATGCGCAGATCCAGGATCAACAGGTCGATGGCGCTGTCCTGCCGCAGGGCCGTCACGGCCTCATCCACACTGGCGACACCCACGACGACCGCACCCGGCGCCTGTCTTTCGATATGCGAAGACAACGCGTCGCGTACCAGACCATGGTCATCGGCAATCATTAAGCGCATCTGAGACGACCCCCGGCGGTTGTTCTATCCAAAAGGATAGACCACTAAGCCCTGCTATTTGAACCTTTTTTCAGCGTCTGCAAGGGTCATGCAAGCAGAAAATGCTTATAGGCCGCAATTGAGTATGACTAGGCGGCAGATCGGCCCTATGGGTGCAAAGGCCGTGGCGCCATGGTTAACGAATGGTTTACAGCGCTTCTGTTGTTTTATTTCACAATAAAAAAGGTGCCACCGACAAACGATGGCACCTTTGATATCGTTACTGTAATTCTTCTTACTGGTTCATGCTCTCGAAGAATTCCGAATTCTGCTTGCTCTGCTTCAGCTTGTCGATCAGGAATTCCACGGCGTCGGTGGCGCCCATCGGGTTCAAGATGCGGCGTAGGATCCACATCTTGGCCATGGTTCCCTTTTCCACCAACAACTCTTCCTTTCGGGTGCCGGACTTCTGGATGTCGATCGCGGGGAAGACGCGCTTGTCCGACAGCTTGCGGTCCAGGACGATTTCCGAGTTACCGGTGCCCTTGAACTCTTCGAAGATCACTTCGTCCATGCGCGAGCCGGTGTCGATCAGCGCGGTGGCGATGATGGTCAGGCTGCCACCTTCCTCGATGTTGCGGGCGGCACCGAAGAAGCGCTTGGGCCGCTGCAGGGCGTTGGCGTCCACACCACCGGTCAGCACCTTGCCCGAGGACGGCACCACCGTGTTGTAGGCGCGCGCCAGACGGGTGATGCTGTCCAGCAGGATGACGACGTCACGCTTGTGCTCGACCAGGCGCTTGGCCTTTTCCAGCACCATCTCCGTCACCTGCACGTGGCGGGTGGCCGGCTCGTCGAAGGTGGAGCTAATGACTTCGCCCCGGACGGAGCGGGCCATGTCGGTCACTTCTTCCGGACGCTCATCGATCAGCAGGACGATGAGGTAGACTTCCGGATGGTTGGTGGCGATGGAGTGGGCGATGTTCTGCAACATCACCGTCTTACCCGTGCGGGGCGGCGCCACGATCAGGGCGCGCTGGCCCTTGCCCAGGGGGGCCACCAGATCGATGACCCGGGTGGTCATGTCCTTCTTGTTGCGGACCGGATCCTCGATTTCCAGCTTCAACCGCTCTTCCGGGTAGAGCGGGGTCAGGTTGTCGAAGTTGATGCGGTGACGCACCTTGTCCGGGTGGTCGAAGTTGATGGACCCGACCTTCAGCAGGGCGAAATAGCGCTCGCCATCCTTGGGGGAGCGGATTTGGCCTTCCACCGTGTCGCCGGTGCGCAGGCCGAAGCGGCGCACCTGGCTGGGGCTGACATAGATGTCGTCCGGACCCGGCAGGTAGTTGCTCTCGGGCGAGCGCAGGAAGCCGAAACCGTCCTGAAGAACCTCCAGCACGCCTTCGCCGAAGATCGGCACGTCGTTTTCGGCCAGCTGCTTCAGGATGGCGAACATCATGTCCTGCTTGCGCAGGGTGCCCGCGTTCTCGATCTGCAGCTCTTCCGCGAACGCCAGCAGCTCTGCGGGCGACTTAGCCTTCAACTCTTGGAGATTCATCTTCGTCCTGTCGGGGAGACCCGGGATGGGAAGACGACGGGCTTGGCCGTCGGCCCCGGCCTCATGAAATCGGGTGTGTGGGGTGGAAGGATGGCATCGCCTGGGAAAAAGAACGGCAACACCGGGGACGGGAAGTTCGGGGAAATTTGGCCTCGCTGCGCCCATCCCGGGGAGGGGGGCGGGGATGCCTCACGAGCCTGGCACCCGGTTACGGGGCGACTCGGGTTCACCCCGATGTTACGGGCCTTGACCTGTTTCAGGATTAGTACAGGAACCGAGCCCAAGTCAAAACAAAAAGACCCGGATCCGGCGGGCGCAATGGACTTAGGCCTGAATAGCTTTGAAAGGGCCTGGAACTTGAACGGCGCAATAACGGTGGATCAGAACGGCCGCACGATGACGAGGATGACGATGCCGATCATCAGCAGGGTCGGCACCTCATTGGCGATGCGGTAAAAGCGCTGCGGACGCGTGTTGCGATCCTCCGCGAAATCACGGCGCCAGCGGGCCATGGCCATGTGCGCCACGGTCATCAGCACCACCAGCGCCAGCTTGGCGTGCAGCCAGCCCGCGCCCTTCAGCAATCCCGGATCCAGGGTGATCATGGCCAGGCCGCAGGCCCAGGCCACGATCATGGCGGGGTTCATGATGGCGCGCAGCAGGCGCCGCTCCATGACCTTGAAGGTTTCCGACTGGGGGGACCCCACCGGGGCGGCGCAGTGGTAGACGAACAGCCGGGGCAGATAGAGCAGGCCCGCCATCCACGAGATGACGGCGATGACGTGGATGGCCTTGATCCAGAGATACATGGGGGTGTCCCCTCGCCCGGTTAACGGTGTCGGCCTCTTATGACGGTCATACCGCCTGGGGGCAACCGGCTTTGCCAGCGGGGCACAGGCGCAGGCCCGTGCCGCACAGCACCGGCCCACCCGATGCGCGGGTCAGCGTCTGGCGGACCAGGCCGGCCAGGCCCTGGATGAAGGCGGCCTCCACCCCCACCGTCGGCACCCTGACGAAATAGGGCACGCCCAGTTCCTGCGCCAGGTGGCGATACTCGTGCTCGATCTCCACCAGGGTTTCGGAGTGTTCGGAAACGAAGGCGATGGGGGCCACCACCACCGGCACCTTGTCCTGACCGGCCCGGCGGATCTCCTCATCCGTCGACGGGCCGATCCACTTCATGGGACCGACACGGCTCTGATAACAGGAAACCCAGTCCAGTCCGTCGATGCGCAGGGCCTTGACCACCGCCTGGGCCGTGCGTTCGCACTGGAACTGATAGGGGTCGCCGTCCTTCACCACCTTTTCCGGCAAGCCGTGGGACGAGAACAGGACGCGCGGCTTTCCATGCTGCGACGCCTCCTCCACGGCGGCCCGCACCAGCTTGGCCGTGGCGGCGATGAAGCCCGGCTCGTCCGGATAGCAGCACAGGGCGCGGCTGGGCGCCTTGAGGCCCGCCGCCTTGGCCGCCCGGTGCCAATCCTTGAGGCTGGACGCGGTGGTGGTGGTGGAGAATTGCGGATACAGGGGGAGCAGGATCACCTCATCCGGTTCCCAGTCTTTCACGTCATGGGCCACGGCATCGCTGAAGGGATGCCAGTAGCGCATGCAGACGAAGGCCCGGACCGTCCCGATGTCCCATAACTGCTGTTCCAGCGCACGGGCCTGGGCCTCGGTATTGGGCAACAGGGGGGAACCGCCGCCCAGCGTCCTGTAGATCTCCTGGGCGACCTTGTCGCGCCGGCTGGAGATCAGGTGCGCCACCATCTGCCGCAACGGCGTCGGCAATCGGATGATGGCCGGGTCGCGGAACAGGTTGTAGAGGAAGGGGCGCACCGCCTCCAGGCGATCGGGACCGCCCAGATTGAACAGGACGACGGCGATGCGCCGGCCACGGGCGGTCTTGGACGCCGCGTCGGGCGCGGTCTCGGGAAGGGGCAGCGGGCTCATGGGGGCTCGGTCGGCGGTCGATCAGGGCGGAAGGCGATACGGCTGGGGACCTCCCCTGGATCAGGGGGAAGGCCAATCGCGGATGAGGCGCGCCAACTCGGCGACATGCTCCGGCGGCGTCTGCTGCACGATGCCATGCCCCAGGTTGAAGATGAAGGGGCCCTTGCCCAGCGTGGTCAGGATGTCGGTGGCGGCGCGGCGCAGTGCCTCCCCTCCCGCCACCAGGGCCAGGGGATCCAGGTTGCCTTGCACCGGGACGCGGCTCTGCAGCGCTGTCGCGGCCCAGTCCAGCGGAACGGACGTGTCCAGGCTGACGGCGTCCACCCCGGTCTGCTCCACATAGGCCTGGATATTGATCCCCGCTCCGCGCGGAAAGCCGATGACGGGGACCCCCGGATGCTTGTCCTTCAGGGCCCGCACGATGGCCCGGGTGGGGGCGATGGACCAGCGGGCGAATTCCGCCGGGGCCAGGGCGCCGGCCCAGCTGTCGAACAGCTGCACCACCTCCGCCCCCGCCTCGATCTGGCCGGAGAGATGGGTGACGGTGGTGTCGACCAGCAGGTCGATCAGGCGCTGGAAGCCGGCGGGATCCGCGTAGGCCCAGCCCTTGGCGTGCAGGAACTCCTTGGACCCCGCCCCTTCGACCATATAGGTCGCCACGGTCCACGGGCTGCCCGCGAAGCCGATGAGTGTCACGGTGTCCGGCAGCGCCGCGCGGATACGACGGACAGCCTCATAAACCGGTTCCGCCCGCGCCGTCAGGTTGGTCACGTCCAAACGGTCAAGTCCGGCCTGGTCGCGGATGGGATCCAGCCGTGGCCCCTCCCCTTCCGCGAACCACACCTTCTGCCCCAGGGCGTGCGGCAGGATCAGGATGTCGGAAAACAGGATGGCCGCGTCCATGCCATAGCGGCGGATGGGCTGCAGGGTCACTTCGGTCGCCAGATCCGGTTTCAGGCACAGGTCGAGGAAGCCGCCGGCCTGGGCCCGCACCTCACGGTATTCGGGCAGATAGCGCCCGGCCTGGCGCATCAGCCAGAACGGCGGACGGGGCGAGATCTCCCCCTTGAGGGTACGGAGCAGCAAACGGTCCGGCTGGATCTGGGACAAGGCGGTCTCCATGAGGGCGGGCCACATGGGCGGCCAGCCTGAGGTTTTCCCACAGGCCCCTTTTCTACTCTGACTTAAATTGAAAAAGGAATGGGGTGGTAGTTGGCCCTGTGGATAACGGGAATTCAAATTCGTCCGAATTTTCATCCACAGCGTCCGCGGGATCCCACGGCGGGCTGTTTGATTGTGGATGACGGTGCGGGGTTTATGGCGGGAACCCTGGAATGCTATAGAGTTCGTCATATCTGGGGATCCTGGGGATAAGTTGGAAGCCCGCCCGGTTTCCCCAGCTGTTCGAAGGGGTGACGGACTTTTACCCCAGGGGCGGATTCCCTCTGCACGGGATCCCGGAGAGCCTGTATGGAACGGGACCGGGATCCGGTGGAGGGTGTCTTTTCCCGTATTGTCCGCCGGTTTTCCCCAGATTAGGTCCACAGGCCCCGGGGCCTGTCTTCTCTACCCGTTGCCGGAGCGACGCCCTTGACCCAGACGGCCCAAACCAAGGAATTCCATCTGCATCTGGTGTCGGATGCGACCGGCGAGACCATCAATTCCGTCGCCCGCGCCTGCGTTTCGCAGTTCGACCATGTCGAACCCGTCGAGCATTTCTGGAACCTGGTCCGTACGGACCGGCAGCTGGAGATGGTCATCGACGGCATCCGCGATAATCCGGGCCTGGTCATGTTCACCCTGGTGAACGAGCGGCTGCGCCGCCGCCTGCAGGACACCTGCCGGGAAATCGGCATCCCCTGCGTGCCGGTGCTGGACCACCTGATCAATTCGCTGGCGGCCTATCTGGGCCTGGAAAGCCAGAGCCAGCCGGGCCGGCAGCACGCGCTGGATGCCGAGTATTTCAGCCGCATCGACGCCATGGATTTCGCCCTGGGCCATGATGACGGCCAGACGGCCTGGGAACTGCACCAGGCCGACGTGATCCTGGTCGGCGTCTCGCGCACCTCCAAGACGCCGACCTGCATCTATCTGGCCAACCGGGGCATCAAGGCGGCCAACATCCCCTTCGTTCCCGGCTGCCCCCTGCCCCCGGAGCTGGACCAGGTGTCCCGTCCCCTGGTGGTGGGCCTGACCAAGGACCCGGAACGGCTGATCCAGATCCGCCGCAACCGCCTGCGCCTGTTGAACCAGGGGGAGGAGACCAGCTACGTCGATCCCGAGCAGGTTCGTTCTGAATTGTCGGAGGCGCGCCGCCTGTACAGCCGCAAGGGCTGGCCCGTCATTGACGTCACCCGCCGCTCCATCGAGGAGACGGCGGCCGAAATCCTTATGCTGCTGGCCCGCCGGCGGCCGGCGGGGGCCCCGCCCCTCAACCCGGTGGGGGAGCCGGCGGAGGGTCCGCGCCTGTCCCCCGCCCGCCCCATTCTGGAATGTGAGTTCGCATGTCGTCTGAGGATATTCCGCCGGGCTCCTTGACTCCGGTGCTGGCGACCCAGCCCGTGGTGCTGGCGTCCGGCAGCGCCACGCGTCTGTCCATGCTGCGCCACGCGGGGCTGGAGGTGGTCGCCCATCGCCCCGGCGTGGATGAGGATGAGGTCAAACTGTCCTGCAAGGCTGCGGGCCTGACCGTGGAGGAGACGGCGGAGGCCTTGGCCGAGCTGAAGGCCAGCCGCGTCGCCGCCAAGGTGCCCGGCGCCTATGTCATCGGCGCCGACCAGATGCTGGAATGCGAAGGCCGCTGGTTCGACAAGCCGGAAGACCGGCAGGGCGCGGCGGAGCAATTGCGCGCCCTGTCGGGCCGTACCCACCGGCTGGTGACCACCGCCGTGCTGTTCCACAACAACAGCCGGGTCTGGCACCAGACCGACCAGGCCAAGCTGACCATGCGGCCGCTCAGCGACGCCTTCATCCAGCGCTACCTGGACGCAGCGGGCGACGCGGTCCTGACCTCCGTCGGGGGTTATCAACTGGAAGGCTTGGGTGCCCAGCTGTTCAGCCGCGTGGCCGGCGACCACTTCACCATCCTGGGCCTGCCGCTGCTGCCGCTGCTGAGCTTCCTGCGCGTGCGCGGCGTGCTGCCGGATTGAGGGAATACTGGGATATGATCAGCGGCAAGGCGAAGGTGGCCGGCGTCATGGGCTGGCCGGTGGGACACAGCCGCAGCCCCCGGCTGCATGGGCATTGGCTGGCGCACTACGGCATCGATGGCGCCTACGTGCCCCTGGCCGTGCCCCCGGACCGCATCGAGCAGGCTTTGCGCGCCCTGCCCGCCCTGGGCTTCGCCGGGTGCAACGTCACGGTTCCGCATAAGGAGGCCGCGTTCCGCACCGTGGACCGGGTGGACGCGACGGCCCGGCGCATGGGGGCGGTCAATACCGTCATCGTCCATCCCGATGGCGCGCTGGAGGGTCGCAACACCGATGGCTTCGGCTTCATCGAGAACCTCAAGACTGGTGCCCCCGGTTGGACGGCCATGGGGGGACCGGCCGTCATCGTCGGCGCCGGCGGGGCCGCCCGGTCGCTGGTGGTGGCGCTGGCCGATGCCGGCGTGCCGGAGATACGCCTGGTGAACCGCACCCTGGCGCGGGCTCAGGAACTGGTGGCGGAGTTGGGGCCCGGTGTCGCCTGTCCGCTGACCGCCGTTCCCTGGGATGATCGCGCGGACGCCCTGGCCGGTGCCCATGTGCTGGCCAACGCCACCACCCAGGGCATGGTCGGCCATCCGCCCCTGGACCTGGCCTTGGACGCCCTGCCCCGGGACGCCGTGGTGACCGACATCGTCTACACCCCGGTGGAAACGCCCCTGCTGGCGGCGGCCAAGGCCCGGGGCCATGCCGTGGTCGATGGCCGCGGCATGCTGCTGCACCAGGGCCGGCCCGGCTTCGAGGCCTGGTTCGGCCGGGCGCCCCAGGTGACGGACGCGCTTTACGCCGCCGTCTTCGGGGACTGACCGGTCATGGCCGTGGTCATGATCATGGTCTGGTGGTGGGGGACGACCCGTTGATCGTCCTCGGCCTCACTGGCTCCATTGGTATGGGCAAGTCCACGGCGGCGGCCATGCTGCGCCGCCTGGGTTGTCCGGTGCATGATAGCGACGCCACAGTGCATCGCCTCTACGCCAAGGGGGGCGCCGCCGTGGCCCCCATCGCCCAGGCCTTTCCCGGTGTGGTGCGCGATGGGGCGGTGGACCGGCAACTGCTGTCGGCGGAAGTGATGGGCAATACCCCGGCGCTGCGCCGGCTGGAGGCCATCGTCCACCCCCTGGTGGCCCGGGCGCGGGACCGTTTCCTGCGACGGGCGGCGGCGGCCGGGGCCAAGGTGGCGGTGCTGGACGTGCCCCTGCTGTTCGAGACGGGGGGCAGGTCAACTGCGACCGCGTGGCCGTCGTTTCCGCGCCGCACAGCCTGCAGCGCGCCCGGGTGCTGGCCCGGCCGGGCATGAACCCCGGCAAGCTGGACGCCATCCTGCGCCGTCAGATGCCGGATGCCGAGAAGCGGCGGCGGGCGGATTTCGTCGTGCCCACGGGCCTGGGCCGCGCGCTGACCTTGCGGCGGCTGGCCGGCATCGTCACACTGCTGTCGGGGCAAAGCGGCCGCGTCTGGCCGCCCCGCCCCCGCCCGTCCTCGATCCGCAAGTCTTCCAACCCCCGGTCCAGGTAGCCCGTCCCCATGCGTGAAATCGTCCTCGATACCGAAACCACTGGTGTCAACGCCCTGGGGGGCGACCGCGTGGTGGAAATCGGCTGCGTCGAGTTGCTGAACCATGTGGCCACGGGCAACAGCTGGCACGCCTACATCAACCCGGAACGCGACATGCCGGCGGAGGCGGAGGCGGTGCACGGCCTGTCGGCCGCCTTCCTATCGGACAAGCCGGTGTTCGCCGCCGTGGCCGGCGACTTCCTGGATTTCATCCAGGACAGCCCGCTGATCATCCACAACGCCAGCTTCGACATGGGCTTCCTGAACGCGGAGTTCACGCGCCTGGGGATGAAGACCATGCCCATGGCGCGCTCGGTGGACACGGTGGCCATGGCGCGCAAGCGTTTCCCCGGCGCGCCCGCCAGCCTGGATGCCTTGTGCCGCCGGTTCGGTATCGACAATTCCGGCCGCACCTACCACGGCGCGCTGCTCGACGCCCAGTTGCTGGCCGAGGTCTATCTGGAACTGATGGGCGGGCGTCAGCCCGACCTGGTGCTGGGCGCCACGACGGCCAAGACGACCGAGGTCGGCCTGATGGTGGTGGAGGAAACCCGCGTGTTCCGCGCGCCGCGGCCGCACGCCGCCTCGCCCGAGGAACTGGAAGCCCACGCCGCCTTCCTCAAGGCCATCAAGTCGCCGCTGTGGCTGGCGGGGGATGAACCGGCGGCGGCGACCGCCGGCTGATGCTAGAGCGGAACGCGATCAGACATGATCGCATCTCGCTCTAGGGCTTGTTGAGAATCATCTGGAGTGAATGACGGCTGCGACGAGATAGATCATGGCTGAGAAGCTCTGATCTGTTTTGTCGCAGCGCATGGCGATGCGTTTGAACTCTTTGAGTTTGCAGAAGAAATTCTCGATGAGGTGACGCCACTTATATATCTCGGCGTCAATCTTGCGTGGACTTGCCCGGCGAGGATGCTGGGAGATGACGACCTTGGCGCCACGCTCGTCCAGATCGGCGATGATGGTGGCAGAGTCATAGGCTTTGTCACCGATCAATCCGCCGAACTCCAAATCCTGGATCAAAGGGGCGACACCAACAGTGTCAAACCGATGGCCTGGCAGGAGGACGAAACGCACCAGGTTTCCGAGCGCATCCGTAAGAGCCAGGATCTTGGTGGTCATGCCGCCCTTGGAGCGACCTATGGCCTGGCTCTGAGTCCCCCTTTTGCGCCCTGACCATGCCGGTGGACTTTGACGATGGTGGCGTCAACCATGGCGTATTCCATGTCGGGCTCGTCCGAGCACGCCTCGAAAAGCCGAATGAAAACATCAGCTTTGACCCAGTCACGGTAACGTTTGAAGATCGTGTTCCACTTGCCGAACGAGGCGGGAAGGTCTCGCCAGGGGCTGCTCGTCCGCGCTATCCAAAGCACCGCCTCAATGAAAAGGCGATTGTCGCTACCGCTCCGCCCTGGATCACTCGGCTTCCCAAGGCAATGCGGTTCCATCTTCGCCCATTGGGCATCGGTCAGTACAAAGCGTTCCATCCGAAGCTTGAATCACGACCAAGCAACGGATGGAAGATAAATCTCAACAAGCCCTAGGGCAGCAGCACCGTGGAACCGGTGGTGCGGCGGGCTTCCAGGGCGATGTGGGCCTGGGCGGCGTCCTTCAGGGCGAAGGTCTGGCGCACGTCGATCTTCACCTTGCCGGACAGCACGGCGGTGAACAGGGCGTTGGCGCTGTCGCGCAGTTCCTTGGTGGTGGCGACGTAGCCACCCAGCGACGGCCGGGTCAGGAACAGCGACCCCTTGGTGTTCAGGATGCCGATGTCCACGGCGCCCACGGGACCCGAGGCGTTGCCGAAGCTGACCATGGTGCCCAGGCGGCTGAGGCAGTCCAGGCTCTGGTAGAACGTGTCCCTGCCGATGCTGTCGTAGACGACGGGCACGCCCTGGCCGTCGGTGATCTCCTTGACCCGTTCCACGAAGTTTTCGCGGGTGTAGACGATGGCGTGGTCGCAGCCGTTGGCGCGGGCCAGTTCCGCCTTCTCGTCCGATCCCACCGTGCCGATGACGGTGGCGCCCAGCGCCTTGGCCCACTGGCAGGCGATCAGCCCCACCCCGCCGGCGGCGGCGTGCAACAGGATGGTCTGCCCCGGCTTCACCGGGAAGGTGCGGTGCAGCAGGTAATGCGCGGTGAGGCCCTGCAACAGCATGGCGGCCCCGGTCTGGTCGTCGATCCCGTCCGGCAGGGGGATCAGGCGTTCCGCCGGATACAGCCGCGCCTCGGCATATCCGCCGGTGCCGCCGGTGCAATAGCCCACCCGGTCGCCGACCTTGAAGTCATGGACATCGGGGCCCACCGCCTCGACCACGCCCGCCGCCTCCATCCCCGGGATCAGGGGCAGCGGGTTCTTGTAGAGGCCGGTGCGGACATAGACGTCGATGTAGTTCAGGCCCACGGCCGTCTGGCGCAACCGGACCTGGCCCGGCCCAGGCTCCCCCACCGCCACCTCCTCCCACTTCATCACCTCCGGACCGCCGGTCTGATGGATGCGGATGGCGTGGACCATGGGGAGGCTCCTATGAAGGGGAAGAAAGTTTGGCTAGGCAGCCATCAGCGGCATGAGACCGTGCCTCATGCTGCTGTAGGACGCGACCGCGTCCGCCGGAAGTTTTCGGGGAACGCAGTGGACTGAAAACTGAGGATAGCCGAGCGGGCGGATGCCCGCGCCCGGCGCTTGAGGGACACTTGTTAAGACAGCGTCTCTTTCAGGAAGGTGGCGGTGCGCTGGTTGGCCAGGTCGGCGGCCGCGGCGTCGTAATGCTCCCCACCCACGCGGGCGAAGGCGTGGTCCTGGTCGGCGTACAGGTGCTGGGTGATGAGGTGGTTGCCCTCGATGGCGGCGCTCACCTTCGCGCGCGTCTCATCGGAGGAGAACTTGTCCTTGCCGGCGGTGTGCAGCAGCAGCGGCTTGGTAATGGCGCTGATCTCCCCCAGCGCGCCGTCCAGCCCCACCCCGTAATAACTGACATTGGCGTCGGCGTCGGAGCGCGTGGCCATCAGGAAGGCCAGCTTGCCGCCCAGGCAGTAGCCCAGGGTCCCGACCTTGCGGCCGGTCGCCTCATGCTCGCGCAGGAAGTTGACGCTGGCGATCAGGTCCTCCACCCCGCTGGCCTCGCTGAAGCCGTTGTAGAGCTGGAAAGCCCGCTGCCACTCGGCCTCGGTCTTGTCGGTCAGTTGCACGCCCGGTTCCTGGCGCCAGAACAGGTCGGGGCACAGCGCCGTATAGCCCAGCGCCGCGTAATGGTCGCACAGGGCGCGCATGTTGGCGTTGACGCCAAAGATCTCCTGGATCAACACCAGGCCCGGACCCTTGCCGCTGCTCGGGATGGCCAGATAGGCGTCGAAACTGCCACCGTCGGTGGCTTCGATCGTCACAGTGGTCATGCGCTACCCCTTTGATTTGGTTGCCAAGTGCCTTGGTTAAAAAACGGCTCGTTTCTTAATGCGCCTATAGTAGCGGTTGGCGCGGGGCCTGTCACCGTGATGGCGGTCACCGGCTCCGATCATTGGCCGGAAGCGCTAGGGCTCAGCAGCGCGTCTAGCGCTTCCGGCGTGGTCACGGGCAGCGAACAGCGCATGTCCTGGCAGACATAGGCCGTCGCCTTGCCGCCCAGCATGGTCTTGCCCGCCGCGGGATGGGGCTCCGGCAGGTTCTGTCCCGGTGACAGGCGGCTGACCACCAGGGTCGGCCGCGCCTGGTTGCGCAGGACGGCGTTGAAGGGCTCGAGCTCATCCGCCTCACCCACCAGCACGACCTGCACCCCGTTCAGCAGGGTCTCGGCCATGTTGAGGAAGGTCGACAGCGGAAAGAAGTTGCGGCCCAACTCACCGCTGAAGGCCGACATCAGCGTATCCGCGCGGGCGCGGTAGCGGTCCTGCCCCGTCAGCATCCATAGCCGCGTGAGGTTGCCGAGCTGGGTGCCGTTGCCAGCGGGCACGGCGTTATCATGGGCGTTGCGCGGGCGGATGAGCAGGTCGCCCACATCGTCGGCCGTGGTGTAATAGCCGCCGTCCGCCTCATCCCAGAAATGGCGGTCCAGCGTCGCCGTCCAGCGCACGGCCTGCTCCAGGAAGGCGGCCTCGCCCGTGATCTCATGCAGCGTCAGGGCGGCCTTCCCCATGTTGGCGTAGTCTTCCAGCAGGCCGGCATGACGGGCCCGGCCGCCCCGTCCGCTGTGGTGCAGGCGATCCAGCCCGTCGGCACCGGCGTGGCCCAGGCTTGTCATAACATGGCTGTAGGCGTCGATGGCGGCCTCGATCCAGCCCGGTTGCTCGAAGACGAAGCCGGCGCGGGCCAGGGCCGCGATCATCAATCCATTCCAGTCGGCCAACACCTTGTCGTCCCAACCGGGACGGATGCGCAGGGCCCGCGCCTTCAGCAGGCGGGCGCGGGCATGGGCCAGACGGTTCTCTTCGGCACTGCCCAGTGCCAAGGGGGTGCGCCGGTTCAGGATGGTGTGGCCTTCCCAGTTGCCCAGTTCGGTCACGTCATAATGGGCGCAGAACAGCGCGGCGTCCTCGCCCAGCAGGCGGTCGATTTCCGCCTTGGTCCAGACGTAGAAGCGGCCCTCCTCCCCCTCGCTGTCGGCATCCAGGGTGGCGCCGAAGGCACCGCCCGGCACCTTCATCTCATTCAGCACCCAGCCCACGGTCTCGCGGACGCGGACCTCCAGCAGTGGGTCGCGGGTGCCTTGCCATACCTGGGTCATCAACGCCACCAGCTGGGCGTTGTCGTACAGCATCTTCTCGAAATGGGGCACCAGCCACTGCTCGTCCGTGGAATAGCGGGCGAAGCCACCGGCCAGGTGGTCATAGATGCCGCCGTTGGCCATGTGGGTCAGGGTGGTGGTGACGGCGTCGCGCAGGTCTGTGCGGCCGGTGCGCAGGTGGGCGCGCCACAGCAGGTCGAAGATGCTGGGCTGCGGGAACTTGGGGGCGCCGTTGATGCCGCCCAGGAAGGGGTCAACCTCCCGCACCAGGCGGTCGGCCACGGCGTTCAGGGCGCCAAGGGTCACCGCCTCCCCCGGGTTGCCCTGGGACAGGCGGGCCAGCGCGTCACCCAGGGCCTTCACGTTGCGGCTGACCTTGCCGGGGTCCTGGGCGTAGGTTTCCGCCACGCCCTGCAGCACATCAGGGAAACCGGGCCGGCCATAGCGGCCGCTGGGCGGGAAATAGGTGCCACCCCAGAACGGCTCCCCCTTGGGGGTCAGGAACATGGTCAGGGGCCAGCCACCCTGCTGACCCAACAGGGACAGCGCCTGCTGGTAGACCTGGTCCACGTCCGGCCGTTCCTCCCGGTCGACCTTGATGTTCACGAACAGGTCGTTCATCAGGGAGGAAATGGCCTGATTCTCAAAGCTCTCGTGGGCCATGACGTGGCACCAGTGGCAGGCGGCGTAGCCCACGGACAGCAGGATGGGCTTGCCCAGCGCTTGGGCCTCGGCGAACGCTTCCGGCCCCCAGGCGCGCCAATGCACAGGGTTATCCTTGTGCTGCAGCAGGTAGGGGCTGGTTTCATGAACCAAAAGGTTCGCCGCCGCTTGTGTCGTAGCCGATGCCGCCATGAGGGTCACGCTCTTTGGACTGAATGGTGCGGTTGTTGAAGGTTCCGTGCCGCTTTGACCCCACTGTAGCCTCCGCTACAGTGAAGGTCAGAAAAAGAGACGGGGTTGCAGGCGCATAATCCTTGTTAGTGCCCCGGTCCATGGCTTTAGAGGTCAACCGAACAGGAAGGTTTCCCCCATGAAAATAACCGTCGACGTCGATTGCACCCCGGAAGAGGCGCGTGCTTTCCTGGGCCTGCCGGATGTGAAGCCCATGCAGGACGCCCTGATGCGGCAGATGCAGGACCGCATCAGCGCCAACCTGGCGGCCATGGACCCGGACGCCCTGCTGAAGACTTGGCTGCCCGTGGGCATCCAGGGGTTCGAGCAGTTGCAGAAAATGATGTGGAACCAGATGACCTCCGCCATGGGCGGGGGCAAGGATACGAAGTGACCGATCCCGCACCCTATTTCGACTGTCACGTTTTCTTTTGCACGAATGAGCGCGCGCCCGGCCATCCCCGGGGCTGCTGCAAGGAAAAGGGCTCCGAGGCCCTGCGCGACCACATGAAGGCCGCCGCCAAGGAGGCCGGCCTGGGCAAGAAGGTGCGGGTCAACGCCGCCGGTTGCCTGGACCGGTGTGAGTTGGGGCCGACGTTGGTGATCTATCCGGAGGGTGTTTGGTACACGTGCGCCACCCCCGGTGACGTTGATGAAATTGTGAAGACGCATTTGGTGGAGGGCGGCCGGGTGGAGCGCCTGATGCTATACCCGGATGAGAAAGTGCCGGCGCACCGCGCCCGCAAAGCCGCCGCCGCAGACTGACCCGACCCCCATGTCCCTCTACAGTACTGACACCATCTTCGCCTTGGCCTCCGCCCCCGGTCGGGGCGGAGTGCAGGTCATCCGCCTGTCCGGTCCCAAGGCCGGTGCCGCCCTTTCCGCCCTGACGGGACGGCCCCTGCCCCCGCCACGCCGTGCCACGCTGGCGCGGTTGACGGACCAGGTTGGGGAGGCTTTCGACCAGGCGCTGGTGCTGTGGTTTCCAGCGCCCGACAGCTTCACCGGTGAGGATGTGGTGGAGCTGCATCTGCATGGCGGGCGCGCCGTCCTGGCGGCCGCTAGCGAAGCGCTGTCGGCCCAGGGCCTGCGCGTGGCGGAGCCGGGGGAGTTCAGCCGCCGCGCCTTTGAGGCCGGCAAGCTGGACCTGACGGAGGCGGAAGCCATCGCCGACCTGGTGGACGCCGAGACGGCGGCGCAGCGGCGCCAGGCCCTGCGCCAGATGGACGGCGCCTTAGGGCAATTGTACGAGGGCTGGCGTCACCGCCTGGTGCGGGCCTTGGCCCACCTGGAGGCGGATATCGACTTCCCGGATGAGGACCTGCCCCATGGCCTGGCGCCGGCGGTGGTGCCGGTGCTGACCAGCCTGTACCAGGAAATCGGGGCCCACTTGGCCGACGGCCACCGGGGCGAGCGCCTGCGCGACGGCTTTTCCATCGCCATCCTGGGCGCGCCCAACGCCGGCAAGTCCAGCCTGCTGAACGCTTTGGCCCGGCGGGACGCGGCCATCGTCTCCTCCACCGCCGGCACGACGCGCGATGTGATCGAGGTGAACCTGGATTTGGGCGGCTTCCCCGTCACCCTGGCCGACACCGCCGGCCTGCGCGACGCGGCGGATGAGATAGAGCGGGAGGGTATCCGCCGGGCCTTGGCCCGGGCGGAGAAGGCCGACCTGAAGCTGCTGGTGCTGGATTGTTCCACGTGGAACATCGGCGACATGGCGGAGGCGACCTTGGCCCTGGCCGATGGCGACGCCCTGGTGGTGTTGAACAAGCGGGATCTGTGCACCCATGTGCCAGCCATGGTGGCGGGGCGTACCGCCATCGCTGTTTCCGCCGCCACCGGCGATGGTTTGGCCGACCTGCTGACGGCGCTGCAGCGCATCGTCGGGGATCGGTTGGCGCCCGGCGGCACGCCCTCCCTCACCCGGGCGCGGCATCGCCACGCGCTGGAGGATTGCCGGGCCGCCCTGGCGCGGGCGCTGCGGGCCGACCTGCCCGAACTGGCGGCAGAGGATGTCCGGTTGGCCGCCCGGGCCCTGGGCCGTATCACCGGGCGGGTGGATGTGGAAGACTTGCTGGACGTCATCTTCCGGGATTTCTGCATCGGGAAGTGAGCCCCACCCCGATGTTTCACGTGAAACATCGGGGGCGGCCGTGAATTCGCCGTGGATTCATGGCCGTCATCCCGTGGCGCCCTTTGACTCATCCGGCCCCCGCCCCTAAAGTCCGCGCCATGCATACCTATGACGTCATTGTGGTTGGCGCCGGCCATGCCGGCTGCGAAGCCGCCGCCGCCGCCGCGCGGCTGGGCGCCCGCACCGCCCTTTACACCCACCGTCTCGACACGGTGGGGGAGATGAGCTGCAACCCGGCCATCGGCGGCCTGGGCAAGGGCCACCTTGTCCGGGAGATCGACGCCATGGACGGCGTCATGGGCCGGGTGACGGATCGCGCCGGAATCCAGTTCCGCGTGCTGAACAAGTCCAAGGGTCCCGCCGTTCGCGGGCCGCGCGCCCAGGCGGACCGCAAGCTGTACCGCCAGGCCATGCAGGCCATCCTGGCGGAGCAGGAGAACCTGACGCTGGTGGCCGCCGCCGTCGAAGACCTGGTGATCGACGCCAGCGGCCGCGTGGCCGGCATCGTCACCGCCGCGGGTGAGACGGTCATGGCCGGGGCCGTCGTGCTGACCACTGGCACCTTCCTGCGCGGCCTGATCCACATCGGTGAGGAGAAGATCCCCGCCGGCCGTGTGGGTGAGGCGCCGGCCCTGGGCCTGTCCGACACGCTGATGCGCGTGGGCTTCCCCCTCGGTCGCCTGAAGACCGGCACCCCGCCCCGCCTGGATGGCCGCACCATCGATTGGGCCAGCCTGGAGATGCAGCCGGGCGACGATCCGCCCCCGCCCTTCTCCTACCTCACGGACAAGATCACCACGCCGCAGGTGCCCTGCCACATCACCTGGACCAGCGCCCGCGTGCACGAGGTCATCCGCGCCAACCTGCACCGCGCGCCCATGTATTCCGGGCAGATCGAGGGCATTGGGCCCCGCTATTGCCCGTCGGTCGAGGACAAGATCGTCCGCTTCGCCGACAAGGAACGGCACCAGATCTTCCTGGAGCCGGAGGGCCTGGACGACGATACCGTCTATCCCAACGGCATCTCCACCTCCCTGCCCCGCGATGTGCAGCTGGAGATCCTGAAGGCCATCCCCGGGTTGGAGCATGTCACCATGCTGCGGCCGGGCTATGCCATCGAATACGACTACGTCGACCCGCGGGAGCTGGGCCCGACGCTGGAGACGCGCCGCCTGCCCCGCCTGTTCCTGGCCGGCCAGATCAACGGCACCACGGGGTATGAGGAGGCGGCGGCCCAGGGTCTGGTGGCCGGTCTGAACGCGGCCCTGGCCGTGTCGGGGTCCGCGCCCTTCGTGCTGGACCGCGCCGAGTCCTATATCGGCGTGATGATCGACGACCTGATCACCCGGGGCACGTCCGAACCCTACCGCATGTTCACCAGCCGGGCGGAATACCGTCTGTTGCTGCGGGCTGACAATGCCGACCAGCGCCTAACTCCGCGCGGCCTGTCCCTGGGCTGTGTGGGTGATGTGCGGGCCGCCGCCTTTGGCGCCAAACTCGCTGCCCTGGACCAGGCCCGCCAGTTGGCCGGCACCCTGTCGGCGACCCCCAATGAGCTGGCCAAGCATGGCCTGACCATCAACCAGGATGGCGTGCGTCGCAGCGTCGCCGATCTGCTGCGCTATCCCGACATCGACCTGGTCCGCCTGGGTGTCATCTGGCCGGAGCTGAGGGGCTTTTCGCCGGAGATCGCCGAGCAGGTGGAAATCGATGGGCGCTATGCCGGCTATCTTGACCGGCAGGAGGCCGATATCCGCGCCTTCCGCCGGGATGAGGCCCTGGCCCTGCCGGCTGACCTGGACGTGGACGCCATCGCCTCCCTGTCCGCCGAAATCCGTACCAAGCTGCGCCAGGTTCGCCCCGCCACGCTGGGGGCCGCCGCGCGTATTCCGGGCATGACGCCGGCGGCGTTGACCGCCCTGCTGCGCCACGTGAAGAAGCGCCCTGCCCGCCTGGCCCCTGGGCCCGCTGAAACCGACGACACCACGAGTGCCGCATGACCCCTGCTGACTTCGCCGCCCGGTTCGCTGTTTCACGTGAAACACTGGACCGGCTTACCGTCTATGCCCAGCTGCTGGCCAAGTGGAACCCCGCCATCAACCTGGTGGCCAAGTCCACCGTCGCCGATGTCTGGGAACGCCACATGGCGGACAGCGCCCAGCTGTACGCCTTGCTGCCCCCGGGCACGCGTACACAGGTGGACATGGGCAGCGGCGCTGGGTTTCCCGGCCTGGTCATGGCCATCTTGGGCGTGCCCGACGTCCACCTGATCGAGAGCGATACGCGCAAGGCGACCTTCCTGCGGGAGGTGGCGCGCGCCACCGGCACGCCGGTGACCGTGCACGCCCAGCGCATCGAGCAGGCGCCGGAGATCATGGCCGATGTGGTGACCGCCCGCGCCCTCGCCGCCCTGCCCGAGTTGCTGGACTGGGGCTACCGCTTCCTGAAGCCGGGGGCCCAGTGCCTGTTCCTGAAGGGCAGGACCGCTGCCGAGGAATTGACCCTCGCCGCCCAATCCTGGACAATGACCACCTCCCAAGTCCCCAGCATCACGGACCCGTCGGGGACCATTCTTATTCTTGGTGAGATCGCCCGTGCCCGCTGACGCCCCCACCCCCGCGCCGAAGCGAGCGCGCATCTTGGCCCTTGCCAACCAGAAGGGCGGCGTGGGCAAGACCACGACCACCATCAACCTGGGCACCGCCCTGGCGGCCACCGGCAAGCGTGTGCTGATCGTGGACAACGATCCACAGGGCAACGCTTCCACCGGCCTGGGCATCGGCCGAACGGAGCGTGGCACCGGCACCTATGAGCTGTTGTTCGGCGAGACGACGGTGGAGGCCTCGGTGCGCGGCACCAGCATCCCCAAACTGTTCGTCGTCACCGCCTCCGCCGACCTGTCGGGGGCCGAGTTGGAATTGGTGGAGCTGGAGCGGCGCGAATTCCGCCTGCGCGACGCGTTGACCAGCGCTGCCACCGAATACGACTATATCTTGATCGACTGCCCCCCAGCCCTGGGGCTGCTGACCTTGAACGCCCTCGCCGCCGCCGATTCGGTGTTGGTGCCGCTGCAATGCGAGTTCTATGCGCTGGAGGGTTTGTCGCAGCTGATCCGCACCATCGAGCGGGTGAAACGCACCTTCAACCCCAGCCTGGAAATCCAGGGGGTGGTGCTGACCATGTTTGATCGGCGCAACAACCTGTCCGACATGGTGGCCGCCGACGTGCGCGGCTTCTTTGGCGAAAAAGTGTATGAGACGGTCATCCCCCGCAATGTCCGTGTCTCCGAGGCGCCTAGCCACGGCAAGCCGGTGCTGCTCTACGACCTGAAGTCGGCGGGCGCCCAGGCCTATATTCATTTGGCGGGAGAGGTTTTGAAGCGTGAGCGTAACCGGCAGTCAGTCCATGGATGAGATGAAGAAGCGCAGCAACCTGGGGCGCGGCCTGTCCGCGCTGTTTGCCGAGGTGGCGGACGAGCAGGAGCCGGTGGAAAAGGGCCGGCCGCCCCGCACCCTGCCCATCGAACTGCTGCATCCGGGCCGTTACCAGCCGCGCCGCCATTTCGATGAAGAGGCCATCCGCAGCCTGGTCGACAGCATCCGCGAGCGCGGTGTGCTGCAGCCCATCCTGGTGCGCAAGGTCGAGGATGGCGGTGCCGCCAGCAGCGCCCGGTACGAGATCATCGCGGGTGAACGCCGCTGGCGCGCCGCCCAACTGGCCGGCCTGCACGAGGTGCCGGTGGTGGTGCGGTCGCTGACCGACCGCGAGGCGCTGGAAATCGCGCTGGTCGAGAACATCCAGCGCCAGGACCTGACGCCCCTGGAAGAGGCTGAGGGCTTCCAGCGGCTGATGGATGAGTTCAACCACACGCAGGAGGATCTGGCCCGCGCCGTGGGCAAGAGCCGCAGCCATGTCGCCAACATGCTCCGCCTGCTGGCCCTGCCCGACGCGGTGAAGGCGCTGGTGCAGGATGGCAGCCTGACCATGGGCCACGCCCGCGCCCTGCTGACCGCCGCCGATCCGCTGGCGCTGGCGCGGGAGGTTGTGAAGCGCGGCCTGAATGTCCGCCAGACGGAACAGCTGGTGAAGGACGCCGCCAACCCGGCCACCCGTCCCGCCCCTGCCCCCAAGACGGCCGACACCCTGGCCCTGGAAAAGGAACTGGCGGCCGAGCTGGGCCTGAAGGTGGCGCTGAAGGCCAAGGGCCAGGCGGGCAGCCTGACCGTGCATTACGCCAACCTGGACCAGCTGGACGGCTTGCTGGCGCGGCTGAAGCAGCGCTTCTGATCCTTCCGCCAGTCTCGGCTATAAAAAAAGCGCCATCAGTGCTGTCACTGATGGCGCTTTTTTTGGGGCGGAAGGATCAGCCGCCCGACCGCCTCGCCAATTGCGCCACCTGGAAGAAGGCGCGCGCGCAGAGGGTCTCATCCGGCATGTTGGTGCGCTTGCAGTCGGCTTCCGCATCCATCAGGCGGTCCAGAGCCAGCGCAAGGTTGGGCAGGGTCCAGCGCCGCACCTGGTTGGTGATCTGGTTTTCCATCTTGAAGAACACGGGCGGCCGCAGGGCCTTCACCGCCTGCTGGGCCGTCTGTCCCCGGGTGGTGTGGTAGACGGCCATCTGCAGGCGCTGGAAGTGGCGTTGGGCGGACCGCAGGATGGGGACGGGGCTGGTGCCCTCCGCGAACAGACGGCCCAGCGCCCGGTCGATGCTGGCGATGTCGCCGTCGGCGGCGGCCAGGGCCGGCTCATCCATGTCCAGCGCGGCGCTGTCGCCGATGACGGTGCGCACGTCTTCCAGCGTCACGCGGCTGGCGCCCATCATATAGATGGCCAGCTTATCCACCTCCCCGCGCGCCACGGCGCGGTCGCCCACCAAGTTGGCGGCCAGCCAGTCGCGGGCGTCGGTGTCGATGGTCAGCTTATGCTCCCCCAGGATGCGGGCGATGGTCACCGCCAGCTCCCCCTCCTCCTCCACATAGCAGGCGATGGCGGCGGCCCTGTCGTCCGACTCGAACAGGGCGCGCAGCTTGGAGGATTTGCCGAGGTCGCCCGCCTCCACCACCGCCAGGGTGTCGCCGCTGGGCGGCTGCTTCAGCAGGGCCTGGAAGGCCACGGTGATCGACTCGTCGGCATCGCGCACCCGCACCAGCCGGCGGCCGCCGGTCAGGGCCATGGCGGCCATCTCGTCATTCAGGCGGGCCCCGTCGCCGCTGATCTGGTCGGCCTTCAGGTCGCTGACGCGAAAGGGATCGTTCAGGTCGTCCACCACCGCGCGGGCCAGCGTTTTGGCGCGCTCACGCACCAGGCCGGTGTCGGGGCCGTAAACCAGGACGGCGACAATGCCGGCCGCTGGGCTTTTGCAAAAGCCATCGGCGTTGCGCGGCTGGACCTTCACGGGCGCCTCCCGGGAGTGAAAAGGGCCGCCCCGGTCGGTGGCGGCCCATCAACACGAAACAATGCCAAGAACCTTACTGGTCCTTGGCCGATTGGACCACCGACCCGCGGTCGAAATACAGCGACAGGCGCGTGGTGATTTCCTCCGCCAGTTCGGTCAGGGCGCGATCATAGGCGTCCTGCTCGGTGACCATGGTGGAGTATTGCGCCTCGGAAATGTCGTAGCTGACGATGGACCGGCTGGATGTCCGGTACAGCGTCTTGCCCGTCTTGTTGTCGATCAGCTGGTAATCGGCCAGGACGTGCAGGCGGGCGCGCGTCGCGGTGGCGTCGCGCTGGATGCCCAGATTTTCCTTGTTGGAATTCAGGCGCACGTTGAGGCGGTAGTCCGGTTTCACCGGCCGACCGTCATTCTGGTAGAAGCGGTCGATCAGGTTGTTGCGCAGCATCTGGCCGATGCGGTCGGGGATGATGTCGATGGATACCGACGCCATTTGCGACCGCGTCGACGGTTTGCCCGACAGGCTGTGGTCCCCATAGACGGTGTGGAAGCCACAGGCGGACAGGGCCAGAGGCGCCGCCGCCAGGATAGCCCCCACCACCGCCTTGCGGATCACGGCCTTGAAGCCGGGGTCAGACGACAACATTGATCACCCGGTTGGGTACGACGATGACCTTGCGCACGGGCTTTCCCTCCAGGGCGCGCTGCACATTCGGCTCCGCCAGGGCCAGCGCCTCGGCCTCTTCCTTGGCGATGTCCTTGGGCAGGTGCAGGGTGGCGCGCAGCTTGCCGTTGACCTGCACCGCCACGGTGGCGGTGTCCTCGGTGGCCAGGGCTTCATCCGCCACTGGCCAGACCGAGTCGACCAGCAGGGTGTCATGACCCAGCACGGACCACAACTCCTCCGCCAGGTGCGGCATCATCGGGCCGATCAGGCGCACCAGCACCTCCAGCCCCTCGCGCAGCACGGCGGCGTCACCCTCTTGAATGTTCTGGGCATCGGCACCCGCCTTGGCGTCCAGCTTCTCCAGCGCGTTGGACAGCTCGCGGATGCGGGCCACGGCCTTGTTGAAGCGGAAGCGTTCCAGATCCTCGCCGATGGCGGCAACGGTCTTGTGCACCATGCGGCGCGCATCGGTGGCCAACGGCGACAACTCGGCCGGGATGGGGGTGCCGGCGGGCGGCAGGGCCACCGACGGCTCCGTCACCAGGCGCCACAGGCGGTTGATGAAGCGCCAGGCGCCGTCGATGCCAGCCTCGGTCCATTCTAGGTCGCGGTCCGGCGGGCTGTCGGACAGCATGAACAGGCGGGCGGCGTCGGCACCGTAGGTGTCGATGATGTGCGCGGGGTCCACCACGTTCTTCTTGGACTTCGACATCTTGATGATGGGGCCGACGGTCACGGGGCCGCCGCCCTCGCGCTCCACCGACTTGCCGTCCACCACGTCCACGTCGGACGGCAGCAGCCACTTGCCCTCGGCATCCTGGTAGGTCGCGTGGGTCACCATGCCCTGGGTGAACAGGCCCTCGAACGGTTCCTTCAGGTCGGTGTAGCCGACATGGGACAGGGCGCGCGTCCAGAAGCGGGCGTACAGCAGGTGCAGGACCGCATGCTCAATGCCGCCGATGTACTGGTCGACCGGCAGCCAGTAGGCCGCCTCCTCCCGGTTGAAGGCCTGGCCCTCGACACGGGGGCTGGCGAAACGCAGGAAATACCAGCTCGACTCGATGAAGGTGTCGAAGGTGTCGGTCTCACGCACCGCCGCCGTGCCGCAGGTGGGGCAATTCACGTGCTTCCACGTCGGGTGGCGGTCCAGCGGGTTGCCCGGCTGGTCGAAGGTCACGTCGTCCGGCAGGGTGACGGGCAGCTGGTCCTCCGGCACGTGCACCAGGCCGCAGCTGGGGCAGTGGATGACCGGGATGGGGCAGCCCCAGTAGCGCTGGCGCGACACGCCCCAGTCGCGCAGGCGGAAGATGGTGGTGCGCTGGCCGCGGCCCATGGCCTCGATGCGCTCACCGGCCGCCTGCTTGGCGGCCTCCACGTCCATGCCGTCCAGGAACTGCGAGTTGCGCAGCAGGCCGGGGCCGGTATAGGCCTCGGTGCCCACGTCGAAGGTCGCCGGGTCCTCCCCCTCGGGCACCACTACGGGGGTGACCTTCAGGCCGTACTTGCGGGCGAAGTCCAGGTCGCGCTGGTCGTGCGCCGGGCAGCCGAAGATGGCGCCGGTGCCGTATTCCATCAGCACGAAATTGGCGATGTAGACCGGCAGGTTCCAGCCGGGGACGAAGGGATGCTCGGCGGTGATGCCGGTGTCGAAGCCCTTCTTCTCCGCCGTCTCGATGGCCTCTTCCGAGGTGCCGACGCGGTTGCAGTCGGCGATGAACTCGGCCACCGCCGGGTTCTTCTCCGCCAGCGCCAAGGCGATGGGATGGTTGGGGGAGATGCCGACGAAGCTGGCGCCGAACAGGGTGTCGGGCCGGGTGGTGAACACCTCGACCTCAGGCTCGCCCGGAAACACGTTGGGGGTGACACCCGCCGGGGCGGTCAGCTGGAAGCGGAAGCGCAGGCCGGTGGACTTGCCGATCCAGTTCTCCTGCATGATCCGCACTTTTTCCGGCCAGCGGTCCAGCGTGGCCAGGGCCGACAGCAGATCGTCGGCGAAGTGGGTGATCTTCAGGAACCACTGCGACAGCTTGCGCTTTTCCACCAGCGCGCCGGTGCGCCAGCCGCGGCCGTCCACCACCTGCTCATTGGCCAGCACGGTGTTGTCGACCGGGTCCCAGTTGACCCAGCTTTCCTTGCGATAGGCCAGGCCGGCCTTCAGGAAATCCAGGAACATCTTCTGCTCGTGCCGGTAATATTCCGGACGGCAGGTGGCGATCTCCCGGTTCCAGTCGATGGCCAAGCCCATCGACTGCAACTGACCGCGCATGGTGGCGATGTTCTCGTAGGTCCACTTGCCGGGATGGACCTTGCGCTCCAGCGCGGCGTTTTCCGCCGGCAAGCCGAAGGCGTCCCAGCCCATGGGGTGCAGGACGTTGAAGCCCTTGGCCCGCTTGTAGCGGGCGATCACGTCGCCAATGGTGTAATTGCGGACGTGCCCCATGTGGATGCGCCCCGAGGGATAGGGGAACATCTCCAGGACGAAATACTTCGGCCGGGCAGGGTCCGCGGAAACGGCGAAGCTGTTCCGGTCGGCCCACGCCGACTGCCACTTCGCCTCGTTTTCCCTGACATTGTACCGGGACATGGAAAAACCGCCTTCTCTGGGGTGTCGCGCCGGCCGACAGCCTGAACTGGCCGGGGCGTCACCCCCTCCCGGCGGGCCGCCGGGGCGTTGCGAGAGGAGACAGTCGCCCGCCGGCGATGGATCAGCTTACTTGGAGGGGCCCTGCTGGATGCGCAGCTGCCGCGCCCGGGTGAGGACGGTGTCCTCAAGCTGGCTGTTGGTTTCGGCGGCCACGGTGGCGTCGCGCCACTGGCCATTCTGGTCGACCTGGCGGAACACGGTCACGCGCACGCCGTCGGCGCGCAGGGTGCTGTCCAGGACGTACAGGTTGATCTTGAACCGCTCGCCCGGGGTGCTGGGCGGGCTGTACCAGTCGGTGATGATCACGCCGGTGTAGGGGTCGGCCGAAACCAGCGGCAGGAAGCCGATGGTGTCCAGCGACGCGCGCCACAGGAAGGCGTTGACCGTCGGGCCCACCGCCTGCACGGCGGTGTTGGACGTGCCGACCGGGCCAGAGGTGTTCTGGCGCATCAGGATCGAGACGGGCTTGGGCGCGGCCTTCGCGTCGTCGTCATCGCCCCAGCCCAGCCAGGAACAAGCGGACGTGGAAAGCAGAAGTCCGGCAACCAGGAGGGAGCGGCCAATGAAAAAAGCGGAGCGCGACGGCATGTGATTGTCACCCAGGGTCACGAGAACGGTTCCTTAGATCAAAAAAGCCGCTGGGACGCAAGGCCGGCCAAGCGGCCGTGACGAAGCGTAACGTTGGCGCGGGGGTGGGGGCGCGGGGGTGGCGCACGGGGGCGGGGCGGAGGCGATGGAAACGGCCGGCGTGGACGGAAACCTAGAAACGGAATTCTACCACGGCGGTGGCCACGTTACCTGTCGGGTGCGGACTGGACTGTCCCGCCATCGCCGCCGGGTTGCCGCTTTCCAGATCCGCGGCCCAGTGGATGAGGTCCAGGCCCAGGGTGGTGTCCCCCCGCACCTTCCACGACAATCCCAGGCCGTAAGCCTGGTAGGTGGTCCAGTTCTCCGTCTCGCTGCCGTGCCAGAACAGGGTCAGGCCATAGGGACCGTTCTCGTAGGTGCCCTGCACGGTGGCGCCCCGGGTGTCCCCGGGGGCGTCGCCGTGGGCGGCGGCGGTGCGGTTGCGCAGCAGGCCGCTGTCGCCATCGTCGAACAGCACCGTGCCCACCGTGAAGCCGCCATAGGTCAGACCGCCGGCCAGCGTGACGGTGGAGGTGTCGCGCAGCCAGCCATGGGCGGCGTCGGCATGGTTGTAGGCGGCGCCCAGCTCATACTGCACGGGGCCCCAGTCGCCCCGGTAGTTCACGGCCCCTTCCCAGAAGTTGGTCTCGGCCGGGACAACGCTGGCGGCCACGATGTCCTGGCCGAAGGCCCGGCGCTCCGGGGCGTAGGAAAAGCCGGCCTTCACGCCGAACAGGCGGGGCGTCTCATAATCCACCTTGGTGGCGTCGTCGCTGTCGCGGGCGGCATAGGCGCGGCCCAGCGCCGTGCCCGGCGGCCGCACGCGCCCGCTTTGCGTCCAGAAGCCGTCCATCTCCCCGCCCACCAGCAGGGGCAGCAGGTCTGTCGCCCGCTCCGACGCCCCCCAGCTCTGGCCCAGGCGCACCTTGCCCCAGCCGCCGGCGGCGTAGACGTAGGCCTGGTCGATGCCGATCCCCTGCCGGTCGGCGTTGCCCGGCCGGTCGGTGCTGCGTCCGGTGTTGCCCGAACCGACACGCAGCAGCGCGCCGTAGGTCACCCCGCTGTCCGTCACCGTCTCCAGGCTGCCGGTGACGGCATAGGCGCCGACCGCGTCCCAATGGGCGTCCCCCGCCGCCGGGCGGTCCGTGCCCACCACCCCGCCCTGGGCCACGCCCGACAGGTGATAGTCGACCTGGGCCTGGGCCGCGCGCGGGGACGCCAGCACGGCGACGGCGGCGCACAGGGGCATGCCCAGGAGAGCGGGGATGCGGCGGGTCCTGAAGCGGGTCATGGGCTCTTCCGTGTCCGGGGATGCGGCGGAACAAGTGATATAGGCGGCGGATGCCGATACGCGAGCCTTGCCTTGCGCGGCGTGGCGCAGGAAAGTCGCCCCCGTGCCCGGCGCCGTCGGCCCGGGGCACGCTTTACCGTCGATCCTGCCCGCACACAACCGCCCATACACAACCCCGGCACCGCCATGACCCGCGCCAGCAAGCCCCCCGCCCCGCCCGCCCCGCCCGCGGATGCCGATGTCGCCACCCGCCTGGCCACCGTGCGCGGCGTCATCGATGCCGCCGCCCATGCCGTGGGCCGTGATCCGGGCGGCGTCAGCCTGGTGGCCGTGTCCAAGGTCCAGCCGGTGGAAAAGATTCGCGCGGCGCTTGAGGCCGGCCAGCGGGTGTTCGGGGAGAACCGGGTTCAGGAGGCCAAGGCCAAGTGGCCGGCGCTGAAGGCGCAGTATCCCGATGTCGAACTACACCTGATCGGTCCCCTGCAGACCAACAAGGTCAAGGACGCCGTGGCCCTGTTCGACGTCATCCAGACGGTGGACCGCGAGCGCCTGGCCGAGGCGCTGGCCGCCGAGGGCAAGCGCCACGGCCGCCTGCCCCGCCTGCTGGTGGAGGTGAACACGGGCGAGGAACCGCAGAAGGCTGGCATCGCCCCCGCCGACGTGCCCGCCTTCCTGGCGGCCTGCCGCGACACCCATGGGCTGGAGATCGCCGGCCTGATGGCCATCCCCCCGGCGGAGGAGGAACCGGCCATGCACTTCGCCCTGCTGGCCGACCTGGCGCGCAAGACCGGTTTGGCCGAGGTGTCCATGGGCATGAGCGGTGATTACGACCTGGCGGTGCGCATGGGCGCAACGCAGGTCCGCGTCGGCACCGCCCTGTTCGGCGAGCGGGTGAAACCCGTCCACGAGGGCGCCCCTGAGGGCACCCAGGAGGGCGGGGGCACGGGCAAAGGCTAAGGTTTTCAAGGAAAAATCAGCCGGGGGCGGGGCACCAAAAAAAGGCGCTTGCCGAGGGGCGCGTGTCTCTATATGGTCCCGCCCCATTCCGGACGGAGGGGTGGCCGAGTGGTTGAAGGCGCTCGCCTGGAAAGCGGGTATACGGCCAAAACCGTATCGTGGGTTCGAATCCCATCCCCTCCGCCATTTCAGTCCCTGAGTGGGCACTGAGTTTAGGCCGCTTGCCGTCGGTTTCATTGCGCCACGATATGCCCTGCTCGTGGGCCGCCCGTCATTCCCCTTTCCGGCTCGTTCTCGGCGACACCGCAAGGCCCAGGAACACCATTATAGCCTGGTTGAGCCGAACCACATCCTCGTCGTCCAGCCGGCCGATTTGTTCGCCGACTTTGGACTTAGGGACGGTGGTGATCTTGTCGACCATCAGCCGGGAAGGAGAGCGCAGGCCGTTGCGCTCGTTCGGTTCCACCGAGAGCCGGAACAGGGGCGCGTCGGTCGGGTCTGTGGTGAAAGCGCAGATCGTGATCGAGTCCGTCGCGTCGAAGGCGTCGTCCTGCACGATAACGACGGGGCGCGGTTTGCCTGCATAGTCCTTGCCGCCAGAGACGGTCCAGACGTCGCCCCGCCTCATTCACTATCCCAGTCGGACACCGCGTCGATGAACGCCTGATCCTCGGCCGCATGGGCGCTCGCCGCCACGGCCGCCGATTGCCGGTGCGCCTCGGCCCGGAAGGACGAGGCGCGCACGTCCGGCACCCAAATCTGGATCGGTCGCAAGCCTTGGGCGCGCAGCCGGTCGCGGTGCTCCTGCACCTTCATCTTGGTGGGCTTAGCACTTCTCGGCTGCACCATGACTTAATTCTCCAGCCTGGTTACATGTAACTTACCATGTGGCGCTCAACGATAAAACCGGATTCGATGCGGCAGCTTGGCTAACGCCGACGGCGACTGTGCAGAAAGTCGTTATTGGGCAATAGGTTGATGGCACAGCGCACATTGCGCCCCAAGATCGCACATTGCCGGATCGGCGAAGAATCCAAGCAAAAACAATCGACCGACCGAGCCGCAATGTGCGGCCTTTTATCTGGCCCTCTTAATCGGGGTATCAAATGCTTACGTCCCATCGAGATTGGCCAGCCTATCGACTATTTTTGCTGCGCTTTTGAAGGCGGCTCCCGCCTTGGCAAAGTCGCCGGATTGCGCCGCTTCAAGGAACCATCCGAATACGCTACCTGCGTCCGTGGACAGCGTGTCGGCTACCCGCACGCCTTCTACGCCGGCCTTCGCCGCTTCAATCTTCGCCGCAACCTCTGCGGCGATCACCACCGGCAGATCTATCTTCACGACGCCGCCGAGCGACGATGCAATACCCAACTCGCTCAGCTTGTCCCGCGCCGCGCGGAAATCGCTGTGGAGTACCTTGTTCCGAAGCTGGCGGCACAGGCGCAGCGTTTCCTTATCTTCATCGGACAACGCCACCCCGAAATGCTCGATCAAACCGGCTTCGATATCCTCCAGCACGATCCTGTGGGCGTGCTTCTGTAACGCGGGAATTTTCCCGGCGAGCAGGCGCATCTTCAATTCCACCGCAGCACCTTCGGCGGCTGCGGTCTTGAAGGCCGGAAGGAACATCACCTCGCTGATAGATTGCCCTGGCATGACTTGCTTCCCTTGAAGTTGAACAAGGCCAAGCTATCGCCCAAGGCGCGGAAAGGCTCTCCATCCAAGGTACAAACGCCTATCCAGGCCGCGAGCCAACGCTCACATCGGTCCCGAGATATTCGGTCAAGCGCTCTGGGTGAGCGTCAAAGTCGGCATGGTCGATGCCGGCGACCGTGAAGACCTCCATGGCAAACTTGCGGCACCGTTGCCAACTCTCATCAAGGCTGCCGCGTAGCGCGGGAGAGCCGGACTGATTGAAGATCAGGCGTAGAACGCCGCAGAAAAAGCGCAGAGACTCGGTCGGGGGAGCAACACGTTTGTGCGCTCGTAGCTCCTCCATCCGCTTCGTGACTGCTTGGGCGAGCGCCTCCCGAGAACCGGGTTCATCCTTCAGCACTGCCGTTGCGAGCGGCCGCATCATCTCGTGGGTTGTATAGTCGACGCCACTACGTTCATCGGCGAGACGCTGCACGGCCTTCTTGTAGGCCCGTCCCGGTTTGGTCAATTCGCCGAGGGCGGCAAGGGTGTTTGCGACGGTTGTGTCCTTCGAGCCGTCCTTTGTGGCTTGGTAACATCCGATGGCGTGGCTGATCGTTTTGCAAAGCTCCGGCGGGAGGCTGTCCAGCCCTAGGACACGGGCAATATCAGCCTTTTCTCGATCACCAATCGGAAAGGGTTTTGGCGTGGGAGTCGGCAATACAGCGATCGGCGGGTATGGCCTTGGCATTTGGTATTCCTTGAAGTTTCTCCCTGGGCCGATCATGCCACGCCTATAGCGCCACGGCGAAAACGTAGTGATCATCCCTATCGGCGTGGCCCGCACTTTCCCATAAAATCAAGCGCTGACCACGCCGCCCCATACGGGGCGGGCGCGACGTCGCGTGTCCGCGCCTTCGGACGCCACTGTTCGATTTTCCGAACAACCCATTTCGATTGGGCCGGATTATCGCGCAGATGGTCGGCGCCTACTTCTACGGCATCTTTCAGAACCGGGGATGCCCCACCATGAACAGCACTTATATCCTTGGACACCGCGCCGTGACCCGGCTGGGCTATGGCGCCATGCAGTTGGCCGGGCCCGGCGTGTTTGGTCCGCCCAGGGATCGCGACGCGGCGTTGGCCGTGCTCCGGGCCGTCGTCGAGTCCGGCGTCAACCACATCGACACCAGCGACTTCTACGGGCCCCACATCACCAACCAGCTGATCCGCGAGGCGCTGCACCCCTACGCCGACGATTTGGTCATCGTCACCAAGGTCGGCGCCATGCGGGGGAGCGACGGCTCGTGGAACCCGGCCTTCTCACGGGACGAACTGACCCGGGCGGTGCAGGACAACCTGCGCAACCTGGGCCTGGATGTGCTGGAGGTTGTCAATCTGCGCGCCATGTTCGATGTGCATGGGCCGGCCGAGGGCTCGATCGAGGCGCCCCTGACGGTGCTGGCCGACCTGCAACGCCAGGGCCTGATCCGCCATATCGGCGTCAGCAACGTGACGGCGGCGCAGATCGCGGAGGCCCGGCGCATCTGCCGCGTCGCCTGTGTGCAAAACCACTACAACCTGGTTCATCGCGCCGACGACGCCTTGATCGACGATCTGGCCCGCGACGGCACCGCCTATGTGCCCTTCTTCCCGCTGGGCGGTTTCACCCCCCTGCAGTCCTCCGCCCTGTCCGACGTGGCGGCGCGCCTGGGGGCCACGCCGATGCAGGTGGCATTGGCCTGGCTGCTGCGCCGGTCGCCCAACATCCTGCTGATCCCCGGCACGTCCTCCGTCGCGCACCTGCGGGAGAACCTGGCCGCGGCGACGTTGAACCTGCCGGAGGACGCGATGGCGGCGTTGGACGCCATCGCGGGGGCGCCCGCCGCCCATTAAGGAAGCGGCTGGCCGGGCGTCGTCCCCGCGCTATGTTGGTGCCGACGCTACCAGCATGGGAGGGAGCGATGCCCGCCAGACGTATCCGCGACGTGCGCAAGGTCCTGGGCGCCGGCCTGCTGGCCCTGCTGGCGATGTCCCCGCCCGCGGGTGCCCGGGTGCATGTCGGCTATGCCACCCAAGGCACCTGCGACGGCTATCCGGCGGTGAACCTGAAAACGGCACCGGGGCTGTGTGTCGGTCTGGTCGCCAACCAACTTGGGTTTGTCCGGGGCGTGGCGGTCCTGGGGTCCGACCTCTATGTCGTGGATCTGGGCGGCGGCTGGCGCCACAACCACGGCCGGCTGCTGCGCCTGAAGGACCTCGGCAAGGCGCCGCCGGAGGTCTTGCTGACCGGCCTGGATGAGCCCCACGCCCTGGCACCGGCGCCGGGCGGGCGCCTGTACATGAGCGTGCTGGGGCGCATCGTCTCGCTCGATCCCCATGCCGCCGACGTGGCGGCCAGCGTGCGCGACGTGGTGACCGGCCTGCCCAAGACGGGGCGGCATCCGCTGCCGGCCCTGGCGGTGGCGCCGGACGGCTCCCTGTTCGTCAATGTCGGTTCCGCCACCGACCATTGCGAAATCCCCGGTGGCAAGAAAGCCCAGGACACCCCGCCCAACGCCGACGTTCCCTGCCCCGAAACCGTGGCGGCGGTTCCCCGGGGTGTCATCGTGCATGTGACGCCCGGTGCTGCCCCCGTGGACATCGCCGGTATCCCGCCCTATGCCCGCGGTGTGCGCAACGCCGTGGCGCTGGCCGTCTTGCCCGGGAACCAGGTGGTCACCGCCACCAACGCCCGCGACAACATCTCCGACGCCGACCCGTCCTTGGATGATGAGGCGGTGCCGCACGACCTGTATCTGGTGTTGAAGGAGGGGGCGGACTACGGGTGGCCCTATTGCTACGATGATGGCGTGCCTAGCCCGGAATACCGCAGCCACGTCAAGCCGGCCGACTGCAAGGCCAAGCAGGCGCCCACCCTGTTGCTGCCGCCGCATGCCGCCCCCCTGGGCCTGCTGCCCTATGCCGAGGGGCCTCTGCCTGGCTTGGCGGGCACCGCGTTGATCGCCCTGCATGGCTATCACGACACGGGGCACCGCCTGGTGGCCCTGCCTGTCGACGCGCAGGGCCGTCCCACCGGCGCGATGCGGGACGTTATCTCCGGATGGGATGCCGTGACCGGCGACCACCCCCAAGGCGCGCCCGTATCCCTGGCCCGCCTGCCCGATGGCAGCGTGCTGGTGACGGAGGATTACAACGGCACGCTGCTGCGGCTGGCCAAGGGGACCAAGACACCGTGACGATCTTCACCCGTGATGGCGCCGAGCGGCATGCCGGTGTGCTGTCACCGATCGATTTGGCACGGCTGATCACCGTGCTATCAGGCGTTCCCAGGGTCCGTGCCGGCGCGCGCCTGCACGGCATCGCTGGACTGGGTGCCTTCCTGAACGCCGATGGCCCCGTGGGCCGACTGGCCGCCACCGCCCTAGGGCCGGCTGCCCAGCCGGTGCGCGCCCTCCTGTTCGACAAGACCGCTGACAGCAATTGGGCCCTGGGGTGGCACCAGGACCGCACCATCGCCGTGGCGGCGCGGGCGGAGGTGCCCGGCTATGGCCCGTGGAGCGTGAAAGACGGCCTCACCCACGTGGCGCCGCCGGCGGACCTGCTGGCCGGCATGGTCACCCTGCGCGTCCATCTCGACCCGGTGGACGCCGATAACGCCCCGCTGCTGGTGGCGCCCGGCTCCCACCGCCTGGGCCGGGTGGCCGAGGGCGATATCGCCGACGCCGTGCGCCGCTGCGGCCAGGTGGCCTGCCTGGCGGAGGCTGGCGATGTCTGGCTGTACGCCACCCTGATCCTGCACGCCTCCGCCGCCGCCATCCGCCCCCGGCACCGGCGGGTGCTGCAGGTCGATTACGCCATCGGCGACCTGCCGGGCGGGCTGCGTTGGCTGGGGGTTTAGAGCGGAACGCGATCAGGTGTAGTCACCTGATCGTGTAAATCCGCTCTATCATGAACAGGTTAAGAGCGAGGTACAGTGGTGACGGACTTGCCTGTCAGGACAAAGCGCCATGGCCGCGTACAGCTATCGTGATGACCCGTCGGTGCCGGCGTTTCCGGATGACAAGCCCATCATCGTCTTCGATGGCCACTGCGTCCTCTGCTCCGGCTTCGCCCAGTTCGTGATGCGGCACGACCCGGCCGGTCGCTTCCGCTTGATGGCGGCGCAGACGCCCCTGGGGGCGGCACTCTACCGGCATTACGGGCTCGATCCCGTGGACTACCAGACCAACCTGGTGCTGGAGGACGGCGTGGCGCGGGTGAAGTCCGACAGTTCCATCCGCGTGTTCGAGTGCCTGGGCTTTCCGTGGTCGCTGCTGACCCTGGCCCGCCTGCTGCCCCGACCCTTGCGCGACGCGCTCTACAGCCTGGTCGCGCGCAACCGCTTGCGCTGGTTCGGCGCGCGGGCTGTCTGTTACCTTCCCACCCCGGAACAGCGGGACCGGTTCATCCTGTAAGAGGGCCGGCCCAGGGGGGATGGGGCATGCGCGTCCTGGTCATTGGGGCCTATGGGCTGATCGGCACCTACGTCGTGGCGCGTCTGCTGGCCGAGGGGCACGCCGTCACCGGCGCCGGCCGCGACATCACCGGGCCCGCGCGGCAATCGCCCCAGGTGGGCTGGGTCCGCGTCGACTTGGCCACGGCGACGGTGGAGGATTGGCTGCCCCTGCTGGCCGATGTCCAGGCGGTGGTGAATTGCGCCGGCGCGCTGCAGGATGGCCCGCGGGACGATTTGGCGGCGGTGCACCGTGACGGGGTCGCCCGCCTGGCGGCGGCCTGCGTACGGCAAGGCGTACGGCGCCTGGTCCATATCTCCGCCGCCGGTGTCGCCGCCCATCGTGCCCTGGGCGTCCAGGGCGATCGGTTCAACGATACCAAGCTGGCGACCGAGGATCTGCTGCGCGCCAGCGATCTGGATTGGATCATCCTGCGCCCCGGCCTGGTGCTGGCGCCCGCCGCCTATGGCGGCAGCGCCCTGTTACGCGGCCTGGCCGCCTTGCCCATCGTGACGCCCGTCGTCCATGCCGAGGCCACGGTGCAGGTGGTGGCCGCGACCGATGTGGCGCGGGCGGTGGCCGTGGCGGTACGGCCCGACACCCCACCGCGACGCGCCATCGATCTGGTTCATCCCGAGGTGATCGCCATGGCCGACCTGGTGGGCGCCCTGCGGCGCTGGCTGGGCCTGCCCCCGGCACCCCTGTGGCGCCTGCCTCCCGGCATGGCGCGGCTGGTGGCCAAGGGCGCCGACGCCCTGGCCTGGGCCGGCTGGCGCAGCCCGTTACGCACGGCCACCCTGGACCAACTGCGCGCCGGCATCGCCGGCGACGGCCATGCCCTGGAACGCGAACTGGGGTTCAAGCCCCTGTCGCTGGCTGACATGCTGACCGCCTACCCCGCCGGGGTGCAGGAACGCTGGTTCGCCAAAAGCTATGTCCTGAAGCCAGCAATGATGGCAACGCTGGCGCTTTTCTGGATCCTGTCCGGCGCGACCGGCTTCTGCCGTGTGCCGCAGGCCACCGGCGTCCTCACCATGGCGGGTATGGCGCAGGCGCCGGCCACCCTGGCCGTGCTGCTGGGATCGGCCGTCGACATCGCCTTGGGTGTGGGCGTCGTTTTCCGGCGGCGGGCCAAGACGGCCCTCCTGGGCATGGTCGCGGTATCGGGCGCGTACATGGTGGGCGGTACGCTGTGGCGGCCGGACTTGTGGCTGGACCCCATGGGCCCCTTTCTCAAGACCCTGCCGGCGGCGATGCTGGCGCTGGCGGCCCTGGCCCTGCTGGATGAGCGCTGACGGATGTCGCTGATGGACTTCTACGACGTGGTGAAGGTCGCTCACATCATCGGTGCCGCCGTGCTGTTCGGCACGGGGGCCGGCATCGCTTTCTTCATGCTGATGGCCCATCGCACCCGGGACGCGGCCCTGGTCGCCCATACCGCCCAGATCGTGGTGGTGGCCGACAGCCTTTTCACGGCGTCCGCCGTGGTGGCGCAGCCGCTGACCGGCGGCACGTTGGCCCACCTGGCGGGATATCCCCTGTTCAGCGGCTGGATCGGGCTCAGCCTCATCCTGTACGCCGTCACCGGCGCCTTCTGGCTGCCGGTGGTGTGGATGCAGATCCGCCTGCGGAATCTGGCGCGGGCGGCGGTACGTGCGGGCCAGCCGCTGCCGCCCGCCTATTTCCGTCTGTTCCGGGTCTGGTTCGCCTTCGGCTTCCCCGCCTTCGCCGCGGTGCTGGGCATCCTTTGGCTGATGGTCACCAAGCCCACCCTCTGATTCCCATCCTCAAAGGACACCACCTGATGATCGCCCAACTGATCCGCCTGGAAGTCGCCCCCGAACTGCGGCAGAAGGCGCTGGCCTTGCAGCAGGTTAACGTCGAGCAGACGCGGCTGGAGCCGGGCTGCCGCCGCTTCGACTTCGCGGCGGCCAAGGACGAACCCGGCGTCTACTATGTGTGGGAGGTGTTCGAGGACCAGGCGGCCCTGGACGCCCATTACGCCGGCGCCTATTTCCAGGCCTGGCGCACCTGGATGCTGGCCCAGGCGGACGGGAAGGTCGTCCGCACCCGTTTTCCCATCGATCCGCTGTGGCTGTGAGGCTTCACTCCCCCGCCCAGCCGCAGCGCTTCAGCGCTGCCCGCAGATGGGCGGGCACGGGGGCTTCGGCGCCCACCGGGTCGCGGCTGGGGTACAGCGGCAGGACGATGCCGCGGGAATGCAGGTGCAGGGCGCCGGCGGGGCCGCCATAGGCCGGGTCGCCCAGCAGGGGACAGCCGACATGGGCCATGTGGACGCGGATCTGGTGGGTGCGGCCGGTGCGGGGATACAGCTCCACCCAGGTGAGGGGGCCGTCCGGCGTCTCCGCCCGGCCGCGCACCCGATAATCGGTGACGCTGGCTTGGCTGTCGGGCGTGCCCTCGGGCACCACCTCCATCTTCCAGCCGTTCTTGTTGGTGCGCTTGAACAGGCTGGCCTCGATACGGCCTTCCTCCGCCGGCGGTGATCCCGCCACCACCGCCCAATAGGTCTTGGACACCCGTCCCTCCTGGAACAGCTTGCCCAGCTTGCGCAGCGCCTTGGGGTGGCGGCCCAGCACCAGGCAGCCGCTGGTGTCGCGGTCCAGGCGGTGGGCCAGGGTGGGCGCCCGCGGCAGGCCGAAGCGCAGGGCGTCGAAGTGGCGTTCCAGGTTGTCGCCGCCGCCGGGGCCGGCGTGCACGGGCAGGCCGGCCGGCTTGTCGATGATCAGCATCAGCGCGTCGCGGTACAGCACGCGGGCCTGGATGTCTTCTGGCTTCATGGCGATGGGGTCCTTCAGGGCGCGCGCCGCGCTCGCCCCAGGCCTTACCCCGTCAGGCCCCGCCAATCAAGGTCAGGGGTCGCGTGCCGGCCCCGCCGCCACCTGCTGGGTCATGGCGCGACCGGCACCCAGCGACGGCACCGTGGCGCCCAGTTGGCTGGGTGCCAAGACCGGGGCCAGGCCCAGGGTGGAGCCCAGGACCGGGGCGGCGACCGGCTGGCGGTTCAGCCCATGGTGCAGCGCGATGTCCAGCACCCAGGTGAGATAGGTCTCGATCATGCCGCTGACATGGAAGGCGGGGCAGCCGGTGAACAGCCGGTCGTGGCCGGTGGTGACCGGGGCGATGCCGTCCAGCCGCAGGTCCAGGCGGCGATCCGCCCCTTCCCCCACCAGGCGGAAAGGCGAGCCCTCCTGCGTGGTCGGGTTCACGGCCGAGTCGCCATGGGGGTGCAGGTGGGCGGCCTCCAGAAAGGCGACGATCATGCCCAGGCTGCCGGAGGCCAGGGTCGCGATCTCCTTGCGCGACCGCCACAGCATGGCCCGCCATTCCGCCGGCGGCAGGTCCACGCCGAGATAATAGGCGGCCTCCACCAGGCTCCAGCAGACATGCAGGGCGGTGTTGCTGCCGGTCTTGGCGATGCTCAGCACCGAATGGTCGGCACGGCGATACAGGGCGGAGGCGGAGAAGAAGCGGCCCGCGGCCCGCGCCATGCGGCCGAAGGGGCAGGCGATGGGCGCCTGCGGGGCCCCGCGCGCCTCAAGGTCCGCCATCCACAGGTCCAGTTCCTTGTTCAGGCCCAGGCAGCCGGCGGTGCGCAGCAGTCCGAAACGGTGGTGGGCGCTCATCCAGTCGGGCAACGCCGCGAAGGGCCCGGCGCCCGTGTCCTTCATGCGCTCCATGGCGCGGACCAGGCGGTGGCGGAAGTCACGGAACAGGAAGACCAGGTGCAGGTTGCCCTTCAGCCGGTCGACGTTGTCGCTGGTCAGCGCCAGGTCGGCATGGGCGCGGGCGAGATAGGCGTCCAGCGCGTGCGCGTCGCCCGTCATGTCCATCATCTCCAGCACCGGCGTCACGGCCAGGCGCTGGATGCCAGCGGCGGCGTGCGCCTCCTGATAGGCCCGGGCGAAGGAACCGTTGGGCGCCTCCGTCTCCAGGCCGGCGGACTCGGTCGAACTCAGGCCGGAAACAACGCCACCATCCATGATGCAGGCACCCCGCAGATGAAACCGGGGATGCCCAAGCACGCGGCGGGCCATGCAACGATTCAAGCGGAATCAATGCATTACTGCATAAGCCCTGGCATTTAGGACAGGGTGGCGCGGGAAAGTCCTGCCGGGTGCCTGCAAAAAGCCGGCAGGAATTGCCGAAAGCATGACGACATCGCCATCAATGCCATCATGCGTTTCGCAACATGAAGGGTCAGGGCGTGGCGCTGGCCGGCGCGGGCGCCAGGGTCAGGCGCCAGCGGGTGGCGCCGGGCAGCAGCGGCGTGGCGCGGCCCTGCACCCAGTCCTCATGCCCCTTGTTGTAATAGGGCGACAGCGGGTGGCCGCTCTGCCCCGTGGGCATGTGGAACAGCCCGGTGTCCTCATGCCCCGGCGACACCACCAGGCGTTCCGAGGCGCCGAAGCTGGGCGCCGTCACGCGCGGCTGGAACAGGTCGCCGGCCACCGGCTCCGACGGCGGGTCCAGGTAGGGCGCCAGCACCGGGGCCACGGTCGACAGGGGGTGGTGGATGGCCAGGCGGTTGCGGTCGCCCCAGGTGAACCGCGCGATGTCGCCGCCGTTCTGGGCCAGGCGCTCACGCACATCCTTCAGGGCGGCGTCGATCAGGGCGTCCCAGCTTTTGTATCCGGGCGGCACCAGGCCGGGCGACTTGGCCGTCAGCAGGCGGCGCGCCGGCCCTTCGGCCTGGTGGCTGACCAGGTCGCCGGCGTGGTCCCCGGCGGGTCCCGCCAGCGGGGCGGTGTACGCCTGGTACAGCCTGTCGACCACGGCGGTGCGGAAGCTGCGCACCAGGCGATACCCGACGGAGGGGATGGCGGCCCTGCCGCCCCAGCTTTCCACCGGCGCCACCAGGTTGGCCAGCGCCTGGTCGCTGGCCCGCTCGCCCAGGGCCTGCAGCATCAGCCGCTGCCAGAAGTCCAGCATGGGCGCCCGGTCGTCCAGCTGGATGTCCAGCATGTCCTTTTCGGCGAAATGGTCGCGGGCGGCCAGGTCGTCGCGGATCTGGCCGGCCCTGCCGCCCAGGGCATAGCCGCCGAAGCCCAGCTTGGCCAGCGCGTCGCCGCCCACCACGCGGGTGTTGGCCGTCCACAGCCGGCCGTTGGCGGGGTTGGCGATGACCGGCACCTCCGCCGGCGACAGATAGCCGTTCCAGCCCGCCTTGCCATCGGCCCAACTGACGGGCAGCGTGCCGTCATGGCCGAAGCGGCGCGGCACCAGGCCGACGATGGTCCAGGCCAGGTTGCCCTTGGCGTCGACCACCATCATGTTCTCATTGGGGATGGGCAGCCGGTGGGCGATGGCCACCGCCTCATCCACCGATCCTGCCCGTTCCAGGGCCGCTCCGGCGGACATCACCTCCGCCCCCACGTCATGCGCCACCCAGCGATAGGCCAGCTTGCGCCCCTGCGCGTCGGTGCCGACCACCGGGCCCCAGTCGCTGTCCTCCACCGTGATGCTGGGACAGGTCGGCGCGGGGCACAGCACCTCCCGGTGCTTCTCCAGGGTCTTGGGCCCGTCCGGCGTCTTGTAGCGGTCGGCGTCGCCGTCCACCGGCTCCAGGACAACCACGTCACCGGTGTCGACATAGGCGTCGGTATAGCCCCAGGCGATGCGCTTGTTGCTGCCCACCACCAGCAGGGGATTGCCGGGCAGGGTGACGCCGATCAGGTCCAGGGTGGGGGCGTCGGCCCCGGCGGGTTTCACCACCAGGCGGGCCCGGTACCAGGTGTTGGGGGCCCACAGGCGCAGGTGCATGTCGTTGGCCACCATGGCGGCCCCCGTGCTGGTCAGCGCGCCGCTGACCGCCCAGTTGTTGCTGCCGGGGATCATCGCCTCCCCCTCGCCCTGCTCAGGCGCCACCGCCCCCATCTTGACGGCGGGGGTGTAGCTGTCGGGCATGGGCGGTTCGGGCAGCGTGCTGCCGTCCAGGGGGGCGTCCAGCTCCGTGCCCTGGGGATAAAGGAAGTTGGCCATGGCGGGGCCCATCTGGTCGATGGCCAGCGCCAGGCGGCGCTCCTCCCATCCGTCAGAGGACTGCAGGTCGAAATACATGGCGTCCACGACCAGCAGCGTGTCCTCCAGGCTCCACGGCTTGGGCTGCTGGCGTAGCAGCGTATACTCGAAGGGGGCGCGCTTCAGGCCGTTCAGCCCGGCGTTCACGCCGGCGGTGTAGGCCGTCAGCATCGCCCGCTCCTCCGGGCCGGACCGCTCGACGGCGGCATGGGCCCGGGCGCGGAAGCGGTGCAGGCGACGGGGGGTGTCCTCCTTGGCCATCGCCGGGCCCACCAGTTCCGACAACTCGCCGGCGGCGCTGCGCCGCATCAGGTCCATCTGGAAATACCGCTCCTGGGCATGCAGGAAGCCCAGGGCGTACATCAGGCTGGTGCGGTCGGGGCCCGTCAGGGTGGGCACGCCGTTCTCGTCCCGCTCCACCGTCACCGGGGCGGACAGGCCAGGGATGGCGGCCGTGCCCTCCAGTTGGGGCAGGCTGGCGTTCAGGCTCCAGGCCGACCAGGTGCCCAGGCCGGCGATGCCCACCACCGCCACGCCGGCGATCCCGCCCAACCATGCCAGAACCCGGCGCCCGCTGCGGCGGTCGGTCTTCGCTTCCATTCCTGTCCCCATGCGTCAGGCTTGTTTTGAGCCGCCCCTCGGCTGAAGGCCCCTTTGCGCGGAGGCACCGTGGGCCCGGCCGCCTCGGCGGCGGCGCATTCTCATCCAATGTGTCCGCCGAAGGCAACAAATCCCAAGTACGCCAACACCGTGTCGGCGGGATGGGGCAACCGCGATTGGCCCCCTCGATTGGGCTTGGTGCCGCCGGCGCGCCCTGGGTATGGTCGGACGCCATCAACAACGGTTGGGAGAGGCCGGCCATGGCCTGGACACGTGACGCGATGCTGGCGCTGGACGCCCGGGACCCGGTGGCGGCGGCCCGCGACGCCTTCGACCTGCCCCCCGGCGTCATCTACCTGGACGGCAATTCCCTGGGCGCCCTGCCCCGCGCCACCCGCGCCCGGCTGGCCCAGGTGGTGGACCGGGAATGGGGCGTGGACCTCATCCGCAGTTGGAACAGCGCCGACTGGATCACCCTGCCCACCCGGGTGGGCGACCTGATCGCCCCGCTGATCGGGGCGGACGCCGGCGAGGTCATCGCCGCCGACTCCACCTCCGCCAACCTGTTCAAGCTGGCGGCCGGGGCCGTGACGTTGCAGCGCCGCCGCAACCCGGGCCAGGGCCGCCGCGTCATCCTGTCGGAACCGGGCAATTTCCCAACCGACCTCTATGTCATGCAGGGCCTGGCCGACCTGCTGGGCGATGTCGAGCTGCGCACCGTGCCGGCGGCGGGGTTGGCCGCCGCGCTGACCCCGGACGTGGCCCTGCTGCTTCTGACCCATGTGCATTACAAGACGGGCCGGGTGCACGACATGGCCGCCCTGACGGCCAAGGCCCATGCCGTGGGGGCGCTGGCCCTATGGGACCTGTCGCACAGCGCCGGGGCGCTGGCGGTGGATCTCAACGGCTGCGGCGCCGACCTGGCCGTGGGCTGCGGGTACAAATACCTGAACGGCGGCCCCGGTGCCCCGGCCTTCCTGTTCGTCGCCCGCCGCCACCAGGATGCCCTTCGCCCGCCCCTCTCCGGCTGGATGGGCCATGCGGCGCCCTTCGCCTTCGGCGACGACTACCACCCGGCCCCCGGCATCCTGCGCCACCTCTGCGGCACCCCCCCGGTCATCGGCCTGTCGGCGCTGGAGGAAGGGGTGAAGATCATGGCCGCCGCCGACCGTGACGCCCTGTTCGCCAAGTCCCGCCGCCTGGGCGACCTGTTCCTGGAGCTGGTGGACCAGCGCCTGGGCGCCCATGGCTTCCAGGTCCTCTGTCCCCGCGACAGCGCCCAGCGGGGCAGCCAGGTCAGCCTGGGGCACGACCAGGGCTACGCCATCGTCCAGGCGCTGATCGAGCGCGGCGTCATCGGCGACTTCCGTGCGCCCGAGGTCCTGCGCTTCGGCTTCGCCCCCCTCTACATCCGCTACGTGGATGTCTGGGACGCCGTGGATCATCTGGTGGACATCATGGAGACGGGCCTGTGGCGGGAGGCGCGCTTCCATGAGCGGGCGGCGGTGACGTGATCCCCCGTTCGCGGCTATTGCTGCTAGTGGGCGCCCTGCTTTTTCTGGTGCTTGCCAGCCATGGCCGGGGAACGTCCGACCTCCCAACAGCCTATGACACCCTGCGCAAGGTCTATGGGGAGATCCACGTCGGCATGACCGCCGATGACGCCAGGCACGTTGCCGAGGCGGAAGGCGCCCGTGTGCGGAGCATAGGCTTCATCAGCGAGCCACCAGCTCCCGGTGAAGCCGCGAATACCGCTCCCGACAGCTACAGCCTGTTTCTAGGTATCCCGGTGACGGAAGATCCGGGCTTTGTCTCCATCAGCGTGCATATCCGTAATGGCCGGGTGGACAAGGTGTCGCCGGTAACGCCGCCGGAACCATGAGCGGCTATAGGCTGGTCCGCACGCTGAACAGTTCCGGGAAGAACTTCAGGTCCAGCGCCTTCACCAGATAGCTGACCCCGCCGGTGCCGCCGGTGCCGGGCTTGAAGCCGATGATGCGTTCCACCGTCTTCATGTGGCTGAAGCGCCATTGCTGGAAGCGGTATTCCAAATCCACCAGCTTTTCCGCCAGGTCGTACAGCTCCCAATGCTCGTGCGGGTCGCGGTAGACGGCCAGCCAGGCGGCCTCCACCGCCGGATGCGCCTGGTGCGGCTGGGTCCAGTCGCGGTCCAGCAGGCCGGCCGGGAGGGCAAAGCCCCGACGGTGCAGCAGGCGCAGGGTTTCGTCATACAGGCTGGGCTGGGCGTAGGCGGCCATCAGCTCGGCATGGATGGCAGGGTCGCCCTGGTGCACGGTGATCATGCCGGCGTTCTTGTTGCCCAGCAGGAATTCCAGCTGGCGGTACTGATAGGACTGGAAACCGCTGCTCTGCCCCAGATGCGGGCGGATCAGGCTGTAATCCGCCGGCGTCATGGTGGCCAGCACGTCCCAGGACTGGATCAGTTGCGCCTGGATGCGGCTGACGCGCGCGATCATCTTCAGCGCCGGGCCCACATCGTCCGCCTGGATTTGGCGCACGGCCGCGCGCAGCTCATGCAGGCTCAGCTTCATCCACAGTTCCGAGGCCTGGTGGATGACGATGAACAGCAGCTCGTCATGCTGGTCCGAGCGGGGATGCTGGGCAGCCAGCAACTGGTCCAGGCCCAGGTACGCGCCATAGCTGAGGTCGGGCCGCTGGTGGATGCCCTCGCCCGTCAGGTCGACGGCACCGGTCTTCTTTTCCTGCGTCATGGGCGGCGTCTTCTTACAGGGGCTCGCCACGCACCAGGCGCGGCAGTTCGCCCACGACGCCCATGGCGTGGCGCATGAACAGCTTTTTCAGCGGCAGCAGGGGCGGGGCGTTCACCGCCGCCAGGCCCAGGCCGCGCGCCAGCTTCAGCGGGGCGATGTCGTTGGAGAACAGACGGGTCAGGCCGTCGGTCACGCCCAGCAGGCTGACATTGTCGAACCGGCGCCAGCGCTGGTAACGCTCCAGCGTGGCGGTGCCGCCCACGTCCAGGCCCAGGCGCCAGGCGTCGACGATGACCTCCGCCAGGGCCGCTAGGTCGCGCAGGCCCATGTTCAGCCCCTGGCCGGCGATGGGGTGCATGGCGTGGATGGTCTCGCTGATCAGCGCCAGCCGGCGGTCGACATAGCGCTGGGCGTGTTGCCACGACAGGGGGAAGCTGTAACGGCCGCCGATGGGGCGCACGGCCCCCAGCCAATCGCCGATGCGGGCCTGAAGCTCGGCGGTGAAGGCCGCGTCGTCCAGGCCCATGTAATGGGGCACGGCCGCGCTCTTGTCCGACCAGACGATGGAGGTGCGGTTGCCGGTCAGCGGCAGCATGGCGAAGGGCCCGCTGGGCAGGAACAGCTCCACCGCCACGCCGTGGTGCGGGAATTCATGCTCCACCGTCACCACGATGGCCGTCTGGTCATAGCTGCCGCCGATCAGGCCGATGCCGGCGTCCTTGCGGCACAGGCTGCCCCGGCCATCGGCGCCCACCACCAGGCGGGCGCGCACGCGGCGGCCGTCGGCCAGGGTGATGGTGGCCATGGTCGGACCCCGATCCAGCGACGCGACCTCCACCGGGGCCAGGTGGGTGACGGACGGCAGCTCCGCCAGGCGGGCGAACTGGGCGCGGCGCAGCACCACGTTCTCGACGATGTAGCCGAAGGGCTGGTCGCCCACCTCGCGGTGGTCATAGTGCAGGAAGGTCGGACGGTTCTGGTCGGTGACGCGGATTTCCAGGATGGGACCAGCGTCGCCATTCAGGTGGGCCCACACCCCCGCCCCCTCCAGGATTTTCATGCTGCCATGGGAAATGGCGGTGGTGCGCCCGTCGAAGGTCGCCTCCAGCTGATGGGCGGGGCTGTCGCGGTCGATGCAAATGGTGCGCACCCCCGCCGTGCCCAGGGCCGCCGCCAGCGACAGGCCGGCCAGGCCGCCGCCCACGATGGCGACATCCGCGACCAGATCGGTTTCGGCGGTGGGGAGGGGGGCTTCGGTGGACATCGGCGGCGCCTTGGCAACGGGGGCAAGGGGATGGAGTTTCAGCCCCTATAGATCGCGGTGGCGCGGTCACTTGTCCAGTACCGTGCGTGTGATGGTTCCTCGGGCCGTCTCTGCCTATAATTTATGCAATTGCCTGCGCTTTGCCGATAAGCCCTCCCCTGCGGCATAATTTATCGGCACCCGCTGCGCGCAAACGGGGCGGTTTGGCCCGCGCATCCCGCTCGCGTATCCATGGCGGCCCCCTTTCTCCGGCCGCTCTTTCGGGTTAGCGACGACAATTCTGTGAACGCGGCACGCTTCTTGAAGACCGGAGGGCCCAACAGGCCCCGCCAACCGGCGCGCCCCGGCGGTGGGCGGCGCCCCGGCGCATGGGGCTTCCCCCAAAAGGGACCCTTCGGGGTCCCGGGCCTTTGAGGACTGCCGATGAAGCTCGTGGTGGCGGTGTTGAAGCCGTTCAAGCTGGATGAAGTGCGTGAGGCCTTGGCGGTCATGGGGCATTTGGGCGTGACGGTCAGCGAGGTGCGGGGCTGTGGCCGCCAGCAAGGCCGGACAGAGATTTACCGTGGGGCGGAATACGCCATGAACTTCCTCCCCAAGGTGAAGATCGAGGTGGCGGTGCCCGACGACCAGATGGAAAGCGTGGTGGAAACCATACAGGCTACGGCCAATACCGGCCGCATCGGCGACGGCAAGATCTTCGTCATGAACATCGCCGAGGCGGTGCGCATCCGCACGGGGGAGCGCGGGCAGCCGGCCCTATGATCTTATGGGATAGGTTGGCTCGCGCTTTTCATCGGGTTTCTAAGCATTTAGGGGCAAATCCACGGATTCTAAGGCGCTTTTGCGCGCCAGGGCAGGGCGGTCCGCACGCCGTGGGCCTTGTGGGGGCCACGGCCCGCCGCTAATATCGGGGCCGCCTTTCCCGATATGCCGGATATGATTTTTCCCATGCACCTGACGGCCGATACCCGGGTTCCCGTCATGACGAGTCCGATCATGGGCCCGTCCTTGAACGGCCGTTTGAGCGGACTGTCGGATTATCCGTTCACCCGCCTGGCGGCGCTGCTGGCCGACGTGACGCCGCGCAGCAACGCCGCTCCCCTGATGCTGTCCATCGGCGAACCGCAGCATGAGCCGCCGGCCCTGTTGGCCCAGGCCCTGGCCAGCGCCCCGCTGGCGGATTGGGGCAAGTATCCCCCACCATCGGCACCGCCCCCTTCCGCGCCGCCGTCCATGGGTGGCTCTGCCGCCGCTACGGCCTGCCCGCCGGCTTCGTGGATGTGGACAAGGGCATCCTGCCCGCCACCGGCACGCGGGAGGCCTTGTTCCAGGTGGCGCTGCTGGCCACGCCGCAGCTCAAGGATGGCCGTCAACCGGCCGTGCTGATCCCCAATCCCTTCTACGCCGTGTACGAGGGGGCCGCCGCCCTGGCGGGGGCGGAGCCGGTGTTCATGCCCGCTACCCGGCAGACCGGTTTCCTGCCCGACCTGGACGCCCTGGCGCCCGACCTGCTGGCCCGCACGGCGCTGATGTACCTGTGCACGCCGTCCAACCCGCAAGGGGCGGTGGCGGACTTGGCGTACCTGAAGAAGGCCATTACCCTGGCCCGCGCCCACGGCTTCGTCCTGGCGCTGGACGAATGCTACGCCGAAATCTGGGACAAGGCCCCGCCCCCCGGCGGGTTCGAGGCCGCGCTGGCCTTGGAGAACGAGGGGGCCGGCCAGGGGCAAGCGGGCCAGGGAACTGCCAACCTGCTGGTCTTCAACTCCCTGTCCAAGCGGTCCAGCGCCGCCGGCTTGCGCTCCGGCTTCATCGCGGGCGATCCAGCGCTGATCCAGGCCTTCACCCGCCTGCGCAGCTATGCCCTGGCGGGCAACGCCCTGCCCGCCCAGGCCGCCGCCGCCGCGCTGTGGAACGACGACGCGCATGTCGAGGAGAACCGGCGCCTCTACCGGCAGAAGATCGACGCGGCGGAAGCGGCGCTGGCCGGCCGTTACGGCTTTTACCGTCCGGCCGGCGGCTTCTTCCTGTGGCTGGACGTGGGCGACGGCGAGGCCGCCACCCGCAGGCTGTGGGGGGAGGCGGGCCTGCGCGTCCTGCCCGGCGCCTATTTCACCCGGTCGGAACCGGACGGCAGCAATGCCGGCCACCCCTATATCCGCGTGGCCTTGGTGCATGACACCGAAACCGTGGCCCGCGCCTGTGAGACCATCGCCCGGGTGCTGGGATGACCGGCACCGGGCACGCCCGGTTTTTGGCCTGACATAAAGTTGCCTGATACCGTGTTTACTCCCTGGAACCGGCCCACCGCCCTCACCGGCCCCCCAACCGGCCAGGGCACCGATTCCGATATTGACCCACGCCCGTAAGTCTTCAGGAACGAGCGACGGCCCATGACGACCCGCCTTGCCTCCAACCCCGGTTCCCGGGGCAACCGCGACCCCCTGTCCCCCGGCCCCGCGCCCACCGGCCCGGGAAAGCGCCGCCGCGGCAGCCTGCTGCCCGAGGGGGCGTCGCAATTCCTGATGCGCCGCGCGACGGAGATGGGCGGTCTGTGCGTCGTGCTGCTGGCGCTGGCGCTGGCCGCCATCCTGTTCAGCTACGACCCCAACGACCCGTCCTGGAACACGGCCGGGCCGCACACCGCCGTGCATAACGTGGCCGGCGCCTTCGGGTCCTACACCGCCGACGTGCTGGTGCAGTGCTTCGGCCTGGCGGCCTATCTGCTGGCCGTTATCGTCGCCGGCTGGGGCGTGCGCATCCTGCGCCACGACCCGCCCAGCTTCTGGGCCGGCCGCATCGCCGCCGGGCTGTTCGCCATCACCCTGGCGGGTGTGTCCCTGGGCGGCATCTCCGCCCCCTTCGGCGGTGGCGCCGGCGGCAATGCCGGCCGCGTCATCGTCACCCTGATCGATCATTTCATCGTTGGCCATGTGGGGTGGAGCAGCCCGCTGCTGCTGGGCCTGGTCATGGCGCTGGCCACCGTGGCGCTGATCGTGGTGGCCCTGGGCGTGCCCTTCTACCAGGCCTTCGCCGCCGTGGGCGCCACCTATGGCTTCCTGCGCCGGGTGGGCCAATGGCGGCCCGCCGTCGGACCCAAGCCCGCCTCCGTCCGCCGCGCGCTCGAGCCGGCCCGATCGGCTTCCCGGTCGGCCCCCGGATCGGCGTACGAGGCGGAAGATGAGGCCTATGAGGACTATGCGGAGGAAACGGCCGCGCCCGCCGGCGGCTTGGCCGGCCGTCTGCGCGCCGCCGCCGGCTCCGCCCTTGGGGGGGCATCGGTGGCTTGAGCGGCCTGGCCGATGGCCTCAAGGGCGGTCTGGCCGACAGGTTTAAGGGCTTGGCGACGCCGAAGCGGGCGGCCCCCACTTCGCGGCGTGAGCCCGGCTTCGGCGATGGCATCCGGCGGGAACCCAGCCTGTCCATCCCCACGCTCGACCGTCCCGGCTCCGGCCTGGACCGCTCCGCCGGCGACCGTGAGCCGCCGCGCGACGGCGAACTGGATGTGGAGGGCGAGGCGGCACCCCGCCGCCCCCTGGCCACCGTGGTGCCGCCCAAGGCCAAGCCGGTGGAAATCGCGCGCAAGGCCCCGGCGCCGATGCAGCCCAGCCTGGACCTGGAACCCGATGGGCCCAGCGAATATGAACTGCCGCCGGTGGACCTCCTGCAACTGCCCGACCTGTCGGTGCGCAGCCCCGGCGTGAACGAGGACGGCCTGCGCCAGAACGCCCAGCTGCTGGAAGGCGTGCTGGACGATTTCGGCGTGAAGGGGGAGATTGGCAAGGTCCATCCCGGCCCGGTCGTCACCCTCTATGAACTGGAACCGGCGCCGGGCACCAAGTCGTCGCGCGTCATCGGCCTGGCCGACGACATCGCCCGGTCCATGAGTGCGGTGTCCGTGCGCGTGGCCGTCGTCCCCGGCCGCAACGTCATCGGCGTGGAACTGCCCAACGCCAAGCGCGAAACCGTCTACCTGCGCGAGTTGCTGGAGGCCGAAACCTACGACCGCAGCCAGCACAAGCTGGCCCTGGTGCTGGGCAAGGACATCGGCGGCCAGCCGGTCATCGCCGACCTCGCCCGCATGCCCCACCTGCTGGTGGCCGGCACCACCGGCTCGGGCAAGTCGGTGGCCATCAACACCATGATCCTGTCGCTGCTCTACCGGCTGCCGCCGGAGAAGTGCCGCTTCATCATGGTCGATCCCAAGATGCTGGAACTGTCCATCTATGAGGGCATCCCCCACCTGCTGGCGCCGGTGGTGACCGACCCCAAGAAGGCGGTGGTGGCCCTGAAGTGGACGGTGCGGGAGATGGAGGACCGCTACCGCGCCATGTCCAAGCTGGGCGTGCGCAACATCGACGGCTACAACATGCGCCTGCGCGAGGCGCGCCAGAATGGCGAGACGCTGACCCGCCGCATCCAGACGGGCTTCGACCCCGACACCGGCAAGCCGGTGTTCGAGGACCAGCCCATCGACCTGACGGAACTGCCCTACATCGTCGTCATCGTGGATGAGATGGCGGACCTGATGCTGGTGGCCGGCAAGGATATCGAGGCCGCCATCCAGCGCCTGGCCCAGATGGCCCGCGCCGCCGGCATCCACATCATCATGGCGACGCAGCGCCCCTCGGTGGACGTCATCACCGGCACCATCAAGGCCAACTTCCCCACCCGCATCAGCTTCCAGGTCACCTCCAAGATCGACAGCCGCACCATTCTGGGCGAACAGGGCGCAGAACAGCTATTGGGCCAGGGCGACATGCTCTACATGGCCGGCGGCGGCCGCATCACCCGTGTCCACGGCCCCTTCGTCCGCGACCAGGAGGTGGAGGACGTGGTGAAGTTCCTGAAGGCCCAGGGCGAGCCCAACTACGTCGACGCGGTGACGGAGGAGGATGACGCCAGCCCCTTCGATGAGGACGGCGGGTCGGGCGGCGGTGCCGGGGGCGGCAACGCCAGCTCCGGCGACGATCTCTACGACCAGGCGGTGGCCGTCGTCTGCCGCGAGGGCAAGGCCAGCACCAGCTTCATCCAGCGCCATCTGCGCATCGGCTACAACAGCGCCGCCCGCCTGATCGAGCGCATGGAGCAGGAGGGCGTGGTCAGCCGAGCCAACCATGTCGGCAAGCGCGAGGTCCTGGCCCGGAACATTGACGATCATGAGCGCGTGAATTAAGCCCAGGGCGGAAGTTCCGGCGGGCGTACGTCTGACGTACGCCCCCTCCCCTCTCGCGGTCGATTTTCCAACATCTTGTATCGCCACCCAAATTCCGCCTTAAAGCGCGGTCTATCCTGAAGGCATCATGATCCGCCGCACCGCCCTCGCCGCCCTGCCCCTCGCCTTTCTGGTCGCGCTCGCCCCCGTGGCGTGGCCCGGGACGGCCGCCGCCAAGCCGTCCACCCAGCTCACCGACCAGGACAAGGCCAAGCTGACGCAGGTGGAAACCTACCTGAACGGCATCCAGACGCTGAAATCCCAGTTCCAGCAGATCAACCCGGACGGCAGCCTGGTGCGCGGCACCTTCCAGCTGAAGCGACCAGGCAAGATGCGGATCGACTACGACCCGCCCAACAAGAACTTCATCGTGGCCGATGGCCACTTTGTCTATTTCTGGGACGCGGAGGCGAAGGAACAGTCCAACGCCCCCATCGGCAGCACCATGGCCGACTTCATCCTGCGGCCCGACCTGCACCTGTCCGGCGACGTCTCCGTCACGTCCATGGATGACAGCGCCGGGGTGCTGGAGGTGACGCTGGTCCAGACCAAGGACCCCGGCCTGGGCCGCCTGACCTTGATGTTCCAGGAACAACCCTTCACCCTGAAGCGGTGGCGGGTGCTGGACGCCCAAGGTGCCACCACCGAGGTGGCGCTGCTGGATCCCCAGTCGGGCGTCAGCCTGGATGACAGCCAGTTCTATTTCCGCGATCCCAGCCGCCGCAAGGAACGCGACTGACGCCTCCCTTGGCGCCCCTTAAGCAAAGGAGGGTTCAGCGATGACCAGCCTTCCCCACACCCGGCCCCACGGCCGATTGCCCATCGTCGGCGTTTCCGCCGATCATCGCACCCTGGGGCGCCATCCCTTCCATGTCGTGGGCGACAAGTATGTGCGCGCCGTGTCGGACGGCGCCGACGCCCTGGCCGTGCTGCTGCCGGCCCTGGGCGACCGGTATGACGCGGCGGAGGTGGTGTCGCGCCTGGATGGCCTGCTGTTCACCGGCAGCCCCAGCAACGTGCATCCCGACCGCTATGACGGACCCATGTCCGAGCCCGGCACCCTGCATGATCTGGACCGCGACGCCACCACCCTGCCTCTGTATCGTGCGGCGTTGGCGGCCGACCTGCCGCTGTTCGCCATCTGCCGGGGCTTGCAGGAGCTGAACGTGGCCCTGGGCGGCACCCTGCATCAGAAGGTGCAGGACGTGCCGGGCCTCATGGACCACCGCGATGACGAGACGCAGCCGCTGGAGGTCCAGTACGGCGCTGCCCATGCCGTCGACCTGACCGCCGGCGGCCTGATGGCCCGCATCACCGGGCGGGAGCGCCTGACCGTCAACAGCCTGCACCAGCAGGGCATAGACCGCCTGGCCCCCGGCCTGGCGGTGGAGGCCGTGGCGCCCGACGGCCTGATCGAGGCCGTGCGGGTGGAGGGCGCCACCTTCGCCCTGGGCGTGCAGTGGCACCCCGAATGGCGCTTCTGGGAAGACCCGGCCGCCGTCGCGCTGTTCAAGGCCTTCGGCGACGCGGTGCGGGCGCGGGCGGCGACGCGCGCGTCCTAGAGCGGAACGCGATCAGGTGTAGTCACCTGATCGCGTTCCGCTCTATCATGAACAAGTTAAGAGCGAGATGCGATCAGACATGATCGCATCTCGCTCTAACGCCGCCGCCCGGCAGTTCAGCCCAGCGCCGCCTCGATGGCGGTGACCAGGGTCGGGTCCTGCGGTTCCACATCCGGGGCGAAGCGGGCGATGACCTGGCCGTCGCGGCTGACCAGGAACTTTTCGAAATTCCAGGCCACGTCGCTGTCGTTCTTGGGCGCCAAGCCGCGCTGCGCCAGCCTGGCCAGCAACTGCCCACCCTCTTTCGGCTGGGCCTTGGGCTGGGCCGCGATCAGGGCCTGGTACAGCGGGTGCCGTTCCCCCCATTCGCATGGACCTTGGAAAACACCGGGAAGCGGACACCGTAGTTGCGCTCGCAAAAGGTCTGGATTTCCTCGGCGCTGCCCGGCTCCTGCCCCGCGAAGTCGTTGCAGGGGAAGGCCAGGACCTGGAAGCCCTTGTCCTCGAACCGGTCGTACAGCGCGGTGAGGCCGGCATATTGCGGCGTCAGTCCGCACTTGGACGCCACGTTGACCACCAGCAGCGCCTGGCCCTGGTACTCCGCCAGGCTGGCGGGGGCGCCGTTCAGGCGGGTCAGCGGGATGTCATAGAGGCTCATGGCGTCAGGCTCCGGTGCTGGAAAAAGGGATGGGCAGGGTAAAATCAAATTATATTGCGCACAATGTAATTTGGGCCCGCGATCCCGGATGGGTTTGACCTTGACCGCCTGGCGGTCGTATGCAGCGGACAGCCCTCATCATCAAACCGGCCGGGAAGCCCATGCGCATCGTCACCTGGAACATCAATTCGGTGCGGCTGCGCCTGGACATGGTCTTGCGCCTGGTGGACGACTACGGCCCCGATGTCCTGTGCCTGCAGGAAACCAAGGTGGTGGATGACGCCTTTCCGCTGAAGGAACTGGCGGCGCGGGGCTATGTCCATGCCCATGTCCGGGGGATGAAAAGCTATAACGGCGTTGCCATCCTCTCCCGCCTGCCGCTGTCGGGCACAGGTGGCACGCTGTGGTGCGAGCGGCAGGACTGCCGCCATGTGCAGGCGGAGCTGCCGGGCGGCATCGAGCTGCACAATTTCTACATCCCCGCCGGGGGCGACATCCCCGACCCCGACCTGAACGACAAGTTCCGGCACAAGCTGCGCTTCCTGGATGAACTGGCCGCCTGGGGCGAGGCGCTGGAGGACCGGCACAAGCCCCGCATCCTGGTGGGCGACCTCAACATCGCCCCGCTCGAAAACGACGTGTGGTCCCACCGCGCCCTGTTGAACGTCATCTCCCACACCCCCATCGAGGTGGCGAAGATGGACGCGATGATGCGGGCGGGGGACTGGGTGGACGCGGTGCGCCATTTCCTGCCGGCGTCGGAGAAGCTGTACACGTGGTGGTCCTACCGCTCCGCCGACTGGGGCCTGTCCGACCGGGGCCGACGCCTGGACCACATCTGGGTCACGCCGCCGCTGGTGCAGCACCTGCTGGGCTATACCGTCCTGCGCGAGGCGCGCGGCTGGGGGCCGAAGCCGTCCGACCATGTGCCGGTGATGATCGACCTGGATGTTTGACGCCGGGTGGCGGTGCCCGGTGGCTAGCGGGTGAGGTGACTCAGCCCTTAAACCGTCACATCCAGCAATTGGCCGCGCCAGGGGTGGCCGCTGCTGCGGGCGCGGACGGCGTTGGCGCCGGTGTCGGTCGCCTGGCCGGTGTCGGTGCCGCTGCGGTTGTCCTTGCTGCCTTCCGACCGACCCGTGGGCTGGGCCGCCGCGGTCGTCTGCGTCGCCACCGGCTTGGCCGTGCTTTGCGCACCCGCGACCGCCGCGACGAACGACGGGTTCTGCGTCGGCGTCTGCTGCTGCGGCGTCAGTACCGGGGTTGGTACGGCCTGGGCGATGGTGGGCGGGACAAACATGCGAATGACTCAACGCTTCCCTTGGCGTCGAGTCAAGACGCGCCAACGGCGTAAGTAAGCGGACAGTCATGCACGCGGATGCGAAGGGGCGACCATTTGCCGCCCAGGCAAGGTCCCTACAATTTTATTGAATTTGTTGACTTGGGTTCTTCTTCAGTCCCCTTTGCTCACCTGGCCCTTTTCAGCCGCCCTTTCAGCCGAACGTGTAATGCACCTCGACGATGCCGGGATCGTCCGGGTATTCGGTCTGCTTGAAGCCCAGGTCGCGGCACATCTGCAGCATGGTGACGTTCTCGCGCAGCACCTCGCCGAACACCTCGCGGATGCCGCGGGTGCGGGCGTAGTCCAGGATGCGGGTCATCAGCAGATAGCCCAGGCCCTTGCCCTTCATGTCGCTGCGCACCAGCACGGCATATTCCGCCTTCTCGTTATCGGGGTCGGCGGTGATGCGCACGGTGCCGAAGATGGCCTCGTCCCCCGGGCGCAGGTTCGATCCCTCCGCCGGCGGCGGGGCCGGGTCGGCGGCGATGGCCACCAGCGCCATCTCGCGGTCGTAGTCGATCTGCGTCAGGCGGGCGGCCATGGTGCGCGACAGGCGGCGCATGGGCGCGAAGAAGCGCAGGCGGATGTCCTCGATGGCGGTGCGGGCGATCATATCGTGGATCAGCGGCTCATCCTCCGGGCGGATGGGCCGGATCAGGAACTCACGCCCGTCATGGATTTTGACGTGCTGTTCCAGCCGCTTGGGATAGGCGCGGATGGCCAGGCGCACCGCCCCCGGTTCCGGTGGCGCCGCCACGCGGATGCGGGCGTCCAGCGCCATGACGCCGTCGGCGCCGGCGTACAGCGGGTTGATGTCAAGTTCCTGGATTTCCGGGAAGTCGATCACCAGTTGCGAGACCTTGTTCAAGGTCAGGGCGATGGCCGTCAGGTCCGCCGGCGGGCGATGGCGATAGCCCTGCAACAGGCGGTGGACGCGGGTGCGGGCCATCAGGTCGCGCGCCAGGTTCATGTTCAGCGGCGGCAGGGCCAGCGCCTTGTCCCGCACCACCTCCACCTCCGTGCCGCCCTGGCCGAACAGCAGCACGGGGCCGAACAGCGGGTCGTCGGTCATGCCCACGATCAGTTCCACCGCGCCCGGCATGTGGGCCATCTGCTGCACGGTGAACCCGTCGATGCGGGCGTCGGGGGCGGCCGCGTGGACGCGGGCCAGCATGGCCTCCGCCTCCATCCGCACCTCGTCCGGCGCCAGGTTCAGGGCCACGCCGCCCAGGTCCGACTTGTGGGTGATGTCCGGCGACACGATCTTCACGGCCAGCCGGCTGTTGCGGCCGGGCACGGCCAGCCTCCTGGCCGCCGCTTCCGCCTCCTCCGGCGTGGTGGCGGTCACCGTCTCCACCACCGGGATGCCATAGGCGCGCAGCACCTGCTTGGCCTCGTATTCCGACAGCCAGGTCCGCCCTTCCGCCAGGGCCTGCTCGATGGGGATGCGCGCCGCCACGCCGTCATAGACGAACTGGTCGGGCACGGTGGACGGCACCTCCATCAACTCATCCTGGTTCCGGCGATAACGCACCAGGTGCATGAAGGCGCGCACCGCCTCGTCCGGGGTCTGGTAGCTGGGGATGCGGTTGGCGGCGAACAGGCGCCGCGCCTCGACCGCCGCCCCCTCCCCCAGCCAGTTGGCCAGCACGGGGAAGCGCTTGCCGCGCAGCGTCTCGATCACGGCGCGCGCCGCCTCGCCGCTGTCGGCCACGGCGGTGGGGCAGTTCATCACCAGGACGGCGTCGCAGCCCTTCTCTTCCAGCAGGATGGACAGCGCGTCGGCATAACGCTTGCCGGTGGCGTCGCCCAGGATGTCGATGGGGTCGCCATGGCTCCACGTCGGGGGCAGCAGGCTGTCCAGCCGGGCGATGGCCTCGGGCGACAACTGGGCCAGCCGGCCGCCCTGCTCGATCAGGCTGTCGGTGGCGATCACGCCCATGCCGCCGCCGTTGGTCAGGATGGCCAGGCGGTCGCCCTTGATTTGCACCCCGGTGGCCAGCGTCTCCACCGCGTCGAACAGCTCGCCCAGCTCCCCCACCCGCAGCATGCCGGCGCGGCGGAAGGCGGCGTCATAGATGGCGTCCGCCGCCGCCAGCGACCCGGTGTGCGAGCTGGCGGCGCGCGCCGCCTCGTCCGAGCGGCCGGCCTTGATGACGATGACGGGTTTGGCCCGGGCGGCGGCGCGGGCGGCCGACATGAACTTGCGCGCGTGGGCGATGGCCTCGACATGCAGCAGGATGGCGCGGGTGTGCCCATCCTGGGCCATGAAGTCCAGCAGGTCGCCGAAATCCACGTCGGCCATGCCGCCCAGCGACACCAGGTGGGAAAAGCCGATGCCGCGCGGGGTCGCCCAATCGACGATGGAGGTGACGACGGCGGCACTCTGCGCCAGCAGGGCGATGTCGCCCTTCAGCGGCGGCACATGGACGAGGCTGGCGTTCAGGCCGTTGCCCGGCGCCATGACCCCCAGGCAGTTGGGCCCCAGCACGCGCAGCAGGTGGGGCTTGGCGGCATCCAGCACCTGCTGTTGCAGCGCTTTGCCCACATCGCCCAGTTCGGCGAAGCCGGCGGTGATGATCACGGCCGCCTTGGTGCCGCGCTCCCCCAACTGGCGGATCAGGTCGGGCACGGTGGCGGGTGGCGTGCAGATGACCGCGAGGTCCGGCACCACGGGCAGCGAGGCCACGTCGGGGTAGGTCAGCACCCCCTCGATGGAGCGCTCGTCCGCGTTCACGGGCATGATGGGCCCGTCGAAGCCGCCACCGAACAGGTTGCGGGCGACGACCGCGCCCACTGTCTGGGGTCGTCGGCTGGCGCCGATGATGGCGATGGACGACGGCTTGAACAGGTGGTGCAGGTTGCGGATGGTCATGCGGCCTTCCCTCTGTCCTCTGCCGTCATTGGGCGTGGGACCCGACCATAGCAGCCTCGCGCGGCAGGGCCATGACATGTCTCAAGGTTTCCGGAAGCCTAGCCCCATTGGCCGCCCGGACCAAGGGTGCCGGGCTCAGCGCCATGAAAAAGGGGCGGCACCCTGCGGCACCGCCCCCTCCATCCTTGGCGCGGAGCCAGGCTTACTTCTGGGCGTTGTAGCGCTCCATGGCGTCGCTGATCATCTTGGCGGCCTCGTCGGCGTCGCCCCAGCGGACGATGCGCACCCACTTGCCCTTTTCCAGGTCCTTGTAGTGCTCGAAGAAGTGGGCGATCTGCTCCACCAGGATCTCCGGCAGGTCCTTGTAGCTGCTGACGTTGGTGTAGAAGCTGTGCAGCTTGTCCACCGGCACGGCCAGGATCTTCTCATCCATGCCGGCCTCGTCCTCCATCAGCAGCACGCCGATGGGGCGCGAGCGCAGCACCACGCCCGGGACGACGGGGGTGTTGCTGACCACCAGCACGTCGGCCGGATCGCCGTCGCCGGACAGGGTGTGCGGCACGAAGCCGTAGTTGGCCGGGTAGTACATGGCCGTGTGCAGGAAGCGGTCGACGTAGATGGCGCCCGAGTCCTTGTCCACCTCGTACTTCACCGGCTGACCGCCCTGCGGGATCTCGATGACGACGTTGATGTCCCACGGGGCGTTCTTGCCGACCGGGATCTTGCTCATGTCCATGGAAGTTGCCTTTGCGTCACGACAAACGGTTGAACCGTGATGATGGGATCGGCCCCGAGGGGGCCGGCGCGGCGCAGTCTATGCGAGTGCACCTGCGAAAAAAAGCTGGGACAAGGTATAGCGGCGCAACCGGCGTACCCGTTCCCGCCATACCCGTTCCCGCCAGGGCGGTCAGACGCCGGCCACCAGTTGGCCCAGGTCGGCCTGCGAGCGCGCGCCGTAATGGCTGATGATCTCGGCGGCGCACAGGGCGCCCATGCGGCCGCAGGCCGCCATGTCCCGCCCCCGGGTATAGCCGTAGAGGAAGCCCGAGGCGAACAGGTCGCCGGCGCCGGTGGTGTCCACCACCTTGGCCACCGGGGCGGCCGGCACGGTCACGATCTCATCGGGGGTGACGATGACGGCCCCCTTCTCGCTGCGGGTCAGGGCGGCCACGGCCACCTGGCCGCGCACCGCCTGCACCGCCTGGTCGAAGTCGGTGCCATACAGGGCGGTGATCTCCGCCTCGTTGGCGAACAGCACGTCGACATGCCCGGCCACCAGGTCGCGGAAACTGTCCAGGTGGCGGTTCACGCAGAAGGCGTCCGACAGGGACAGCGACACCTTGCGGCCGGCGCCGTGGGCGGCCGACGCCGCCTTCAGGAACGCCTCCTTCGCCGCCGGCGGGTCCCAGAGATAGCCCTCCATGTAAGTGACCTGGGCCGAAGCGATCAGCGCCGGGTCGATATCCTCCGGGGTCAGGCGGACGGCGGCGCCCAGATAGGTGTTCATGGTGCGCGCGGCGTCCGGCGTCACCAGGATCAGGCAGCGGCCGGTGGGCGTGCCGTCCGTCAGGTCGGTGGTGACGAAGCGCGAGCCCACGGCCTCGATGTCATGGCGGTAGACGCGGCCCAACTGGTCGTTCGCGACCTTGCCGATGAAGGCGCCCTTGCCGCCCAGCATGGCGATGCCCGCCATGGTGTTGCCGGCGGAGCCGCCCGACATCTCCATGCCCGGCCCCATCTTGGCGTACAGCGCCTCGGCCTCGACCGTGTCGATCAGCCGCATGCTGTTCTTGTCCAGGCTGTTTTCGCCCAGGAAGGCATCCGTCGTCTGCGTGATCACGTCGACGATCGCGTTGCCGATCCCCACCACATCCAATTCAGCCGTCACTTAAAATCCTCCGGGTCGGCAAGAAACTTGGCGCGCAGTATAGAGATGGGGCGGCTTGCGGCAAGCGCGGGGGCATATTACCTAGGATGTTGATGATACGCGCCCTCTTCCGCACCCTGGCCCAGGCCCTCGATCCCGCCCTGCTGCGGGTGATGGTCCGTTCCTTCGTCCTGACGCTGCTGTCCTTCGTCGCGCTGGGCGTCCTGGTTTCTTTCGGGCTGGACCGCCTGCACCCCACTGGCAATCCCTGGCTGGACCCGCTGGTCACCGTGGCCGGCGCCCTGGGTGTCGTGGCCCTCGCCTGGTACTTCTTCCTGGTTGTGGTGGCGGCTGTCGCCGGCATGCTGGTGGAGCCGGTGGCCCGGGCCGTAGAGCGCCGGTGGTACCCCCAATTGCCGCCCCCCCGCGACGCCAGCCTGTGGGAGGAGACGGCGATCGCGCTGCGCTTCACCGCCCTGCTCATCGTCGTCAACGTGGCCGTGCTGCCGTTGTGGCTTTTGCCGCCGGTGGGTGCCGTCGCCTATCCGTTGGCCAACGGCTTCCTGCTGGGGCGGCAGTATTTCGACCAGGTGGCGGTGCGCCGCATGCCGTCCGATCAGGCCCGTCTACTCCGTCTGCGTTACAAGGGGCGGATTTTTTGCGCGGGCCTCATTATTGCCTTTATTTCCTTGCTGCCTGTTGTGAATCTGTTCGCGCCGGTTCTGGCGACGGCCTTCATGCTCCACCTTTTCGGCGGGTTCTCGCCGGCGGGCGGAACGCGGGGTCCGCAGCCGGGCGCATCCCGGGCGAACTCATAAAAAACGACCTTGAACGACCGGCCTGTCCCTCATCGGGGCCAGGTTGGCCGCGCGACACGAAGATTTGGGGACAACGCCAATGTTCCGACGTAACCGACCGACCCTGGGCCCCGTTGGCGGCGACCCGGCCAAGCCGGCCGACCTTCGCACGCCCGTTCCGGTGGCTGAGCCCACGCCCCCGGCCCCCCCGGCCGTGGAACCCGTTACCGAACCGGAGCCTTCGACCTTGGCCGCGGCCAACCGGGGGCCCTCAGACAAGGGGATCAACATGCAGTTCAAGACGCCGACGCCCGGCTCCGCCCCGACGCCGGGCCAGCCCTCGCTTGGCCTGGGCGGCGGCGCCACGCAGGTGCCGCCGACGCCCGCGACCCCGGCGCCGGCGGGTGCCGCCACCGGTGGTTTTCGTAGTGACATTCCGCGCCGCGTCGTGGAAATTCCGGGCACGCCGCCCCGGCGTGTCGCGCCCACCGGTACTGAAGGAAACGCACCCTTGCCTACCAATGACATGCGCAAACTGATCGTCGGTCGTGAAATCTCCCTGTCGGGTGAAATCGCCGCCTGCGACATCCTGGTGGTGGAAGGCACGGTCGAGGCCAAGCTGCGCGAGGGCCGGGCCATCGAGGTGACGGACAGCGGCCTGTTCAAGGGCTCCGTCGAGATCGACGAGGCTGACATCGGCGGTCGTTTCGAGGGCGATATTTCCGTGCGCGGCACCCTGCGCGTCCGCTCCACCGGCCGTATCCAGGGCAACATCCGCTACGGCGTGCTGGAGGTGGAGCAGGGCGGCCTGCTCGTCGGCACCATCGAGACGCTGACGGGTGAGTCCCGCGCCCGCCCGGTGAAGGAAGTGGAGGCCGTCGTCGCCCCCGGCGCCGACGCCTGATCCCATCCCTGCAAGGTGATTGATGATGGGCCGGCCCAGGCATGGGCTGGCCCATTTCACTTCCGGAACGGTTTCAGCCCTGAGTTGGTTCAGGCCGTCAGGACCGTCTTGGCCTCATAGGCGCACAGGTCGATGACGCCGCACACCGCGCAGTCCGGCTTGCGCGCCTTGCAGACATAGCGTCCGTGCAGGATCAGCCAATGGTGGGCGTGCAGGCGATAGGCCTTGGGCACCACCTTCACCAGCTTTTCCTCCACCGCCTCCACCGTCTTGCCCGGCGCCAGGCCGGTGCGGTTGGACACGCGGAAGATATGGGTGTCGACGGCGATGGTCGGTTCCCCGAAGGCCACGTTCAGCACCACGTTGGCCGTCTTGCGGCCCACGCCCGGCAGTTCCTCCAGGTCCTCGCGTTTGCGCGGCACCTGGCCGCCGTGCTTTTCCAACAGGATTTCCGACAGGCGGATGACGTTGGCGGCCTTGGTCTTGTAGAGGCCGATGGTCTTCACATGGTCGCGCACCGTCGCCTCCCCCAGCGCCACCATGGCCGCCGGGTTGTCGGCGATCTGGAACAGCGCCTTGGTGGCCTTGTTCACGCCGACATCCGTCGCCTGGGCCGACAGCACCACCGCCACCAGCAGGGTGTAGGGGTTGACGTACTCCAGCTCCGTCTTCGGCTCGGGGTCCCGCTCCGCCAGCCGGCGGAAGAACTCTTCGATGGTCGCGCGTTTCATGTTCGGGGCCTCAAACGCCGGCGGGGCATCCGCCTCTTGGCTTGTCCTCGCTTTCCAGTCCGCTGACGCTTCCCAGAAAGCTCCGGCGGCCGCGGTCGCGGCCTAGGTTTATTCACGCCCAGTCGTCTGGCGGGCCGGCAAATCTACGGGCGGCGCCATGGTTCGATCAAGCGGTGTCGCCGGAGTGGCACTCCCAGGCCGGGGTGCCGTGGAAGGCGTCGGCCAGGAAGTCGATCAGGGCGCGGACCTTGGCGCTGACATGGCGGCGGCTGGGATAGACGGCCAGGATGTCGATATCGGGGATGCGGTGGTCGGGCAGCACCGGGACCAGGCGGCCGGCGCGCAAATCATCGCCGATCAGGAAGGTGGGTTGCCAGATGATGCCCTGTCCGGCCAGGGCGGCCGCACGGGCGGTGTCGCCGTTGTTGGTCAGCAGGCGGATGGGGATGCGCACCGTCACCGGCTTGCCCTCCGGGTCCAGCAGCACCCAGTCCTCCGGCACGCCGGTGTAGCTGTAGGCGATACGGGCATGGTTGGCCAGGCACGACGGCGTCGCGGGAACGCCCTGGCGCGCCAGGTAGTCGGGCGAGGCGCACAGCACGTTGCGCGAGGTCGCCAGTTTGCGGGCGGCGTAGGTGGGCGACCCGCCGCGCGAGATGCGGATGCCCAGGTCGAACCCCTCCTCCACCATGTCCACCACCCGGTCGGTCAGGGCGACGTCGAGCAGCACGTCGGGATATCGCGCCATGAAGCGGGGCCACAGCGGCGCCAGGTGCCCCACGCCGAAGCTCAGCGGCGCGTTCACCCGCAGCCGCCCCCTGGGCTTCAGCGTGGTGGCGGACGCCAGCGCCTCCGCCTCCGCCACCTCCTCCAGGATGGTCTGGGCGCGCTCGTACAGCGCCTCCCCCGCCTCGGTCAGCGATAGCCGGCGCGAGGTGCGGTTCAGCAGCCGGCTGCCCAGGTAGCCCTCCAGCTCGTTGACATAGCGGGTGACGTTGGCGGGGGAGGTGTTCAGGGCGTCCGCCGCCTTGGCGAAACCGCCCCTGGCCACCACCGTGGCGAACACTTCGAACGCGCGCAGCCTGTCCATGGCGCCCTACCAGAATTATTCAGCAAAACTGAATCATAAACTCATTTTCACCCCATCGATGCAAGGGAGGCTGAAGGGTAATCCTTGGTTCGTCAGCGGCGCGGTGGTCGCGCCGATCCCAGCATCGGAGAGTGAAAAATGGCTCGTTTACAGAACAAGGTCGCCCTCATCACCGGCGCCAGCTCAGGCATCGGTCGCGCCACCGCCAAGCTGTTCGCCGCGGAAGGCGCCAAGGTCGTCGTCGGTGCCCGCCGCCAGGCGGAACTGGATAGCCTGGTGGCCGAGATCATCGCCGCCGGCGGCCAGGCCGTGGCGCTGGCCGGTGACGTCCAGCATGAGGAGTACAATCAGGCCCTGGTGGCGCTGGCGGTGACGCGCTTCGGCCGCCTGGACATCGCCTTCAACAACGCCGGCACCCTGGGTGAGGCCGGGCCCAGCACGGAGGTGAGCGAGGCCGGCTGGACCAACACCCTGGCCGTCAACCTCACCGGTCCCTTCCTGGGCGCCAAGCACCAGATCGGCCAGATGGTGAAGAACGGCGGCGGTTCGGTCATCTTCACCTCCACCTTCGTCGGTTACACCTTCTCCTTCCCCGGCTTGGCCGCCTATTCCGCCAGCAAGTCCGGCCTGATCGGCCTGACCCAGGCGCTGGCGGCCGAGTTCGGCCCCCAGGGCGTGCGGGTCAACGCCGTGCTGCCGGGGGCGGTGGAGACCGAGATGTATCACGCCGCCAACGACACGGCCGAGAAGCGCGACTGGCTGAACAACGCCCATGCCCTGCGCCGCGCCGGCCAGCCGGCGGAACTGGCCCGCGCCGTTCTGTACCTGGCCTCGGACGACTCGTCCTTCGTCACCGGCACGGCCCAGCTTGTGGACGGTGGCATTTCGATCACCCGAAGCTGAGACGCGCGAAGCTAAGGACCCCAGCGCCTGGGTCATGGCCCGCGCTTGAGCCCTGACAGGGGGCGGCCTTTACCGGGTAGGTGGGCCGCCCTACTGTTTTGTCCATGATCCATGACGAAACCACCCTGAGGCAGACTTGGCTCAGCGTCATCCTGCGGCCCCACCGCAGCCTGTCGCCGATGGGGTTCCGCATCCTCATGGGCGTCGTGGCGGCGGTCAGTTTCGGCGTGGGCCTGGTCTTCTACTTGCGCGGCGCCTGGCCCGTCATCGGCTTCTGCGGCGTGGACGTGTTGGTGATCTACCTGGCCTTCCGCGCCAGCTACCGCTCCGCCCGGTTGTATGAGCGGGTGGAGCTGACCGATCAGGCCCTGACGGTGGAGCGGGTGGAACCCCGTCGCCCCAGCCGCCGCTGGTCCTTCGTTCCCTACTGGCTGCGCGTGCATATGGACGACCCCGCCCGGCATGACAGCCAGGTGGTGCTGACCAGCCACGGCAAGCGCCTGGTGGTGGGCAGCTTCCTGCCCATGGAGGAACGGGTGCGGGTGGCCAGCACCCTCAGTGACGCGCTCGCCCGGCACAAGAACGGCGGCTTTTAGAGCGAGATGCGATCATGTCTGATCGCATCTCGCTCTTAACCTGTTCATGATAGAGCGGATTTACACGATCAGGTGACTACACCTGATCGCGTTCCGCTCTAACCGCCCTCCGCCAGCAACCCTTCCAGCCAGCGCAGGGCGGGGGAGCGTTCGCCCAGGCGCTCGCGTTCGGTGCGGGCGATGGCGGCGAACAGGCGGCGCTTCAGGCCGGCCCCGTCCACCCCCGGCGGATGGCCCGCCGCGTCCAGCACCAGATCCACCAGCCGGTCGGCGGCGTGCAGCCGGCCCATCAGATAATCGCTTTCCCGGTGGGCGCGGCTGAAAAAGGCGCCGAAATGGTTGATCTCCCGCCCCTTCAGGGGAATGGCGCCGCCCATCGCCTGGCAGAAGCGGGCGTCGTCCGGGCTGATGCGGTCCACCCGCACCTCCTCCAGGTCGTCCAGCTCGCGCCAGCCGCTGATGGAAAAGGTCAGCACGTCCCAGAAGGCGAAGCCGACATAGGCCACGAACAGTTCCCGCCGCGCCGCCAGGCCCAGCAGGTTCAGGCCCATCAGCGCGAAAATCTCGTCCACCTGCTGGTTGATGGCGTTCAGGTCAATGCGCCGGGCCAGGTCCCACATGACACGATTCACCGCCGCCAAATCGGGCGAACGGCCCATGGCCAGCGGCTCGACGAAGGGCACGGCCAGGGCCTCGCGCTCATCGGCGTTGAGGAAGGCCCCGGACTCATAGACGCGCAGACGCTCCAGGCAGTCGTATAGGTTGGCCTTGATGTCATCCAGGTCGCGGGCGGTGACATCGGTGAACCCGTCCTCGTCCAACCGGGCGTACAGCTCGTTCAGGGCGCGGATGACGAACCGCAGGCGCCGGCCGCGGAAGCCCACGTCGAAGGCCAGCAGGAAGCGGACCCAGGGCGGGGCGTCGGCCTCGGCCGTGTCGCCGGTGCCCCCCGCCGCCTCCCGCGCCTCCTCCCGCTCTGGGCCCCAGGTCGTCACCTGGTCGGGCGTGATGCCGGTGGCCTGCGCCCAGGCGTGCAAGGCGTCCGTCGCCTGGCGCGCCGCCGCCGTGCCCGGCTGATAGCCGCATCCCACCGCCACCAGCCGCCCCAGGGCATCCAGGACGGAGGTCAGTTTCAGCCGGACATAGGCCTCATAGGCGAAGCCGGCCTCCTTGGCGGCGCGGCCGTTGGCGATCTCCCGCCAGTCGTGGACCTGGGCGTAGGTCAGTTCCGCCGGCGTCTCGCCCCCCACCACCTCATGCACCAGCTGGGTGATACCAGGCCGCGCCGCCTCGATGACGGAGCGCAGCTGGCGCATGCGGGCGTTGTTGCGGTCGATGGACACCAGCTCGTCGCGCACCGGCTCATTGCGCGGGATGTCGGACAGCGCCCCCTTCAGCGTGCGGAAGAAGCCGGGCGTTTCCGCCCGCGCCACCCGCTTCAGGTGGGCCGGGTCGGGGTCGATGTAGATCAGCCGGCGGTCGACCTCGCGGTAGGCCGGGCGGCCGGAAATGGCGCGCAGGGCCTCGGCGAAGGGCTTGTTGTTCAGCACACTGCCGTCGATGAAGCTGATGCGCCCCGGGTCGACGCCGGCGGCGGTGTAGCGGCGGAAATTGCGCTTCAGGAAGCGGTCCCGGTCCGGCCAGTCCCGGCCCCGCCGCGCCAACAGCCCGTCCAGCGCCCGCAGGTGGGCGGGCGGGAAGGCGCCGGGGAAGGAGGAGGTGGCGCGGGCGGCGAACACCAGACCGGGGATGGAGCCCTCGCCGAAATCCGTGTCCACCCGGCCGCCGGGCCAGCGGCGGTAATGGAACTTCAGGACGTGGCGATGCTCCCGCTCCTCCACCGCTGGCGGGTCATGGGCGGGGATGCGCTGCAGGAAGCCGTGGAAGTCGGTGACGGTGACGAACAGGGACAGCGACTGCCCCGCCGGCAGCAGCGAGGCATAGGGGCTGACCGGCTGGCCCATGGCGGTGGCCGCGTCCAGCAGCATCTCCATCAGCCGCATGCCGTCAAAGGGCGGCTTGAACCAGCGGGAGCGCACGAACATCGACAGCTTCCAGCGCATCTCGTCGTCCGGCGCCAGGCGCATCAGCCGCCCCAGGCCATAGGCCAGGAAGGGCTTCAGGAACCACTTGCTCCATTTCGTCGCCCGCCCGTCCTCGACCATCAGCTGGGTGACGTCCGCCTCCTCCAGCCACAGCGCGGTCAGGGCGTCCAGGTCCAGGTCGTGGGCCAGGGCGCGGGCCAGCAGCACGCCGTTGATGCCGCCGGCGGACGATCCGGCGATGACGTCGATGACGATGCGCAGGTCGATGTGGGCGCCCACCTCCTGCAACAGGGCGACGTAGACCTCCTCCGTGTCCGGGGTCTGGCTGGCGCCCAGGGCGCTGCCGCTGCTGTAGCCGATGCGGCGGGCCAGATCGTCCTGCAGCGCCTGGTAACTGCCCTGGGTGCGCAGCCGGGGATCATGGGTGCCGTGGAACACCCGCGACGCGCGGGCCAGCTTCAACAGTTCCTTGGTGACGCCATGCATGTAGACGGCCAACGACACCCCGCCGTAGCAGACGAGGGCCATGCGCAGTTCTTTTTCCTTCACGGCATGGCATCCGAGGCGTGGTTACTCCCGCCCCGACTGTCGCCCTCAGCCCTCGGCGGGTCAATTAAGTTAAGTTTTCGGCCGGTGGCGGTGATGCCGCCGCCTTACAGCCCCAGCACGTCGCGCATGCTGTAGAGGCCGGGCCCCTTGGCCCCGGCCCAGATGGCGGCGCGCACCGCACCCCGGGCGAAGATGGCGCGGCTGCCGGCCTTGTGGGTCAGCTCGATGCGCTCGCCCTCGGCCGCGAAGATGACGGTGTGGTCGCCCACCACGTCGCCGCCGCGCAGGGTGGCGAAGCCGATGTGCCCGGCCTCCCGCGCGCCGGTGTGGCCGTCACGCACCCGGTCGGACACGGTGTCCAGCTCCACGCCCCGGCCGGCGGCGGCGGCGCGGCCCAGGCCCAGCGCGGTGCCCGACGGCGCGTCCACCTTGTGGCGGTGGTGCATCTCCACGATCTCGATATCCCAGACGTCGGGCCCCAGCGTGCGGGCCACGTCCTGCACCAGGGCCAGCAGCAGGTTCACACCCAGGCTCATGTTGGGCGCCTGCACCACCGCCGCCTGCCCCGACGCCGTGTCGATGGCGGCTTGCTGGTCAGGGCTGAGCCCGGTGGTGCCCACCACCAGGGCGGTGCCGTGCCGCGCGGCCAGGCCCGCATGGACGGCGGTGCCGGCCGGGGTGGTAAAGTCGATGACCGCGTCGCTGGCGGCGAACAGGGCATCCACGTCGCTGCTGGAAACCAGGCCGGCGGGCTCCAGGCCGGCCAGCGTGCCCAGGTCCCGGCCCAAATCGGGGTTGCCGGGGCGCATGGTGCCGCCCGACAGGGTGGCGCCGGGGGTGCCCAGCACCTCCCGCATCAGCATGCGGCCCATCCGGCCGCCGCAGCCCACGATCCCGATCCGCATGATCCTATCCCCACCGCTGAAGCTCTCGTGGGGGCGGTCTTATCACAGCTTATCCGCCGAGACAGCCGGCCAGGGCATGGGCGTTGGCGCGCATCAGCGTGGCGTAGAGGTCGGGGCCGGGCGGCAGCAGCGCGCCCTCGGGGTCCAGGACGCCGCGCTTGGCCTTGGTTCCGTCCACCAGGGCGGCGATCAGCGCCGTGTCGAACTGCGGTTCGGCGAAGACGCAGGCGGCGCCGGACGATTGGATGCGGGCGCGCAGCTGGCTCAGGCGCGCGGCGCCGGGCCGAACCTCGGGGTTCAGGGTGATGGCGCCCACCCCGTCCAGGCGATAGCGCGCCTCCAGGTAATGGAAGGCGTCATGGAAAACGACGAAGGGCTTGCCGCTGACGGGGGCCAGGATGCCGCCGATCTCCTGGTCCAGCGCGTCCAGGTCCCGCAGCAGCTTGGCCAGGTTGTCGCGGTAGCGGGCGGCGTCGGCGGGGTCCTGCTGGATCAGCGCGTCCGCCATGGCGCGGGCCATGGCCTTGGCGTTGGCCGGGTCCAGCCAGGCATGGCCGTCGATCTGGGTATCGGCGGCGCCCCCCGCCACGGCCGCCACCACATGGCCATGGTCGTCGCCCTCCGCCCAGGCGCCGGCGGTGCGCAGGGCCAGGGGGCGCAGTCCCGGCGCCTCGATCAGGGTGACGATGTGCGCGCCGCGCGCCAGGTTGGCCAGCGGCTTCACCAGGAACGGCTCCAGCGTCGGGCCCATCCAGAACACGATGTCGGCCCGGGACAAGGCGGCGGCGTCCGACGGCTTCAGGCTGAAGCTGTGCGGGCTGGCCGTGCCGTCGACCAGCAATCTGGGAGTGTCGCCCCCCTGGCCGACCCCCTGCATCAGGGCCGCCGCCAGGGAATGCACGGGCTTGACGCTGGCAACCACCTGCGGGGCATGAGACGCCGTCCCCTGCTGGGTTTGGGCCTGCGACGGGGCGGCGACCGCCAGCCACAGCAGGGCGACCAGGGGCAGGATGCGGACAGAAACCATGGGAATTCCAACCGGTGTAAGGGCGCCGGGGCGGTTGTGGCCGGCAAGTGATGTTATACTATAACATTTGTCAAGTCGGTTCGGATGCCGTAAAGCCGGGGGGCACACATACCCGCGCCGCAGGCTCGTCCCCCGCTGAGTCGCAGGCTCGCCCCGCCAACAGGTCCCACACATGTCGCCAGCCGAACCGCTTATCAAGACCGCCGGGCTGACCGTGCAGTTCGGCCGGCGGACGGTGCTGCAGTCGGTGGACCTTACCGTCTCGGCGGGCGAGGTCGTGACCCTGGTGGGCCCCAATGGCGCGGGCAAGTCCACCCTGCTGCGCGCCGTGCTGGGTTTGCAGCGGCCCAGCGGCGGCACGGTATGGCGCAAGCCGGGCTTGCGTATCGGCTATATGCCGCAGCGCCTGGCCGTGGATGCCACCCTGCCCCTGACCGTGCGCCGCCTGCTTTCCCTTTGGGGGCCGGTGACGGAGGCGGCGGTGGCGGAAACCTTGGGCGAGGTGGGGGCCGCCGGCCTGGCCGGCAGTGCCGTCCAATCCCTGTCGGGCGGTGAACTGCAACGGGTGATGCTGGCGCGCGCCCTGTTGCGCCGCCCCGATCTGCTGGTGCTGGATGAGCCGGCCCAGGCGGTGGACGTCGCGGGCCAGGCCACGCTGTACGCCCTGATCAACGCCATCCGCCGCCGTCACGGCTGTGGCGTGCTGATGGTCAGCCATGACCTCAACCACGCCCTGTCCGGCACTGATCGCCTGGTTTGCCTGAACGGTCATGTCTGCTGCGCCGGCCGTCCCGAGGACGTCCGCCGGCATCCCGACTTCCAGGCCCTGTTCGGCATCCCGGGGGGCGCCTGGGACCCCATGGCTGTTCCGGCCTGGCTGTCCTCCGCCGGCCCGCACAGCCATGGCGCCGCCCCACCGGGATGCCAGCACACGCACGACCAGGCGTCCCCCGCGCCCTCCGGCCCCGCCGCCACCAAGGACCACCCCACCCATGGATGATTTCCTGTTGCGCGCGCTGGCCGGTGGTGTGGGCGTCGCCCTCGTGGCCGGCCCCCTGGGTTGCTTCGTCGTCTGGCGGCGCATGGCCTATTTCGGCGACACCCTGTCCCATGCCGCCCTGCTGGGCATCGCGCTGGGGTTCGTGGCCGGCATCAACCTGATGCTGGCGGTGGCGCTGGTCGGGCTAGTGCTGGCCGGCGTCCTGGTCCTGATGCAGCGCCAGCGCAAGCTGGCCACCGACACGCTGCTGGGCCTGCTCAGCCACACCACCCTCAGCCTGGGCTTGATCGCCGTCGCCCTGCTGCAGACGGTGCGGGTGGACCTCATGTCCTATCTGTTCGGTGACATCCTGGCCGTCAGCGGCGGGGACCTGGCCTGGATCTGGGGCGGCGGGGTCGTGGTGCTGGTCCTGCTGGCCTGGCTGTGGCGGCCCCTGCTGGCCATGACGGTGAGCGAGGATTTGGCCCGGGTGGAGGGGGTGCCCGTCCTGGCCACCCAGTTGGGCTTCATGATGCTGATGGCCGCCACCATCGCGTTGGCCATGAAGGTGGTGGGCGTGCTGCTGATCACGGCGCTGCTGATCATCCCCGCCGCCTGTGCCCGCCGATTCGCCCGCACGCCGGAAGTCATGGCCGCCCTGGCCGCCCTGATCGGCGCGCTGTCGGTCTGCGGGGGCCTGGGCGCATCGTTCCGGGCCGATCTGCCGGCGGGTCCGGCGGTGGTGGTTGCTGCGGCCGCGTTATTCCTGCTGACCCAGCTTTTTCCCCGGCGCACGCTTCGCTGACGCACGCCGCCGGGCGACCGCAGGTGGAGCGGCTTTCGCACCTGCGCACCATTTTAACCAATTTTTAAGGATAATTTCGCTACCGCCGACGCGTCATCTCGGTCACAATCTGATTAACAGCACGTGAACCGGCGCCCACCTGAGGTGGGGCAGACATGACGATGGAGCATGGTTTGGATCGGTTCTCCCTCGCCGGCATGAAGGCCGGCTCCGCGCAGGCGCCCGCCGGCTCTCTGGGTTCGGGCGTCATCCCTGTGGACCTTCGCCGCGACACTGACCGCTCGGCCGCCGCCCGCGTGGCGCGCCTGGCCTGGTTCGAACTGGCCGCCGCTGCTACCCGACGATCCCTGGCCCAGGACCAGGCATCCCCGGATATGGCCGGGGACGCCGCGGTACTCCGCTGATCCCGGCTGTCAGGAACCGGGGTTCGGCGCGGGTGCTGCGGGTGCTGTGAAGCTGGTCGGGGCGGGGTCCACGACGGTGACGCCGGTCCGGGTGACCTCCAGCACCGACAGGCCCCGTTCCACTTGGCCGGTCGGCAGCAGCCGGAACACGCCGTCGATGCCGGCGAAACCGTTGGGGTCCGTCAGGTTTTCCCGCACATAGGCCTTGTGGGCCTTGGCCAGCACCGCGGCCAGCGCCGTCGCGTCATAGGCCAGGGTGGCCAGCCGCGGCGGGCGCTGCCCGTACACGTCGTTGAAGCGCTTCTCAAAGCCCTGCCGCGCGTCCGGCGCCGCGCTGGCGTACCAGCCGCCGACCAGCGACGGCTCGCGCCCGATGCCCGGCTCGTCCCACTGGCCCGTGCCCAGGAAGCGGACGGGGCCGGGATCGATGTTGAAGAAGGGCAGCAGGGGCGCCACCTCCTTCAGCCGCTGTCCGCCCTCCGCGATCAGGATGGCCTGGAAGGGCAGGTCGTCCACGGCGGCCGCCGCCTTTCCGTCCTTGCTGGCGGCCGCGTCGCGCGCGGCCGCCATCTGGGCGTGGCGCTGCTCGAAGTTGGACAGGCGCTTGATGGTCTCGCTGACGTCCTTCTGCGTCGGCTGATAGCGCGCGGCGGTGGTCACGTCGGCACCGGCCTTGGACGCGGCGTCGCGCATGGCCTGCTCCACCATGTCGCCATTGCCGCCCACCGGGGCCAACAGGGCCAGGCGCGTCAGGCCATGGCTGGCGGCGTAGCTGACCACCCGGGCCACCTGGTCTTGCGGCTGGAAGCCCAGCACCCAGGTGCCACCGGCGGGGGCGTGGGTGTCCGCCACCGTGGCGTCGTTGGAAAAGCTCAACACCGGCACCGTGCCGACCACCGGGGTCACCGCTTTGGCGTCCACCCCGTAGACCGGCCCGATCAGCAGGGTGGCCCCGGCGGCCAGCGCCTCCTGCGCCGCGGCCACCGACCCCTCCGGCGTGCTGCGGGTGTCGCGGATCAGCAGCTGGAAATGCGGGTCGGCGGTATCGAACAGCGCCATCTGCGCCGCCTGCTGCATGGCCTCGCCCAGACTGGCCGCCTTGCCCGTCAGGGGCAGCAGCAGGGCCACGCGCACCGTTTCATCCGCCGGGATGGTGGGGGCAGGCGGTGGCGCTTCGGGCGTGGCCTCGGCGGCCTTGGGGGATTGCGGCTGCGGGGCGGCCGCCTGGGGGGCGGCCTGCCGCGGCGCTTGCGCCTGCGGCGGCGGGGCCGTTACCGTGGGCTGGCTGGCGCAGGCGGCCAACAGGGTCAGCGCCAACAGCCCGGCAGCGGTTTTGCCCACCCTGGCTGTGGCAGACATACCGGCATACATCATCGCGAACCCACCCTTTGGACCACCTGTCGATCCCATGAAACCGCAGCATCCGCCAGTCGACGATGTCGACGCCGGCGACGCCCCTGAAGACGACACTGAAGACGCGCAGGACGACACCCTGGAGGGGGACGCCGCGCCAGACGGGGCAGAGCCTAGCGGCAGTGCCCCGTCCCGTAAACCGCCGCCTGGCCTGCACGTCGTCGCCACCCCCATCGGCAACGCCGGCGACATCACCCTGCGCGCGCTGGAAACGCTGAAGGGCGTGGACGCCATCGCCTGCGAGGACACGCGGGTGACGGCCAAGCTGATGGCCCGCTACCAGGTGCGCAAGCCCCTGCTGCCCTATCACGAGCACAACGCCGCCCGCATGCGGCCGCAGCTGCTGGCCCGCATGGCGGCGGGCGAGGCCATCGCCCTGGTGTCGGACGCCGGCACGCCGCTGATCTCCGACCCCGGCTACAAGCTGGTGCGCGAGGCGCGCGACCAGGGCCTGCACGTCACTCACCTGCCGGGCGCCAGCGCCACCCTGACAGCCCTGGTCCTAGCCGGCCTGCCCTCCGATCGCTTCCTGTTCGCCGGCTTCCTGCCCAACAAGACGGGCGCCCGCCGCGCGGCGCTGGAGGAATTGGCGCCGGTGCGCGCCACCCTGGTGCTGTTCGAGTCGGCCCAGCGCTTGGCCGACCTGCTGGCCGACGCCGCCCAGGTGCTGGGCGGGCGCGAGGTGGCGGTGGCGCGGGAACTGACCAAGCTGTTCGAGGAGGTGCGGCGCGGCACCCTGGCCGAGCTGGCCACCCACTATGCCGACGCCGGCCCGCCCAAGGGCGAGGTCGTGGTGGTCATCGGCCCGCCCGTCGCGTCGGGGGAGGAGGCCGTGGACATCGACGCGCTGCTGCGCGCGGCCCTGCGCACCCTCAGCGTCCGCGACGCCGCCGCCACGGTGGCCGAGGCCAGCGGCGCCCCGCGCAAGCAGGTCTACCAACGGGCGCTTGAGATTTCGAAAGATGACGCGGGCTGAGCGGCTGGCGAGAAAGACGCTGAACGGCCGCTCCGGCGAGCGCCTGGGCCGGTGGGCGGAGGCATGGTGCCGGCTGGCGTTGCGGCTGAAGGGTTATCGCGTGCTGGCCAGCCGGTGCCGCACCCCGGCGGGGGAGATCGACATCGTGGCCCAGCGCGGTGACCTTCTGGCCATCGTCGAGGTCAAGGCGCGGGCCAGCGAGGAGCTGGGGCACGGCGCCGTCAGCCTTCAGCAATGGCGCCGGCTGGAACGCGCCGCCGGCCTGTACGTCGCCGCCCGGCCCCGTCTGGCGCGCCACGCCATCCGCTTCGACCTGATGATCGTGCGGCCCCGGCGCTGGCCGCTGCACCGGCCGGACGCCTGGCGCGCCTCCTGACGGACGGCGCCCCCCCGTAGCAGGCCCTCATGAGGATTCATTGAGGGTTCCGGCGGCTTTGGTGGTCGACACCCGCCCCGGCGATGCGCTATGTCCCGGAAACCGATGCCGGAGGGAGCGTCCAGTCCGTGACCAGCCTGCTGTCCCCAAAACGCGGCCGTGCCGGCAAGGGCCCGGCGCAAGCCCGCGCGCTGCTGCGCGCCGTGGGCCAGATGCGTGACGAGGACATCGACCTGGCCGAAACCGCCCTGGCGTTGGCCGCCCTGTCGGGTGCCGACGGCGGCTTGGCCAATTATCGCCGCCATCTTACCGCCCTGTCGGCCGCAGTGGGCGCGCATGTGGGTGAGCATGTGGGCGGCCGGCCGCCGGAGGCGCTGACCCTCAGCCTATGCCTGGACGCGCTGCGGGCCGTGTTGGTGGACCGCATGGGATATGAGGGCGACAGCGCCACGTATGAGGATCCGCAGAACGCCAACCTGGCGCGGGTCATCGACCGGCGGCGGGGCCTGCCGGTGGCGCTGGGCATCCTCTACATCCACGCCGCCCGCGCCCAGGGCTGGACCATGGTGGGCCTGAACTTCCCCGGCCATTTCCTCATCCGCCTGGAACAGGGGGGCGAGCGCGCCATCATCGACCCCTTCGGCGGCGGGCGGGTCCTGAGCGTGGTCGACCTGCGCGACCTGATCAAGCAAACCTCCGGCACGGCGGCGGAGCTGGAGCCCGACCACTACGCCCCCGTAGGCAACCGCGACATCCTCCTGCGCCTGCACAACAATGTGAAGCTGCTGCACATGCGCGGCGAACGGCCCGACCTGGCGGCCGAGGCGGTCGAGGCCATGCTGCTGATGGCGCCGGGCCAGGTGCCGCTGTGGCGGGAATCCGGCCTGTTGCAGGCGCAGCTCGGCCACATCGCCGCCGCCATCGCCGCGTTCGAGACCTTCCTGGAACTGGGGGCCCGTGCCGGCACCTCGGCCCAACTGCTGGACCAGGCGGCCACCCTGGTGCAGCATCTGCGCAACCGCCTGAATTGATCCGATGTAATTTCCCCTGTGATCGGCGCCGCAGCCGGGCCGGTCCTCGGGGGGCCACAGTCCAAACCGTCACACGCCAAAGCACCGCCGGACGCCGGGGTGGGGGAGATTGAGGATGAGCCTGTCCGTTGCCATTCAGATGGACCCGATGCACTCCATCAACATCGACACCGACAGCACCTTCATGATGGCGCTGGAGGCGCAGCGGCGGGGTCACACCCTGTACCACTACCTGCCCCAGGATCTGGCCTTCCGCCACAGCCGCCTGGTGGCGACCGCCCGGCCGCTGCAGGTGCGGCGGGAACGGGGCAACCACCACACCTTCGGCCCGGCGGAAACCCTGGACCTGGCCAGCGTCGACGTTGTGCTGATGCGCCAGGATCCACCCTTCGACATGGCCTACATCACGGCCACCCACCTGCTGGAGCATGTGCATCCCCGGACCCTGGTGGTGAACGACCCGGCCTCCGTCCGCAACGCGCCGGAAAAGCTGTTCGTCACCCACTTCCCCGACCTGATGCCGCCCACGCTGATCACCAGCGCCAAGGACGAGGTTCTCGCCTTCCGGCGGGAATACAAGGACATCATCGTGAAGCCGCTGTTCGGCAACGGCGGTTCCGGCGTCTTCCATGTGAAGCCGGATGACGAGAACCTGGGCGCCCTGCTGGAGACGTTCACCCAGCTCTATCGGGAGCCCATCATCGTGCAGAAGTACCTGCCGGAAATCCGCCAGGGCGATAAGCGCATCCTGCTGGTGGATGGCGAACCGGTGGGCGCCGTCAGCCGCCTGCCCCAGGAGGGCGAGGCCCGCGCCAACTTCCACGCCGGCGGCAGCGCCGCCAAGACCGACCTGACCCAGCGTGAGCGCGAGATCTGCGCCGCCATCGGCGGGGTGCTGCGCGACAAGGGCCTGGTGTTCGTGGGCATCGACGTCATTGGCGACTACCTGACCGAGATCAACGTCACCAGCCCGACCGGCATTCAGGAAATCAACCGCCTGAACGGCAGCGCCATCGAATCCACGCTGTGGGACGCCATTGAGCGTCGATTCAGCGCCTCGCGCTAAATACCTGTCGGGGGATGGGGGGACGGTGGGGTGCGACATTTCCGCCGCACCAAAACCCCAGCCGCAGCCTACTGCGAAAGGGAAAGGGCGGGGACCGTTGAAATCAGGTCACACCGTGTACTTATTATCACCCTGTCCGAACGATTTGGCGGGCTTTCCCGGATGCGGGGGGCCAGGGGCCATGATACGCTTCGTGATATTTGCATGAACCAGAGGGCGCCCGTGGCTTGGGAGTGGCGCCCGGTCGATGAGGCGGTCGATGGCTGGCGTGGACGATCACGGCGAGAAGGACGGCCCCAAGCGGGTCCCCAGGGCATCCGGCAGCCCCTCATCCAGCGGTCCGTCTTCCAGTGGCCCGGCCCCTGATGGCGCGTCGGCGGCGGGCTCTGCGGCGGGCAATGTGGTCAATGCCGAGCGCATGCGCCTCCAGGGCGACCGCATCCGCGAGATCGAACGTCTGATGTGGGGCGCCCGCGCCTTCGCCGGCGTTGCCGATGGGGGTGGCGACGACTCGGACACCCAGGCGGACTGACCCGCCCTTCCCTTGTTCGCCTTACAGGTGCGGGCCCTCGCCCCGCCGCCATCGGATCAGCCGGCGTTTATCCCGCCGCCGCTCCGGCAGGCATGCCAGAACGGCGCGGCGTTGGTCCGCCGTCATGCCGCCCCACAGCGTGATCTCTTCCAGCGTGCGCTGACATCCCGCGCACAGGCCGGTGCGGCCGTCGATACGGCAGACGCGGGTGCAGGGGCTGGCCACATAATCATGGGGGTCCGAGGCCCCGGGCCCGGCGGCGGCTCTGTCGCCCATGGGCGCTTCTGGAATGTCAGTCACGGCGGTGTCGGTCAGGGGGTGATCAACGGCATCCAGGTATAGCGGGACGGGGTGGCCCTTGTCGCCCGCTTCATCGTCGCCCCCCATTCATCATCTCCGGCCGGCTCCACCCCTTTGTCAGCGGCACGTTAACGCGCTGCTGTTTCTTTGGGGTTGGGATTGGGTTTATTCTGCGGGTCTGCACGGCCGCAGGGGGCCCCATCCAAGGGGAAGCGGAAAGGTAGTACCAGGATGTCAGTGTTGGAGACCGCGCGGCACCGCCGCCCGGCCGTCTTTTTTTTGACTCGCGGCCCGATTCTGGCCGCGCTGTCCGGTATTGTATTGACCGTCCTTGCCTCCTTTTATGTGCAGTCCATGCTGTCCGGCGTCGCCCAGGCCCGGCTGGCGGATGAAGCCGACTCCCGCAGCCGCCATGTGCAGCAGCGCCTGGACCGTATCAGCGCGACCCTGGGCGCCGAGGGGGATTTCCTGACCGCCAACCCCGCCCCGGCGGAATTCGACCGGCAGGTCGCCCTGTTGATCGACCTGCGGCCTGAAATCAGGTCGGTGTCCTGGGTGGGGCCGGGCGGTCGTGCCCAGCGCACCGGCCCTGCAGGGGCCGAGATCGATCCCACCGACCTGGCCGACCTGGTCGCGGCGACCCCGCAGGGCGGTCCCCCGACGGGTGCCGCGACGCCGGCGGGCGGCGGCGCCGTGACGGTGCGCCTGGGTGGTGACGGGGCCAGCCTGCTGTTGGCGCACGCCACCGCCGGCGGTGCCGCCCTGGTCGCCCGCATCGACCTGCGCGACCTGCTGACCTTGCGCATGGACGGGCAGGCCGATCCCTCTCTGTGGACGCGGCTCAGCCTGCGGTCGCGGGCGGGCGAGGCGGCCTTCGTCCAGACGGGGCATGCCGCCACCACCACCGCCGAGTTCAGCCGCGCCCTCTCCATCGGCGACGGCGTCTGGTGGCTGGACATGACCGGCGACCTGCAGGCCGGTCTGGCCCGGCAGGCATGGGAGGTGGAAGCCGTCCTCCTGTTCGGCGCCGCGCTGACCTTGGGTGTCAGCCTTGTGCTGATGGTCAGCCGCCGCCGCGCCCACGACCGCACCATCCTGATGGACAGCCTGGAACAGGCCAACGCCGTCCTGCACGCCAGCGAGCGCAAGTACCGCGACATCTATGAGAACGCGGTGGAGGGCATGTTCACCATCACCGTCGGCGGCGCCTTCCTGTCCGCCAATCCGGCGCTGGTGCGCATGCTGGGCTACGCGTCGGAGGAGGATCTGGCGAATTCCATGACGGATGCCTGGGCGCAGCTGTTCATCGACGCCCGGGCCCGGGTGGATTTTCCGCATGAGGTGGTGGAACGGGGCGCCATCCAGGATTTCGCCGCCGAAATCCGGCGCAAGGACGGCAGCGCCCTCTGGGCCTCCCTCTCCGCCCGGGTGTTGCTGGACGGCATCGGCCGGGCCTACGCCATCCAGGGAACCGCCGACGACATCACCGACCGGCGGCGGGCGGAGGTGGCGTTGCGCCTGGCCAAGGAGCAGTCGGAGTTCGCCAGCCGGTCCAAGACCGAATTCCTGGCCAATATGAGCCATGAACTGCGCACGCCGCTGAACGCCATCATCGGCTTTTCCGAAATCATCGGCAGCCAGTCCCTGGGCCCCATCGGCAACCCCGCCTATGCCGAATACGCCCGGGACATCCATGACAGCGGCCGCATGCTGCTGGATCTCATCAACGACATCCTGGACCTGTCGAAGATCGAGGCCGGCAAGCGCGAACTGAACGAGCATATGGTCGACCTGCCCCGGGTCTTCGCCTCCTGCCTGCGCGTGGTGAAGGAACGGGCCATCCGGGGCGGCATCAACCTTCAGACCGACTATCCCGACTTCCTGCCCCGTCTGCGGGCGGATGAGGTGGCGTTGAAACAGCTGCTGTCCAACCTGCTGGCCAATGCCGTGAAGTTCACGTTGAAGGGCGGCAGCGTCACCCTGGGCGCCGGGATCGATGGCCAGGGGCGCCTGGTCATCACCGTGGCCGATACCGGCATCGGCATGCGGGCGGAGGATATCGGCCGGGCGTTGGAACCTTTCCGCCAGATCGAAAACCCCCTCACCCGCACCACCGGCGGGGCGGGGCTGGGGCTGCCCCTGGTGCGCGCCTTGGTGGAGCTGCACGACGGCCGCCTGGAGATCGAAAGCGAGCCCGGCATGGGCACCACCGCCCGCGTCATCATGCCGGCCGACCGGGTGTGGCCGGACATGGGCCTGGTGGCGGCGACCTGATCGCGGTCCTGCTTTCGGCTAAAGGCCGGCCTTGTTCAGCAGCGCCTGGATTCGTTCCAGCACGACATCGGCCAGGGGGCGTACGGGCGACGGCCATATTTCCGCCAGCCGGCCATCCGGGGTGACCAGGTATTTCTGGAAATTCCACCGGGGCCATCCGGCCTCGCCCACGCTGCTGACGGCCCAGTGGAAGAAGGGGTGCGCGGCGGGCCCGATCACCGTCTGCTTACCCGCCAGCGGGAAGTCGACGCCATAGGTGCCGGCGCAGAACCGTGCGATCTCCTCGGCGCTGCCCGGTTCCCGCCCGCCGAAATCGTTGGATGGCACGCCCAGAACCATCAGGCCCCGGCCGCGCAACAGCGTCCACAGCGTTTGCAGCTCCGCGTATTGCGTGGCGTAGCCGCAGGCGGAGGCGGTGTTCACCACCAGCACCGGCCGGCCCTTGAAGGCCTCCATCCGGATGGGGGGGCCGCCCGTCAGGCTGGGGAAGGCGAAGTGGTGGGCGTTTGGCCGTGCCCGCGGCCTCGCCTGCCCCGGGGCGTCGCCCGGCGGGTACGCCTGCGCGGGCGGGGTGGGATGGGCCAAATGGGGATGGGCCGAATGGGGATGGGTCTGGAACTTCATCGGCGGCGCCTCAACCGTACCGCTGCTCGGTCCAGGGGTCACCCTCGTTATGGTAACCGCGCACTTCCCAGAACCCCGGCGTGTCGTCGTTGATGAACTGGATGCGGCTGATCCATTTCGCCGATTTCCAGAAATAGGCCTTGGGCACCACCAGGCGCACCGGTCCGCCGTGCTCCCGCGTCAGGGGGTGGCCCTCCCAGTGGGTGGCCAGCAGCACGTCGGCGTCGTCGAACGCCGTCAGGCGGAGATTGGTGGTATAGCCGTCATGGCTGTGCAGCAGCACATGGGCCGCCTCGGGCTGGGGCTGGGCCAAGGCTGTCAGGTGCCGGGCGGAAACCCCCTGCCAGTGGTTGTCATAGCGCGACCATGAGGTGACGCAGTGGATGTCGGAGGTGTCGCTGACCACCGGCTGGGCCTGAAAGTCCGCCCAGCTCCAGGTGAAGGGGCGGTCGACCAGCCCATCCACCGTCAGGGTCCAGGTGGTGGCCTCCACCTCGGGCTGGATGCCCAGGTCCAACACCGGCCAACTCGTCACCAGGCGTTGGCCCGGGGGCAGGCGGGGCCGGTCGGCCGCCGGCGCCGCGCCGGTCAACAGCCGGCCTTCCCGCGCCCAGGCCCGCTTGGTTTCCACCAATTTGTTTTCAGGTGCCTCGCTCGCGGGCAGGGGGGTCTCCGCCATCATGTCGTCAGGGCTGTCCTTGGCCATGCGCCGGGTCACTCATCAGGCTGGATCAAGCGGCGTCCTCCCGCATAAGGGGCTGCCACGGCAGGGGGGGTGTCCGCGATCGCCCGGCCGCTTCCCCAGGCTATTCCTGGGACGCATCCGCGTAACCGCCAGTAGTGAGGATAGTGCGCCCTGCCCCGCCTGCCTACGTCCGAGCGAACATTTTGCGGGGAACTGTGCTTCGGGGCCTGTGCTTTACGGCAACCTCCCCTGCCCAGACCGTTGGCAGGCCTATCCGTTAAGGCTAACGTTCGCCCGCTTCATATTCCTTAGTCTTGCCTATAGTGGGTGGTTGCGGACGATGCGGAAAGCTCTCCTTGCCGTTGTTCTTGCGCTGTTGGCGTCCCTGCCGCCGTCGCTCCTCTCCCGGGGGGCGGGGGCGCAAACGTCAGAGGCGCCCGCCGCCAACGCGGCCACACCGGACCATGCCACAGCGGACCGGGCGGCACCGGTTCCGCCGTCCGATGGCGTCACGCCGGACGCCCCATCACCGCATGAGGCAACGCCCCCGGCGGAGCCGCCCCAAGAGGCGCCCAGGGAGACGCCCAGGGAGCATGCGCCGGTTCCTGCCCATGCCGCCGGCGCCGTTTCCCCCATCGCGGCCTCCCAGGCGGCGGCCCTGTTGCAGACCTTGCAGGACCCGCAGCGCCGCGACGCGCTGATCGCGCAGTTGAGCCTGCTGGCCGCCACCAATCCGCCCGCTCCGGCTGCCGCTCCTCCACCCGCCGCCGTCCCTTCGGTCCCGTCCGCCGCGCCTTCCGCCACCCCCGCCGCTCCCGCCGGGGCCAGCCAACCGGCGGAGGAGTCGGAGGTGGAGACCTTGGGCACCCGCATGCTGGATGCCCTGTCGGACCGCATCGAGGAGTTGAGCGAGGAGATCGCCGCCGCCGGCCAGGCGCTGCTCGACCTGCCGAAGGCGTACCGCTGGCTCGACCGGCAGATATCCGATCCCCGGCTGCGCGAGCAGTGGGGCATCCTGATCGGCGAGGTGCTGCTGGTGGTCATCGCGGGCTATGTGGCCCGGCTGGCCACCTTCTGGGCGCTGAGCCGGCCCCGCCACGTCCTGGAACGCCGCCAGTCCAGCAACCTGTGGGTCCGCATGGGCCTGCTGTTGGCCCGCACGCTGCTGGACGCGGTGCCCATGGTGACCTTCGCCGTGGCCGCCTATGGCGTGCAGACCCTGACCCATCCGCCCAAGCCCGCGGCCATGGCGGCGCTGGGCATCATCCTGTCCAGCCTGCTGGTCCAGGGCACGACGCTGGCCGCCCGCTTCCTTCTGTCGCCGGGCGCCCCCTTCCTGCGGCTGCTGCCCGTGGGCGACGAGACGGCGCACTATGTCTACATCTGGGTGCGTCGCATCGCCCTGACGGCGGTGTACGGATATTTCGTGGCGCAGGTGGCCTACCAGCTGGGCCTGCCCACCCGCCCCTACATGGCGCTGCTGAAGGTGGTGGGCCTGATCGTCGGCATCATGCTGGTGATCCTGGTGCTGCAGAACCGGCAGAACGTGGCCGACTGGATCCGGGGGCGCGAGCCCTTGAAGCCCGAGGATCTGCACGAGGATGGCGCGCTGGAGGCCCAGTTGGCCGCCGAGATTTCCGGCGACGCCCCCCTGGTCGCGGCCCCGCCGGCCCCCAGCGCCTGGGGCCTGGTTCGCCGCCGCCTGGCGGAAATCTGGCATATCCTGGCCATCGTCTACCTGGTGGCCATCTACGGCATCTGGGCGCTGGAGGTGAAGGGCGGCTTCGGCTTCGTTTCCCGCGCCACGCTGGTCAGCGTCGTCACCATCATCGTGGCCCGTTTGCTGATGGAGGGGGCCGACCGCCTGATCCGGCGCGGCTTCTCCATCCCCGACGATCTGAAGCGGCAATATCCCCTGCTGGAATCGCGCGCCAACCGCTACCTGCCCATCCTGCACCGGGGGGCCAAGGTCGTGGTGTGGATCGTGGCGGTGCTGACCCTGCTGCAGGCCTGGGGCGTCGACAGCTTCGGCTGGCTCAGCACCCCCTTCGGCCAGCGGGTCAGCTCCTCCCTGCTGACCATCGTGCTCATGGTGGTGTTCGCGCTGATCGTGTGGGAATTGATCAGCGGCGCCATCGAGCGTTACCTCAACACCACCGACCGGCATGGCCGCCTGGTGGAGCGCAGCCCCCGCATCCGCACCCTGCTGCCGCTGGTGCGCAACGTCGTGCTGGTCATGCTGCTGGTCATGGTGGGGCTGACAGTGCTGGCGGAAATCGGGGTCAACATCGCCCCGCTGCTGGCCGGTGTCGGTTTCCTCGGCGTCGCCGTCGGCTTCGGGTCGCAGTCCCTGGTCAAGGACGTCATCACCGGCCTGTTCATCCTGTTCGAGGACACCATCTCCGTCGGCGATTCCGTGACGCTGGCCGGCTACACCGGGACGGTGGAGGGCCTGACCATCCGCACCATCCGTCTGCGTGACGACAGCGGCGCCGTGCACACGGTGCCGTTCAGCGCCGTCACCGGCATCTCCAACCTGACCAAGGATTACAGCTACTTCACCGCCGACTTCGGCATTGCCTACGCCACCGACCTGGACCGCGCCATGCAGATCATGACCGAGATCGGTGAGGAACTGCAGAACGACAGCCTGTTCGGCAGCGGTATCCTGGCGCCCATGGAAATCCTGGGCGTCAGCGAGTTCGCGGAGAAGGCGGTGAAGATCAAGTTCCGCATCAAGACGCGCCCCCGCCGGCAGTACGCCGTGGGCCGCGAGTTCAACCGCCGCCTGAAGCTGCGCTTCGACAAGGAGGGCATCCCCTTCCCGGCTTGAGGCTCAGCGGCCGTTGCGCGGTCAGATGTCATCCAACCCGATGTCATCCGGGTCCACAGCGTCGATGACGCGCGCGGCGATGTCGAAGCCGAAGCCGGCGCGGGCCAGGGTGGCCAGGTCCTTGTCCCGTTTGGCGGCCCGCTCCTCCTCCCCGACGCGGAAGGGGCCCAGGCGCCGGCGGCGGGCGTAGGCATGGGCGGCGCGCAGATCGGTCGACCCCTCCTCCGCGCCGTCCAACTCGCCCAGCGCGGCGTCCACCAGGCCGGCATCGACGCCCTTGGCCGCCAGCTTCTGGCGGATGGTGCGGGTGGATCCGCCCCGGCGGTGCAGGCTTGCCACCCGGCCTTCGGCATAGACGCGGTCGTTCAGCAGGCCGCTTTGCTGATAACGGGCGATCAGCGCCTCCACCCACTCCGCCCCTTGCGCGCGATCCGTGCCGTGGGCGGCGGCCGACATGTCCACCTTGCGCATCAGCACCCGGCGCAGCGACGCGGTGGAGGCGGCGAAGCGCTCCAGATAATGCAGGGCGGCCCGTTCCAGATAGGCCGCGCTCACGCGCTTGGGCCCCCGCCGCTGGGCGGGCGGCCGGTCGGCGGGTGAAAGCTTGGGGGGCGGGTGTCGAAAAGGTCGTCGGTCATGCCGCTATCGTAGCGCCGGCGGCGGCCCCTACGCCACGGTATCGCGTGCCTTCTGTGACGCCGCTCATATTGCCGGGGCGGGGCTGCGGCGTTAAGGTCTGGCCCAGCCTCGCCGGGGGCGTCAACCCCGGGGCCTTTGCGACGGGCACCCCTATTCCATGACCATGCTGCAGCATTCCCCCCTCTCCGGCACGTCCACCCCCCTGGGCGGCCCCGCGCCGGCGCCCCGGGCGCTGGGGGCTGTGAACTGGGTCGGGTTCGCCACCCTGACCAAGCGCGAGATCCGCCGCTTCCTGAAGGTCTGGGTGCAGACCATCGCCGCGCCGGTCGTGACCACCTTGCTGTTCTACGCCGTGTTCGCGCTGGCCCTGGGCGGCGTGGTGCGCATGGTGGGCGACGTGCCGTTCCTGCGCTTCCTGGGCCCCGGCCTCATCATGATGGGCATGGCGCAGAACGCCTTCGCCAACAGCTCGTCCTCCGTGCTGGTGTCCAAGGTGCAGGGCAACATCGTCGATGTGCTGATGCCGCCCCTGTCCTCCCTGGAGTTCGTTTCCGCCTTCGTCACCGGTGGCGTGGTGCGCGGGCTGCTGGTGGGGTTGGTCACCTGGATCGTCATCGAGATGGTGGTGCCGTTGGGCATGCATGCGCCGTTCTACGTGCTGTTCCATGCCCTCATGGCCTCCATGCTGTTGTCCCTGCTCGGGCTCATCGGCGGCATCTGGGCGGACAAGTTCGATCACATGGCGGCTGTCACCAATTTCGTGATCACGCCCCTGTCCTTCCTGTCCGGCACCTTCTACACCCTGGACAGCGCGCCGCCCTTCTTCCACACGCTGGCGCATGTGAACCCCTTCTTCTATTTCATCGACGGTTTTCGCTACGGCTTCATCGGCCATACCGACGGTACCTTGGGCACCGGCATCGTGGTCATGCTGGGCACCAACCTGGTCCTCTGGCTGGTGGCCTTGCGCATGGTTTCCACCGGTTACAAGCTGAAGGCCTGACGCCATGGACATGCCGGCCGCCGGGAACGCCACCGACATGCCGCTGCCGGCCGGGGCCTACCGTCCCGGTCGGCGGCGCCATCACGGCCGCTTCAACACCCTGGGCTTCCTGACCCTGCTGGGGCGGGAGGTGAAGCGCCTGCGCAAGATGGCCATGCTGTTCCTGGTGGCGCCGTGCCTGTCCGCCGCCCTTTATTTCACCGTCTTCGAATTCGGCTTGGGCGACCGGCGTGATACGCCGGAGGGCGACGCCATCCTTGCCTTTCTGGTGCCGGGGCTGGTCGCCCTGTCCCTGCTGACCCAGTCGGTGCAGATCCCCTCCTTCTCCATCCTCTACGCCAAGCTGGAAGGCGCCATCCTGGACCAGTTGATGGCGCCGGTGGGGGCGGCGGAGATGCTGGCCGCCTATGTCCTGTCGGCCATGGCGGCGGGGGTCGCCAGCGGTGCCGCCGTCTGGGTCGGCTTCCTGGTCTTCTGGCAGGCGCCCATGGCCGACCCGGCCCTGGTGCTGTTGTTCGTCGTCCTGGGCTCAACCATGATGGCCACCTTCGGCGTGCTGACCGGGCTGATCAGCATGAAATGGGACCACCTTTCGGCGGCGATGACCTTCGTCTTCACGCCGCTGATCTTCCTGTCCGGCCTGTTCGCCCCGGTCACGACCATGCCGGCGGTCCTGCGCGCCATCGTCCAGGCCAACCCCATCTATTACGCCATCGACGGCGTGCGCATCGGTTTCCTGGGTCAAGGCCAGGATCAGGCGGCCTTCGCCGCCCTGGTGCTGGTGGGTGTGAATGTGCTGCTGCTGGCCATCGCCGGCACCTTGCTGCACCGCGGCTACCGCTTGCGTAACTGAGCCCGTTGATTCTTCTCGCTTTCGCGGACATTGGCCCCCGCCAGCCATGTGCGGGCGGCACGGGTGTACTGGCTGGCCTGCTGGCGGAGGGTTTGCAACCGGGGGCCGGCTTCCCTAGAGTGCCGCGCCATGGGACAGCGGACTTTGGACATAGACCTCGCCGGGGGCGACTGGCAGTGGATGGCCGTGCATGGCGGGGCCGTGCGCATCTGCCTGCCCGCGACCTGGACCCGCATCTATCGCGACGACGGCGGCCTGGCCCTGCAATCGCCGGCGATCTGGTCGTCCACCGCGGGTCATCCCATTGGCGGCCACCCGCTCGACCTGCTGGTGTCGGTCACGACCTACGCCAATGACTACGGCGTGGACGCCGAGGACGCGCTGCAGTACCTGGACCGCGACCACCTGCTGCCCCCGGGCGTGAGCGCCATGGCCTCGGGTGATCGCCGGTGGATCGCCTATTGCGCCGCCCTGCCGGTCACCCCGGCCCCGGACGGGGACGGCGCCGCCGCCGCCGCCGGTGGGCGCGTCGCCGAGGCGCAGATCTTCGTCTGGAAGATGGCGGACTTCCGGCCGCCGGACCGGGTGCGCGTCGCCACCCTACAGCTGTATGTGCCGGGGGAGGAGTTCTGGGTTCCCGGCCTGGGCGGCCTGCTGGATCGCCTGGGTGATGAGATCGGCCGCATGGAATTCGGTCCCGCCGACCAGGGCCCCGTCAGCGCCGTCACCATGCGCAACATCGTGCATGCCGACATCCTGCGTTTCCGCCTGCCCTGGGACTGGCGCAGCAGCGATGAGGACGAGGACGACCTGGGGGGGCCGCAGACCAGCCAGTTCCGCCGTCCCGATGAGGCCGAGGCGGATGAGATCCTGCGGGTGGTGGTCCACGACTATCCCCCGCCCGATGACATGGAGCCGGACCTGGCCTTGGAATCGGCGCTGGCCGCGGGCCTGGACTGGGAAGCGGTCACCCTTGGCGAGGACGAGTCGCTGCCCCCGGCCGTGCTGCTTCAGCGCATCGCGGCGCAGTTCGCCGATGGGCCGGATGGCCAGGTGGGCCTGGGCAGTGTCGATACCCTGGCCGATGACGAGGTCCTGGCGCGGTTCACCCACACGGCGGTGGAGGATGGGCGGCGCCGGCGCTGTCACCTGTGGCTGCGCGGGGCCGTGGTCGGGGGGCGCGCCACACTGGCCGTCTTCTCTTATGGTGTGCCCGAGGGGCTGCAGGGGTCGCCCCTGGCGGCCGATGCCGTCGCCATGCTGGAACGGGAAATCCGGCGCGCCCAGATCGGCGGCTATGAGTCCCTGCCTGTCGGCGATGCTCCCGCTAATGGCGATGACGGCCTGTTGCCGGGTGTCGCCGCGCCGTGGCCCGCTGGCGGCTGGGATGCCGGCAGCTGGGATGAGGACGACGCGGCCTTCGAGGACGATGACGATTTCGACGAGGACGGCGTCATCGACTCGGATGAGGAAGATGGTGGCCATCCCCGCCGCAAGGGCGACGATCCGGCCAAGAACTGAGGCGGCGCGGGCCTGACAGGGGCCGCTTTTCCGCTGGGGGATTCCCCGCCGGGGTCGTTCCCGGACAATGGAAATCAGACAATATGAACCAAAAGGGCAGCGGCCAGGTTGGCCGCCGCCCGGGTTCATTCATGTCCTGATCCCCTGCCCGACCCCCGGGGGATGGACCTTCCCATTCGCAAGGCCTGGGCCAGGGGATCAGCAGCGCCCTTGCGGTGTGCGGTCCAGCAGCGGATGCAAGCCCACGACGCGGCTGTCGGCGGCCTTGGCGGCGTCCTCCGCGGCCAGGGAGGCGAGGCCCAGCAGGTGGACCAGTTCCCCCATGTTATTGCGGCGTGCGTCCAGCGCCAGATTGTCCAGGCAATGCTTGATGGCGATGGCGGTAGTGCGGCGCGTGTCGGTCATGACTTTGTGCCCCAAGAGTGCGGGCGACCCCTCGCCCGGGGACCCGGCGGCCCCTGAAGTAATTACAGCACAGATCTCGGGCTTCAAGTCAACAGGAAGAATAAAAACTCAACCAGTGATACGCTATGCCTCGCGTGGCCGAGGTTGCTTGGTTGTGGACGGGAATAAGTTATAAATTTGCAGCAATAACGGTCTGTAAATCGCGCCGTTAACTCTGTGTTAATTCCACAAAAGTGGTATTCGGTCGATATTCACACGACATTCACTTCGCGCGCCCCAATTCTGACAAATTGTAACTTGCCGCATCAAATCGCGGGTAGCGGGTTCTCAGCCCGCATAGCGCAACAAGTGGTGCCACCACGGCAACACTACCCCCATGGCTGGCCCCCATGGCTGGCCCCCATGGCTGGCCCATAGGGGCCGGGCATGGGACCGGTAACGCTTCCGCGCTATGAAATAAGGGGCGTGCGCTGACGGCCACCCCATGCGTTTTCCAGGGGTGGGGCGCCGCAAAGCCGGTTGCAGCCGGGGCCGGCCCTGCCTATATCTGCGTTGCGATGCGGTCGCTCCCGCTTTCAGGATTGGGAGGGCCGTGCCATGGCAGGTGCCGCAGGGTGCTGGGCCATGATCGTGTTGAACGTGTCCCGTTTTAACAGGGGGACCGCCCCGGTGCCGGAAGGGCCGTCGCGCGTCTGCCACATCGGAAGGGTTTGAGCTATGAGCAAAGTCATCGGTATCGATCTCGGCACCACCAACTCCTGCGTGGCCGTCATGGAAGGCACGTCGGCCAAGGTGATCGAGAACGTCGAGGGCGCGCGCACCACGCCGTCCATGGTCGCCTTCACCCAGGGCGGGGAACGCCTGGTAGGCCAGCCGGCGAAGCGCCAGGCGGTGACCAACCCCGAGAACACCCTGTTCGCGATCAAGCGCCTGATCGGCCGCCGCTACGACGACCCGCTGACCCAGAAGGACAAGGGCCTGGTGCCCTACAAGATCATTTCGGGCGACAACGGCGACGCCTGGGTCGAATCCCACGGCGACAAGTACAGCCCCAGCCAGGTGTCCGCCTTCATCCTCCAGAAGATGAAGGAAACGGCCGAGAACTACCTCGGCGAAAAGGTGACCCAGGCCGTCATCACCGTGCCCGCCTACTTCAACGACAGCCAGCGCCAGGCGACCAAGGACGCCGGCCGCATCGCCGGTCTTGAAGTGCTGCGCATCATCAACGAGCCGACGGCCGCCGCGCTGGCCTACGGCATGGAGAAGAAGGGTTCCGGCATCGTCGCGGTCTACGACCTGGGCGGCGGCACCTTCGACGTCTCCGTTCTGGAAATCGGCGATGGCGTGTTCGAGGTGAAGTCCACCAACGGCGACACCTTCCTGGGTGGCGAGGACTTCGACAGCCGCATCATCGACTACCTGGCCGACGAGTTTAAGAAGGAGAACGGTATCGATCTCCGCAAGGACCGGCTGGCCCTGCAGCGCCTGAAGGAAGCCGCCGAGAAGGCCAAGATCGAGCTGTCTTCCGCCATGCAGACGGAAGTGAACCTGCCGTTCATCACCGCGGACCAGACCGGTCCGAAGCACCTGAACGTCAAGCTGACCCGCGCCAAGCTGGAAGCCCTGGTCGAGGATCTGGTCGCCCGCACGGTGGAGCCCTGCAAGGCCGCCCTGAAGGACGCCGGCCTGAAGGCCAGCGAGATCGACGAGGTCATCCTGGTCGGCGGCATGACCCGCATGCCCAAGATCATCGAGACGGTGAAGCAGTTCTTCGGCCGTGAGCCGCACCGTGGCGTGAACCCGGATGAGGTGGTGGCCGTCGGCGCCGCCATCCAGGGTGCCGTGCTGAAGGGTGAGGTGAAGGACGTCCTGCTGCTGGACGTGACCCCGCTGTCCCTGGGCATCGAAACCCTGGGCGGCGTGTTCACCCGCCTGATCGACCGCAACACCACGATCCCGACGAAGAAGAGCCAGACCTTCTCCACCGCCGAGGACAACCAGACGGCCGTCACCATCCGCGTCTTCCAGGGTGAGCGCGAGATGGCGGCGGACAACAAGATGCTGGGCCAGTTCGACTTGGTCGGCATTCCGTCGGCCCCGCGTGGCGTGCCGCAGATCGAGGTCACCTTCGACATCGACGCCAACGGCATCGTCAACGTCCAGGCCAAGGACAAGGCCACCGGCAAGGAGCAGGTGATCCGCATCCAGGCTTCCGGCGGCCTGTCGGACGCCGACATCCAGCGCATGGTCAAGGAAGCCGAAAGCCACGCCGCCGACGACAAGAAGCGTAAGGAGCTGGTGGAAGCCCGCAACCAGGCCGACGGCCTGATGCACTCCACCGAGCGGACGCTGAAGGAGAACGCGGAGAAGCTGCCGGCCGCCGAGAAGGCCGCCGCCGAGAAGGCCATCGCCGAGCTGAAGACCGCCCTGGAAGGCGAGGACGCGGCCGACATCAAGGCCAAGACCGAAGCCCTGGCCCAGGTTTCCATGAAGCTGGGTGAAGAGCTGTACAAGGCCGGCCAGGACACCGGCGCCGCCGGTGGCGAGGACCACGGCGCCGCCCATGGCGAGGGCTCGGAAAAGGTCGTCGACGCCGACTTCGAGGAAGTCGACGAAGACAAGAAGAAGTCCGCCTAAGTCTTTCTTAAGATGATCCGGGCAATGATCCACTAGGTATCGGGCCCGCCCGCCGGTGAAAACCGGGGGGCGGGCCTGTGCCCCATCAGGGGCCTGGCCCGCATGGGCCTTGGACTCTCATGGGGGCTAGGCAGGACCCGGGTTCTGGACACTCCCTGAAAGGGCTTAGGGCCGAACATGGCGAAGCAGGATTATTACGAACTTCTCGGCGTGGCGAAGAACGCCTCGGCCGATGACCTGAAAAAAGCGTACCGCAAGCTGGCCATGCAGTATCACCCCGACCGCAATCAGGGTGACAAGGCGGCTGAGCAGAAATTCAAGGAAGTCAGCGAAGCCTATGAGGTCCTGAAGGACGAGCAGAAGCGGGCGGCCTACGACCGCTTCGGCCATGCCGCCTTCGAGAACGGCGGCGGTCGCCCCGGCGGCGGCCCCGGTGGTTTCGATTTCGGCAGCGGCTTCGCCGACATCTTCGAAGAGATGTTCGGCGACTTCATGGGCGGCCGGCGCGGGGGCGGGCAGGGGCCCGGCCGCGGCAGCGACCTGCGCTACAACCTGGAAATCTCGCTGGAGGACGCCTTCAAGGGCACCTCCACCAACGTGCGCGTGCCGACCTCGGTCGCGTGCGACGTCTGCAACGGCACCGGCGCCGAGTCGGGCACGCAGCCCGTCACCTGCCCCACCTGCAACGGCGCGGGCAAGGTGCGGGCGCAGCAGGGCTTCTTCACCATCGAACGCACCTGCCCGGCCTGTTCCGGCGCCGGGCGGGTGATCAAGGACCCCTGCCGCAACTGCGGCGGCCACGGCCGCGTGCGCAAGGAAAAGACCCTTCAGGTCAACATCCCGGCCGGTGTCGAGGACGGCACCCGCATCCGCCTGTCGGGCGAGGGTGAGGCCGGGGCCCGTGGGGCGCCCCCGGGCGACCTCTACATCTTCCTGGCCATCGCCCCGCACGCGCTGTTCCTGCGGGATGGCGCCAACATCCAGTGCCGGGTGCCCATCCCCATGACCACGGCGGCCCTGGGCGGCACGGTCGAGGTGCCGACCATCGACGGCAGCCGCGCCCGCGTCTCCATCCCGCCGGGCACCCAAAGCGGGCACCAGTTCCGCCTGAAGGGCAAGGGCATGAGCGTGCTGCGCAGCACCCAGCGCGGCGACATGTATGTGACCGCCCTGGTCGAAACCCCGGTCAACCTGACGAAGCGCCAGCAGGAACTGCTGCGCGAGTTTGAGAAGGCCGGGGAAGAGAAGGGCGGAACCCACCCCGAGTCGGAAGGCTTCTTCGCCAAGGTGAAGGAGCTGTGGGCCGACCTGAAGGAATAAGGGTCGTTGAATCGCGCCGGCGCGCCGCCTCCTGCCTAAATGTTCGGGGGTGACGCGCCGGCGTTTTCTTTTGGGGAAGATGATGAAGCGTCTGTGCGTTTTCTGCGGCTCCAGCCCCGGCTTCGATCCGCAGTACCTGGAGGCCGCACGCGGCCTGGGCCGGGTTTTGGCCGGTGCCGGCATCGGCCTGGTTTACGGTGGCGCCTCCGTCGGCCTCATGGGCGCTGTGGCCGACGCCGTGATGGCGGCGGGCGGCCAGGTCATCGGCGTCATCCCGGAATCGCTGAAGAAGAAGGAAATCGCCCACGCCGGCCTGACCGACCTGCGCGTGGTCGCCTCCATGCACGAGCGCAAGGCCCTGATGGCGGAGCTGTCGGATGGCTTCATCGCCCTGCCCGGCGGCATCGGCACTTTCGAGGAACTGTTCGAGGTCTGGACCTGGGCCCAGCTGGGCCATCACCAGAAGCCCTGCGCCATCTATAACGTCGCCGGCTTCTATGACGGCCTGACCGCCTTCCTGGACAGCGTGGTGACCTCCGGCTTCCTGAAGCAGCACCACCGCGACATGCTGGTGACGGCCGACACGGCGGAGGCGTTGCTGGACAAGCTGCGGGCCTATCAGCCGCCGGCCGTGACCAAGTGGATCAAGCCGGACGAGCGCTGACAGGACACGGGGAAAGAATAAAGGCCGCCGGGAATGACCCAGGCGGCCTTTTCCTTGCCCGTGATTCAGGGCCCGCGCCTTACGCCGCGATCAGGTCATCGGCGGGGCCGAAGAACTCGTAATGGAGGCGGTCCGCCGCCACGCCCGCCAGGGCCAGGCCGCGGAGATAGGTGCGTAGGAAGGGCTTGGGCCCGCACAGGTAGATATCGGCTTGGTGTAGAGGCGTGTTCTCCCGCAGCCAGTCGATGCTGATGAACCCCTCCCCATCATGGGTGACGCCCAGGCGGTCCTGCGGGTGCGGATCGCTATAGAAGGTGGCGACCTTGATGGTGGGGTGGCGGGCGGCGAGGGCCCGGACATGGGCGTCCATGGCATGGGTGGTGCCGTTCAGCGCGCCGTGGATGTAGTGCGTCTCCAGGCCCGGATGCCGGGCGGCGATCTCCTCCACCATGCTGACCATGGGGGTCAGGCCGACCCCGCCCGACAGCAGTATGACCGGACGTGTCGGCGCCTCGGCCAGGAAGAAGTCGCCGGCCGGTGGCGTGGCCTCGATGACGTCGCCCACCTGGACGTGGTCGTGCAGGTGGCGGGAGCCGCCGTTGCCGTTGGCCTCCCGCTTCACGGAGATGCGGTATTGCCCGGCCTGCGGGGCGCAGGAGATGGAGTAGGTGCGCTTCACCTCGGTGCCGTCGCTCAAGGGGAAGCGGAAGGTCAGGTACTGGCCTGGCTTGTGCCGCGGGACGGCGCCGCCATCCGCCGGCCGCAGGATGAAGGAGGTGATGACCCCGCTTTCGCGCACCTTGTCGGCCACGGTGAAGCGGCGCCAGCCGGTCCAGCCCCCCTCCTGCGCCGCCACGTCGCCGCGCAGCACGGCTTCGCGGACCTTCAGCACCTCCGCCAGGAACCAGTAGGCCTCCCCCCAGGCGTTCAGCACGGCGTCGGTCGCGGCGTCGCCCAGCACCTCCTTGATGGCGCCCAGCAGGGCGGTCGCCACAAAGGGGTAATGCTCCGGCAGGATGTGATAGCCGACGTGCTTGTGGGCGATGCGCTCCACCACCGGGACCAGGGCGCCCAGGTTATCGATATTGCGGGCATAGGCCAGGATGGCGCCGGCCAGGGCGTGCACCTGGGCACCGTCCTTGCCCTGGTTGGCGTGGTTGAACAGGGCACGGATATGCGCGTCCTGGAACAGGCGGCGGTACATGGCCGTGGTGATGGCGGGGCCATGTTCGGCCAGCAGGGGCACCGTGGCCTTGACCAACGCGACGGTTTCCGGGCTCAGCGACGTGGGCATTTCAAGCTCCTGTGGCGGCGGTGACATAACATTCATTTTCAATGAATGTATTTGTGATCGGCTAAATGTCGTATGTCAAATACATCTTTCTGAGAGGACATTGACGCTTCGGGATAGGAAATGCGCCCATGAAAAAGGCCGCCGGGAAGCCCTCGGCGGCCTTGTTCGCGTCTGTCTTGTTTGCGTCTGGGGTGACGACGGTTAATGTCTTTCCGACTTGATCAGAATCGCCGGAAAAACATTAAGCATCTGGTTTGGCGTGTGATTCACGCTTCAGGCACCTGAAGCGATCACACTCTAAAGCGGTGTCACCAGCCGGCCCAGCGGCCGGCCGCCCAGGATGTGGACGTGATAATGCGGCACTTCCTGGTGGCTGTCGGGCCCATGGTTGGAGATCAGGCGATAGCCGGAGCCTTCGACCCCCGCCTCGGCGGCGATGCGGCTGACGGCGCGGGTGAAGGCGGCGATCTCGGCATCGCTGGCCTTGGCCCCGAAGTCGGCGGCGCTGACATAGGCGCCCTTGGGGATCACCAGGATGTGGGTCGGGGCCTGGGGGTGGATGTCGTGGAAGGCCAGGACGTGGTCGTCCTCATAGGCCTTCTTGCAGGGGATCTCGCCGCGCAGGATGCGGGCGAAGATGTTGGTCGTGTCATAGGACATCTTTGATTTCTCCCTCAAGCGCCGGGCGGCCACGAAACTGCCGGCAGGCGGGTCAGCCCTTGCGGTTCTTCTTTTCCTCGATGCCGCTGACGCCCTGGCGGGCGGCCAGGACGGCATAAATGTCATCCGGGGTCAGGCCGGCATCGGCCCACAGCACCAGCAGATGATACAGCAGGTCGGCTGATTCGGACGCCAGCTTGTCGCGGTCGCCGCGCATGGCCTCGATCACCGCCTCCACCGCCTCCTCACCCACCTTCTGGGCGATCTTGGCCGTGCCGCGGCTGAACAGCCGGGCGGTGTGCGAGGTTTCGGGATCGGCCCCCTTGCGCGCCAGGATGGTGGCGTACAGGTCGCGCAGCGGCTCGCCCCCCTTGGGAACCATTGGTCCCTTTCCCGCCATGGTCAGGCCCCCCGCATGGGAATGCCGGCGGCGGCCATGTGGGCCTTGGCCTCGGCGATGGAATAGGTGCCGAAGTGGAAGATGCTGGCGGCCAGCACGGCCGAGGCGTGCCCCTGGGTGACGCCCTCCACCAGATGGTCCAGGGTGCCGACCCCGCCGGAGGCGATCACCGGCACCGGCACGGCGTCGGCCACGGCGCGGGTCAGTTCCAGGTCAAAGCCGCTCTTGGTGCCGTCGCGGTCCATGGACGTCAGCAGGATTTCGCCGGCGCCGTAGTCCGCCATGCGGCAGGCCCACTCCACCGCGTCCAGCCCCGTTTCCTTGCGGCCGCCGTGGGTATAGACGCCCCAGCCGCCATCAGGGCGACGCTTGGCGTCGATGGCCACCACCACGCACTGGGCGCCGAACTTCTCCGCCGCCTCACGCACGAATTCCGGCCGGCTGACGGCGGCGCTGTTGATCGACACCTTGTCGGCGCCGGCCAGCAGCAGCTTGCGGATGTCCTCCACCACGCGCACCCCGCCGCCCACCGTCAGGGGCATGAACACCTGCTCCGCCGTGCGGCGCACGACGTCGAAGATGGTGTCGCGGCCCTCATGGCTGGCGGTGATGTCCAGGAAGGTCAACTCGTCCGCCCCGGCGGCGTCATACAGGCGCGCCTGTTCCACCGGGTCGCCGGCATCCACCAGGTCGACGAAGTTGACGCCCTTGACCACGCGCCCGTCCTTCACGTCCAGGCAGGGGATGATGCGGCGTTTCAGCATCACACCATCTCCTTGGGGCGGTTCAGCAGGGCCAGCGCCGCCACTGGGTCGATGCGGCCGTCATACAGGGCGCGGCCGCAGATGACGCCGGTGATGCCCGTGTCCTCCTGCCGCTTCAGCGCCGTCAGGTCGGCGATGCTGGACACCCCGCCCGAGGCGATGACCGGCGTGGTCAGGTGCGAGGCCAGGTCCGCCGTCGCCTCCACGTTCACGCCGCCCAGGGCGCCGTCGCGGTCGATGTCGGTGTAGATGATGGCGGCCACGCCGGCATCCTCGAACTTCAGGGCCAGGTCCAGGGCGGTGATGTCCGATGCTTCGGCCCAGCCCTCCACCGCCACGCGGCCGTCACGGGCGTCGATGCCCACGGCCACGCGGCCGGGGAACAGGCGGCAGGCCTGCTTCACCAGCTCGGGGTCGCGCACGGCGATGGTGCCCAGGATCACCCGCTCCACCCCGCGCTTCAGCCAATCCTCGATGGTGGCGAGATCGCGGATGCCGCCGCCCAGTTGCACCGGCAGCTTCACCCGGTCCAGGATGGCGGCCACGGCGTCGCCGTTGACCGGCCGGCCGGCGAAGGCGCCGTTCAGGTCGACCAGATGCAGCCATTCGAAGCCCTGCGCCGCGAACCGCGCCGCCTGGTCGGCCGGGTCGGTGTTGAACACCGTCGCCTGGTCCATGTCGCCGCGCACCAGGCGCACGCAGGCGCCGTCCTTAAGGTCGATGGCCGGATAAATGATCATGGTTCGCCCTAGTCCCGCTTGATGTCTGGTGGCCGGTCTTCCTGCCGGCTGGGTTCAGTCAGGTCTTTGTAAAAGAACAGGCCCGGGATATCCCGGCCGTCCACCCGCGCATAATGGGGATGGCTGCCCCATTCGATGTAGCCCAGCGCCCGGTACAGCGCGATGGCCGCATGCTGGGAGGCGCGGACGTCCAGGTTCAGGATGCGGAAGCCGGCCGCGCGCGCCTCCGCCTCCACCGCCAGGGTCAGCGCGCGCGCCAGGCCATGGCCCCGCGCCCAGGGGGCGACGAAGCTGGTGGTCAGGTTGCAGGCGAAGCTCTGCGCCTCGTTGTTACGGGTGGGGCGCACCAACTGGGCGGAGCCGGCGACGGCACTGTCCAGCCGGCCGACCACCAGGGTGCGCTCCGGCACCGCCATCACGCCCTTCCAATAGCGCTCCATGGCCTCGCGGGCCGGCGGCGCCACCCAACCGAAGCCACCGCCATCGCGTATGGCCAGGTCGGCGGCATCGCACAGGTCGTCCATGTCGCCGGGGCGCAGGCGTTCCACCACCTCCACGGTGATCTGGGAGCCGGGGGCGGCCGGCTGGTGGGCACCGGTCATGGGAACCTCGAGACTGGAGATGGGGCGCGGCCAGGATCGGCCACATCCCATAGCTGGGGGGCCGGGCTCAGGGTGTCCAGCCCAGGAAATTGGCGATCAGCCGCAGGCCGGTGGCCTGGCTTTTCTCCGGATGGAACTGGGTGCCCGCCAGATTGTCGCGGCCGACCAGGGCGGGCACGACGCCCGCGTAATCGGCGTGCGCCTTCAGCAGGGTGGGGTCGCCCACCTTGAGGCCGTAGGAATGCACGAAATAGACATGCGCGCCCGGGGCGATGCCGTCCAGCAGGGGATGCTTCGGCTGGTCCAGCACCAGCTCGTTCCATCCCATGTGCGGGATCTTCAGCGTGGGATCGGCCGGGGTCAGTCGTTCCACCACCGCATCGATCCAGCCCAACCCTGGGTGAACGCCATGTTCCCGGCCCTCGCGCGCCATCAGCTGCATGCCGACGCAGATGCCCAGGAAAGGCTGGCCACGACGGATGACCGCCTCTTCCAGCGCGTCGCGCAGCCCGTCCACGGCCAACAGCCCGCCCATGCAGTCGGCGAAGGCGCCCACGCCGGGCAGGATGATGCGATCGGCCTTGGCGATGGCGTCCGGGTCGGCGGTGACGGTGACCGTCAGGCCATGGTGGCCCGCCTCATGCCCGGCCCGTTCCACCGCCTTGGCGGCGGACCGCAGGTTGCCGGAGCCGTAGTCGATGAGCGCCACGGAGGCGGGAGAGGTCGCGGTCATTGAAGCGAACCCTGTGACTGTAAGGAAGGATCAGAGCGAGCCGCCCAGCACACCCTTGGTGGAGGGCACGGCGTCGGCCTTGCGCGGGTCGATCTCGATGGCGGCGCGCAGCGCCCGCGCCAGGGCCTTGTAACAACTCTCCACGATGTGGTGGTTGTTCTCCCCGTACAGGTTTTCCATGTGCAGGGTGGCACCGGCGGCGAAGGCGAAGGCCTGGAACCATTCCTTGAACAGTTCCGTGTCCATCTCGCCCAGCTTGTCGCGGGTGAACTGGACCTTCCAGATCAGGTAGGGCCGGTTGGACAGGTCGATGGCCGCGCGGGTCAGCGTCTCATCCATGGGGATGTAGGCGTGGCCATAGCGGTTGATGCCGCGCCGGTCGCCCAGCGCCTTGGCCACGGCCTCGCCGATGGCGATGCCGGTGTCCTCGGTCGTATGGTGGAAATCGATGTGCAGGTCGCCCACCGCGCGCACCGTCAGGTCGATGAGCGAATGGCGCGACAGCTGCTCCAGCATATGGTCAAGAAAGCCGATGCCGGTCGATACGTCGTAACGCCCGGTACCGTCGAGATCCACGGTCACGCTGATCTGCGTTTCCTTGGTCTTGCGCTCCACAGTGCTGCTGCGGGCGCCTGCTGGTTCGTTCCTGTCCATAAGCACTACTTAGCAGCAAGGCTGTTACCGTGAAAGGGGCGGAGCATAGACTCTGGCGCATGGCTTGACCCGCATCATCGCCATCCCACATACCGTGGGCCCTTATCCGATTTCCCGTTTTCCAACCGGAACCGCTTCCCATGTCCGACTACGGCAAGACCCACGACCCCATCCAGTGGCACGGCACCACCATTCTCTCCGTCCGCAAGAACGGCCAGGTGGTGGTGGCCGGCGACGGCCAGGTGTCGGTGGGCAACACGGTGATGAAGTCCAACGCCCGCAAGGTCAGGCCGCTGGCCGGCGGTTCGGTCATGGCCGGTTTCGCCGGCGCCACGGCCGACGCCATGACCCTGTTCGAACGGCTGGAGGCCAAGCTGGAACAGTATCCGGGCCAGCTCACCCGCGCCGCCGTGGAATTGGCCAAGGACTGGCGCACCGACCGCTACCTGCGCCGGCTGGAGGCCATGATGGCCGTGGCCGACCGCCAAGCCAGCCTGATCCTGACCGGCAACGGCGACGTGCTGGAACCGGAGGACGGCATCATCGGCATCGGTTCCGGCGGCCCCTACGCCCTGGCCGCCGCCCGCGCCCTGATCGACCAGCCCGACCTGGATGCGGAGGCCATCGCCCGCAAGGCGCTGGGCATCGCCGCCGACATCTGCGTCTACACCAACCGCAATATCACCCTGGAAAAGCTGTGAGCCCGGCGATGACCTCGTTCTCCCCCCGCGAAATCGTCTCGGAACTGGATCGCTACATCGTCGGCCAGAAGGATGCGAAGCGCGCCGTTGCCATCGCCCTGCGCAACCGCTGGCGCCGCCAGCAATTGCCGGACGGCCTGAAGGAGGAGGTTCTGCCCAAGAACATCCTCATGATCGGCCCCACCGGCGTGGGCAAGACCGAGATCGCGCGCCGCCTGGCCAAGCTGGCCCAGGCCCCCTTCCTGAAGGTGGAGGCGACGAAGTTCACCGAGGTGGGCTATGTCGGCCGCGACGTCGAACAGATCGTCCGCGACCTGGTGGAGATCGCCATCACCCTCACGCGCCAGCGCCTGCGCAAGGAGGTGGCGGCCAAGGCCGAACTGCGCGCCGAGGAACGGGTGCTGGACGCCCTGGTGGGCGAGGGCGCCTCGGCCGAAACCCGGCAGAAGTTCCGCAAGATGCTGCGCGAGGGCCAGCTGAACGACAAGGAGATCGAGGTCCAGGTGCAGGACAACGCCGCGTCCGCCCCGGCCTTCGACATCCCCGGCATGCCCGGCGGCAGCATGAGCATGATCAATCTGGGCGACATCTTCGGCAAGGCCTTCGCCGGCCGCACCAAGGCCCGCCGCATGACGGTGGCGGAAAGCCATACCGTGCTGATGGCCGAGGAGTCCGACAAGCTGCTGGACAATGAGACGGTGGTGGCCGAGGCCATCCACGCCGTCGAGCAGAACGGCATCGTCTTCCTGGATGAGATCGACAAGATCACGGCGCGTTCCGAGAACCGGGGCGGCGGCGACGTCAGCCGCGAAGGCGTGCAGCGCGACCTGCTGCCCCTGATCGAGGGCACGACGGTCAACACCAAGCATGGCGCGGTGAAGACCGACCACATCCTGTTCATCGCGTCCGGCGCCTTCCATGTGGCCAAGCCGTCCGACCTGCTGCCCGAACTGCAGGGCCGCCTGCCCATCCGCGTGGAACTGAAGCCCCTGACCGAGGAGGACTTCCGCCGCATCCTGACGGAGCCGGAGGCCAGCCTGATCAAGCAGTACGTGGCCCTGCTGAAGACCGAGGACGTGGCCCTCAGCTTCACCGACGACGCCATCGACGAGCTGGCGCGCCTGGCGGTGCAGATCAACAGCACGGTGGAGAACATCGGTGCGCGGCGCCTGCACACCGTGCTGGAACGCCTGTTGGAGGAGATCAGCTTCACCGCCGCCGACCAGGCCGGCAGCAGCGTGGCCATCGACGCCGCCTATGTGCGGGAGAAGGTGTCGGACTTGGCCAAGAACGCCGACCTCAGCAAGTTCATCCTGTAACGCCGTCGGCCCGAGGGTCGACAGAGGGAAGGGCGGGGCCGTCGGGTCCCGCCCTTTTTCATGAGCGCTTTTCGGGGCGCCGCGCGCCGCCCTTCACGTCCGCCCAAGCCGGGATGGCGACGCCGGGTTAAGACAACGGTGTCTTGGCTTTTTAATCCGTTAATGGATTATTTGACTTAAATTTCATTTGCGATCGAAGTGTGTGATCTATGACACAGAGACTCTCTTTAATGAAAATATAGACTATTTATACCTTAAGGGGGGTTTGATAGGCCCCACGGGTAACTTTATTGTTCCCGCACAGGATCAACCCAGGAACATGACATCCGGGGGCAAGATGAACAGCGACGCAGGAGAGACGGTGGCGGACCTGCCACTGGTTCGGGTGAGGCCAACGGCGGACAAGAGCGCCGGGCGCTGGCTTTTGCTGGCCGTGACCGCCGTGGGCATGATCCTGCTGGCGGCCTGGTCGTCCTCGGGCGAGACCAATGCCGCGCCGACCAAGGTACCGGCACAATTGTCGGGGGCCCCGGCCGAACAATAACCTGGTCTGATCAGGTCCGATTGTTCGCCGGGCGGCCTTTGGGCCGCCTTTTTTATTGGCTGAATCGCTCGATATTTTATTCCCGGGGGCATCCAGGGGGGCTGCCTTAGGGGGGGCCGGCCGCCGGATCGCGTCCGGCCCAAACGGTGTCAGGCATGCCCCAGGACGGGTTCCACCGGGGGGGCCTTGGCCGCCGGGACCTTGGCGGGGGCCGCCTTGATGGTGGGCTTGGCCGTCTTCTGGGCCACGCTGCGCATCAGCTTCAGGACATCGTCGCGGTAAACGCCGTCGCGCTCCATCATCAGGCGGACCACCGGGTCCTCCAGCATGTCGGTCAGGCGGGGTTCGTGGTGCACCATCATCATGTTCACCCTCCCTTCTCGGGTCCGTCACGGGCATCGTCCCAAGCCTGCGCCAGGCCGGGGGTTCCAAGGCCCACCCCCTTTTCCATCAAGGGGGCCGGGGCCGGCCATCCGCCGCCATGGATCAAGCATGACCATGGCAGACGGCTATGACAGGGGCATGTCGGGTTTGTGGACGCCAATGTCAGCAGCCATCGGGCATACCCTTGCCGTATAGCCGGTTGTACGGCGCCGGCACCCCGGAATTGTCGCGTTCCGGGCGGGGTAGGGCGCCCTGCCGCAGGGGGGGCGGAAAGCCACGGTCCGCCAAGACTTTAGGGCCAGTTCGGCCCTGTCCGGAACGGAAAACGGCGGGCCCGGGGGCCCGCCGTCGATCCAAGGTGCGTCCTTCCGCCACCCTGGGGGCGCCGGAAAGGCCGGGAAGAAAGAAGGGGGGATCAGATGTCCTCTTCCCCGTCGGCCAAATGGCCAGCGCCCAGCAGGCCCTCCCACTTGGCGATGACGGCGGCGGCGACCGACACGCCCACCACGTTGGTGGCGCTGCGGCCCATGTCCAGCAAGTGGTCGACGGCCAGCACCAGCACCATGCCTTCCGACGGGATGTGGAAAAAGGGCAGGGCCGCGGCGATGACCACCAGCGAGGCGCGCGGCACGCCGGCGATGCCCTTGCTGGTCAGCAGCAGCAGGCCCAGCATCTCCACCTGCTGGCCGATGCTGATGTGGATGCCATAGGCCTGGGCGATGAACATGGTGGCGAAGGTGCAGTAGATCATCGAGCCGTCGAGGTTGAACGAATACCCCAGCGGCAGGACGAAGCTGACGATCTTGCGGGCGGCACCGAAGGCCTGCAGCCGTTCCAGGGTGCGCGGGTAGGCCGCCTCGGAACTGGCGGTGGAGAAGGCCAGCAGCACCGGCTGGCGGATGGCGCTGACCAGCTCGCGCACCCGGCCGCCGATGAAGGGCACCGCCGCCGCCAGCAGCACCCCCCACAGCAGCGCCATGGCCAGGTAGAAGCCGCCCACGAACTTCACGTAGCTGCCCAGCACCTGCAATCCCTGCGTCGTCACCGTCGCGGCCAGGGCCGCGAAGATGGCGATGGGGGCGAACATCATGACGTAGCTGGTGATCTTCAGCATGACGGTGGCGATCTGCTCCACCAGGTGCACCACCACCGGCACCTTGTCCTTCACCGAGGCGATGGCGATGCCGGCGAAGATGGAGAAGACGACGATCTGCAGGATCTCGTTGTTCGCCATGGCCTCGATCACCGACCGGGGCACGGTGTGCTCGATGAAGTTCTTCAGGGTGAAGACGGCGGCGTCCGGCGCCTTGCCGCCCGTGCTCGGGTCGGGCAGGGACATGCCCACGCCCGGCTCCAGGATCTGCACCATGACCAGGCCCAGGACCAGCGAGACGATGCCGGCCAGCAGGAACCAGCCCAGCGTCTTCACGCCCACGCGGCCGATGGCGGCCACGTCCTCCATATGCGCGATGCCGACCACCAGGGTGGAGAACACCAGGGGGGCGATGATCATCTTGATCAGCCGCAGGAAGATGTCCGTCAGGATGGACAGCGTGCCGGCCAGCGAGGCCCCGTCGGCCGCCGGCAGGCTGTGCCCAACGGCACCCACCGCGATGCCGGCGACCATCGCGCCCAGGACGAACAGCGTGAAGCGCTTTTGCTGCATTGAAACCTATCCCCCGATGGCCGGCGCCGGCCCCACCGATCCGGCGGGGCGACTGTGGCGCGGTCAAATTTTCTGTTGCTGTCTACTTGCCTTGAAACCGGTCCCGACACAACGGCGGCCTTCGCCAGGAAGGCTCAGCCCTACCGGAATTGTTGTGTCTTTCGATCACCGGATGGGCATGGCGTACATCAGGCCGCCCTGGTTCCACAGGGCGTTCAGTCCCCGGTTCAGGCGCAGCACGGAATTGCGGCCCACATTGCGCTCGAACACTTCGCCGTAATTGCCCACCTGGGCGATGATGCGCACCGCCCACTGGTCGTCCAGGCCCAGCGACTTGCCGAGGCCGGCCCCGCTGCGCACGCCCAGCAGCCGTTGCACGCCCGGCGCGGCCGAGGCCAGGTTGTCCTGCACGTTGGCCTTGGTGACCCCGCGCTCTTCCGCCTCGATCAGGGCGTAGATGGTCCACTTCACGATGTCGAACCACTGTTCGTCACCCTTTCTCACGGCGGGCGCCAGCGGCTCCTTCGAGATCAGTTCGGGCAGGATCAGGTAATCGTCGGCGCTGGTCGTCTGGGCGGCACGGGTGGCGGCCAGGGCCGACGCGTCGGTGGTGTAGGCGTCGCAACGGCCGGCGAAAAAGGCGGCGACCAGTTCCCCCAGATCCTCGATGGCCAGGGGTGTATTTCATGCCCGTGGACTGGAAATAGTCGGCCAGGTTCACCTCGGTGGTGGTGCCCTGCTGCACGCAGATGGTGGCGCCGTCCAGTTCGCGCACGCTGCGGGCATGGAAGGACCGGCGCACCATGAAGGCCTGGCCGTCGTAATAGACGGGCGGGGCGAATTCCAGGCCCTGCACGTCGCGGCTCAGTGTCCAGGTGGTGTTGCGCGACAGCAGGTCGATCTCCCCGGCTGCCAGGCTGCTGAAGCGCTGGCGGCTGCCCAGGGGGATGAACTGCACCTTGCGCGCGTCCCCCAACACGGCGGCGGCGACGGCGCGACAGACATCCACGTCCAGGCCCGACCATTCCCCATTGCTGTCCGGCGTGCCGAAGCCCGGCAGCCCGGTGTTGACGCCACAGCGCAGGACGCCGCGCTGGCGCACCTGATCCAGGGTGCCGCCCGTGACGGGGGCCTTGGCCGCCGCCCGCGCCGGTGCCGCCCCAAGCACCAGCATCAGGCCCAGCAGCAGCCAAACCGCCACGCGCGCGCCCAGCCGCCGCGTTCCATATCGTGTGGCCTGCCCTATTCCGGCTCGCCCCATGCCCCGCCCCATACCATCGCCCCTGAGTCCCGTGCGGAGAGGGTGGCCTTGCGCCTCAACGGCTTAGTCCCCCTCACCGTCTGGCATCCAAAGCGTCGTCACCGTCGGCGGCAGGATACAAAAGGCCCACGCGCGCGCCTAGTGCCGAGGGCGCCCCGGACGATGTTTCCGCCGGATGGCAACAATAAGGCAGACTGTTGGGGTTGGCTGAATAAACGCTATATCTGGACGGAAATAGCGCTTCCAGCAAAGTAAAGGCCGCGACACGGGCGTCGGGAATGGCCGTCACATGGGAATAATGGGATGATTTCGCAAGACAGCCATTTGGCCGAATTGGCCATTTCTACACGATCATGGTAAAGCGATGACTTCGGCGGGCGTGGGGTTGCCCGCCGTCCCGCATCCACGCATCCCTGATCAGGGGCCACCTTCGCCATCCGCCGCATCGGGTGGGGTTGGGCTTGGCCCATGCTTTCCGCCGGATGGCCGTCGGGGGGCGCGGGTGCAACGGGAACCGCACGACCAACCCCAAGGATTGGAAGCCATCCCATGCCACCCATCAATCTCACCCTCAACGGAAAGCCCTGGTCGGTCGATGCCGATCCCGACATGCCGCTCCTCTGGGCGGTGCGGGAGATCGCGGGCAAGACGGGGTCCAAGTTCGGCTGTGGCGCCGCCCAGTGCGGCGCCTGCACCATGCATGTCGACGGCCAGCCCGTGCGCGCCTGTTCCACCCCCATCGGCTCCATCGCCGGGTCCAAGGTGACCACGATCGAGGGAATCGAAGGCAAGGTGGCAAAGGCGGTGCAGGACGCCTGGGTCAAGCTGGACGTGGTCCAGTGCGGCTATTGCCAGTCGGGCCAGATCATGTCGGCCGTCGCCCTGCTGACCGATAACGCCAAGCCCACCGACCAGGACATCGACAGCGCCATGAGCGGCAACCTCTGCCGCTGCTCCACCTATGTCCGTATCCGCGCCGCCATTCACGCGGCGGCCAAGGCGCTGGAGATCTGATCATGCCCGATGGACACATGACCCAAAGCCCCGAAAGCGCCTCCCGCCGCCGTTTCCTGCAGGTCACCGGCGGGGCCGGCGTCGGCCTGATGGTAGGCTTCACCTGGACCGGCACCAGCCGCCGGGCCCAAGCCGCCGCGGCCGCCGCCAAGGCTTTCGAGCCCAACGCCTTCGTCACGGTGGCGCCGGACAACACCGTCACCGTGCTGATCAAGCACCTGGAGATGGGGCAGGGCGTCTTCACCGGCCTGACCGCCATCGTGGCGGAGGAGATGGACGCCGACTGGGCGCAGATGCGGGCGGAACACGCCCCCGCCAACGCCAAGCTGTACAACAACACCGCCTTTGGGCCCATCCAGGGCACGGGCGGGTCCACCTCCGTCTATAATTCCTGGACCCAGCTGCGCCAGGCCGGCGCCACGGCCCGCGCCCTGCTGGTGGCCGCCGCCGCCCAGACCTGGGGCGTCCCAGCCTCCGCCATCACCGTGTCCAAGGGCGTCGTGTCCTCCGGCACGCATAAGGCCACCTTTGGTGAGCTGGCCGCGACGGCCGCCACCCTGCCCGTGCCCGCCGACGTGCCGCTGAAGGACCCCAAGTCCTTCACCCTGGTCGGCACCAAGCTGCCGCGCAAGGACAGCGCGGAGAAGACGACGGGCAAGGCCGTCTTCGCCATCGACGTCGTCCAGCCCGGCATGCTGGTGGCGGTGGTGCAGCGTCCGCCCCGCTTCGGCGCCACGGCCCAGGCCATCGACGCCAAGGCGGCGAAGGCGGTGAAGGGCGTGGTCGAGGTGGTGCAGATCCCGCGCGGCGTGGCCGTGCTCGCCACCTCCTACTGGGCGGCGCACCAGGGGCGGGAGGCGCTGAAGGTCACGTGGGACGAGTCCAAGGCCGAGAGGCGTGGCACCGAGGCCATCATCGCCGACTACAAGGCCCTGCTGCCCAAGCCGGGCCAGTTGGTGACCAAGGAGGGCGATGTCGACGCCGTGAAGGGGGCCAAGACCCTGAAGGCGGAATTCACCTTCCCCTACCTGGCCCACGCGCCCATGGAACCGCTGACCTGCGTGGTCAAGCTGGGCAAGGACGCCTGCGAGATCTGGGCGGGCGACCAGTTCCAGACCATCGACCAGGCCAACGCCGCCAAGACGGCCGGCCTGAAACCGGAACAGGTGACCATCCACACCGTCTATGCCGGCGGCAGCTTCGGCCGCCGCGCCAATGTCGAGTCGGACTACATCGTCGAGGGCGTGTCCATCGCCAAGGCGCTGTCGGATGCCAAGGTGCAGGGCGGTAAGCTGGCCGGGCGGCCGGTGAAGCTGATCTGGTCGCGGGAGGATGACATCCGCGGCGGGCGCTACCGCCCGCTGTACGTCCACGGCATGGAGGCCAAGCTGGGCGCGGACGGCAGCGTCCTGGCCTGGCGCCACCGCATCGTCGGGCAGAGCATCATGGCCGGCAGCCCCTTTGAACAGCCGGGCAAGCCCGACGCGACCTCGGTCGAGGGGGCGGCGGAAATTCCCTACACCATCCCCAACCGCCTGGTGGACCTGCACACCACCACCTCACCCGTGCCGGTGCTGTGGTGGCGCTCGGTGGGGTCCACCCACACCGCCTTCGCCGTGGAAACCTTCATCGATGAACTGGCGGCGGAGGCGCGCCAAGATCCCGTGGCCTTCCGGCGCAAGCTGATGGAAAAGCACCCGCGCCACCTGGCGGTGCTGAATCTGGCGGTGGAAAAGGCCGATTGGGGCAAGCCCCTGCCCAAGGGCTGGGCGCGGGGCGTGGCGGTGGCGGAAAGCTTCCGCTCCGTCGTCGCCCACGTGGCCGAGGTATCGCAGGATGACAAGGGCCGCATCAAGGTGGAACGCGTGGTCTGCGCCGTCGATTGCGGCATCGCCGTCACCCCGGACGTGGTCAAGGCACAGATGGAGGGCGGCATCGGCTTCGGCCTGGGCGCCGTCATGTTCGGCGCCATCACCATGACCGACGGCGTGGTCGACCAGGCCAACTTCGACAGCTACCGCTGCCTGCGCATCGATGAGATGCCCAAGGTGGAGGTGCACATCGTCCCCAGCGCCAACCCGCCCACGGGCGTTGGCGAGCCGGGCGTGCCGCCCCTGGGGCCGGCGGTGGCCAACGCCATCGCCGCCTTGACCGGCAAGCGCATCCGCGACCTGCCCTTCGCCGGGTCGGTCAGCGTGTGAGTGACGCGCGACGGTGGCCCACCGTCGCCTTAACGCACCCTGCAGTGACGTGGGAGCAGTCCCACGTCACTGCAGGGTGCGACCGCACGCGCCGGAAGTTTCGGAAGTTTCCGGGGAACGCCGTGGGCCGGAAACTGAGGATAGCCTGATACCAGCGGCACGAGATGGTGACTCGTGCCGCTGTAGGCCCCGACCGGGGCCGCCGGAGCGAGCACCGCCCAGTTAGTGTATAGGGGGGCGCAGCGAGGACGAGCCTAGGCGGACGGATGTCCGCCGCCCGGCGCCTGAGGGGGCATTTAAACGGTCACGTTCAAATGCCGCGTGTATAAGGCCCGGATGGGCCAGCCAGCACCCGAGGCACCCTTAATCCAGACCATCCGACAGCGGCGTGGACGCGGGAATTTCTTCCGCCACCCGCTGTTCCAGCTTTTCCATCAGCGCCCACAACTGGTCGCGTTCGGCATCCGTCAGCACGGACAGCAGCTGCGCTTCCCAGGCCAGGGCCTCCGGCGCCACCTGGGCGTACAGCTCGCGGCCCTTGCGGCTGAACGACAGGCGCAACAGGCGCTGGTCGTGGGGGTGGGGCTGGCGGTCCAGCAGCCCGGCGCCCACCAGCCGGTTCACCGCCCGGCTGACCTTGGCCTTGTCCATGGCCGTCCGCTCCACGATGTCGTTGGACGACAGCGGCTGTTCCTGGCCCAGGGTGGCGAACACCCGCCATTCCGGAATGCTGAGGCCGAAGCGTTCCTGATAGCGCGTGGCCAGCGCCAGGCTGACCTTCTTCGACAGGATGTTGAGGCGGTAGGGCAGGAAGCGGTTGAGCCGCAAGTCGGGGGGCATGGGGACGGACCTGTAACAAGACGGTGGCGGTGGCGCCTGCGGCAGGGGGCGGCTTGACAGGGCCAGCCATCCCAGCCTACTGTTATTACAACGTTTCATTTGAAACGATAAAACCGACCGCTGTCCATCCTGTCATTGGGGTTGCCTTAACGGGCGCCGCCCCGGGGATGGAAGACGGGTTGGGAGGAAACAGCCCCGTTCTTTCGTGGTCTCAAGGCGCCGCCATCCCTTTGGGATGTGTCGGCCGCCTTGAGGGCGCCGTTTTTCCTGCCGACCCTGCTGACCCGCCGGGCTCCGCCTCGAGGTCACGCTTGAGGTCACGGCGGCCGTGAAGACGACTGAAGAAGGGCCCCCATGAAGCTGGCTACCCTGAAATCGCTGGACCGGACGCTGGATGGCGCCTTGCAGGCCAAGGTGGGCCGTGACGGCATCCTGGTCGTCGTATCGGCCGACCTGGCGCGCTTCCGCGCGGTGCCGGGCATTGCCGCCACGCTGCAGCAGGCGCTGGACGATTGGGCGCAGGTGGCCCCCCGCTTGGCGGAGGTGGCCGCCGAACTGGATGAGGGCATCGCCCCGTTCGAGGCGTTCGATGAGGCCGCCTGCATGGCCCCGCTGCCCCGCGCCTACCAGTGGGCGGACGGCTCGGCCTACGTCAACCATGTGGAACTGGTGCGCAAGGCGCGCGGCGCCGACATGCCGCCCAGCTTCTGGACCGACCCGCTGATGTACCAGGGCGGGTCCGACAGCTTCCTCGGCCCCCGCGATCCCATCCTGATGGCCACCGAGGCCTGGGGCATCGACCTGGAGGGGGAGGTGGCGGTGGTCACCGGCGACGTGCCCATGGGCGTGTCGGCGGACGAGGCACGCGGCCTGATCCGCCTGGTCATGCTGGTCAACGACGTGTCCCTGCGCGGCCTGATCCCGGGGGAACTGGCCAAGGGCTTCGGCTTCTTCCAGTCCAAGCCGTCCAGCGCCTTCGCCCCCGTGGCGGTGACGCCGGACGCGCTGGGCGATGCCTGGCGCGCGGGCAAGCTGCACCTGGAGTTGCTGTCCTTCATCAACGGCCAGCCCTTCGGCCGGCCCAACGCCGGGGTCGACATGACCTTCGATTTCGGCCAGTTGATCGCGCATGCCGCGCGCACGCGGCCCCTGGCCGCCGGCACCATCATCGGATCCGGCACCGTGTCCAACCGGGGGCCGGACGGCGGGCCGGGCCTGCCGCTGTCCCAGGGCGGCGTCGGCTACTCCTGCCTGGCGGAGGTGCGCACCGTGGAAACCCTGTTGCAGGGTCAGCCCAAGACGCCCTTCCTGCGCTTCGGCGACAGCGTGCGCATCGAGATGCGGGACGCCGCCGGCGCCAGCATCTTCGGCGCCATCGAGCAGACGGTGGCCGAATACCAGCCCCAGCCGGTGGCGCCGGAGCCCGTTCCCGCCCCGGTGCCCTGACGGCCGATCTTCCCCAAGGACCGCCTTAAGGACCTCCGCCGCATGGCCTCGCTCGCCCTCTACACCTACTTCCGTTCCTCGGCCGCCTACCGCGTGCGCATCGCCCTGAACCTGAAGGGCCTGACGGCCGAGCAGGTGCCGGTGCACCTGCTGCGCGATGGGGGGAGCAGTTGAAGCCAAATTACCTGGCCCTGAACCCGCAGGGCCAGTTGCCCACCCTGGCGGTGGAGGATGCGGACGGCCGCCATCTGCTGACCCAGTCGCTGGCCATCGTGGAGTATCTGGAGGAGGTGTACCCCACCCCCGCCCTGCTGCCGGCGGACCCCACGGCCCGGGCCCGGGCCCGGGCCGTGGCCCTGGCCATTGCCTGCGACATCCACCCCCTCAACAACCTGCGCGTCCAGAAATACCTGAAGGGTGAAATGGGCGTGGATGAGGAACGGGCGGGCCGCTGGGTGCGCCACTGGATGGAAACCGGCCTGGCGGCGGTGGAGGCGATGGTGAGGCCCCAGGCGGGCCGCTTCTGCGTCGGCGACACGCCCGGCCTGGCGGACCTGACCCTGGTGCCGCAGATGTTCAACGCCCGGCGCTTCAACGCCGACCTCTCCGCCTGTCCCACCCTGGTGGCCATCGACCAGGCGTGCCTGGCCCTGCCGGCCTTCGCCGACGCGGCACCCGACCGTCAGGCCGACGCGCCACCGGCGGGGTAAGGGGGCGCCTGACCGGCACGGCGCTTCAGCTTCCGCTCGCCTGGCGCGCGGCGGCAGGGCATGATGGCGCCGCTTTCGCCCCACCCTTGCCTGACACGGGCCCCGCCCCATGGCGTTCGACCCCATGCCCTTCGACCTGGCGCCGCTGGACCTTCTGGCCCTCCTCACCTTCTTCGGTCTGTGGGGCGGCTATAACGTCATCTTCCGCCTGCCGGGCGCGCCGGCCAGCCTGAACCTGCACATGCGCACGGTGCGCGAGGTGTGGATGCGCAACATGCAGGCGCGCGACACCCGCCTGCTGGATGGGCAGTTGCTGGGCCACCTGATCCAGAGCGTGTCCTTCTTCGCCTCCACCACCGTGCTGCTGATCGCCGGTGACCTCAGCGCCCTGGTGAACGCCGACCGGCTGGCGGCGCTGGTGGAAAAGATGCACGTCACCAGCACCGCGTCGGGCGCCTTGGTGGAGGTGAAGCTGTTCCTGCTGCTGGGCGTGCTGGTCTACGCCTTCTTCCAGTTCACCTGGGCGGTGCGGCAGTACAACTATACCTGCGCCCTGATCGGCGCCATGCCCGACGCCACCAACCATCCGCCCAGCGTGGATGTGGAAGAGGCGGCGGACGCGGCGGCGGCCCTGCTGTCCCTGGCGGTGCAGAGCTTCAACGCCGGGGTGCGGGCCTATTACTTCGGCTTCGCGGCGCTGGGCTGGTTCGTCCACCCCTTGGCCTTCATGGCCTCCACCACCCTGGTGATCGTGGTGCTGGTCCGCCGCCACTTCCACTCCCGCGCCTTCCACGCCGTGCGCCGCTTCGGCACGGCGGTGCAGATGGTGCTGCCGGAACGCAGCCGCCCCCTGCCGCCGGAAGGGGGCTGAAGGGAATGACGGACGATTTCTTGACCCTGACTCAAATGGACACCGGGGTTCAGTACCTGGACCACAGCGACGAACGTGTGTTCTTCCAATGGCTGGCCAGCATCACCTGTGTCGGGAAGTTCTTCGGTGACGGCTCGCGCGGTCTTGTCGTGCAGCTCAGGCACGCTCCGGACGACGATGAACTGAAGCAGCTTCTCGCTTTATGCCATCGCTACGGTGCCAAGACGCGGCAATTGGCCAAGTTCGAGACGGATGCCAACCGTGAATGGCTACACCAGCCCGAAGCTTGGTGGTATGCGGGGCTATTCGGGGATGCCGTTTAGCTCCGGACCTACTCCGCCTCTTCACTATAAGCGTGCCGGCCGCCGCGCGGGTCGGTGACGGTCCAGCCGCCTTCGCCGTCGGGGGCCAGGTAGTCGGCGGTCAGGGGCACCTTGCCGTGGCCGCCGGGGATGTCCAGCACGTAGGTGGGCTGGCACAGGCCGGACACATCGCCGCGCAACTCGCGCATCAGGGCACGGCCGCGTTGGATCGTCGTGCGGAAATGGGCCGTCCCCTTGGCCAAATCCCCCTGGTGCAGGTAATGCGGCTTCACCCGCGCCTGGACCAGGGCGCGGAAGGTGCGGGTCAGGGTCTCGACGTCGTCGTTGACGCCCTTCAACAGCACGGTCTGCGACAGCAGCGGAATGCCGGCGTCGACCAGGCGGGCGATGGCGCCGCGCGCCGCGTCGTTCAGTTCACGCCAATGGTTGGCGTGCAGCATCAGCCAACTGGCGATGCGCTTGCCCTTCAAGGCCGCCACCAGTTCCGGCGCCACGCGCTCGGGGTCCACCACCGGCACGCGGGTGTGGAAGCGGACGATGCCGACATGGGGGATGGCGTCCAGGCGGGTGACGATCTCGGCCAGGCGGCGGGGCGAGAGGATCAGCGGGTCGCCCCCGGTCAGGATGACCTCCCACACCTCCTCATGGCTGGCGATGTAGTCCAGGGCGGCGTCCAGCTCCGCCCCGTCCAGGGTTTCGCTGCCGGGGCCCACCATCTCGCGCCGGAAGCAGAAGCGGCAATAGACCGGGCAGACGTTGACGGCCTTCAGCAGCACGCGGTCGTGGTAGCGGTGGACGATGCCCTTCACCGGGCTGTGCGGCCCGTCGCCGATGGGGTCGGCCAGTTCGCCGGGGGTGGTCTCCAGCTCCTCCCCCGCCGGGATGAACTGGCGGCCCACGGGGTCGTTCGGGTCGGTGGGGTCGATCAGGCCAGCCATCTGGTCGGTGACGGAGACGGCGAAGCTGGCCGCCACCCGCTCCAGCACCGGCAGGGCGGCGGGCTCGGCCAGGCCGGCCTCGACCAAACCATCCGGGGTGCGGATGGGGGCCTTGCGCGGGGCGAGCTGGCGAACGGCGATGCCCATGGGGCCTCTCCCTGGCGATGCGTGGAACGATGGAAGCAGGGGTTTAGATCGACCTTGGGCGCCCCCTCGTCAAGCGGCCCGCCCGCATGGGCCCCCCGCATCGGCGTTGGCGCGCCTGCCGCGCTTGGGGCACACTGCCCGCCGACGCGGGGGCGACCAGTGGGACGGGGGAAGGGGCGATGGGGTTGAAACGGGCCGCGATGGCGGCGCTGCTGATGGGGCTTGTGATGACGAACGCGACCGCCGCTGAAAAAAAGACCGCCGCCTATGGCACCTGGGCCTCGCCCATCACCGCCCAGCGGTTGGCCGGCAGCGAGGTGCGCCTGGGTGACCTGACGGTGGACGGCGGCGTGCCCTATTGGCTGGAAAGCCGCCCGGCGGAGAAGGGGCGTTACGCCGTCGTCACCCCCGATGGGAAGGGCGGCATCCGCGAGCTGACAGGGCCGGCCGTCAATGTCCGCACCCGCGTCCATGAATATGGCGGTGGCGCCCTGCTGGCCACCGGCGGCCGCCTGTACTTCAGCAACTTCGCCGACCAGCGCCTGTACACCATGCCTGAGGCCGGCGGCACGCCGCAGCCGCTGACGCCGGAAGGCTACCGCTACGCCGATTGCGTCGCCGGCGCGCCCGGCCACCTGTATTGCGTGCGCGAGGATCACACGGCGCCCGGGGAGGCGAAAAACGCCCTCGTCAGCCTGGCGGTGGACCAGCCGGGCGATGCCGGCACCGTGCTGTTCGGCGCCAGCGATTTCGTGGCCTATCCGCGCCCCAGCCCGGATGGCAAGCGCCTGGCCTGGGTCGCCTGGGCCCACCCCAACATGCCGTGGGACACCACCACGCTCTATGTGGCCGACGTCACGCCCCAGGGCTTGGGCAGCCCCACGGTGGTGGCCGGCGGGCATGAGGGATCGGTGCTGGAGCCGCAGTGGGATGCCGATGGCACCCTCTACTTCATCTCCGACCGCAGTGATTGGTGGAATCTCTATGCCTGGCGGGACGGGGCCACCCGGGCCGTTCTGCCCAAGGCGGCGGAGTTCGGCGGCCCCCTGTGGAACCTGGGCCTCACCACCTATGCCCTGACGGGCCATGGCCAGGCGGTGGCGCGCTTTGGCAGCCAGGGCCTGGACCGGCTGGCCGTCATCGATCTGAAGACAGGCACGGCGCGCGACCTGGACCTGCCCGTCGTCGGCCTCACCGGCGTGCGCTTGGCGGGTCCCGGCCAGGCGGTCATGATCGCCAGCTTCGCCGACGCCACCCCGGCGGTGGTGACCGTCGACCTTGCCACCGGCACCCCCACGGTGCTGCGCCGCCCGGCGCCGGAAAGCCTGGAACCCGCTCTGGTGTCGCGCGCCCAGCCCATCGAATTCCCCACCGCCTCCGGTCCCGACGGCCAGGCGCGGACGGCCCATGCCTTCTACTACGCCCCCACCAACCCCGCCTTTCAGGCCCCCACAGGGGAAAAGCCGCCGCTGTTGGTGAAGGTGCATGGCGGCCCGACCGCCGCGGCCCGGCCCTCCCTGGACCTGGCGATCCAGTATTGGACCAGCCGTGGCTTCGCCGTGGTGGACGTGAACTATGGCGGCAGCACCGGCTACGGCCGCGCCTACCGCAACCGCCTGCGCGGCACCTGGGGCATCACCGACGTGCAGGACGCCACCGCGGTGGTGGCCTATCTGGACAAGGCCGGCCTGGCGGATGCCAACCGCGCCGCCATCCGGGGCGGCAGCGCCGGCGGCTACACCACCCTGGCGGCCCTGGCCTTCACGCACGTGTTCAAGGCCGGCGCCAATTACTATGGCGTGTCGGACATGGAGGCCCTGGCCAAGGACACCCACAAGTTCGAAAGCCGCTACCTGGACAGCCTGGTGGCCCCCTATCCGGCGGGCAAGGCCGTCTATGACGCCCGCAGTCCCTTGCGCCACCTGGACGGCTTCTCCGCCCCGCTCATCACCTTCCAGGGGGCGGAGGACGCGGTGGTCCCCCCGCCCAGTCACGCAGCATCGTCAATGCCCTGAAGGCCAAGGGCGTGCCCGTCGCCTATATCGAGTTCGAGGGCGAGCAGCACGGCTTCCGCAAGGCCGACAGCATCATCCGCGCGCAAGAGGCGGAACTGTACTTCTACGGCCGCATCTTCGGCTTTACGCCGGCTGACACCCTGCCGGGGGTGGCGATCGACAATTTGAAGTGAGCGAGGGGCGGGGCGGGCGGAAACGCCCGCCCGTCGACGGCAGCCATATTTTTTTCTGAGGCCATTGTCGCGCCGGAATTTCGACCGATCCTCATGTCGCAGGTTCGGATTTCGGAGCGATGCCCCATGCCGTTCGTGGCCATCGGCTATACCGCCAATTCCAAGGCACCCGTTGGGAAATGGGCTTGCACCCGCACATCGGCGCTGGGGCCCTATGACGATAAGCCGCCCGAAGAGACGCGGCACTCGCCGGATTTCTGCGGCCAATGCGTTTCTTTCGTTACCCAAGTTTGCCCGTCCCTTCCCGTGAGCACGGCGCTTTGGCGCAAGGGGGCCGCCGTCAAGAACAACGCGACCATCCTTCCCGGCACCGTGATCGCCACCTTTGACGACCAGGGTCGCTACTACGGGCACGCTGCGATCTATGAACGGCAGGATGTGAGCGGGGTTCACGTCTATGATCAGTGGATAACCGGTGCCGGCAAAGCTATTGGCCCACGGCTCATCGTGTGGCATGGGCATGGCGTGTCGAACAGAGGAGATGGCTTCTTTGTTGTTGAACTCTAATCTTTGGATCAGTGCGTCACTGATCCTGATGCTGTGCGGCGCTTGTGAACAAGTGGCCTTCGCGGCGCCACGGGAAATTTGCCCAGCCCGTTCTGGCGATCTTGTTAAAAACATCTACATATTCAATGGAAAGCCAGAGGAAGAAGTGTTTCTGGCGCCCGATGACGACAGGGCTGGACAAAGTACATATACGGTTTCAGACATTTATCAAGATGGCCGCTTCGTAACCGTAAGATGTAAATATGTCAGTGGCTTTTCTGTTGACGTTGAATTGAAGGAAAAGATCAGTAAATGCTTGTTCTCCGAGAAGACTCCAGCGGGTGAAATGCTGAGATGTCAGTAGGCGGCAATGGCAGGACGGGCCTTGTCTTTGCGGCACTAACTCTGCCGGGTGCATCCAGCATTTGCCCGGTCCGCTCGGCCGGGCGGATGTGACCATCTGCTGCATATACGGCAGCGGTACTGTCACTGATGTGGAACTGAAGGACAAGGTCGAGCAGTGCAAGGCGTCCGATAATAAGTCTGGTGAAGTGACCATTCAGTGCCGCTAGTTTTCCCATAGGACTGTAGCGGCTTCCTTCATTGCTGCCATATCGAGTTTGATGGCGACCATGACGACTTGCGGAACGACAACATCGCCCGCGGACATCAACATATATTTTGGGAAATGGTGTCCCCGGCGGGATTCGAACCCACGGCCCCAGGATTAGGAATCCTGTGCTCTATCCTGCTGAGCTACGGAGACGCCGGGGCGGTTTATAGCAGGTTTGGGCGGCTTGCACAGCCCCGGGGCGCGCAAGGCACGGGTGCCGGGAACCGGCTCAGCCCACCAGCAGGCTGACGATGAGGACCTCATCCACCAGGGGCTTGCCCACGGCCTCGTTGGCCACCTGCATGATGCGGCCTTTCAGGGCCTGGATGTCGGTGGTGTTCAGGCGATTGCGCGCCACATGGTCGACAGTCAGGGCCTCGGTCAGCTCGCCATTGATGCGGGGCTTGAGGTTGGTGACCAGGTCCACGTCCTCGTTCAGATGCTTGCTCATGCGCACGACCAGCATCACCTGCAGCCGGACGTAGGAGAAACGGTCCCGGCCCGGCAGCAGCATGGGGCTCATCTTGATCTTGCGCATCACCTCCGGGTCTTCCGACTTTTGGCCGCCGCCCCCCTCACCCGCCATGGCGGCGTGCGGCAGGGCCGCCGTCAGCGCCAGCAGGGCGCCGGCCAGCAGCGCGCGCAGGCGGCCGAGGCGGCGCTCACGGGGCGGGCGTTGGGCGGGGCGGGTCATCGTGGGTGGAATCCTGGGACCAGCAATCGGTCTGGCTTGGGTGACCGCCGGGGCGGCATCGGTTCTGCGCATTCGTTTGGCGCAACGGTTCAAGATCGAAAACCAGGCGCAAAATTTAGTCTAGCACGGCTGTACGAAAGTAAAGCCTGAGCCTGTCATGCGACTGGCATGCGGATACTAGGGACCTTTCCTTAAGGCTTTCTTACCCGGCACCCTGTTCAAAAGGCGTGGACGGTCCGCACGGCGTCAGGTATGGCGCCGCGACTCGGGGAAAAACCACATGGGGCGGCCCACCGCACCGGGGCCGCCGGCACCCCGTTATTCGAACAACCCCGCCTGGTAGTCGCGGATGGCGGCGATGATCTCCTCGCGGGTGTTCATGACGAAGGGGCCGTGGGCCACCACCGGTTCGGCGATGGGCTCGCCATGGCCGAACAGCAGCACGGCATCCTCCCGCGCGGTGATCTCCACCGCGTCGCCCTCCAGGCTCAGTTCCGCCAGCCTGTGGGCGGGGGCGGTGCCGCCGCCTACGGAAAGGGCGCCGCGCACGACGTAGAGGAAGACGGTGCGGCCGGCGGCGCCGTCAAAGCGCACGGTGGCGCCGGCGCCCAAGGTCACCGTGCTCATGAACACGCCGGTCAATGAGGTGATGGGGCCGGCGGCACCGCCCCAACTGCCGGAAATCAGGTTGACGGTGCCGCGCCCGTCCGGCGTGGGCAGGGCCGGGATGGCGTCGCGCTGCAGGCCGGTGTAGCCGGGCTCGGCGAACTTCAGCCGGGCCGGCAGGTTCACCCACAGCTGCAGTATCTCCAGCGGCCCACCCCGGCGGCGGAATTCCGCCGGCGACAGTTCCGAATGCACCACGCCGCGCCCGGCCGTCATCCACTGCACGCCGCCGGCCCTGATAACGCTTTCATGGCCGGCGCTGTCGGCGTGCGTCAGTTCCCCTTCCAGGATGAAGGTCACCGTCTCGAAGCCCCGGTGGGGGTGGGGGCCGAAGGGCAGGCCGCCATTGTTGGGCGGATAGACCTGGGGCCCATGGTGGTTCAGGAACAGGAAGGGGCTGAGCTGCGGCAGGTCGGGGCCCGGCAGGGGGCGGCGCGTCGTCAGGTCCGCGATGTCGTCGCGATAGGCGGCGTGCAGGCGTTTCAGGGTCTTAAGCGTGCTCATGGGGCCACCGTGCCGGGCAATGTCAAAGGGGCGGCGGAAAGCCCGTGCCCCTGCCTGCCCCACTCTAAGCCGTGGCGCGATGGGGTGATAGGGCGCGCGGACGGCACGGACCGTTGCCCTGCCGGAACGATGAAACCTCCACCCCGGCGGGACATTTCGGGTTGACCCCGGCCCGCGCCTGACAGATGTTAGCGCTATCATATGATTTATAACACCTGCTTTAATAATAACCTCCAGGGGGAATACGGACCATGAAGACGCGCGGGCAGCCCATGCGGGGCGCCACACCGAAATCCATGCGCCCATCCTGGCGCGGCCTTGCCCTTGCCACCCGCCTGAGTGTCGCGGCCGTGGCCCTGGCGGCCTCCGCCTCCGCCGCCTCCGCCTGGGCGGCCGACAGCGGCATAACCGCCCCGGTGGTGGTGGACCAGTCGAACAAGACCCAGGAACAGACCCTGGTGCTGGAGCCCTATGGCCCCAACATCATCCGCGTCACCCTCAGCCTGAAAAAGGACGCGGCGCTGGCCGGCCCCGGCTACGGCATCATCCCCGGCGCCAATACCGCCGGCTGGACGCAAGGCCGGGATGAGCGCGGCGACACCGTGCTGACATCCGGCCAGATGTCGGCCACCGTCGTCGGCTGGCACCAGGCGCCGCACGCCGTGCCGCCGCAGCAGACCGCCGTGGACATCAGCCGCTATTTCGGCGGCACCACCAACGGCGCCCACATCACCTTCAAGGACGCGGCGGGCAAGACCATCCTGGACTTCACCGGCTGGTCCATGGGCATCCCCAATTTCAAGGACGGCAACAGCCAGCTGCTGCACGACCGCCGGCCGACGGATGACCAATTCTACACCGTGAACGGCGTCTTCGCCGCGCCGGCGGATGAGCACTACTACGGCCTGGGCCAGAACCAGGAGGGCTTCCTGGATCACCGCGGCCATGTCGTGCGCTGCTGGAACGACTACAACGCGCCGGGCGGGCAGAGCACCTGCGTGCCCTTCATGATCACCAACTACGGCTATGGCCTGCTGTGGGACAACCCGTCGAAGACGACGATCGAGCCGGGCTTCAACGAGGTCACCCGCTGGACGTCGGAGGTGGGCGACCGCGTCTCCTTCTTCGTCATCGCCGGCAAGACGCCGGATGAGATCTACGCCGGCTACCGCCAGCTGACCGGCGCCACCCCCATGCTGCCCAAATCGGCCTACGGCTATATCCAGTCCAAGCAGCGCTACCGTTCGCAGCAGGAGGTGCTGGACGTGGCCAAGGGCTATCGCGAGCGCCACATCCCGGCCGACGTGCTGGTGGTGGACTGGTTCTACTACACCATCATGGGCCAGTTCGATTTCGTGCCGGAGCTGTGGCCGAACCCCAAGGCCATGAACAAGCAACTGCACGACATGGGCTTCGAGACCATGATCAGCGTGTGGCCGCGCTTCACCTCCGACGGCCGCTACTATGACCTGCTGAAGAAGAACGGCTGGTTCCTGAGCCAGGCGGATGGCACGCCCACCAACGGCCTGCCCTATGACAAGGCGGGGTCGGACATCGACACCACCAACCCCGACGCCGCCAAGTGGTACTGGAACACCATCCGCGACAACATCCTGTCCCAGGGCTTCGACAGCCTGTGGTCGGATGAGACGGAGCCGGATTTGCCGCCCAACGGCAGCTACTACCACATCGGGCCGGGCACGAAGTACTTCAACGTCTACCCGCTGTTCCACACCAGCGCGCTGTATGACGGCTTCCGCCGCGACTTTAAGGACAAGCGCACCGTCATCCTGTCGCGCGACGCCTATCTGGGCGTGCAGCGCAACGGCGCCATCGTCTGGTCGTCCGACATCACCCCCACCTGGGACGCCTTCAAGCGCCAGGTGCCCACGGGCCTGGACTTTGCCGCCAGCGGCATCACCTACTGGAGCAACGACACCGGCGGCTGGCAGTACCTGCCGGAGGAGCACAAGCCCGCCAAGGCGCCGCTGCTGGACCCGACGCCGGCGCGCGGCGTGGTCGGCGGCTATGACGACTATCCGGAGCTGTACACCCGCTGGTTCCAGTACGCGACCTTCCTGCCGGTGCTGCGCACCCATGGCAGCCGGCCGGCCAACGAGATCTGGTCCTACGGGCCCGATGCCCAGGCCATCTTGGAAAAGTACGTGAAGCTACGCTACCAGCTCATCCCGTACATCTACTCCCTGGGTTACAAGACCTATAAGACCGGCGCGCCCTTCCTGCGGGCCCTGCCGCTGGACTTCCCCAATGACCCGGCCGTGACCGACATGCGGGACGAGTACATGTTCGGCCCCGCCCTGCTGGTGGCCCCGGTGACGGAGCAGGGGGCGACGACAAAGCAGGTGTATTTGCCGGCAGGCAGCGACTGGTACGACTTCTGGACGGACAAGCGCTACACCGGCGGCCAGACGGTGACGGTGTCGGCCCCCATCGACCGCATCCCGGTGTTCGTGAAGGCGGGCTCCATCCTGCCCTTGGGCTCCCCCATCGAGAACACGCACCAGAAGCAGACCATCGCGAAGGTGAAGGTCTATCCGGGCGCCGATGGCCGCTTCACCCTGTTCCAGGACGACGGCTTCACCTACGCCTATGAGCAGGGCGGCGGCAGCGTCACCGAGCTGACGTGGACGGAGGCCAGCCACAGCCTGGGCCATACCGGCGCCAAGGGCTGGAGCGAGCCCGACGCCAAGGTGGTGGAGGTGGTGCAGGCCAAGTAAGCGGCCCGCACGGAGGTTGGGAAAGGGGCGGTCAGGCTTGGCCGCCCTTTTCTTTGAGGTTGTGACCGCGCCCGTTGAAGTGAGGGCGTTGAAGCGGGGGCGGATTGACGGTTCAATGCCGGTCCCCCCGCCGACTGATGAGACGCCCGATGACCGACCTGTCCGCCTTTCCCATCACCCGCCGCTGGCCGGCCCAGCATCCCGACCGCATTCAGCTCTATGGGCTGCCCACGCCCAATGGCGTGAAGGTTTCCATCATGCTGGAGGAAACGGGGCTGCCCTATGAGCCGCATCTCGTCAACATCATGCAGAACGAGAGCTGGACACCGGAATTCCTGTCGCTGAACCCCAACGGCAAGATCCCGGCCATCATCGACCCCAACGGGCCGGAGGGCACGCCCATCGCCCTGTTCGAGTCCGGCGCCATCCTGGTCTATCTGGCGGAAAAGACGGGCAAGTTCCTGCCCGCCGGCGCGACAGCCCGCTACGAGACCCTGCAATGGGTGTTCTTCCAGATGGCCGCCATCGGTCCCATGTTCGGCCAGGTGGGCTTCTTCCACAAATTCGCCGGCAAGGATTATGAGGATAAGCGTCCGCTGAAGCGCTACGCCGACGAATCCAAGCGCCTGCTGGGCGTGCTGGAGGGGCGCTTGGCGGACCGCCCCTGGATCATGGGCGATGAGTACACCATCGCCGACATCGCCTGCCTGGGCTGGGTCCGCAACCTGGTGGGCTTCTACGGCGCCGGTGAGCTGGTGGACTATGCCAGCCTTAAGAACGTGCCCGCCTGGCTGGAACGCGGCCTGGCGCGCCCCGCCGTGCAGCGGGGGCTGGACATCCCAAAGCGGCCGGGGTGAAGCGTGAGGGCACTCATGCCTCTCGAGCCCGCGACTGCGGGCACGGCAGCGAGCATCGCAGGACCGAGGGGCATGCCCCCGGGCATGATCCAGCAGGGAAAGCCAAAGGGGCGGTCGCCCGGCGGCGCCTGAGGCGACCTTATTGTTCCTTCTTCAGCTTGTTCAGCAGATCCCCGATGGGGTCCGCCTTGCTGGCGGTGTCGGCCGGGGGGACGTCCTTGTCGTCGTCCTGGTCCTCTTCCTTCTGCACCGCCTCCGGCTTGACCTGACCGCTGGTGTCGACCGTTGGCACTCCGGGGGCCGGAACCCCCGGGGCGGGGGCGGCGGTGGCCGTTGGGGCGCCATCGAGGGGCGCCGTTTCCACCGTGGGCAGGGGCGGCACGGCGGGACCGTCGGGCGCCTGGTCCTGCACGGCGGCCGGCTGCAGCGGGATCAGGTCACGCACTGGCAGGCCCTGCTCCAGATCGGTCATGATGGCCTTCCACAGCTTGGCCGGCAGGGTGCCACCGGTGATGCGCTTCATCTCATCGCCGTCGTCGTTGCCCAGCCACACGCCGGTGACGTAGTCGGCGGTGAAGCCCATGAACCAGGCGTCGCGGTAGTCCTGGGTGGTGCCGGTCTTGCCGGCGATGGGGCGGTCGGCCAACTGGGCCGACTTGCCGGTGCCCACCTGCACCACGCCCATCATCATGCGCACCAGGTTGGCATCCTCCGCCGCTGAGATGGCATAGCCGGCACCGCTGCCCTTGCGCTGGTACAGCACGCTGTCGTCGGCGTCGCGGATCTCGGTGATGCCGTAGGGGAAGACGGCGCGGCCGCCATTGGCGATGGCGGTGTAGGCGCCCGTCAGTTCCAGGGGCGTCACCTCGCTGGTGCCCAGCGCCAGCGACAGGTCGCGCCGCAGGGGCGAGGTGATGCCCAGGCGGCGGGCGGCGGCGATGGCACGGTCGATGCCCACGCTTTCCAACAAGCGGATGGTGGCGGTGTTGACCGAGTGGGCCAGCGCCGTGCGCAACGGAATCTCGCCCATGTAACCGGGCTCGTAGTTCTTGGGCTCCCACTTCCCGCGCTTGTAGGGGGCGTCCAGGATCAGGTCGTCCGGCGTGCGGCCCGCCTCCAGCGCCGCCAGATAGACGAAGGGCTTGAAGGAAGAGCCGGGCTGGCGCAGGGCCTGGGTCGCGCGGTTGAACTGGCTTTCGTCGTAGTCGCGGCCGCCCACCATGGCCTTCACCGCCCCGTCCGGCGCCATAATGACCACGGCGGCCTGGTGGACGTTGGCGGCCACGCCGGGACCGTTCAGGATTTCCGCCACATGGGCCGTGGCGGCGCGCTGCATCTTGGCGTCATAGGTGGTGTGAACCACCAGGTCGCCATGGTTGGGACCGATGAAGGCGTTGACCTGGTCGGCCACCCAGGCGGCGAAGTAGCGGCCGTCACCCTCGACCGCCGGGTTGGCGCGCGGCTGGGCCGGCTGGTTCACCACCGCCTTGGCCTGCTCCACCGTGATGTAGCCGGCGTCCACCATGGTGGCCAGCACCACGGCCATGCGCTGTTCGGTGCGTTCGTTGTTGGCGCTGGGCGAGTATTTCGACGGCGCCTTCAGCAGGCCGGCGATGATCGCCGCCTCGCGCAGGTTCACCTGCGTCGCCGACTTGTCGAAATAGGTGCGGGCCGCCGCGTCCACGCCATAGGTGCCGGCACCCAGGTATACCCGGTTCAGATAGGCACCCAGGATCTGGTCCTTGGTGTAGCGATGCTCCAGCATCAGGGCCAGCATGGCCTCCTGCACCTTGCGGCGCATGGTCTTGGCCGGCGACAGGAACAGGTTGCGCGCCAGCTGCTGGGTGATGGTGGAGGCGCCCTGGCGCATGTGCCCGGTGCGGTAGTCGGTCCAGGCCGCACGGGCGATGCCGATCGGATCGACACCGAAATGACTGTAAAAGCGCCGGTCCTCCACCGCCAGGACGGCATGGACCAGGTCGGGCGAGATCTCCGACACCTCCAGCGTCTCGCCACGCATGTCGCCGAAGCGGGCCAGCTTGCTGCCGTCCGCCGCCAGCACGGTGACGGCGGGGCGGCGCTGGAACTGGGCCACCTGGCTGATTTCCGGCAGGTCATAGGCGAAGTAGGCCACGACGCCGGCGAAGACCATCACGCCCCAGATGCCCAGCACCACCAGCGCCCGCGCCCACCAGGGCAGGCGGCGGCCGGGACGTCCCTTGGGCGCGCGCCGCCGGGGCGGCGGCGGGCGGCGGCGGGGCGGCTGGCCGCCGGCCCCCTCGTCATCGCCCTGCGGCCGGGCCTCCTCACGCGGGCGAGGTGCGGCCTTGGGCGGCGACGGCTTGCGCCGCGGCGCCGGTTGGCTGCCCACGGGGCGGAAGGCGCGCAGCGAAGTGTCGGTATCGTCAGGGCTCAAGGCGGCGGCTCACCTGGGGCGTCGCTGGCGCGCAGGCGCCGTGACGCGGGAAAATATCAAGGCGGTTCAGGCCCTATCTAGGAGATGGCCGGGGCGGCGGAAAGCGCCGGCTGGTCAACCCTGACCCCCTGTCCCTTCGCCCTCCCCCACCCCCGGTATTACGGGGGCCCATCGGTTCCATTCCAGCGTTAGAGGCCAAAAAGGGCGTTTTCAGGGCGGCGTTTGGCCGCAGTGTTTTACGGGCCCCTCACTCCGCGGCGCTACGGCGGTCCAGCAGCTCGTACTTGCGCAGATATCCCCGGAACTGGTGGTAGTTCAGCCCCAGGTCGGCAGCGGCGCGTTTCTGGTGGAACTGGTTGCGCTCCAGCGCCGCGCGCAACAGCGCCTTCTCGAAGTCCGCCACCTGTTCCAGGAAGTTGCAGGGGCCGCTGGCCGCCGCAGGGGAACCAGGCGTGGTGGAACCGGATGGGGCAGGGGCGGCGGGTGCCGCCTCGTCGCCCGTCTCCTCCGTTGGCGCGGAACTGGACCGGCGGTCGCCCGGCATGGGCGCGGGGCGGAACGGGGAGTCGAAGGGGTCGAAGATGACCTCCTCGATGGGCCGCTCCGCCCCTTGCGCGCGATAGACCGCGCGTTCCACCACGTTCTTCAGCTCGCGGATGTTGCCGGGCCAGGGATAGGCCAGCAGCTGGCTCATGGCCCTGGGTGCGAAACCGGGGAAGAAGGGACGCCCCAATTCCCGCGCCATGGCGATACCGAAATGGTCAACCAGCATGGGGATGTCGTCGGCCCGCGCCCGCAAGGGCGGGATGGTCACCACGTCGAAGGACAGGCGGTCCAGCAGATCGGCGCGGAACTTTCCGGCCGACGCCATCTTGGGCAGGTCGGCGTTGGTGGCGCCCACCACGCGCACGTCCACCGATACCGTCTGGGTGCCGCCCACGCGCTCGAACTCCCCATACTCGACAACGCGCAGGATCTTCTCCTGCACCGAGGCCGAGCTGGTGGCGATCTCATCCAGGAACAGGGTGCCGCCGTCGGCCAGTTCGAACCGGCCGACATGACGCTTGGCGGCCCCGGTGAAGGCGCCCTGCTCATGGCCGAACAGCTCCGTTTCCAGCAGCGTTTCCGACAGGGCGGCGCAGTTCAGCTTGATGAAGGGCTTGTCCCAGCGGGACGACAGATAGTGCAGGCGGGCGGCCACCAGTTCCTTGCCCGTGCCGCGTTCCCCAATGACCAGCGTGGGCCGGTTCAGCGGCGCGGCGCGCGACACATGCTCCATCAACTGCAGGAAGGACGCGGCCTGGCCGACCAGGGACGGCGGGGTTGCGGAGGACGCCATCGGTGATTCGCTCGCCTCAAGAAAAGGGGGCTGTTTCGCGGATGATGGCACCGATTGGCGAAATTCGCCACATAATCGTCAATTCGGATAAATGGCGCCGTCGGTGCCGCCCAGCGCCAAGTCACGTTTCTTTTTTAATCAATGGCTTAGCGTGGTTTTGGCGAACTGGCACGCCCCTTGCTGATGTAGGGACACACGATCGAATGCAAGGCACTCATCGAAGGGGGATGCAGCGATGACCGACCACACGATCCATGACAAGTCCGGCGACGCCGGCTTCTTCGCCAGCCGGGCCCACAGCCATCTGGCCATGTTGGCGGACGATTTCCGCGCCGTACCGGTTGAGGCATGGATCATCCTTGCGGTCGCCACCGTGTTGAGCAACCTTTTCATCGCCCTTGCCTGAAGGAGACCTGACCCATGGGCATCTTTTCGCGCCTCAGCGACATCATCAATTCCAACCTGAACGCCATCCTGGATCGCGCCGAGGACCCGGAGAAGATCATCCGTCTGGTCATCCAGGAAATGGAAGACACGCTGGTCGAGGTTCGCTCCTCCGCGGTGAAGACCGTGGCGGAGAAGAAGGAGATCGAGCGCCGCCTGGTCGACCTGCGCCGCGAGGCGGACGAATGGCAGCGCAAGGCCGAGCTGGCCCTGTCCAAGGACCGTGAGGATCTGGCCAAGGGCGCCCTGATGGCCCGCGCCAAGATCGCCGAAGCCGCCGAGGGCCTGACCGTCGACCTGGGCCGCCTGGATGAGGCCCTGGCCAAGACCAACGACGATATTGGCCAGCTGCAGGCCAAGCTGCAGGACGCCAAGACGCGGGAACGCACCATCGTCGCCCGCCAGAAGACCGCCACGGCGCGTCTGAAGGTCAAGACCCAGCTTCATGACGACCGCATCACGGACGCCTTCTCGCGTTTCGAGCAGATCGAGCGCAACCTGGACGTCCTGGAAGGCAAGGCGGAAGTCCTGGACATGGGCCGCAAGCGCAGCCTGGCGGACGAGATCGCCGAGCTGGAGAACAACGACAAGGTCGAATCCGAGCTGCAGGCCCTGAAGGCCAAGCTGGCGACCAAGAACCAGGGGTAATCTGTCCATGGACCTGGACGCACTTGTCGCCGTCCCCATCATCTTCATGGTCATCGTGGCGCCGGTGTGGATCATCGCGCACTACGTGACGAAGTGGCGGGTCGCCAAGACCCTCTCGGTGGATGACGAGCGTATGCTGTCGGACCTGTGGCACAGCGCCACCGAAATGGACAGCCGCATCCAGCAGCTTGAGAAGATTCTGGATGCGGAGGCCCCGGGCTGGAGGGCACGGCAATGACTGGTAGAGGTTCCAACCCGCCGCCCTTCCCCGGGCGGCGGCCCCCCGGCGGGAAGCCCGGCGGGCATCCTGGCGGCGGCCAGGGCGGGTACGGCGGCGGCAGCCGCTGGACCAACCCGGCGGCCGGTTCCGGTGGCGGATATGGCGGCGGCGCGTTCGGCAGCCCCAACCCCCACCGCCTGTACCGCAACCCCCGCGCCGGCAAGGTGGCCGGTGTCTGCGCCGGCGTCGCCGACTACTTCAGCGTCGACGCCTGGTTGATCCGGCTGGGCATGGTGCTGGGCCTGGTGTTCTTCTTCCCCGCCACCATCATCGCCTACATCGTCCTGGCCGTGGTGTTGAAGCCACAGCCCCAGGGCCTGTACGAAAGCAGCGAGGAAGAGGTGTTCTGGCGGTCGGTCACCACCCGCCCCGACCAGACCCTGGCCAGCCTGCGCGCCAAGTTCCGCGACCTGGACCGCGAGATCGGCGCCATGGAAAGCGCCGTCGCCTCCCGCGAGTTCGACCTGCGGCGGCAGTTCAAGGACCTGGAGAAGTAATCCCTCCAGGTCCGTGGCGGGGAAGCGGGCGCCCCCTAGGGCCCCTTCCCCAGGGCAGCCCCTCCGGGGCGATCCTCCAGGGCGATTCCCCAGGGCGATCCTCTGGGCCGTTTATTGCGGCAGCCCATCCCAATGGTTGCCAGAGGCCTGTCACCAGGCACAAAATAATCTAAGATTGCGTGATCTGGCGGGATCGGCCCGATTCCGTCGACACACCAAGTTTACCCGTTACACGACCCTCAGCAGGTGGCCTCCCCCATGTCGCCGATACTCGTCCCCCTCCTGGCGCTGTCTATTCCCATCGTGGCCATCGTCTTGCGGGCGGTGCAGAGGCTGCAGGACATCGAGGCCATAGCGCGGGCGCGCCGCGGCCAGCAGGACCAACGCTTCCGCTGTTTCGACGATCTGGAACGCCGCGTCACCCAGATGGAGCGGCACGTCACCAGCCCCGAATTCGACCTCAACCGCAAGCTGAACCAGCTGGCCCAGCGCTGATAGGACGAAGCCCCATGTCCCCTCTTCTCATTCCCATCACCGCCCTGCTGATCCCCATCGTGGCCTTGGTGACCCGTTATATGATCCGCGCCCGCGAACTTCAGGCCCAGGGCCTGTCGGACAATGCCGCTGGCGATCTGCTGGCCCGCGCCGACCGGCTGGAACAACGGGTGCAACAGTTGGAACGCCTGCTGGACGCCGAATCTCCCGGCTGGCGCGCCCGCGCCTGACACCGCCCGGACCGACATTCCCTTCGGCCTTCCAGCACCAGGAAACCACCGACCCGTGCCGCGACCCCTCCTCGCCGGGGCTGTCCTTTTGATCGCGGCTCTGGTCACGGCCGGGGGAGGAGGCTTGTTTCCCACCCAGGCCCGCGCCCAGCCCCGGACCGTCGTTTCACCGCCCTCGGCTTCCCGGCCTCTGGTCTTCGGCATCCTGGAAACGGAACAGCCGCCGCTGGTGGAGATGCGCGACGGCGTGGTGGCCGGCGGCCTGGTCAAAGCCATCGGGGATGAGATCGCCCAGCGCACCGGCTTCAAGCCGATCTACCGGGTGATGCCCCGCAACCGGTTTGAGGGCGACTTGGCCAACGGCCTGATCGACCTGGCCTGCGGCTACAGCCCCGACTGGTTGCCCAAGGTCGACCCCAGCCGGTTTTCCGTGCCGCTGCTGACCAGCCGCAGCGTGCTGGTCGTCCGCCGCGAGGATGCCGACCGCCTGCGCACACTCGGCGACCTGGCCGGCCGGCGCGTGGGCGCCATCCTGGGCTTTCACTACCCGGCGGAGGTGGAGTCGGCCTTCATCGACGGCACTTGGCAGCGCGAGGACGCGCCGACCGCCGACAGCAATTTCCGCAAGCTGCGCAACCACCGCGTGGACGCGATCCTGACCACCGACCTGGAAGCGGAGTACCGCCAGGGGGCGGGCAAAGCGGATGGGGACGGGGCGTCAATGGACGGGGCGCTGGCCGTGCTGCCGCAGCTGGTGGGCGAACACCAGGAGCGGTGCGCCAACGCGCCGTCGTCCCCCTTGTCCATGGACAGGCTGAATACCGCCGTCGACGCCATGCGCGCCGATGGTACGCTGACCCGCCTGCGCCGCGAGGCTGCCGGCCGCGCCGGCAGTTGATATCAGCGGCACGAGACGATCAATCGTGGCGCTGTAGCCCGCGACGGCGGGCGCCGGAGATTTCTGGGGAGCCGAAGGCGGACTGGAAATCGAGGACAAGCCAAGGCCACGGATGTGGCCACCCAGCCCAAGGCCACGGATGTGGCCACCCGGCGCTTGAGGGGGCATTTGAACGGTCACGTTCAAATGCCGGGCGTATGATACCAAACGGGCCGCCTCCCGGAGGAGACGGCCCGTCGTCCCTTCATGCGGGACAGCCTGTCAGAGACCGGCGGCGACCTTGAACTCGGCCTCGGTCTTCTGGCGGATTTCGTCCACCGTCACGCCGGGGGCGACCTCGGCCAGGGTCAGGCCGCTGCCGCCTTCCTTGTCGACCTGGAAGACGCCCAGGTCGGTGATGATCATGTCGACGACCCGGGTGCCGGTCAGCGGCAGGGTGCAGGCCTTCAGGATCTTGGGCTCCAGCGCGCCGGTCTTCTTGTCGACGGCGCAGTGCTCCATGACCACCACCACCTTCTTCACGCCGGCCACCAGGTCCATGGCGCCGCCCATGCCCTTGACCATCTTGCCCGGGATCATCCAGTTGGCGAGATCGCCGTTGGCGGCCACCTGCATGGCGCCCAGCACCGACAGGTCGATATGGCCGCCGCGGATCATGGCGAAGCTGTCGGCGGAGCTGAAGAAGCTGCTGTCCGGCAGTTCGGTGATGGTCTGCTTGCCGGCGTTGATCAGGTCAGGATCCTCATCCCCCTCATAGGGGAAGGGGCCCATGCCCAGCATGCCGTTCTCGCTCTGCAGCGTGACGTGCACGCCGTCGGGGATGTAGTTGGCCACCAGGGTCGGGATGCCGATGCCCAGGTTGACGTAGAAACCGTCGCGCAGCTCCTTCGCGGCGCGGGCGGCGATGTCCTCACGGGTCCATGCCATAGGTCAGCTCCTTCACGCGCGCGGACGGGTGGTGCGCTGCTCGATGCGCTTTTCGAACGTGGCGCCCTTGATGATGCGCTGGACGAAGATGCCGGGGGTGTGGATGTGGTCGGGGTCGAAGCTGCCCGGTTCCACCAGTTCCTCGACCTCGGCCACCGTGACCTTGCCGGCTGTGGCCATCATCGGGTTGAAGTTCCGCGCCGTCTTGCGATAGACGAGGTTGCCCGCCGTATCGCCCTTCCACGCCTTGACGATGGACAGATCCGCGACGATGCCGCGCTCCATCACATAGGTCTCGCCGTCGAACTCGCGCAGTTCCTTGCCCTCGGCCACCAGCGTGCCCACGCCCGTCTTGGTGAAGAAGGCGGGGATGCCGGCGCCGCCGGCGCGGATGCGCTCGGCCAGGGTGCCCTGCGGGTTGAATTCCAGCTCAAGCTCACCGGACAGGTACTGCTGGGCGAACAGCTTGTTCTCACCCACGTAGCTGCTGATCATCTTCTTGATCTGCTTGGTTTCCAGCAGCAGGCCCAGGCCGAAGCCATCCACGCCAGCGTTGTTGGAAACAACCGTCAGCCCGGTCACGCCCGAGAGGCGGATGGCCTCGATCAGGTTTTCCGGGATGCCGCACAGGCCGAAGCCGCCGGCCATGACGGTGATGTCGTTGCGCAACAGCCCGGCCAGGGCGGTTACGGCGTCGGGGTAGACCTTCTTGCTCATCGTGTCTCCGGACGGCCCCCTAGGATGTTTGAATTATGGTGCGGCCCCTCTCCCAGGCGCAATGCACCGCAGCATTGCTTACGGCCCTTAAGGGGGTTCGTCAACTTGAACGAACTTTCAAGTTGGGCAGACCTGCCCCCTGGCGGCTGCGGCTTGCAGCAGGCGCCCCAACGCGCTAGACCCTGAAGGGTCTGCCGGAATGCCGGGCCGCCCCGGGCCTGGACCCCTTGCGGCCTACCCCTTTTCCCCTGGCCTAAACGCTCCCGTGCTGGACCTCATCCTCACCACCGCCGTCGCCCTGTTCGTCACCATCGATCCGGTGGGGCTGGGGCCCATGTTCGTGGCCCTGACGGCCGGCATGGACCAGCGCTATCGCCGGCGCATGGCCATCAAGGGCACGGTGATCGCGGCCCTGATCCTGTTCTTTTTCGCCTTCGCCGGCGATCTGCTGCTGCGGGCGCTGGGCATCGGCTTCGCCGCCTTCCGCATCGCCGGCGGCGTGCTGCTGATGCTGGTGGCCATCGACATGGTGTTCGCCCGCGAAAGCGGCGTGCGCACCGCCACGGCGGATGAACGGGAAGAGGCGCGCCACCGCGCCGACATTTCCGTCTTCCCCCTGGCCATCCCGCTGATCAGCGGCCCCGGCACCATGACCACCATCGTGCTGTTCATGGGCCGCACCCAGGGCGATTTCGCCAAGCAGGCCGTGGTGCTGGGCGTCCTGGCCGGCATCCTGGCCCTGACCCTGTTCGTGCTGATCTTCGCCACCAAGGTCAGCCGCATCCTGGGCCGTACCGGCATCACCGTGCTGAACCGCGTGCTGGGGATTTTGCTGTCCGCCCTGGCCTGCCAATTCGTGATCGACGGGATTTTGGCCAGCGGGCTGATCCCCGGAAAGGGTTAGCACCATCCGCCGCGGCACCGGCCATGATCAATACCGGATTGCGCGCCCCCTTGCATTTTGTGAAAATGCAGGCATCGCCAGCACCATCGTGGAGGAGCAATCATGCCATCCATCACCGTGAGAAACGTGCCGGATGAGGTCCATCGCGCCCTTCGGGTACGCGCGGCGCAGCATGGCCGTAGCGCCGAAGCGGAAATCCGCGACATTTTGGAACGCGCCGTCAAACCAGAGAAACGCCTACAGTTGGGAGACGCGCTGGCGGCGCTTAGCCGGGACGCTGGGCTCAGCAATGATGACTTCGCCATATTTGACGCAGTTCGGGACAGAACGCCGGCGGAACCGATGACTTTCGAATGATCGTTCTGGACACGAACATCGTTTCGGAAGCGATGAAGCCGGAACCGGATCCGGCCGTCCGCGCTTGGCTGAACAACCAAGCGGCCGAGACATTGTATGTCAGCAGCGTGACCCTCGCAGAATTGTGGTTCGGCGTTGAGGCACTACCGGACGGCCGACGCAAAGCCGCACTGGCCCAAGCCTTGAGCGGGCTGCTGGCGCTATTCGAGGGGCGGGTGCTCCCCTTTGACGCCGGGGCGGCCCGACACTACGCAACGCTAGCTGCCGCAGCGCGAAAACGCGGCCTGGGTTTTCCCACACCTGATGGGTATATCGCCGCCATCGCCGCCTCGCACGGCTTTGCCGTGGCCTCACGCGATACCGCCCCATATGAGGCGGGCAGCGTAAAGGTCATCAATCCCTGGAAGGAATAAACTGATCAGCCGCAGCCGCCGCCACCCGAGCCACAGCTGGGGCCATGGCGGTGGGGGGCGGTGTCGCGGTCCAGGCCCTGGGCCGCCAGCTCGGACAGATACCGGGCCCAGCGCTCCTCGTACTCCATGCCCAGCTCGTACAGGTACTTCCAGGAGAAGATGCCGGTATCGTGGCCGTCGTCGAAGATCAGGCGGACGGCGTAGTTGCCGATGGGCTCCAGCTCCGCCACCGCGACGGCGCGCTTGCCCGGCACCGTCTGCTTCTGGTCGGGGCTGTGGCCCTGCACCTCGGCCGACGGGCTTTCCACCCGCAGGTACTCGGCCGGCAGGGTGGCGCGGGCGCCGTTGTCGAAGGTGATGACCAACTCGCGCTCCGCCCGCTTGTAGCGGATTTCGGTCGGCCAGTGCTGGGTGCCGTGGGCGTCGGTGGCGAAGGTTTCCTGGGTCATGAGTGTCAGCCTCAGTCGTCGAGGGACCGGGCCTCGTCCACCAGCATGATGGGGATGCCGTCACGGATGGGGTAGGCCAGGCGGGCCTGCTGGCTGATCAGCTCCTGGCGCTGGGCGTCGTAGCTGAGCGGCCCCTTGGTCAGGGGGCAGACCAGGATTTCCAGCAGCTTGGGATCGACCTTGGCGGTATCGGACATGGGACAGGGTCCTTAGGGAAGAAAATCAGTGGCGCGCGACGTCGCCGTCCGCCGATTCATGCACCGCCATCTGCACCAACGCCAGCAGCATCGACGCACGGCTGATGAAATCCGGCGCTTCCAGCAGCGCCTGCTTCTCGGCGGGCGTGAAGGGGCACAGCATGGCAATGGTGGCGATCAACTGCTCATCCGACGCCGCCTCCAGCGCCTGCCAGTTCACCGTCAGCGAACGGCGGGCGAAGTAGGTCTTCAGCGCGGCCATCAGCACGGCGCGGTCGAACTGCCCATCGGCGGGCAGCACGAAGTCGTCGGCGAAGGGCGACCAGTCGGCCATGACGCGGCGATAGCCGCGCATGGTCGACACCTCTTCCCGGATGCGGAAACGGCACAGGCCGCTGAGCGTGATGAGGTAGCGCCCATCGTCGGTTTCCGCGAAGGCGGTCAGCCGGCCGCAGCAGCCGACACCGGCCAGCGGCGGCTCCACGCCGCCCGCCGCCTCCGCCCCCGGTTCCATGGGCTGGATCATCCCGATCAGCCGGTCACCGGCCAGGCTGTCCTGCACCATGGCGAGGTAGCGCGGCTCGAAGATGTTGAGCGGCAGCCGGGCGCGCGGCAGGACCAGCGCCCCCGTCAGCGGGAAGACGGGGATGCTGGCCGGCAGCCGGTCGAAGCTGGGGGTGAAAGGGCTCATCACGCCGGCCACCGGCTCAGGCGAACAGGATGGACGACAGCTTGCGCCGGCCGGCGATGGCCAGCGGGTGCTTGAAGCCCAGCGCCTCGAAGAACTTCACCAGCTGCTTGCGGGCCGCCTGCTCGTTCCACTCGCGGTCGCGCTTCACGATGTCCAGCAGGTGATCCACCGCCGCCTCCTGCTGGCCGGCGGCGTACAGCGCCAGCGCCAGGTCGTAGCGCGCCTGATGGTTGTCGGGATCGGCCGCCACGGCGCGTTCCAGGTCGCCCACCGGGCCCATGTCCGCCGCCTGGCGGGCCAGGTCCATCTGGGTGCGCAGGGCCACGATCTCCGGCGCCTTGGCCAGGGCGGCCGGCGCCTGGTCCAGCATCTCCTGCGCCGTGTCCGCCTGGTCGGCGGCCAGCAGGCAGCGGATGAGGCCGGCGTAGGCGGCGGCGTTCTCCGGCTCCTCGCCCAGCACCTCGTTATAGAGGGCGGCGGCGGTCTGGGCGTCCCCCGACTCCAGCAGCTGGCCGGCCTCCTCCAGCACGGCGGCGATGTCGGCGGCACCGGGCACGCCGCCCGCCGCCTGCACCAGGCGGTCGATGAACTGCTTCACCTGGCTTTCCGGCAGGGCGCCGGTGAAGCCGTCCACCGGGCGCCCCTGGAAGAAGGCGTAGACGGCGGGAATGGACTGGATGCGCAGCTGTCCAGCGATGGCCGGGTTCTGGTCGGTGTCGATCTTGACCAGCTTCACGGCCCCCTTGGCGGCCAGCACGGCCTTTTCGATGATGGGGCCCAGGGTCTTGCAGGGGCCGCACCAGGGCGCCCAGAAGTCCACGATCACCGGCACTTCGCGCGAGGCCTCGATGACGTCGGCCATGAAGGTGCGGTCGCTGCCGTCCTTGATCAGGTTGGACTTGTCCACCGGGGCGTTGCCGCCGGGGGCGGCGCTGGTCGGAAACTGCATGGCTTCGTCATCCCTTCTGAGCCGCAGGCGCCGCCGCCCCCCTTGGGCACGGCACGGGAGCCCGCGCATAGGTCACTGAAATGAGCCCGCCTGTCCGCCGCCGCAAGGGGCATATGGGCCCCAGACGCCGACGGGGCGGGTGACCGGTCCCTTATAGCCGTCCCGGCACGGGGAAAAAAGCCACCCGATTTTTCCCTGAAAAAAGCGCTTGCATTCGATCAACACCTGCATATTATCCGCGCTCACCGCCGGGGGGCACTGACCGCAAGGGCAGAGCCGAACGTCGGGATGGAGTGCGGGCGTAGCTCAGGGGTAGAGCACAACCTTGCCAAGGTTGGGGTCGAGGGTTCGAATCCCTTCGCCCGCTCCAGTCTTCCTGGGAAAGGAAGATCAAGCGAGAAAAGGCCGGGCCGGCTGGTTCGGCCTTTCGCTTTTAGGTTAGCCTTCGGTGAAGGCGGAGAGTTGGATACGCGGGCGTAGCTCAGGGGTAGAGCACAACCTTGCCAAGGTTGGGGTCGAGGGTTCGAATCCCTTCGCCCGCTCCAGTCTCTCAAAATCATGACCGGCAAAATCCCACCAAGGCGTCCGTTCGGGCGCCTTTTGCTTTTCAGCCCTCAATAGCCTCTTTCCCATCTGGACCCCGCAGCCCACCTGGAGGCCGAGGCTGAGAGGCAGTACCTCGGCCCCAATTAAAAACCAACTGGATGGTTTGTATTTTGGTAATCGAGCTGCTATGGTTGGCGTCAGCAAGCGGGACACCCACCCCGTCATGCCGTCCCAACACAGGAGCACCGGCCCGATGATCTCCCGTTCACGTCCCGCCCCGCAGTCCCGCCGTGATCGCCTGGGCCGCCTTGGCCGAGTCGCCCTGGTCTTGGCCGCCGCCGGCACCGTAAGTGGATGCAGCGGCCTGGTGGCGCTGCCCGTCCGCACCGCCAGCGCCGTGGTCAAGGTGGTGCCGGTGGCGGGCGATATCGCCGCCAAACCCCTGGACGCCGCCGCCGATGCCATCGACTGACCCCACCCCACCGGCAGCGGCCGTGTGCGAGGGCTGCGGCGTGCGCCTGGCGGGATCCCCGTCACCGCGTGTCCCCCGGTGTCCGCGCTGCGAAAAGGCCATCGGCCCCCGGCCGCTGGCCGACGCGCTGTTCATGGTCGCGCTGGCGGTGGGCGGCACCCTGTTGGTGACGGCGGCGACCTTCACGATGACCGAGGTTTCGACAGAGCCGTCCCGCGGCGCCCTGATAGACGCCTGGCGCCGGCCCGCCACGCCGTGAGCTTCCGTCCCTAGAACAGCCGCCGCCAGTGCAGCACCACCAGGGACGCCACGATGGTGAAGATCATGACGCCGCAGACCCAAAGGAAGCCGGCGTCGTGGCCGCTCCACGGCAGGCCGCCCACGTTCATGCCGAAGATGCCGGTGATCAGGTTCACCGGCAGCAGGATGGTGGTGACGATGGACAGGACATAGAGGTTGCGGTTGGTGGCCTCGCTGAAGCGGTTGGACAGCTCGTCCTGCAACAGGCGGGCGCGTTCCTGCACCAGGTCCAGGTCCTGGCCGACGCCGTCCAGCCGGTCGATGCCCTGGCGCAGGCGGGCCTGATCCTCGATTCCGCACCAGCCGGGCAGGCGCCCCAGCGCCACGTTCAGCGCCGTGCGCTGCGGGCCCAGGTGGCGGCGCAGGCGGGCGGCGGTGCGGCGGATGCGCCCCAGCTTCTCCCCCTCATCCTCCAGCCGGTCGGCCAGCAGGGCGTCCTCGACATCGTCCACATCGTTGGCCAGCTCGCTGACCTCCGCCGCCACGGTGTCGGTCAGGTGGAACATGAGGTGGGCGATGAGGTCGATGGCGCCGGTGGGTGCCAGGCCCTGGGCGACGGCGCGGCGCAACTGGTCAACCGCCATCAGCGGCTGGCGCCGCGCGGTGATGACCAGGCGCGAATCCATGTACAGGCGCAACTGGCCCAGGCCGCCGGCCGGATCGTCGAAACGGTGGTGCAGGTCGGCCAGCACGCCGGTCAGCCCCTCGCCCACCGGTTCCAGGCGGAAATGGCTGTCCTGGCCCAGCAGCGCTTGGCGGGCGCCGCGCGGCAGGGTGGGCATGGCCTCGATCCACTGCCGCGCCCGCACATCCACCAGGTTGAAATGCAACCAGACCAGGCCGTCCGGTTCCGCCAGCGCGTCGGCGATGCGGGGCCAGGGCACGGGCGCCACTGTGCCGTTACGAACCAGGAAGCCGCAGATCAGCCCATGTTCCTCGCTGATGTCCGACGCCGCGCGCGTGCCCATGGCCCCTCCGGTAAGCGGGGCGGCACCGCCGCCGCCCGTCTCCTGTGATGCAGGGCGGGGGTGGGCAGCGTCAATGGCCTGAACTCTTACGACTTTATGACAGCAGGGCCGCGACCCTGCGACGTGTTGGCCCGCGTCGCTTCATCGCGACTCAGAACGGCTTGCCGATCACCAGGAACAGGATGCCGACCACCGCCAACACGATGAGGGCGGGGATGAAGCGGCTGAACCCCCCACGCTCGCGCGGCTGCCCGTTGGTCAGCCGGCGCAGCGCCCCGGCCTGGGCGCCGTGCAGGCCCGACAGCACCGTGACCAGGGCCAGTTTGGCCCACAGCCAGCCGGCGGACGGCAGCCAGCCGCCCTTGATCGCCAGGGTCAGGCCCAAGCCCCAGACCAGCAGGATGGCCGGCCCCGTCACCCAGCGGTGCCAGGCCCGCGCCGCGCGCCAGAAGGCGGGCGACACGGCATCGGCGCTGGGCACGAAGGCCAGCAACAGGGCCGCCGCCAGCAAACCCGCCACGAAGGTGACGGCGGCGGCGGCATGCAGCGATTCCAGCCAGAGATAGGGCATGGGTCCGGGTTCCCGATCTGAAGTTCGTCCCCTTGATACACCAGCCGCCGCCCCGCCGGAGGGGTCAGTTTGACCAAGGCGCGGCCCCGGGTCACCCCCGGGGCCGCACCGCACTTCTCCGGATTTAGGCCGGCGACTGCCGGCCCGGGCCGGTCAGGCCCGTTAGCCAAGCTGGCGCCCGGCGCATCAGACTTGCGCCAGGCCGCCATCGGCGAACAGCTCGGCACCGGCGACGAAGCTGCTGTCGCTGGAGGCCAGGAACAGGGCGGCCTTGGCGATCTCCTCCGGTTCCCCGACGCGGCCCAGCGGCACCTGGCTGGCCATGTAGTCCAGCAGGCCCTGCTGCTGGGCGGCGTCGGGGCCAGCCAGCTCCACCAGGCCCGGCGTGCGGATGGGGCCGGGGCTGAGGACGTTCACGCGGATGCCGCGTTCCTTCAGGTCCAGGGTCCAGCCGCGGGCCAAGCTGCGCACCGCCGCCTTGCTGGCGCTGTAGACGCTGAAGGCCGGCGTGCCGGTGCTGCCGGCGGTGGAGCCGGTCAGGATGACCGAGGCGCCGTCCACCAGCAGGGGCAGGGCCTTCTGCACCGTGAACAGCACGGCCTTCACGTTGCGGCCGAAGATGTCGTCGTAGTGCTCTTCCGTGATCTGGCCTAGGGGCAGCATGGTGCCGCCGCCGGCGTTGGCGAACAGCACGTCGATGCGGCCGGCCTGGGCCTTCACCTGTTCATAGAGGCGGTTCAGGTCATCCGCCTTGGCGCTGTCGGCCTGGATGCCGGTGGCATTGGGGCCGATGGTCGCCACCGCCGCCTGCAGTTCCGGCGCGCGGCGGCCGGTGATGAACACCCGGGCGCCTTCCGCGGCGAAGGCCTTGGCGGTGGCGAGGCCGATGCCGCTGGTGCCACCGGTGACGACCGCGATCTTGCCTTCGAGTTTGCGAGCCATTTCCTATGTCCTTTCAGTCTCTTGTCCATCGTCGCCCTGTTGTGGGCGGCTGATGGACAAAAGATGTCGCCAAACCTGGATTTCCAAAATAGAAAGGATTGAAAACTATCGTTGCAGGTTTGACGCGATGACCAAGGTGCCGGATTTCGAAGGCCTGGCCATGTTCGCCAAGGTGGCGGAGGAACGGTCCTACGCCGCCGCGGCCCGGGCCATGGGCGTGTCGGTCGCCACCGTGTCTCGCGGCGTCAGCCGGCTGGAGGACAGGCTGGGCGCCCGCCTGTTCAACCGCACCTCGCGCCGCCTGGCCCTGACCGATGTGGGCGCCGCCCTGGCCGCGCGGGCGTCCCAACTGTATGCCGAGGCCGAGGCGGTGGAGGATGCGGCGCGCGAGCTGTCCAGCCGCCCGCGCGGCACCGTCCGCCTGGCCGTGCCCATGAGCTTTGGCGTGCGCTGGGTGGCGCCGCTGCTGCCCGCCTTCCTGCGCGCCTATCCCGAGATCACCGTCGATCTGCACCTGAGCGACGCCGTGGTGGATTTGATCGGCGACGGGTTCGACGCCGCCCTGCGCATCGCCGTGTTGCCCGACAGTTCGCTGGTGGCGCGCCAGCTGTGCCCGATCGCCCGCCACATCGTGGCGGCGCCGGCCTACATTGCCCGCTATGGCCGGCCCCGGCATCCGGGCGAGCTGGCGGCCCATCACTGCCTGGGCTACGCCTACCGCGCCCGCCAGGACGTCTGGCGCTTGATCAACACCGAGGGGGTGGAGGTGGCTGTGACGCCCACCGGCCCCCTGCGCGTCACCAATTCGGAGGCGCTGCTGCCCACCGTGCTGGAGGGCCTGGCCATCGCCGAGTTGCCGGAGTTCCTGGCGGCGGAATACCTGGCCGACGGCCGGCTGGTGGATCTGCTGGACGGCTGGTCGCTGCCCCTGGGCGGGCTGTACCTGATGACCCCCACCACCCGCGCCCGCCCCGCCAAGGTGGAGGCCCTGGCCGATTTTTTCGTCGAAACCTTGTCCCGTCCCGCCTGGCGGTCGCCGCCGCGCCGATAGCTGCCGTCGCAAAGTCGCTCTACAGCCCAAGGCCATCCGGCATTAGGGTCGCGTCCCGAGAAGGACCGAGCCACCATGACGCCCCGCCTGTACCTGACCTTTCCCCTGCTGGCCGTGCTGATCTGGACGGGCAACAACCTGGTGACCAAGGCCTCGGCCGGCGCCATCCCGCCCAGCGTCATCGCCTTCGACCGCTGGTTCGTGGCCTTCGTGCTGCTGACGCCGTTCTGCCTGCGCGGCGCCTGGGCGCGGCGGGCCACGATCCGCCAGCACCTGCCCCAAATCGTCGTCCTGGGCCTGCTGGGCATGGCGCTGTACCAAGGGCTGGCCTATTACGCGGCGGCCAGCACCAGCGCCACCAACATCGGCATCTTCGTGGCCCTGGTGCCGCTTCTGACCCTGGCGATCAGCGCCGTATGGCTGCGGCAGAAGCATGGGCCCCTGGCCCTGGCGGGCGGCCTGGTGTCGCTGGCCGGCATCCTGTTCGTGCTGGGCCAGGGGGATTACGGCCGCCTGCTGTCGCACGGTGTGGGCCGGGGCGACGCCTTCATGCTGGGCGCCTGCGTCGCCTATGCCGCCTATGGCGTCTGCCTGAAGCGCTGGCCCCTGCCCTTGCCGGTATGGACCTCGCTTTACGCCCAGGTGGCGGCGGGCCTGGTCTTCCTGCTGCCGGGCTATCTGCTGGCGCCTGCGGCCCCAGCCACGCCGGCCACCATCGCCATGATCGCCTATGCCGGCATCCCGACATCCATCCTGGCGCCGGTGTTGTGGATGCAGGGGGTGAAGCACCTGGGGCCGGGCCGCACCGCCATCTTCATGAACCTGCTGCCCATCACCACCGCCGTGCTGGCGGCCCTGCTGCTGGGCGAGGTGCTGCACCCCTACCACCTGGTGGGCGGTGGCCTGGTGGTGCTGGGCATCGTGCTGGCCCAACGCCCGGCCCGCCCGCGGCCGCAACCCGCGGACCGGCCAGCCCTGAGGGCCCTCATCCGCCGGTATAGAGGCGAATGAGGGCGGAGATGTTCTCGGCGCCATGGCCGGCCTCCCGCGCGCGCTCCAGCACCGACAGGGTCGCGTCCGCCACGGGGGTGTCGGCCTTCAGCGCGTCCGCCGCCTGGGTGCCATAGCGGAAGTCCTTGGTCATCAGGTCGATGGGGAAACGCACGGCGAAGTCGCCGGCCTGCATCAGGCGGGCGTAGGTGGCCGCGGCGGGGCTGGCTACCGGCAGGGTGGTCAGGACATCCAGGGCGGCGGCGCCGTCGACGCCGGCCTTGCCCAGGAAGCCCAGCATCTCCGCCCAGGCGGCCAGCTGGATGCCCAGCAGGCCGTTGACCGCCAGCTTCATCACCGCCCCCCGGCCGACCGGGCCGACATGGTGGATGGCCGCCGCCAGGGGCGCCAGCGCCGGCCGCGCCGTCTCAAAGGTCGTGACCTCTCCGCCGGCCAGGATGATCAGCTTGCCATCCTGCGCCTGGGGCAGGGTGCCCACCACCGGCGCCTCCAGGAAGCCCGCCCCGGTGGCCGTGACCGCCGCCGCCAGCTGGGCGGCCCAGGCGGGGGAAAGGGTGCTGCACTCGATGGCGACGGCCTCCGGGTCCAGGCCCGCCAGGGCGCCGGTCTTGTCGTCCAGCCACACGGCACGGGAGGCCGTGTCGTCGGCCACCATGGCGATGACGAAATCCGCCCCGGCCGCCGCCGCGCGCGGGCTGGGGGCGACGGTGGCGCCCAGCGCCTTCAGGTCGGCCGTGGCGGCGGGGGAGCGGTTCCATACCGTGACGGCGTGCCCCGCCTTGACCAGGTTCGCGGCCATGCGGGCGCCCATGGCGCCCAGGCCCAGGAAAGCGACCTTGCTCATGTTTCCATGCTCCTTGACGGATGGCTCACCAGGGGACGGTGTTGCCCTGGTAATCCAGGTACTGCAGGCCGGGCTTCCCCGCCTGGGCCGTCACCACGTCCACCACGCGCGGAATGCTGTCCGACACGTCCAGGCTGGCGGCCGGCCCGCCCATGTCGGTGCGTACCCAGCCGGGCGCGATGACCAGCAGGGTGCGGCCATGGGCCGGCTGCCGCGCCGCGTAGGAACGCATGAGGGTGTTCAGCGCCGCCTTGCTGGCCCGGTACACCTCCCATCCCCCGCTGACGTTGTTGGCCACGCTGCCCAGGCCGGAGGACATGACGGCGATGGTGCCCTTGGGCGTCACCAGGTCGCCCAGCACCTCGACACAGCGCATGGGCGACAGGGCGTTGGTCACCTGCACCCGCACGAATTCCTCGGTCGACACCTGGCCGATGGTCTCCGCCGGGTCGTTGGTGACGCCGGCGTTGATGAACAGCACGTCGATACGGCTGCCCGCCAGGCGCTGGCGCAGGCTGGATATCTGGTCGGCATGGACGATGTCGACCAGCTCCACCGTCAGGCGGCCCTGGGCCTCGCCCGCCAATTCATGCAGGGGGCCGGGCTCGGTGCCGGGACGGACGGTGCCAATGACCTGCCAGCCCCGCGACAGATATTCCTGGACCAGGGCCAGACCCAAGCCACGGGAGGCGCCGACGATGAAGGCGGTGGGGGAAGCGGACATTCTGGGGGAACCCTTTCTGCTAGGGGCGTCGGCCGCCCCGGTTGGCGCCGGGATCGACCTGGAGGGACGGCAGACGCTTGATATGGGGCGGCCCCGGCAAAAGTCAGGGGCCGGTGCTCTACAACAGGGTCATGGCCAGCCTTGACCTTATTTTACCCGGGTATTATATCGAGGCCTAATATCACCCGGGTGAAATAGGATTACACCATGCAAGCCCAGGACAGGAAAGCGGCCATCGCCGACTACAAGAAGCGGGCGGACGAGCCTGGCATCTACGCGCTGCGCTGCGCCGCCCTGCCGGACACCGTGTGGGTGGGGCCCACGCCGACCCTGGACACCATCCAGAACCGGCTGTGGTTCAGCCTGCGCCACGGCGGCCACACCCACCGGGGCCTGCAAGCCGCCTGGAACGCCCACGGGGCCGACGCCTTCACCTTCGAGGTGCTGGAACGGCTGGAGCCGGAGGAAGGCGCCTACCTTGCCCGCGCCCAACTGAAGGACCGCGCCGCCCACTGGCGGGCGGCGCTGAAGGCGGAGGGGATTTGATCCTTTGACGTCTGATCGTGGCCGATCATAGGTCCCCTCAATCGCCGGGCGCCCTCCCTTTCCAGTCCGCTGACGCTCCCGAAAAGCTCCGGCGGCCCCGGTCGGGGCCGCGTCACTCCACCGGCTGATACAGGATCACGTCCTCGAACGCCGCCAGGGCTGGTTCCATCTCCGTGGCGATGGGGTTGTGGTGGGCCAGGACGCGGGCGGCGAAGCGGTTGGCCACCAGCATCTTGCGGTGGTCGCCCAGTTTCAGGTCGGCCACCGCCTCCTCGCACAAAAGGGCCGTGGCCAGGGTGTCGGACAACAGGTCCAGCAGGCGCCGGCCGTGGCGGGGCGCCTGGTCGGGGTTGCGGCGCAGGTGGGACAGGGCGGCCCGGCACTCCTCCAGCGCGCCTTCCAGCAGGTCGGCGGTGTCGCCCGCCTGGGGCGGCAGGTCGGACAGGGCCGCCCCCACGCGGCCCAGGAAGATCTGGTCGCCCGGCCGCTTGCCCGCCACCAGGCGCAACAGCTCCAGCGCCTGGATGTTGGCCGGCCCCTCCCACACGGCGGTCACCAGGCAATCGCGATAGAGCCGCGCGGTGGGGAATTCCTCGGTGTAGCCGTTGCCGCCCACCATCTCGACCGCCGTGCGGCAGGCTTTCACCGCCTGGTCGGCGGTCCGGTACTTGGCCAGCGCCGTCACCAGGCGCAGCCAGTCGCCGCCCAGGTCCGGGTCGCTGTCACCGGTCGCCAGGGCGTCGAAGGCGAACACCGACTCGAAGGACAGCGCCACCGCCGCCTCCAGTTCCATCTGCATGTCCAGCAGCTGGTCCCGCACCATGGGGTAGTGGACCACGGTCTGGCCAAAGGCGGGGCGATGCACCGACCAGCCCAGCGATTCGACGAAGGCCCGGCGCAGCAGGCCGGCGGAGGCGACGGCGTTGTGGATGCGGCTGTACTCCAGCGCGGCCATCATGACCTTCAGCCCCTCGCCCGGTCCCGCCACCTCGAAGGCGGTGGCGCCGTGGAGGTCCAGCTCCGCCGTGGCCAGGCCGCGCGTGCCCACCTTCTCCTTCAGGCGGCGGACGCTGTAGGCGTTCGGTTGGCCGTCCTCTAGATGGCTGGGCACCAGATAGCAGCCCAGGCCCCTTCCACCGCTTAACGGACCCTCGTTGGATGAGCCCTCCGGCCGGGCGGTGGCCAGGGCCAGGCCGGACCCGGCGTTGCTGGTGAACCATTTCAGGCCGTGCAGGGCCCAGCCGTCATCCGTCTTCACCGCCCGCGTGGTGGTGGCGCCCACATCCGATCCGCCGTGCAACTCCGTCGCCCAGGTGCCGCCGGACAGGGCCCGGCCGTCCATGCGGGTCAGGTCGGGCAGGAAGCGCTGGCGCAGATCGTCGGGCGCCACGGTGTTCAGCACATGCGCCACCGCCCCCGTCATGGTGACGGGGCAATGGATGGACACGTCCGCCTGGCTCAGCAGATAGCCCATGGTGAAGCAGGCCATGTGCCGGCCTGATGTGCCCTTCTGATAGGGCAGGCCGACGGCGCCCCGGGCATAGGCCTCGGCATGGCATTCGACATAGCGGGGGTTGAAGACGATGGGGGCGCCCTGGTGCCCGTTGGGGCCGTAAGGCTGGGGTGTGTGCTGGGGGTTGGCGTGGCGGTCGGTGTATTCCGCCTGCTCATCCAGCGGGCCGCCGGCCCAGGCCCCGAAATCGGCCAGCCTGTCCTCATGCCGCTGCAACTCCTCCGGCGCACGCCGCTCCAGCAGGCGCTGCAGGTTGATGTCGGCGATGTACAGGTTGGTGCCCCGGGCGGTGCGGGGAACCTCATCCGGCTCGATCATGGTGTTTCATCTCCCTCGTTGCGGGGAGTGTGCGCCAGGATCGGCGGCCCTGGAAACCTTTAAGGTTACCGGCTTCAGCCGCCGCCGGCCAGGCCGGGGAACAGGTTGCGCAGGCCGGTGGCGATGGTTTCCACCGCGACCGAGGCCAGCAGCAGGCCGAACAGGCGGCTCATGATGTTCAGGCCGATCTGGCCCAGGCGGTTGCCGATGGGGCCGGCCAGGCGCAGGGCGCCCCACAGCAGCAGGCAGACGAAGACGATGCAGCCGATGATCAGACCGCCGTGCATGGGGCCGTGACCCTTCTGCATCTGGATGATGACGGCGGTGATGGCGCCGGGGCCGGCCAGCAGGGGCAGGCCCAGGGGCACCACGCCGATGGCGGTGCGCTGCCCCGCCTCATTGGCCTCCCCTTCCGTCTGCTTCATGGCGGAGACGTTGGCGTTCAGCATGGACAGGGCGATCAGCAGCAGCACCAGGCCGCCGCCCACGCGGAAGCTGTCCAGGCTGGTGCCCAGCAGGCGCAGCACCAGGTCGCCCACCAGGGCCGAGACGATCAGCACGGTGGCCACGGTCAGCACCGCCTGGCGGGCGATCATGTTGCGCTCGCGCTGGCTGCGGCCCTCGGTCAAGCCCAGGAAGATGGGAATGGCGGCGAAGGGGGTCAGAATGGCGAACAGCGCGATGACGAACTTGCTGTATTCCTGCCACGACGCCACGAACGACGATAAATCCAAGGCCACCCCCACCACGCTGACCCCGCGCCCAGTCGCGGGAGTGTGGCAGAGTAGACGGGGCGGTCCCTCGGGCTCAATGGTTTGTAGGGCTTATTGATCGGTTGGCGTCAATCGCGCTGCTCGGCGCTCGCCCCACCATGTCCCCAGCCAAAGGCCAAGGACGACGACGGAACCGCCCAGAACCAGCCCGGCTGCGGTGATGCCGGTGCGGGAGAGGGGCAGGTGGGCCAACCACTGGGGCATGGACTGCCCCTCCACCTGCTTCAGGCCGACGGCCAGCAGGGCCAGTCCCATGGACAACAGGGCCAAGGCGGCCGCCCGGCTGTTGGAGATTATCCTAATACGCTGATAGGCGGCGCTACGCTTGACCGCCGCCATCTGCTCCCGTGGGGTCCCTGTCTGTCCGCGATACAGCGCCTGGACCTCATCCAGGAAGAACAGATAGTTGATGGCTTTGCGCAGCATGCGGTTTCTTCCGTCGTTGAAAGACGATCACGAACGGTACGGTGACCGGGCGGTGGCGCGCAACCGGTCAGCGAAAGAATGCCGCCACGATGTCCAGCGCCGTGTCCACGGCCGCCGCATCCACGTCCAGGTGGGTCACCCAGCGCTGCAGGCCGTAGGTGCTGGTGACGGCGATGCCGTGGGCCTTCAGGTGGGCGTTGAAGGCGTCGGCCACGTCGGGCGCCACGGCCACGAACAGGATGTTGGTGTCGGGTGGGGTCACGGTCAGGGCGGGGAGGGCGGACAGGCCCTCGGCCAGGCGCCGGGCGTTGGCATGGTCGTCGGCCAGCCGCGCCACGTTGTGCTCCAGGGCGTACAGGCCCGCAGCCGCCAGGATGCCCACCTGGCGCAGGCCACCGCCCAACATCTTGCGGATGCGCCGGGCGCGCTGGATCAGGTCGGTCCCGCCCACCAACACGCTGCCCACTGGGGCGCCCAGGCCCTTGGACAGGCAGACGGACACGGTGTCGAAGCCCACCGCCACCTCCGCCGCCGGCACGCCCAGGGATGTCGCGGCGTTGAACACCCGAGCGCCGTCCAGGTGGGTGGCCAGGCCGTGGCGCCGGGCCAGGTCGACGGCGTCCCTCATGTAGGACAGGGGCAGGGCGCGGCCGCCCAGCGTGTTCTCCAGCGCCAGCAGGCGGGTGCGGGCGAAGTGCGGGTCGTCCGGCTTGATGGCGGCCTGGATGTCGGCCAGCGCCAGGGTGCCGTCGGCCTGGTGGGCGATGGGTTGCGGCTGGATGCTGCCCAGCACGGCGGCCCCGCCCGCCTCCCAGCGATAGCAATGGGCCATCTGGCCCACGATGTATTCGTCGCCCCGGCCGCAGTGCGCCATCAGCGCCGCCAGGTTGGACTGCGTGCCCGAGGGCAGGAATAGGCCTGCCGCCTTGCCCAGCAGTTCCGCCGTCCGCTCCTCCAGCCGCTTCACCGTCGGGTCGTCGCCAAACACATCGTCCCCCACCTCCGCATCCGCCATGGCTTGGCGCATGGCGGGGCCGGGCCGGGTGACGGTGTCGCTGCGGAAGTCGTGGCGGATCATGGGGCAGGGGTCCTTTGAGGCGAAGGCGGCACGTCAAAACAGGCGCTGCAGAAGCAAGTCCATCCGCTGATGCAGGATACGCAGTATGTCGGTCAAGCCAGCTTCGCTGCGATAAACGATCAGATGCTTTTCGACGGCCAGGATGCGGCAGCCTTCAGCCAAATCATCCCGCCTTCGGCTACCGGGGAGGAGGGGATTGTCGCCTAGTTTGCGAAAGGCCTTCGTCAGATGCCCGGTATAGGCCAGCGCCTGGGCTTCGCCCCACTGATCGGCGGTATACGCCGCGATGGACTCGAGGTCGGCTTCCGCCAATTCGGTGAGGCGGAAGGGCATGGATCAGCTGGGTCGGGATTGGCGTGCCCGGGCAATGCCACGGGAAATGATCTCTTCCACGCTGCGGGTGGAGAAAAGACCTGCATCCGCTTGGCGGACGCCTTCCTGCACGGCGGCGCGAAATGCTTCCATTTCCAGCTGCTCCAGACGCGCGGCCAAAGCGGCATCGAGGACCGTATCAATGTCCTGGCCGGTTAGCGCCTGCAGGCGGGCCAACCGTTCGGCGGTGCTGTCCTGGATGTCGATGCGCTGCGTCATGCTGAATTATATGCGGGCGGGAACGGCTTTTGTCCATTCCCGCCCGTGACAGGCTGCTTACTTGATCCCGTCGCCCAGCGCCTGGTCGATCAGGGCCTTGGTCTCGGCCACGCCGTAGAGGGCGATGAAGCTGCCCATGCGGGGGCCGGTGCTCTGGCCCAGCAACACCTCATAGAGGGTCAGGAACCAGGCGCGCAACTCGGGGAAGGGGTGGCGCTTGCCGATCTCATAAACCTCGTTCTGCAAGGCCTCGGCATTGGTCAACTGATCGGCCGGCCATTGGGCCAGGGATGCCCGCAGTTCCTCCAGCGCCGCCCGCTCCACATCTGTGGGGGCGCGGTAGACCTTGGTGGGCTTCACGCGGTCCTGGTAGTAGGCGACGGCGTAGCCGACCAGCCGGTCCAGGAAGGGCGAGTTGGCCGGGGTGGCGGCCGGGGCGTAGCGGCTGATGAAGCCCCACATCACGTCCGCGTTCTCGGCGTTGGCGGCACCCGCCAGGTTCAAGAGGATGCCGAACGACAGGTTGGTCTTCAGCTGGTCGGCGGCGGTCGCCCACGCTGGCACCTGGCCGTTGTGGATGTGCCAGGCCGGGTTCTCCAGCGCCTTGGCCGGCTCCTCAGCCTTCAGCTTGTCGACGAAGGTCAGGTAATCGTCCACGGCGCGCGGGATGACGTCGAAGAACAGCTTCTTGGCCGCCCGCGGCTTCTGGAACATGTAGAGGGCCAGGCTTTCCGGCGGGGCGTAGCGCAGCCACTCCTCCATCGTCAGGCCGTTGCCCTTGGACTTGCTGATCTTCTGGCCCTTGTCGTCCAGGAACAGCTCGTAATTGAAGCCTTCCGGCGGCTGGGCGCCCAGGATGCGGCAGATCTTGCTGGCCAGCTCGACGGAGGGGATCAGGTCCTTGCCCGCCATCTCATAGTCCACGCCCAGGGCGAACCAGCGCATGCCCCAGTCGGGCTTCCACTGCAGCTTCACATGGCCGCCGGTGACCGGGGTCTCGACCTTCCGGCCGTCCTCATCCTGGAACACAACGGTGCCGGCGTCCGGGTTGATCTCCAGCATCGGCACCTGCAGCACGCGGCCGGTGCTGGGGCTGATGGGCAGGAAGGGGCTGTAGGTCGCCCGGCGCTCTTCGCCCAGGGTCGGCAGCATCACGCCCATGATCTCATCATAGTGGCGCAGCACGGCCAGCAGGGCGTGATCGAACCGGCCGGAGGTGTACCAGTCGGTGCTGCTCTGGAACTCGTACTCGAAGCCATAGCTGTCGAGGAAGGCGCGCAGGCGGGCGTTGTTATGGTGGCCGAAGCTCTCATGCGTGCCGAACGGGTCCGGCACCTTGGTCAGCGGCTTGCCCAAATGCTCGGCCACCATCTCGCGGTTCGGGATGTTGTCCGGCACCTTGCGCAGGCCGTCCATGTCGTCGGAGAAGGCGAACAGGCGGGTGGGTACGCCGGGCGCCAGGCGCTGGAAGGCCTGGCGCACCATGGTGGTGCGGGCCACCTCGCCAAAGGTGCCGATGTGCGGCAGGCCCGAGGGGCCATAGCCGGTCTCGAACAGGACGTAGCCTTTGGGCGGGGCCTTGTCGCCGTAGCGCGCGACCAGTTTGCGCGCCTCCTCAAACGGCCAAGCCTTCGCCTCGCGTGCCAGTTCCTGTTCCGTCGCCATCGCGGTCACTCACGTCAATTCGGATGTGGAAAATCCCGCCCGGCCTTGCGGATGCCGAATCGGGGCTCGGCACCCTAGGCGGGAGCGGGGGAGCGGTCAATCCGGGGTCTAGGCGGCCCCGCCCTGCGCCACCGGTTCGCCTTCGCCATTTTCTTGCTCCTGGGGATCGTAAACCCAGCGCCGGCGCGTCTCGGCCAGGGTGCCGGTGGCGATGCCCTCGCGCACGTCGCGCAGCAGCCGGTTCATGGTGGCGACGTTGTGGATGGACAGCAGCTGCATGGCCAGCAGCTCACCCGCCTTCAGCAGGTGGTGGATGTAGGCGCGGCTGAAGTTGCTGCAGGCGTAGCAGTCGCAGGCCGGGTCGATGGGGTTGGGATCCTCGCGGAAGCGGGAGTTGCGCATGTTCAGCCGCTCCCCCTTCGCCTTGGGCGCCAGGGCCCAGCCGTGGCGTGCGATTCGGGTGGGGCTGACGCAGTCGAAGGTGTCGATGCCCTGGACCACGCCGGCGAAGATGTCGCGGATGCCGCCGATGCCCAGCAGGTGCACCGGCCGGTCGGGATGGGTGTGGGGCATGGTCATGGCCACCACCTCATCCATCTGCGCCGTGTTGGCGCCCAGGCTGCCGCCCACGGCCGTGCCGAAGAAGGGGCGGTCCTTGGTGTAGGTGGCGCTTTCCTTGCGCAGATCCTCGTACACCCCGCCCTGGATGATGCCGTAGAGGGCCTGGGGCAGGCCGTTGTAGCTCAGGCCCCCGCCCTTCGCGAATTCCTTCAAGGACCGGTCGCCCCAGCGGTGGCTCAGCGCCATCGACTTGGCGGTGTAGGCGCGGTCGACATGGAAGGGCGTGCATTCGTCGAACTGCACGATCAGGTCGGCGCCCAGCTTGCGCTGGATGTCGATGGACAGTTCGGGCGACAGGAACAGCTTCTCGCCGTTCATGTAGCTGCGGAAGGTGGCGCCCTTCTCCGTGATCTTCAGCAGGGTGGTGTCGCGCGTCTGGGTGCGGCGGCCCTTGATCTCATCCGCCACCGAGCCGTGGCCCATGGAGAAGATCTGGAAGCCGCCCGAGTCGGTCAGCATGGGACCGTCCCAACCCATGAAGCGGTGCAGGCCGCCCATCTTGGCGACGATGTCGGCGCCCGGCTGGATCATCAGGTGATAGGTGTTGGACAGGATGATGTCCGTCTTCTCCGCCCGCATCTGCGCCGGGGTGACGCCTTTGATCGACGCCTTGGTGCCGCAGAAGATGAAATTGGGGGTGGAGATGGTGCCGTGCGGCGTCGACAGCCGGCCCAGGCGCGCCCGGCTGTCGGGTGCCTTGTGGGTGATCTCGAACGAGAACCCGGGGTAGGAGGTCGGCAGATCGGACATGGGGGCGGACTCTGAAACGAAGGGAAAGACGGGGTCAGACGCGGGTTTTACCCAAGTGGGGGGCCAGATGCGGTGCGAGGGCCCGGCGCGACAGGTACATGAAGGGGGTGTCCAGCAGGCTGGCCGCCACCCGCATGAGATAGGTGCCCAGGATGTAGGTGAACACCAGGGCGTGCCAGTCCACCGGCGTCTCAGCGAAGACGCGCCAGGCCAGCAGGCTGAAGACGGTGTTGTCGATCAGTGCCGACACCATGGTGGAGCCGTTGTTACGCAGCCACAGGTGCCGCTGCCCCGTCGCTCCCCGGATCTTCTGATAGATCCAGACGTCGCACAGCTGGCTGGCCAGGTAGGAGGCCATGCCCGACAGGAACAGGGCCGGGGCCGGCAGGAACAGGGCCGACAGGTGGTCTTGCGTCGACAGCGCCCAGGCCATGTCCTTCCCCGCCTGCTCCGCCGTCATGGGGCGGAAACCCAGGGTGATCAGCATCATCAGCGTGAACAGCAGATAGCCCGCGAAGCTGAGATAGATGCCGCGCCGCGCCGCCTCCCGCCCGTAATGCTCGGTCAGGATGTCGGTGGCGAGATAGGTCGAGCTGAACAGGATCGTGCCCATGGCCACGGGGTGTTCGTAGAAGGGGAATTGAACCGCCTTCAACACCTCGACGTTGGCGCCAATGATGGCGACGATGATGTAGATATAGAGGCCGGACTGTCCGAACAGCCGGGCGAGCGCCAAAATGGCGCTGAAACAGAACAGCATCTGACCCACCAGCAACAAGGCTGGCGGCAGGCCGTTCAGGAAGTCGACGAGAGCGGCAGGCGAGAGCGTCATGGATGTGAGGCCCCAGCCCGCGGGCAAGGCGATCGTCACGCGCGAATGCCGATGAACCGCAGGCGGGCCTGCCGGTGGGCATTCGTCACAAGGATCGGGGCGGCACCCGGCGGGGCCGCCCCATTCCCGGAAGGCGTGCGATGCTTAGGCGGCGGCCTTGGTGGCCAGGACCTTGGCGATGCGGCGCTTCACGCGGCGCGCATCCAGCGACAGCTCGCTGTCCTTCATGTCCAGCAGGGCGCTGTCCAGGCCGCCCTTGTGCTCGATCGTGCGGATGCCCTTGGTGGACAGGCGCAGACGGACCATGGTGCCCAGCGCGTCGCTCAGCAGCGAGGTCTCCTGGAGGTTGGGCAGGAAACGCCGACGGGTCTTGTTGTTGGCATGGCTAACGTTGTTGCCGAACTGCAGACCTTTGCCGGTCACATCGCACTTGCGGGCCATTGGAGCACCTTCACGGAATAACAAGAATGACAACCCCGGGCGCACACCGCTCCGGAGGGAAGCGGCGATATAACCGAAGGGGCGGCGGAGAGTCAAGGGCACCCCTGGAAAAACCAGGGGCCAGTCGTCGGCATCCCTGCCATGGCCTGACGGAGAATCAGGCTAGAACAGGTGCTGGCGACCATGGGGCGCTACGGATGACCAGTTGATGGCCCGGAGTCAAGGCCACGCCGTTTTTTCTTGAGCGACGGGCGGGGCCTATTCATCGGAAAGGTTTCCCAGTGCCGGAGACATCCAGGCGCGACGGTTCCTTTTTCTCGCGCCTTACGCCTCACGCCGAAACCGGGCCAGCAGGTCGCGCGCGGCCATGGCCGGGGTCCGGGTTCCGGCCGTCACCGCCAATTCGGCCTCGGGCAAGTGGCCGCGCACGGCGGGGTCCCCGGTGAAGGCGGCCAACAGGTTTTCGCGAATCTCGTTCCACATCCAGGCGCGGGCCTGCTCGGCGCGGCGGCCGTCCAGCCTGCCGCTGGCGGCTTGGGCGTCGCGGAACCGGACGATGGTGTCCCACACCCCGTCCACCCCCTGGTTGGTGAGGGCGGAGCAGCTCAGCACCGGCACGGTCCAGTCGGGCACCGCCGGGCGCAGCAGGGCCAGGGCATGGCGGTATTCGGCCACCGCGTGGCGGGCCTGGGCCACCAGGTCGCCGTCCGCCTTGTTCACCACCACCAGGTCGGCCAGTTCCACGATGCCCTTCTTCAGGCCCTGCAACTCATCCCCGCCCGCCGGCAGCAGCAGCAGCAGGAACAGGTCCACCATGTCGGCCACCGCCGTCTCCGACTGGCCCACGCCCACCGTCTCCACCACGATGACGTCGAAGCCGGCGGCCTCGCACAACAGCATGGCCTCGCGCGTGCGCCGGGCGACGCCGCCCAGGGTGCTGCCGGCGGGAGAGGGGCGGATGAAGGCCGCCGGGTCGCGCGACAGCTGTTCCATGCGGGTCTTGTCGCCCAGGATGGACCCGCCGGTGCGCTGGCTGGAGGGGTCGATGGCCAGCACGGCGACCTTGTGCCCGCGGCCGATGACGTGCAGGCCGAAGGCCTCGATGAAGGTGGACTTGCCCACGCCCGGCACGCCGGTGATGCCCACCCGCACCGATCGCCCGGCATGGGGCAGCAGGCGGGCCAGCAGGGCGTCGGCCTGGGCGCGGTGATCGGCCCGGGTCGATTCGATCAGGGTGATGGCCCGCGCCAAGGCCCGCCGATCCCCCGCCAGCAACGGTTCCGCCAGGCCGGTGGGGTCAGATCCTAAACCAGCGGGCGACTCGGAGGGCAGATGGGTATCGGCGTTCATAGGCGGCCTCGGGGAAACGTCCTCAGTCGCTCCATATCCCAGAAATTTGGTCCGGGCGAATGCTGATGTCAAAAGCGGCCTGTCGACGTGTCTCGTCAGGCGATGACGTGCTTCGACGGTGCGACGTTGGCGGGTTCGTTCACCGGGTCCGCCGTCTGCTGCCGCGCCCACAGCTCGGCATAGGCGCCGCCCAGGGCCAGCAGATCAGCGTGGCGGCCGCGTTCGCGCACCCGGCCTTCCTCCAGCACGATGATCTCGTCCGCCTCCACCACCGTGGATAGGCGGTGGGCGATGACCAGGGTGGTGCGGCCGCGGCTGACCTCGCGCAGGTTGCGCTGGATTTCGCGTTCGGTATGGGTGTCGAGGGCGCTGGTCGCCTCATCGAACATCAGGATGGGCGGGTCTTTCAGGATGGTGCGGGCGATGGCCACGCGCTGCTTCTCGCCGCCCGACAGTTTCAGGCCGCGTTCGCCCACCATGGTTTCCCAGCCGTCGGGCAACCCCGCGATGAAGCCGTCGATGTGGGCCAGGACGGCCGCGTGCTCCACCTCCGCCTGGCCGGCGCTGGTGCGGCCATAGGCGACGTTGTAGCGGATGGTGTCGTTGAACAGCACCGTGTCCTGCGGGACGATGCCGATGGCGGCGCGCAGGCTGGCCTGGGTGACCTGGGATATGTCCTGCCCGTCGATCAGGATGCGGCCGCCGTTGGCGTCGTAGAAGCGGAACAGCAGCCGCGATAGGGTGGACTTGCCGGCGCCGCTGGGGCCGACGATGGCCACGGTGCGCCCGGCGGGCACGGTAAAGCTGACGCCCTTCAGGATGGGCCGGCGCGGGTCATAGCCGAAGGACACGTCCTCGAACCGCACCTCGCCGCCGCTGACGGCCAGGGGCCGGGCGCCGGGTGCGTCCGCCACCTCGCGGTCCACGGCCAGCAGGACGAACATCTTCTCCATGTCGATCAGGGCTTCCTTCACCCCGCGATAAACGAAGCCGAAAATGTTCAGCGGCTGATACAGTTGCAGCAGGTAGGTGTTGACCAGCACGAAATCGCCCAGGGTCAGGGTGCCGGTCTGGATGCCGCTGGCCGCCATCCACATGACGGCCACCAGGCCCGAGGCGATGATGAAGCTCTGCCCGACGTTCAGCACCGACAGCGAGGTCTGGGTGCGCACCGCCGCCTGCTCATAGACCTTCAGCGCGCGGTCGTAGCGCTGGGCCTCATGCTCCTCATTGCCGAAATACTTCACGGTCTCGTAGTTCAGCAGGGTGTCGATGGCGCGGGCGCTGGCCTTGGTGTCGCTGTCCACCATCTGGCGGCGGATGCGGGTGCGCCAGTTGGAGACGATGACGGTGAAGGCGATGTAGCCCGCCACCGCCGTGAAGGTGACCAGGGCGAACCAGATATTGAACAGCCGCCACAGGATGCCGGTGACCAGCAGGATCTCCAGCACCGTGGGCAGGATGTTGAACAGGGCGGTGGACAGCAGGGTCTCGATGGCCTTGGTGCCCCGCTCGATGGAGCGGGACAGGCCGCCCGTCTGCCGTTCCAGGTGGAAGCGCAGCGACAGGCCGTGCAGATGGCGGAACACGGTCAGCGCCGCCTTGCGCATGGCGCGCTGCGCCACCCGCTCGAACACGCTGTCGCGCAATTCGCCAAAGGCCAGCGACAGCACGCGGGCCAAGCCATAGGACAGGATGGCCAGCACCGGCACCACGGCGGCGTTGGCCTTGATGCCTTCGCCCAACTGGTCCACCGCGTGCTTGTAGAACACCGGGATGGTGACGCTGGCCGCCTTGGCGCCCAGCAGCAGCAGCATGGAGATGATCACCCGGCCGCGCGTGCCCCAGTCACCCGCCGGCCAGATATAGGGCAGCAGCGTGGCCAGCGCCTTGGCCTCCCCCATCTGGGGGCGGGTGGGGCGGGGCTCCGGCGTGCCGGGGGCGGGGGTTCCGGGTGCGGGATTCGCGGTCGGGGCGGTGGCGGTTGTCTGGGGCATCAGGTCTAGATGGGGCGGTGGGGCGGACTGCGACAGGGGCCGAGTCCTGTCTGGGCGGGGGGACGGCCATGCCGGTGGCGGGATTTCAGCGGCGGTCGTTCAGCAATTGGCGGATGGCCTCGGCCAGCAGGCGGTACGCTCGGTCGTCACCCTTGTCGGCGGCGGCGGCCGCCTTGTCCGCCTGGGCGCGGAAACGGGCATAGCCCTGGTCACGCCGCAGGCTGTCACGGGCGCCGGCCGCCAGTACCGCATCCAGGCTGGAGGGTAGCTCCCCATCCGGGGTCGGTGTCTTGGACGGTTTGGCTGTCTTGGGTTTGGATGGGGGCATTGATGTGCGCCGTTTCGCGGGAACCGTGCAGCCCCATCATGCCCTGATCAGGGCGATATCGCCAGCGAGGGGCCCGGCGGCACCTGGCGGTCGGGCGGGAAGACGACGGTGACGCGGGTCCCCCCGTCAGCGGGGCATTCCACATGAAGGGTGCCGCCGTGCAGGTCCATCAGCCGCCGGACGATGAATAGGCCCAGGCCGCTGCCGCCATGGCGCCGCCGCAGCGAGGGTTCGGCCTGCAGGAAGGGCTGGGTGCCCAGATTATCCAGTACGAAGCGGGAGATGCCGGGGCCGGTGTCGGTGACCGACAGGGCCAGCCCGTCGCGCCGGATCTCCCCCGCCACCGTCACCCGCCCGCCATCGGGCGTGAACTTCACCGCGTTGCCCACCAGGTTCAGCAGCACCTGGCGCAGGGCGGTGGGGTCCAGCATGGCGTGCAGCCCCTCGGTGCCGGGGGCCACGCTGATTTCCAACTGGCGCTGAAGATTGCCGGCCTGGATTTGACGCACGGCCACCGCGACCTCCGCCGCGATGTCCACCACCTTGTCCTCCAGCTCGAACCGGCCGGCCTCCATGCGGGCCACGTCCAGGATGTCGTTCACCAGTTCCAGCAGGTGCAGGCCGCTGACCCGGATGTCCTCGGCATAATCGGCATAGCGCGGATCGCCCACCGGGCCGTAGGTCTGCTGGGTGATCAGCTCGCTGAAGCCGATGATGGCGTTGAGGGGGGTGCGCAGTTCATGGCTCATGCTGGCCAGGAAGGCGGTCTTGCTGCGGCTGGCCATTTCCGCGTCATGCCGCGCCCGGGCCAGTTGGCCCTCCGTTTCCTTGCGCGCGGTGATGTCCATCAGCGACCCCAGCAGCCGGGTTGGCCGGCTGGGGTTTTCGGCCAGCGTCGTTGCCGGCCAGACGCCCTGGCCGCGCACATGGAACCACCGCGTCACGCCATCGGCGCAGACCAGGGGCAGTTCCAGGTCGAAAGGTCGGCGCAGGCGTAGGGTGCCCCGCACATGGGCAAAGGCCCGCGCCCGTTCCGCCTTGGGGATCATGCCCAGCACGCGCCGGGGGGCGACCTCGCCCGACGGCAGGCGCAGCAGGGTCAGGGCCTGGCCAGACAGATGCAGGCTGCCGTCGCCCAACTGCCAGTCCCAGATGCCGACGGCGGAGCCGGCGGTGGCCAGCTCATACCGTTCCTTCTCCTGGCGCACCCCTTCCGCCGCCAGGTGCTGGGCCGTCAGGTCCAGGGCCATGCCGACATAGCCCATCCGCTCCCCCTCGCGGGCGGTGACGGGCACCGCCTCGCACAGCACCCAGACGATACGGCCATCATGCCGGCGGATGCGGAATTCCTCGGCGAAGCGTTCGCCGGCCTGGGTCGCGGCCAGCCAGCGGGACTGTGCCCGCTTATGGTCCTCGGGATGGATCAGCCACCACTCCCAACTACCCCCGGGGTCCAGTTCCGCCGGCAGGCCGGAAATCTCGCGCAGGCGGGGATTGCGATAGGTGATCTGGCCGTCGGCATCGACATGGAAGATGCCGACGGGCGCCATCTCCGCCAGGGCGCTGTAGCGCGCCTCACTGAGGGCGAGATCGCGCGTCTTGCGCGCATCCACCGCCAGGGCGCGCACCAGCACCCGGTGCAGCAGCAGGGCCGTCACCAGGACGAAGCCCACGCCCTTGACCGGCGCCAACCAGGCGGCGTGCACGCCGTCCAGCACCGTCTTCAGGAAAATGTCGGAGCCTAAGACCCAGGCCCCGCCGAACACGGCGTAGCCCAGGCAAATCCGTGTCGCCGCCCCCAACCGCACCCCGTGTCCGTCCTTTTTTCGCCTGGCCGCCGCCCTCTCGGCCGCACCCCCTCGAAAGATCAGGTGTCAGGTCGGCTGGGTTCTACCAATGGACGTACTTTAGGCACGGCGAACGATCCCGTGCAATCGGCGGAAAAGCGGGCGGCGGGATAGTAGGAATGGACGAGCGGGTGATGCTGGCGGTCACTCCCCGCCCAGCACCACTTCGCCATTGCCGGACTTGCCGATGCGGGGCGTGCCGGTGTGCTTGGCCACCGTGATGGTGCCGCCACCGCCCATGAACAGGTTGGGGTCCTTGGCGGTGCCGTCGAAGGTGAAGTCGCCCTGGCCCAAGACGGCGACCTTCAGGGCGCTGGCGTTGCCATCGTTGATGTGGACATCGCCCTTGCCGTTGATGACCGTCTCGATCACCCCGTCCACGCGGTCGGCGGAAACGTCGCCATTGCCGTAGATCGCCAGGCGCAAGGTCTTGTCGACGGTGCCCAGCGACACGTCGGCTTGGCCCATCACCCGGATCTCCGCGTCGGCGGCGTGGCCCACATGCAGGTCGCCGCGGCCCGCGATGATGAATTTCAGCGTTTCCGACACATCGTCGACGCTGAGGTCGGCGCTTTCCACGATATTGGCCTGCAGCGACTTGACCTTCTTGAGGGCCACCTGGGCCTTCCGCACGTCCAGCACGACGTCGCCGTCCAGGTCCCCGTCCACCGTCAGCTCGCCCGCCAGCCCGGCGGCCACCAGCTTGGTCTTGGCGGGCACGGTGATGGTCAGCTCCGTCGACCGGCCGCTGCCCGTCACCTGCAGGGCGCCATCCTCCGCCGCGGCGCGCACCGCACCGCCGCTGGCGGTGATGCTGATGGTGGTGGCGCTGCTGGACGGGTGGATGATGGTGTTGCCGGCCAGGTTGGACAGGTTCACCACCTGCTGTGCCGGAAATTCCTGCGCGCTGTCGCTCAGGGCGCGGGCATCCCGGGCGGCGGCCCGCGCGGCCATCGCCGCGGCCTTGGCCTCCTGCTTGATGGACTCGACGTCCAGGCCCTTCATCGCCTCTTCCACATCGCGGCGGATCTGGTCGGCATCCGCCCGACTGATGGGAGCGGCGGGGGCGGCCGGCTTGGCGGGGGACATCGGTGGGATCGGTGGGATCGGCGGGATGGGGGGAATACCGCCATCCATCTTCACGATCTTGACTGAATGGGATGGACTATGGCTGCCGAACAGCATGAAGCCCAGTGAGCCAACGGCCACCAGGGCGGCGATGATGCCACCGGCGGGGATACCCGGCGTCAGGCGCGGACGGGAGGGGAGGGCACTGGTTTCCATGGGACGCACCCTGCGCGACATCGTAGAACTCCCCCGACTATTGGCCACTTGGTCCCACCCTGTCCGCAACGTTTGCCTAAGCGTTACACTTTTAACCCGGCTGTTACACACCCGCCAGAGGTGGTGAACCAAGGAGGGTATGCCCAGAGGAGCATGCCAGCGGGGCGCTCACCAGCCCAGACGGTTCATGGCGCCGCTGATGGTCAGGCCGGCCTGGGCGGCGATGTCCGCCAGCCGGTCCAGGTCCGGCAGGTCGGCCAGCGGGTCGGCCACGCCCAGTTCCTCGCGGTGGATGCCCCCGGTGATCAACAGGCCGTCGATCCCGGCGGCGTTGGCGCCGGCCATGTCGGTGCGCAGGCTGTCCCCCACCGCCAGGATGCGCTGGCGGGCGATGCCGCCCAGCAGGTCGAAGCAACGGGCGTAGACCCCGGGATAGGGCTTGCCGTGCTGGCGCACGTCGCCCCCCAGTTCCTCATACCGCCGCGCCAGCTCCCCGGCGCAGATCACCAGCTGCGGCCCGACATGCACCACCAGGTCCGGGTTGGCGCAGACCATGGGCAGATTCAGGGCGGCGCAGGCCGCCAGGATGGGCTCGTAATCCGCCAGCGACTCGCTGAAATCGACGATGCCGGTGTTCAGGACGAAGTCCGCGTCCTCCGGCCGGTCGACCTTGATACGGCCGGGCAGGTCCAGATAGACGCCGGCATCGCGGTCGGGGCCGATGTGCAGCAGCTTCGGCCCCAGGGCGGCGTGCCAGGCGTCGGGCGGTTCGCGCAGGGCGTCGTGCGTGGCCTCGCCCGAGGTCAGCAGCGCGTCGTAATGGTCGGGCGTCAGGCCCATCTCGGTCAGCCGGTCGGCGGCGGCGTCCACGCGGCGGGGCGCGTTGGACAGCAGGCAGACGCGCTTGCCCTGGGCGCGCAGGGTCTTCAGGCATTCCGGCACCCCCGGATAGGGGGCGATGCCATCATGCACCACCCCCCACAAGTCCAGGATGAATCCGTCGTAACGGTCCGCCAGGTGCGACAGGCCGGTGTGCAGGGGAATGGCGGTCATGGGGCTCTAATCTCAGGATGGCAGACGGCGGGCCATGCGCGGCTCGCCAAACAGGTAGCCCTGGCCGAAATCGATGAACAGATCCAAAAGGTCCAGCAATTGCTGGTCGGTTTCGATCTTCTCCACGATCAGGTCGATGTTGTTGCGGTCCAACTGGCGCTTCAGCAGGGTCACCTTGTCGGGGTTGGCGAAGCGGCCGTCCGGGTCCAGCAGGCGGGCGGCGTCCAGCTTGACGAAGCGGATCTCGTGCGCCGCCAGTTGGTCCCAGTCGACGTCGAAGCGGTCGACCTGGTCCATGGAAAAGCGGAAACCCAGGCTGCGCAGCCCATCCAGGAAGCCGGTGGCGAAGACGTCGCCCTGCATCAGGTCGGCCTGGCTGAGCTCGAAGATGATCTTCTGCACCAGGTTGGGGTGCTGCCCCATGAACTGCACGAACTCCTGCATGAAGGTGCCGTCGTTCAGCGTGGCGGCGGAGATGTTGCAGAAGAAGCCCACGTTCTGGTGGCGCTTTTCCGTCTCGCGCAGCAACTGGACGCAGCGGAACAGCAGCAGGTTGTCGATGGGCGCCATCAGCTTGTGACGCGCCGCCACGCCCAGGTAGCGATCCGGGGTCAGGTAACTGCCGTCCTCCAGCCGGATGCGGGAGAACACCTCGTAAAAGCGGTGCTTGCGCTGCGGCAGGCTGACGATGGGCTGCAGGAAGATGTCCACCCGGTCCGACCGCAGCGCCTCACGGATGCCGTTCATCACGGCGCTGTCGTCCTCCGCCTCCGGTTCTTGCCCCGGCAGGGGACCGGTCAGGGGACCGTAGGCGGACCCCAGGGTGGGGGCTAGCGGCACGCGCGGGGCCGCCGGGGCGGGGGGCGGGGTGGGCGCCGGCGCCTGCGGCGGAACCGCGCCACCCGCCGGCATCTGGTCGGCCAGGGTGCGCAGCATGCGGGCGTCGCTGACCACGGCGGCCACGGCGCCGCCGGCCTCCGCACTGGGGCGCATCAACCGGTCCAGCGCCGCCAGCACGTCGCGCTGGCGGTCCAGCAGGCGGTCCAGCCGGTCCTCCAGCCGCTCCGCCTGTTCCATGCGGGCGTAGAACTCATGCAGCAGGCCGCCGAAGACGAAGACCACGAGGCCCAGCAGCAGGCCGTAGGATCGGTCCACCCCCACGCCGGCCAAGGGCAGGGCCAGGGCCACGGCCACCGCCACGGCGACATAACAGGCGGCGAAGATGATGTGACGCAGCACGTGCATGTTTTTCGCTTCCCTCAGTCGCCGGGCGCCGGCATCCGCCGGCTTGCGGCAGCGCCTACCGGTGATCCGCCCCCACCGCCTGGTTGATGCTGGTGAAGCCGTCGCGGCGCAGCAGGGCGGCCAAGTCGCGCTTGATGGCGGTCACCAGGCCCGGACCCTGGTAGATCAGGGCGGAATAGACCTGCACTAGGCTGGCGCCGGCGCGGATCTTGGCATAGGCCTGCGCGCCCGAGCCCACGCCACCCACGCCCACCAGGGGCAGCTTGCCTCCCGTCAGGCGGTAGAAGTCGCGCAGCACGGCCGTCGACTTGTCGAACAGCGGCTGGCCGCTCAGGCCCCCCGCCTCCGCCCGGTGCGCCGGGCTTAGGCTGTCGGGCCGGTCCAGCGTGGTGTTGGACACGATCAGGCCGTCGATGCCACTGGCCAGCGCCACCTCCGCCACGTCCAGCTTGTCGTCCGCCGTCAGGTCCGGCGCCACCTTCAGCAGCAGGGGCGTGCGGTGGGTTCCGCGCGCCTCCAGGCAGGCGGCCAGCAGGTCGGTCAGGGCCTGGCGTCCTTGCAGGGAGCGCAAGCCCGGCGTGTTGGGGGAGGAGACGTTGACCACCAGGTAATCGGCCAGTGGCGCCAGGCGGCGGATGCCGATGGCATAGTCGCTCGCCGCATCCACCGTGTCCTTGTTCTTGCCGACGTTGGCGCCCAGGATGCCGGAGCGGCCCAGGCCGCGCCTGTCTTCCAGCCGGCGGGCGAAGGTCTCCAGCCCCTCATTGTTGAAGCCGAAGCGGTTGATGACGCCCTCGACCTCCACGGCGCGGAACAGCCGGGGCTTGGGGTTGCCCGGCTGTGGCCGCGGGGTCACGGTGCCGGCCTCCACCAGGCCGAAGCCCAGGGCCAGCATGGCGTCCGGCACCCGCGCATTCTTGTCGAAGCCGGCCCCCAGGCCCACGGGGTTGGGGAAGTCCAGGCCGAAGACTGTCTGCGCCAGGATCGGGTCGTCCGGGTCACCGGCGCCGAACAGTCCCGGCGGCAGGGCGCCAACCTTCAGCAGGTTGATGGTCAGGTCGTGCGCCCGCTCGGCATCCAGGGCGAACAGCAGGGGGCGGGCAAGGCGATAGGCCAGGCTCATCAGGTCCTCTCCCCCGTCTCGCCAACCAGGACATGATCGGGGAAGACATGGCGCCCATCCTCGCCCAGGGGCAGGGGGTCGGCCCGCAGCACCGCGCTGACCGGCAGGCCGCCATACATGTGGGGGAACAGCTGTCCCCCGCGTGAGGGCTCGTATTTCAAGGCATCGCCCAGGGGGGCTGGGTCCACCGTCAGGATCAGCAGGCCGGTCTGGCCGGCGCGATGCTTGGCGGCGCTCTCCACGATCTGGGCGGCGGTGGAAAAGTGGATGAAGCCGTCGGCCTGGTCCTGCGAGGACCCGGCATAGACACCGACGGCCAGGGCCGCCAGCCATTCGTCCGCGCGGCACATATGGAAAATCACATCGTTCATGCTGTCGTCCCCATCTTGGCGCCGACCCTAGTGCAGATCGCCCCAATGTGGAATCACCTTTGGGCGTGAATCGGCTCGCGAACGGTTCAGACGCCTATCGGCCGGTAGCAGGATGGGAAATTGCGTGAGTCGCAAATTGAGAAGAACGGCGCAGGCGTCGTCGCAAAATGATAATGCCGTGGCGGTGTAATTTTGTGACGGGCGCCGCGATGCAAACGGAAAGCCGCCGGACGCCTACGGAAAGCGCCGCCGTTACCATCGCGCTCAACCCTGGATCGTCGTGGCACCGCTCTTGCGTGTTCCCGGGGACACGCAATCGAGGGGAACGGAACCATGAGCCTGCTGGACGCGCCGCATCGTGATGAAACCCTGGGCGCCGGCTTCCTGACGCTGGGCGCCTCTTTGACGGACGCCCCCACCACCCACACCCAAGCCCCGCTGAAGCCCACCACCGAAATGCTGGCGGCCGGCGCCCGCGCCGGTGGCGTCAGCGTCGCCACCGCCTGGGCCATCTACACGTCCATGCTCAAGTCGGCCTGACGCCGACAGGGATGCTCAAGGCAGCCGTCCGGCTGACGGGTCTGGGCCTCAGTCCAGGTCGAAGCCCTGCAGGTGGAAAGGCTCGTCGCCCCACGGGTCGTCGTTCGGCGACGCCGGTCTGGGCGCGGCCGGCGGCGATGGCGGCGGCAGGGCGATGTCCGGGGACTGCCCCGGCACATGCAGGAAATCGCGCGTGATGCGCACCGCCTCGGCCAAGCCCACGCGCTGCGGCTCCACCCCGCCGGGGAAGGCGCCCTTCAGGCGGCTGGGCATCATCGGGTCCAGCAGGACGAACACGCCGGTATCGTCGGCCCGCCGCACCAGCCGGCCGAAGGCCTGGCGCAGGCGCAGCCGGGTGATCATGTCGTCGTAATGCCGCCGCCGGGCGGTGCGGTCGAAATAATCGCGCCGCGCCTTGTGCAGGATGTCGGGCCGGGGCCAAGGCACGCGGTCGAAGACGATCAGGCGCAGGGACCGGCCGGGCACATCCACGCCGTCGCGCACCGCGTCGGTGCCCAGCAGGCAGGCGTTGTCCTCCCCCCGGAAGATGTCGACCAGCGTGGCCACGTCCAGGCCATCCAGATGCTGGGACAAGAGCGGCAGGCCCGCGGCCTCCAGCGGCGCGCCGATGCGCTCGTGCACCGCGCGCAGGCGCTGCACCGCCGTGAACAGGCCGATGGCGCCCCCGCCGGACGCCAGGAACAACTCGCGATAGGCGGCGGCCACCTGCGCCAGGTCGTCCTTGCGCACGTCGTTGACGATCAGCACCCGCGTCTGGTTGGCGTAGTCGAAGGGCGAGGGCACCTGGGCCCGCAGGGCGGGGCGGGGCAGGTGCACAGCACCGGTGCGCACCTGGGCCGCCTGCCAGTCCGCCTCCACGTCGCCGGTGCCGTCCGTCAGGGTGGCGGAGGTCATGACCAGGCCGTGGGCCTGAGCGCCCAGGATCTGGGCCAGGGGCCAGGTGGGGTCCACCCAGTGGCGGTACATGCCCACGTCCAGGTCGCGTCCGTCCTGCCGCTCCACCCCGAACCAGTCGACGTAGCGGTTGGGCGTCTCCTCGGCCAGGGCGGCGAGCATCTGGCGCCAACCGCCGATCTCGTTGGCGGAGCGCCGCTTCAGGCTGCGGGCGATAGCGTCGATGCGGCGGCGGGTGTCGCTCTCCAACTCGTCCGACTCGTCGTCCAGCCGCTCACGCAGCCGGTCGGCCAGCGCTTCCAGCGGGGCGGACAGCTCGCCCAGGGCGGCGGACAACGCCTGCGCCGCCTCCAGCACCCCCTCCACCAAGGGCTGGACCTCCACCTCCAGGCTATACGGGTTGTCCGGGCCGTGGGCGCGGGCGTAGACCTGGGCGCGCACCTGGGCCAGGAAGGCCTCCGTCGGGCCCACCGGCTCCCCCCGCCCACGCGCTGCGGCCAGGCTTCGCCCGGCAGGTTGCGGGCGGCGCGCGCGATCTCGTCCAGCAGGCGGTTGGCGTGGTCGTCGCCGCCGATCAGATCCTCCACCCGGCGGCGCAGGCCGCGCGCCCGGCTGCGCCCGCCGCTCTCGGCGCCCAGCAGCCAACGGCGCAGTTCCGCCGTCTCGAACCCCGTCAGGTGGCCGGCGAAGGCGTTGTCGGCGGCGTCGAAGACGTGATGCCCTTCGTCGAAGACATAGCGGGTGGGGATGTAGGCATCATCCCCGCCGCCCAGCGCCGCCTGGATCATAACCAGGGCGTGGTTGGCGATGACGATGTCGGCCCGCCGCGCCCGGCGCACGCTCTTCTCAATGAAGCATTTGGTGTAGTGGCTGCAGGCGCTGTAGACGCACTCGCCCCGCCGGTCGGCCAGCGCCAGGGTGCGGCCCTTGCCCAGCAGGTCCACCAGCCAGCCGGGGAAGTCGCCGCCCTGCATGTCGCCGTCGCGCGTGGCCGCCGCCCAGCGCGCCATCAGGCCGATGGCCACGGCGTATTGCGGGTTGGCGGTGGCGACGCCGGCCGCCTCCTCCAGGTTCAGCAGGCACAGGTAGTTTTCCCGCCCCTTGCGGATCACGACCTTGCGCGCCTTGGTGGCCGGGTCGCGGTGCAGGCGGTCCATCTCCTTGTCGATCTGGTGCTGTAGCTGGCGGGTGTAGGTGGAAATCCAGACGGGGCCCTTGTTCTTCTCCGCCCACACCGTGGCCGGCGCCAGGTAGCCCAGGGTCTTGCCCACGCCCGTGCCCGCCTCCGCCAGCACCATATTGGGCTCCCCCTCCATATCGCGGGGGGTGAAGGCGGTGGAAACGGCGCTGGCATAGTCCGACTGCTGCGGCCGGGGCTCCGCCTGCTGGCCGTTCATCACCAGGTCGGCCAGGCGGCGGCGGGCCTCGGCCGGTTCCACCGGCAGGTGGCCGGGCGGCGGCTCCGGCGCCTCGGCCTGCCATTCCTTCATGCCGGCCCACACCTGGTAGGCGCGGATGGCGCCACCCCGCCAGCGTGACTTTTCCGGACCCGCCGGCGCCCCCAGGGCAGCCAGCACCAGGGGCGACCATAGCCATCTCCCCACCTGGCCCCCGCCATTGTCCTCGCCGCCCATGGCCCAGGCCAAGCCGATGGGGTCGGAGCGCTGGTCGTCGACCGGGCCCATCAGGTCGCGCAGCAGCGCCTCCGCGGCGCGCACCAGGGTCAGGGCCTCCCCCTCCGCGTCCGCCGGGTGGGGCAACCCCAGGGCCTGGGCCAAGCCGCGCGGCGTCGGCAGGCAGAAGGTGGCGGGCCGCACGAAGGCGTACAGCTCCAGCAGGTCATAGCCCTGGATCAGCTTGTCGGTGCCCAGGCGGCGCGCGGTGGCGCGGGCATGGCACAGCAGGTGGGGCTTGGCGAGGGCGCGGCGTACCGCCTCCCCCTTGTCGATCACCTCCACCTCGCCATCGGGGCTCAGCCAGACGGCCTGGCGGGCGCCCGGCACCAGGGCCGGCGCGTCGGGCACCAGCAGGCGGCGGGGCCCGGTCGGGGCGGACACCAGGCTGGTCGGCGGCTTGCCGCCAGGCGATGGGGGGAGGGCTCGGTCATGGCGGGCGGAGTATAGACGGCGATTCGCGGCATTTCATGAACAAAAGCGGTACGTCTCCGCCCCGAGGTGGCGGTTCGCCGAAGCGATAGGGGTATCCGCTCTTTTGGCGGGAACCAACGGGGGCATCCGCCGTTCCCCATCCCAGGCTTAATCCCGGCTGCACCCGCCGGGAGGCCCCCAGCCGGCCTGCATCCTGGCAGCGGCTGGCATCAAGGCCCGTTGGAGAGGCCGGATCGGAGGAAATCATGGACCAAGGTGTGGTAAAGGCCCTGGCTGGGGACCTGGAAGGAATGCTGCGGCGCTGCGTGGCCACCAGCCCGGAGGCGGCGGCGCTGTTGCGGGACCTGCGGCCCCTGCTGGATGACGCCAAGTCGGGCCGTGTGCTGGCCCCCCTGGCGGAAATACCGGGCGACTGGTTTTTCATGGAGGGCGGGCTGCGCCGCAACCGCCCCTTGGCGGAGGCTTATGCCCGGTTCAAGCGGCAGGTGACGGACGCCGACAATCCGGCCTTCAACCGGGCCAAGGGCCGCGTCCCACACTACGCCTGACGCTCGCGGGCCGGACGCCTTTTGCCGCTGGGGCCATGGTTCCGGCGGGGATGACTTCCCGCCTGCGCGGTGAGGGTGCGGTGGCGGTTGGCATTTCTTCGGAAATGGGACAGCGTGTGGGCCATGGACGCTTCCCCCGAGAAACCATGGCCCGCCATGATGGCAAGCCCGTGAAAGCCGGTTCCGGCCGTCAGCGGGACCGCCACCCGCCGTTGCGCCGCGCCCTCCGCTGGGCGCAAGCGGCCCTGCTCGCGGCGGTGGCGCTCACCTTGGGCTGGGTCTGCCTCTACGCTGTCGTCGATCCGCCGGGCACGCCCCTGATGCTCATCCGCCGGATGCAGGGCGTGCCCACCCAGGGATGGACGCCCGTACCCCTGGACCGCATCGCCCCGGCCCTGCAGCGCGCCGTCATCGGGGCGGAGGACAGCCGCTTCTGCAACCACCACGGCGTGGACTGGGACGCGGTGGACGCCGCCATGGATGAGGATGAGGAGGGCCACAAGCTGCGCGGCGCCAGCACCATCAGCCAGCAGACGGCCAAGAACGCCTTCCTTTGGCCCGGCCGCACCTGGCTGCGCAAGGGGGTGGAGTTCGGCTTCACCGAGCTGATCGAGCTGGTCTGGGGCAAGCGCCGCATCCTGGAAATGTATCTGAACATCGTGGAGTGGGGCGACGGCCTCTATGGGGCGGAGGCCGCGTCCCGCGCCTATTTCGGCGTGCCGGCGGCGGCATTGTCGCCGTCCCAGGCGGCGGCGCTGGCCGCCGTTCTGCCCAGCCCGCGCAAATGGAACGCGCGCCACCCCGGCCCCTACGTCGCCCGCCGCATCGGCATCCTGGAACAACGCGCCGCCCTGGTCGCCCGCGATGGCCTGGACGCCTGTGTCAGGCGGTAATGACCATGCCCTGTGCGACGCCCCGACGCGCGTCCACGTCCCTTGTGCTGAGGCGTGAGAATAACTATTAATTTCCAAGACGCCTTGCTCGATCCTCCGGTCGATTCTGGGGCGGCCCCTTTCAAGGGTCCCTCGCCGGGGCCTGAGGCATGGACGAATGCACATTTCCCCCCGCCCCGCCGACCTTCCCGCCGGGCCCGACCATGGCCATGAGGCCGTTCCCGCCGACGCCCGTCCCCTGAGCCGCGCCGCCAAGGGTGAGGTGGGCCGGGTGGTCCGCGTCGGTCTGAACGGCGCCCTGCACGACAGCCTGGACCCCGATGAGCTGGAGCGCCGGCTGCTGGAAATCGGCTTTGTCGAGGGCGCGCGGGTGGAAATCCTGCACGAGGGCCTGTTCGGCCGCGACCCCATCGCGGTGAAGGTGGATGACATGCGCGTGGCCCTGCGCCGCCGCGAGGCCGAGGCCATCCTGGTCACCCATTGGCAGCCGGCCGCCGAGCCCGCGCCGGCCCCCCTGCACGTCATCGCCGAAGACCGCCGGTCATGAACGCCGTGACTCCCGTCGTTCAGACCGGCGCGCCGCGCATGGCGCTGGTCGGCAACCCGAATTGCGGCAAGACCGCGCTGTTCAACGCCCTGACCGGCAGCCGGCAGAAGGTCGCCAACTACGCCGGCGTGACGGTGGAGCGCAAGGAAGGCAGCTTCACCACGCCGGAGGGGCGGCGCGTCCAGGTGCTGGACCTGCCCGGCACCTATTCCCTGCGCGCCCGCAGCCCGGATGAGGAGGTGACGCGCGACGTCGTGCTGGGCCGCTTCAAGGGCGAGGCGGAACCCGACCTGCTGGTCTGCGTGGCCGACGCCACCAACCTGCGCCTGGTCCTGCGCCTGGTGCTGGAGCTGAAGCAGGTGGGCCGGCCGCTGCTGCTGGCCCTCAACATGTTCGACATCGCCAAGCATCGCGGCATCGAGATCGACGTGGACCGGCTGGCGGCCGAGCTGGGCGTGCCGGTGGTGCCCACCGTGGCGGTGCGCAAGGCCGGCACGGTCGACCTGCTGAAGCATATCGACGCCCAGGTCGTAGACCTGGCCCTGGCCGCCGCCCAAGGGGTGAGTCAGGGGGCGAACACCTGGCACGAGCCCTCGGCGGAGGAGGTGCGCGCCACCCACCGCGAGGCCGACCGCATCATCAAGCTGGCGGTGCGTCCGCCGACCAAGCCCGATACCTGGACCACCCGGCTGGACGCCGTGCTGCTGAACCCGGTGGCGGGGCTGCTGATCCTGCTGACCGTGCTGTTCTTCATGTTCCAGGCGGTGTTCACCTGGGCGCAGCCGGCCATGGACGGCATCAAGGCCGGCTTCGACGCCCTGGCCGCCTGGGTCAACGGCGCCATGCCGGACGGCATCCTGCGCAGCCTGATCACCGACGGCATCATCGCCGGCGTGGGCAGCATCGTCGTCTTCCTGCCGCAGATCGTCATCCTGTTCACCTTCATCATCCTGCTGGAAGATTTCGGCTACATGCCGCGCGCGGCCTTCCTGATGGACAAGATCATGGGCGGGGCGGGCCTGCACGGCCGCGCCTTCATCCCGCTGCTGTCCAGCTTCGCCTGCGCCATTCCCGGCATCATGGCCACGCGCGTCATCGACAACCGGCGCGACCGGCTGGCCACCATCATGGTGGCGCCGCTGATGACCTGTTCCGCCCGCATCCCCGTCTACACCCTGATCATCTCCGCCTTCGTACCGGACCGGCCGGTGGCGGGCGTGTTCTCGCTGCAGGGGCTGGTGATGTTCGGCCTCTACGCCGCCGGCATCCTCAGCGCGCTGCTGGTGGCCTTCGTCATGCGGCGCCTGGTGTGGCGCGGCACGGTGGAGCCCTTCCTGATGGAGTTGCCGGCCTATAAGGTGCCCGACGCCAAGAACGTGGTGATGAGCGTGTGGACGCGGGCCAAGGCCTTCCTGCAACGGGCCGGCACCACCATCCTCAGCATCATGATCCTGATCTGGTTCCTCAGCTCCTTCCCCGGCGCGCCGGAGGGGGCGACCGAACCCGCCATCGACTACAGCATCGCCGGCATGATCGGCCATTGGCTGCAGCCCCTGGTGGCCCCCATCGGCTTCAACTGGCAGATGACCGTGGCGCTGATTCCCGGCATGGCCGCGCGCGAGGTGGCGGTGGCGGCGCTGGGCACCGTCTACGCCGTGGGCGGGGGGAGGAGAACGTGACCGCCCTGATGGACACGCTGGGCCACAGCTGGTCGTTGGCGACGGCGCTGTCCTTCCTGGCCTGGTACATCTTCGCGCCGCAGTGCGCCTCCACCCTGGGGGTGGTGCGGCGGGAAACCAACTCCCTGAAATGGCCGGTCATCATGTTCGTCTACATGCTGACCCTGGCCTATCTGGCGTCGCTGGCCACCTACCACGTCGCCGCCAGCCTGGGATGGGCGTGAGGCGCTAGGCCGCGGCCGCGAACCGGATATTGAGGACAGCCAAGGGTCGGATGCCCCTTCGGCGTTTGAGGAATGGGAAGATCATGCAGCAGATCATTGTCGGGCTGATCGTCGCCGCCGCCTTGGCCTGGGTCCTGCGCCCCACCCTCCGGCGCGCCCTCCGCCGCCGCCAGGTCGCGGCCGGCAAGGCGCCGGGCCCCTGTGGCTCCGACAGCTGCAACTGCGGCGGCTGACGCCGCGCCCTAAGCCGGGAAATTAGAGTGCGATCGCTTCAGATGGACTCATCTGAAGCGTGAATCGCACGACGGAACAAAAGCTTAGAGTTTCTCTGACGCTTCAACGAAAGTCAGAAAAACTCTAGGAGCGCACTGGACTGGAAACTGAGGACAAGCCCAGCCGGCGAATGCCGGCGCCTGGCGTTTGAGGGCGCCCTTACTTGGGCGCCGGCCGCGTCGCCAGGCGCCATTGCGTGGCTTGGCTGTAGCGCTTGGCCAGGAAGTGGTAGGTGCGCTTCAGCAAGGCTTCCAGGGCGGGGCTTTTTTCCACCGTCACGTTCAGCCATCCGTCCAGCACCTCGTCCCAGGGCAGCAGGGACTGGTGCAGGTCGTCGCGCATTTCCCGGATATAGCTGATGTTCTGGTCGAACTTCTTCAGCATGGCCAGGATTTCGCCGGTCTGGGCGTCCACCTGGGCGAACCGGGATTCCAGGTCGGTGATGGGCGGCAGCGACAGGGTCTGCATCCGCACGATCTCCTCCTTCACCAGCCGCTCCGCCTTGTAGATGCGATGGGCGGTTTCCAGCCCCTGGCGGACAAAGTGCAGGGCCTGGGCCCGTTCGCGCAGCGCCTCGATGTAGGATAGCTCCTTGGCCAGCATGTCGATGTGCAGGCCGATCTCCTCCTCCGGGTCGCCGGTCAGGGACAGCCGGTTGGCGATCATGCGGAAGGCCTCGTGCACACGGGCCTTGGTGTTGGGGTCCTCCACCACCTGTTCCAGCTGTTCGGGGCTGGAAACGACGGTTTCGCCGCCCGTCAGCCAGGTCACCAGCTGTACCGTCAGGCGGCCGCGCGCCACGTTGTAATGGCGGTCGTCCACCCGCCAGCTGGCGGAACCGTCGATCAACTCATTGGGGATGGTGTCGCCGGGGCGTATTTCGCGGACATAGCGCAGGCCCTTGGCCGCCATGGTCAGCAACTGCCCGTCGAACGATTTGGGCTGGATGTCGAACTCGTTGTACAGCTTCTCGATGGGCACCTCGACATCCAGCTTGCCCAGCTTCATGCACATCACCGGCTCATCATTCGTCTTGGACAGGATGAACCGGCAGCCGTCGACGGTGAAAAGCTTGTGCTCGAACAGGAAGTGCGTGCTGCGGTTGGCCGCGGGCTGAATGCCTGTGCTCATGGGCGCTGGACGACTCCAGAGGACGAACGGAGTCCCGCCCCGGGGCTGGGCGTGACAAGGGTTGATACCGTACCACGTTTCGGGCCGGGGCTGCATCGGCATGGGGGTAGGATGGCGGCCCGGCGGCTGTGACAGGAAACCTCTTTCCGTCCCGGGCGGCGCACGGTAGTTTTGCCGGCTTCGGGGTTTCCTCGCGGAAACGTCCCTCGGTCATTCACGGTCACCGGCTGGCGCGCGGCCCCCATCGCCGCGCTGGCCGGTCGCGCTTTCAGGTCCGGATGGGTCCGGACGAATTTCGGGGTCCTATGACGCAATCGCCGGCTGTCGCCGTGGCCGACCAAGCCAACACTGCCATCCAGGTGCGGGATCTGCACAAGCGGTTTGGTGAGACGGAAGTGCTGAAGGGCGTGTCCCTGACGGCCCGGGATGGTGACGTCATCTCCCTCATCGGCTCGTCCGGTTCGGGCAAGAGCACCCTGCTGCGCTGCATCAACCTGCTGGAAACGCCGGATGAGGGCCAGGTCTGGGTCAATGGTGAGCTGATCCGCATGGGCCGGGACCGCCGGGGCCATGCCGTTCCCGCCGACCGCAAACAGGTGGACCGCATCCGCCAGCGCCTGGGCATGGTGTTCCAGGGGTTCAACCTGTGGACCCACATGACGGTCCTGGAAAACGTCATCGAGGCGCCGGTGCATGTTCTGGGCGTGCCGCGGGCGGAGGCGGTGGACCGCGCCAAGGTCCTGCTGGACAAGGTGGGCTTGAGCCAACGCCAGGACTATTACCCCAGCCAGTTGTCGGGCGGGCAGCAGCAGCGCGCCGCCATCGCCCGCATGCTGGCGATGCAGCCGCGCGTCATGCTGTTCGATGAGCCGACCTCGGCGCTGGATCCCGAGCTGGTGGGCGAGGTGCTGCGCGTCATCCGCCAACTGGCGGACGAGGGCGCCACCATGCTGATCGTGACCCATGAGATGGCCTTCGCCCGTGACGTCTCCTCCCACGTCCTGTTCCTGCACCAGGGCCGGGTGGAGGAGGAGGGGACGCCCGATGAGGTGTTCGGCAACCCCCGCAGCGATCGCTGCCGGCAGTTCCTGACCCGGGGCGCCGTCCTATCTTGAACATGGGCGGGAGTTGGGCGTGATCAATGAATGATCACGTCCAACTCCCAAGGCATACTGGACAACAAAGAGCGGCGGCCATTCCGACCCCGCGTGTCGGCGCGGACCGTCCCATCCTTGGTTTCGTAGGGGGTTTCATGAAGAAGCTGGTCTTGGGCCTGATCGCGGTGGCGGTGGTCGCCGGCGCCGCCTACCTGGCGACGCATCGCGCGCCGTCTGGTGCTGGCGGTCCCGCCATCACCGACCAGGGGGTGCCCAATCCCCTGCGCGTGGCGACGGAGGGGGCCTACCCGCCCTTCAACGTGGCGGAGCCCGACGGCACCCTGAAGGGGTTCGACATCGACCTGGCGCGCGACCTGTGCCGCCGCATGGGCGTGAAGTGCGAAATCTCCGCCCAGGCCTGGGACGGGATCATCCCCGCCCTGCAGGCCGGAAAGTATGACGTGATCCTGGCCGGCATGTCGGCCACGGACGAACGCCGCCAGGCCGTCGACTTCACCGTCCCCTACGTGCTGACCCCCGCCTATTTCGTGGCGCCCAAGGACAGCCCCCTGACCAAGATCGACTTTGGCCTGCAACGGCTGGACCTGGCCAACATGGACGAGGCCTCGACCCAGGCGCTGGACAAGCTGAAGGCGGCGCTGAAGGGCAAGACCGTGGGCGTGCAGGTCGCCACCATCCATGCCAGCTTCCTGGACACCTACCTGGGCGACACCATCACCATCCGCCGCTACGACACGCTGCAGAACCTGTCGCTGGACCTGGCGACCGGCCGTGTGGACGCCGGCCTGGCCGACATGACGGGCTGGCAGCCTTTCCTGGAGGGGGCGGATGGCCAGAACGCCGCCACCTTCGGCCCCGGCATCACCGGCGGCCTGCTGGGGCCGGGCATCGCCGCCGCCCTGCGCAAGGGGGACGGGCGCCTGCTGGACGCCCTGAACAACGCCATGAACGCCGCCAAGGAAGACGGCACGATGAAGAAGCTGGCGGAGCAGTGGTTCCACTTCGACGCGTCGGCGAAGTAGTTTTGAGTGTTCCCTCAGGCGCCGGGCGGCCGCATCCGCGGCCTTGGCTTATCCTCGCTGCGCCCTGCGGTGCTCGCTCCGGCCGCCGTGGTCGCGGCCTAGGGCCCTCGCGGGCCCACCCGGTGCCAAAGGGCGTTATGGAGCGGAGCGACTAGGCCGCGACTGCGGCCGCCGGAGATTTCCGGGGAACGCAGTGGACTGGAAATCGAGGACTAGCCAAGGGCCGGATGGCCCGCCGGCGCCTGAGGCATGAGAGACAAGCGGAGCGACTAGGCCGCGACTGCGGCCGCCGGAGATTTCCGGGGAACGCAGTGGACTGGAAATCGAGGATAAGCCAAGGGCCGGATGGCCCGCCGGCGTCTGAGGAATTGGCACGGTAATGATAGATCTATTGGGCTTTGGGGGCCGGGGCTGGGGCTTGCAACTGCTGCAGGGCATGGGGATGACCCTGCTGGTGGCGGTCTCGGCCTATCTGTGGGGGCTGCTGCTGGGCGGGGCGGCGGCTGCCTTGAAGCTGTCCAGCCACCGGGGTGGACGGGTGGCGGCCGATGTCTACACCACCATCGTGCGCGGCGTGCCCTCCCTCCTGGTCATCTATCTGCTGTTCTTCGGCGGCAACAGCGCCGCCACCTGGGTAGTCAGCCTGCTGGGCTTCAACGGCCCGGTGGAGCTGTCGGCCCTGCCCGTCGGCATACTGGCGGTGGGCACCGTGTCCGGCGCCTATTCGGCCGAGGTGCTGCGCGGCGGCGCCCTGGCCGTCCCCCACGGCCAGGTGGAGGCGGCGAAGGCCCTGGGCATGAACCGCTGGCTGACCTTCCGCCGGGTGATGCTGCCCCAGGTGCTGCGCTATGCCCTGCCGGGCCTGGGCAATGTGTGGCAGTTGACGCTCAAGGACACCTCCCTGGTTTCCGTCGTGGCCCTGGTGGAGTTGATGCGCGTGGCCTATCTGGCCCAGGGCGCCACCCGCCAGCCCTTCCTGTTCTTCACCACCGCCGGCCTGCTGTACCTGGGCATGGCCGGCCTGTCGGGCCGCCTGTTCGCCCGGGCCGAGCTGTGGGCCGGGCGGGGCGTGCGGAGGGCCGCGCGATGAATTCCTCCCTGCTGTCCACGCTGGTGGCGGCCCTGCCGCGGTTCGCGGCCGGCGCCGGCCTGACCGTGCAACTGGTGGCGCTGGCGTTGCTGCTGGGCCTGATTTTGGCGACGCTGGTCGCCGTGATGCGGCTGTCGCATCTGCCGCCCCTGCGCTGGCTGGCGCGTGGCTACATCCACGTTTTCCGCTCCACGCCGCTGCTGGTTCAGATCTTCCTGATCTATTACGGCCTGGGCCAGTTCGATGCCGTGCGCCAGAGCGTGCTGTGGCCCCTCCTGCGGGAGCCCTATTGGTGCGCCATCATCGCCTTCACCCTTAACACGGGGGCCTACACGGCCGAGATCATGCGCGGCGGCATCGAGGCCGTGCCCCATGGCCAGATCGAGGCGGCCAAGGCCTGCGGCATGAACGGCAGCCTGCTGTTCCGGCGCATCGTCCTGCCCCAGGCCTTCCGCCTGGCGCTGCCCGCCTATGGCAATGAGATCATCCTGATGCTGCAGGGCAGCGCGCTCGCCAGCACCATCACCCTGATGGACCTGACGGGCGTGGCCAAGGACATCGCCTCGCGCACCTACCAGCCCATCGAGGCGTTCTGCCTGGCGGGGGCGATCTACCTGGGCATGAGCTTCCTCATCACCCGGGGTGTGCAGGTGGCGGAGCGGCGGCTCAGCCCAGCCCGGCGGTGAGCTTGGTCGCAGGGAACCGTTTTGTCCGTTTCCCCTTGAGTTGGCGCCGGATTGCTCTGCATAAAGGCGGAAATACCCCTCCATCTTTCCCAAGCAGGATCATGACGAAGACCTCCCGCAAGGCTCCGCGCGGCCGTGGTTTGCGCGCCGCCACCTCTCTGCTGGCCACGTCCCTGTTGACCGCCGCCGCCGGCATGGTGACGCCGGCCCTGGCCGCCGACCGCGATCCCGACATGCTGGCCCTGGGTGTCGGCATCTATGACCAGTCGTGGATCGACCCGCCCGCCTTCTTCCAGGTGGACGCCGACACCCCGCACGACCGCACCCAGTTCGTCACCGCCGAATACCGCTTCGGCTGGTCGCTGGTGAAGGTGGACGACTGGTTCGCCATCAAGCCGCTGGTGGGCGTGATGCAGACCTTCAAGGGCAGCTTCTACGGCTATGGCGGCCTGCAGGCCGACTTCACCTGGGGCCGTTTCTTCATCACCCCCAGCGCCGCCGCCGGCTATTACGCCCATGGCGACGGCAAGGACATGGGCTATCCCCTGGAGTTCCGCACCCAGATCGAGACCGGCTACCGCCTCAGCAACGGCGACCGCTTCTCCATCGCGCTCAGCCACATCTCGAATGCCGAGCTGGGCAAGACCGTCACCATCCCGGGCACCCCGCGCACCCGCACGGTCAACCCCGGCGCCAACAACCTGGTGGCCTATTACAGCTTCGCCCTCTGATCCGTCAGGCGAGGGTGAATGAAAGAGCGGCGCGGAAGGGGCACTTCCGCGCCGTTTCTTTTACGCGTCGGCACGGCGTCGGAAACGGGGGTGGCGGAATGGGCCGTGGCGGGCATGGAAAAGGCCGGCGCCAACCGGTCCGTGCCGCATCATGTCGTCAGTGTCTTGGAAGGGGGGATTTGGTGGAGCCGAGGAGGATCGAACTCCCGACCTACGCATTGCGAACGCGTCGCTCTCCCAGCTGAGCTACGGCCCCACACTCAAATCCGGCGGCGGGCATAGTCCCGGGCGCCTGAAGTGGGCGGGATAATGCTCAGGGCGACCCCGCCTGTCAAGCGGCCATTCTGCCGGGCGGACGGAATATCCGTCCTGCGGTGACGCGGCGCCCGTTCCCTGGCGCGTGCCCTGGGTCCGCTTGGGTCTCCGGCGGTGCGGCCAGTGCGGCCCCGTGCTGGACAAGGGGGCGGCCCGCCCGTAGGGTGGCGGCCATGCCGTTGAAACCATTGGGGACGGAACCGCCATGGATCCTTTGATCCGCACCATCCTGGAATTGCTGCTCGTGGTGCTGAACCTGGCTTGGTGGGTGCTGATGGTCAGCGCCATCCTGAGCTGGCTGGTGATGTTCGGGGTGATCAACACCCGCAACCGCTTCGTCGCGACCCTGATGGACGTGACCTACCGCCTGACCGAACCGCTGCTGCGCCCCATCCGCAACGTCGTGCCCAACCTGGGCGGGGTCGACATTTCCTTCATCGTGCTGATGCTGATCATCTGGGCGCTGGAACGGCTGATCCAGAACTACATGTTCAGCAGCCTGATGTTCCGCTAAGGCGGTGGCCGAGGGTAAACCGGCCGCCGAGGCGATAGCCGGCGGGGTGCGCGTGTACCTGCGCGTTACTCCCCGCGCCTCCCGCACCGCCATCCAGGGCCTCATGGAGGGGCCGGAGGGCCGCCAACTGCTGAAGGTGGCCGTCACCACCGTGCCCGAGGATGGCAAGGCCAACGAGGCCGTGGTGAAGTTGCTGTCCAAGACCTGGCGCGTCCCCAAATCCAGCCTCACCATCGTCGCCGGCCAGACCGACCGCAACAAGGTGGTGGAGGTGGCGGGGGAGGCGCAGGCGCTGCTGGCGGTGGTGCGCGCCTCCTGCCCAGGCTGATCGGAGCATGATTGGCGGCCGGGACCGGCACGCTATCGCCGCCCCCGTGGCTGGAGTAGGATCATGGCCTCCCACCAGCGAGGCCCCATGCCACCCCCGAAGAAGAAGCCGCCTCCCCCGGCCAAGCTCAGCGCCATGGACCAGATGATCGCCGACTGCGTCAAGAAGGCCAAGGCGCGCAAGCGCTCCGGCCAGACCGACAAGGAATGGCGGGCGACATACGCCGCGACGCTCAAGGGCGAGGACGACCGGTCGGCCCCGATGAGCGAAACGCCCTTCGCCGGGGATGCGTTCAAAAAGAAGTAACGGCGGCCGGTCCCAAGGATAGTTCCCGAAGAATAGCCCAACCCGGCTCCCAGGGGGGAGGACTGCGATTTGCTGCTTGCCAGCGGCTATCATCGATCAATGCCATAAGAATTAACCTGATAGGTCCGTGTGTGCCGGGGTTCAGGATGAAGCGATTCGTGTGGGGCCGGTCAATTGTGGCCGGAATAATGGCCGGCTTCTGTTTGCAAGCGGCGACAGCCGCGCCGGTTCAATCCGTGGCGGGTTCCCTGGCGGCGGCCTTCGCCGAGATTGACAAGCGATTGGCGCCGCACAACCAGGGCTTCGGATTGGACAATGACCCTGCCGCACCTGACCTGTTGCGGCAGGAGTGGGATTTGTATGCGCAGGCGGCGGCCGACTGCCTGAATACGCATCCCGATGCGACAGAGGCGGATGTCGCCGCCGCCGTGCAAGGCCTGTTGCCGCCAGACAAATTCGGCGCGCCCTCCATCAATGTGCTGGCGCGACGGCTGGACGTGCAGTCGGTTGTTGTCGCGGCTCGGCAGAATGAAGTCGGCACCGCTTTTATTTTGGGAATCAGGGACGGGCGGTATCAGCGTGTCTGGAGCATCGCTGACGCGCCTGACCAAGCCTACCCCATCGCCTTCAAGACACTCGGCGCTTGGTCCGTATCAGGCGCAGAGCCGGGGTGCGGTGAGGCATCCGTGTCTGATGGTGGAGGGGCATGCGGTCCCCTTTTCCCCACTGATATAGGTCTGCTCCCGATCCGTGCCGATGGTCTCAGCCGTTTCTATCTTGATGCTGACCACGCTCAAATGATGGGGGCGACCGTTGGGGCCCAGATCAGCGTTTGGGACTGGAATGGCCGAACGGCCAAGCCGGCAGCGGTGCATCTTTTCGCGCGCATGGTTGATCAAAACGTGGGGACGCGCGTGGACGGTGATCGTTTGCGGGTACGCACGAAGGGGGAGTTCAAGACCTTCTCCGCCTGTGGTCAATGCGAGGGGCGGCAGGTCGACTGGACCCTGCGCGTCACCCCCGATGGCGTTGTTGAGGAAGGGGAAACCAGCGCCATGCCCGAACTGGACGTGGTGGACCACTTCCTTGAACTGATGACAAAGAAACAACCGGCCGGAAGCGTCGCCGCGTCCCAGGCGGTGACGTCTATGCGCGCCATCCTGGATGCGGATAAAGAAACGGCGTCGTTGGACAACTTCGGCATGCTGGACACGGCCACGGTCGTAACGATACGGGGCCGAAAGTCGCTGTGCCTGATGGTCGATGAACTTCCGGCAATTCGCTTTTTCCTGGCGGGTAATCGCATCGTCGGGGTCCGCCTCATGGCGAATGACGAGCCCTGTGACGACCCGCGCGCTGCCCGATTGGTTCTTTGATGGAGTCTGCTGTCCGCCCCGCCCAAGCTCCTCCCCGGCATCGCTGATCGCTTGGGCGGAGGCGTTGCTGAAGCGTGTCCGTCAAGGGGATAGGGCGGCGCCCAGAGCAATGGAAAGGGCGAAGCTCAAGCTCCAGAGCCAAGCTGCGGTGCGCGGGAGTCCCAGACAGGTCGCCCGCCGCCAGAGATACGCCGGGGGGAGAAACACCCATAGGGCCGTGAAATTCCGCCCAGCCTTGTCCAACGCGGCGCGAATGACGTTCCGGTCGAGACCGGCCAGGACAAGATAGACGAAGCAAGACGCCAAATTGGCGATCTGAAGGGCATCCTTGGGCCCAAGGCCAGGATGGCGGATCAGGGTCTGCTCCAGGGCGGTGGCGATCAGGGGAACAACGGTAAAACCATAGGCGAAGACATTGGCCGCCGGCCCCAGAGATGGGGCGGATGGTAGGGACTGTCCCATCGTCATCATTGTTCAACCCGTGCCGTATGCACCAGGAACGAGAATACGCCAACGCGGTGGTAAAAGCGCCCAACAAAAAAGCCCCGCCCGGTCTCCCAGGCGGGGCTTTTCCTGAAACGCTAAGGCTTACTGCTTGCCGGCCATGGCGCCCAGGCGCAGGCGCAGGGCGTTCAGCTTGATGAAGCCTTCGGCGTCCTTCTGGTTATAGACGCTGTCGGCCTCGAAGGTGACGTAGTCCAGGCGGTACAGCGAGTTCGGGCTCTGGCGGCCGACCACGCGGGCGGAGCCCTTGTACAGCTTCAGGCGCACGACGCCGGTGACGCGCTTCTGGGTGTTGTCGATCAGGGCCTGCAGGGCCTCGCGTTCCGGGCTGAACCAGAAGCCGTTGTAGATCAGCTCGGCATAGCGCGGCATGATCTCGTCCTTCAGGTGCATGGCGCCGCGATCCAGCGTCAGGCTCTCGATGGCGCGGTGGGCGACCGACAGCAGGGTGCCGCCGGGGGTCTCGTACACGCCACGGCTCTTCATGCCGACGTAGCGGTTCTCCACCAGGTCCAGGCGGCCGATGCCGTTGGCGCCGGCCAGCTCGTTCAGGCGGGTCAGCAGGGCCGCCGGGCCCAGCTTCTGCCCGTCGACGGCCACCGGGTCGCCGCCCTCGAACTCGATCTCAACATAGGTCGGGGTGTCCGGCGCCTTTTCCGGGGCGACGGTGCGGGTGTACATGTCCTCGTCGGGCTCTTCCCACGGGTTCTCCAGCGCCTTGCCCTCGTAGGAAATGTGCAGCAGGTTGGCGTCCGTGCTGTACGGCGCCTCGCCGCGCTTGTCCTTGGCGATCGGAATCTGGTGCTTCTCGGCGAACTCCAGCAGGGCGGTGCGGCTGTTCAGGGTCCATTCGCGCCAGGGGGCGATGACCTTGATGTCCGGCTTCAGGGCATAGTAGCCCAGCTCGAACCGCACCTGGTCGTTGCCCTTGCCGGTGGCGCCGTGGGCCACGGCGTCGGCGCCGACGGCCTTGGCGATCTCGATCTGGCGCTTGGCGATCAGCGGGCGGGCGATGGAGGTGCCCAGCAGGTAGACGCCCTCATACAGCGTGTTGGCCCGGAACATGGGGAACACGAAGTCGCGCACGAACTCGTCACGCAGGTCGTCGATGTAGATGTTCTCGGGCTTCACGCCCAGCAGCTCGGCCTTCTTGCGGGCGGGCTCCAGCTCTTCACCCTGGCCCAGGTCGGCCGTGAAGGTCACGATCTCGCACTGATACGTCTCCTGCAGGTATTTCAGGATGACGGAGGTGTCGAGACCGCCAGAGTAGGCGAGGACAACTTTCTTGACGCTCATGACTGTACGCCCGCTAAAGGTCAGGGTGGAATGCGTCCGGACGTTATCCCCCGGCCGCCCGCCTGGCAAGATTAGTGCGCCTGTCGCGACCGCATCCCCAGCCCGCGCGGGTCTCGCCCGGACGGGGATGTTCGTCGTACGACGAATAATCGGTTGGTGCAAAAGCGCTGTCGGGTTATGTTAGTCGTACGACGAACATCCCTCGGACTTGAGGTGGTTGATGGCTGTTGTTAGCCGAACGGCGAACAGGAAGAGGGACCGGGAGGCGGCACTGGCCCAGTTTGGCGCCATCGTGCAGGACGTGGCCGACGCTGTCCCGCTGGATGGCCCCGATCGTCTGGGTGCCCTGATCCGCGCCCGGCGCCAGGCTTTGGGCATGACCTTGCGGGAGGTGGCGGCCGGCACGGGCCTCAGCCTGTCCTTCCTGTCGGCGGTGGAAAACGGCAAGCCCACGGCGGAGTTGGGCAAGGTCATGTCCTACATGCAAGCGCTGGGCATCGATCTCTTCGGAGGATTGCGATGACCGGGGACGGCCAGGCGCTGGAGGTTTTCCTGGGCGAGCGGGGCGTTGGCGTTCTGGAGGCCGACGACCTGGGCCGCCTGACCTTCACCTATGCCGACCGCAGTCCGCTATCGCGGTTGTCCATCAGCTTGCCGCCTCGGGCCGAGCCTTATACCGATGCGGAGTGCCGGCCCTTCTTCGCTGGACTGCTACCGGAAGGGGATGCCCTGGCCGCTGCTGCCGGGCGTCGCCGGTTGGAGACTTATGAGACATTTAATCTGTTGCGCGAATATGGCGCCGAATGTGCCGGCGCTGTGCGGCTGCTGCGGCCTGGTAGCCGGCCGGAGATTCCCCAGGATTATGAGCCGCTGGAGGAAGCGGACCTCGCCCGCATCATTGATGAAATTCCAACGTCGCCGAATTTCGCCGCCGACCGACGGGTTCGTCTGTCCCTGGCCGGGGCTCAGCCTAAAACGGCCGTCGCTTTTCTGGACGGGCGCTTCCACCGTCCCCTCAACGGCTCCCCTTCCACTCACCTCATCAAGGTTGCCCCTGCGGGAAAGCCGGATTTCTCCCTGGTGCACAAGGCTGAGGCTTTCTCCATGGCGCTGGCGGCCAGCCTGGGGGTGGAGGTCGCGGAAACGACCCTTCGCTCATTCGCTGGGCGGGAATGCCTTTTGGTGGAGCGCTATGACCGACGCGTCGAGGGCCGCCGTGTCCACGAAATCCATCAGGAGGATTTCTGCCAGGCGCTGGGCTATCCGCCGGAACGCAAGTATGAGTTTTCCACCGCCGCCGATGGGGCACTTCGGAAGGTGGGGCCTGGATTGGCCCAATGCCTCGCCCTGATGCAGCAGACTGCGGCGCCCTTGCTGGGGCGGGCAGAATTGATGCGGCGGGTGATAGCCACCGTGCTGCTCGCCAACGCCGATGCCCACGCCAAGAATTTCAGCCTGCTCTACGACGTGCCGGGCCGGGCGCCGTCCTTGGCCCCCGCCTATGACATGCTGTGCACCCGGATCTTTCCGGTCACGGAAGACATGGCCATGGCTGTTGGCGGGGCCATCCGGCCAGACGAGATTCGCAAGGTTGATTGGCTCATGCTGGCGCCGGCTGCCACCCCTGGCGCCCTCACCGGCCTGGAGGCCGCAGTGAAAGCGCAGGCGGAGACTGTGCTATCCAAGCTGGGTGCGCTGCGGCAAAGGCCGGAATTCGCCGGCATCCAGCCCTATGAGAATATTCGCCGCTGTGTGGCCGAGGTGGTGCGCAGCGTGGCGGCAGCCTTCGGCTGGACCATACCGGCCGAGGCGCCGCCCTATCTTGCGCGCGCCGGTGGCTGGACCATCCCCAGCTGATTTACCCCTTCTGCCGGGGCCAGCGCGTATAGGCCAGGTACCACAGGGCGGGGACGCCCAGGACGGGGAAGTACAGCAGCAGCGCCCAATAGGGGTTGCGGCCTACCTTGGCCAGCACCAGGCCGGCGGCGCAGACGGCGATGGTGGCCAGGGTGACGACGATCAGCAGGGCGGCCCAGTTGGGCAGCAGCAGGCCGAGGGCGGGGGCGTAGGCCAGGGGCAGCATGGGCGCTTACTCCGACGCGGCGGCTTGGGCCGCCGCCCGCTCGCGCTTCAGGCGTTCGCGCGGGTGCATCTTGGGTTGGCGGGCGGGCAGGACGGGCCAGGGCGTCTTGGCCAGCAGCACCAGGAAGGTGACCGGGCCCAACAGCGGCAGGGCCAGCCACAGGGGCCAGCGGCGGGGAAGGCCGGCGCGCGTGACCACACGGTAGGCCGGCCACAGCAGCAGGGCCGTGACGCCGAGGTGGATCATCAGGCTGTTGACGAGATCGGTACCGAGATCCAAAGCGCGCGTCCCCCAGGGGCCTATCGGCCGGATGATAGCCAAAGCGCCGCAGGGATTACAGGCCGGCGTCATCGCCGCCATGAGGTGGCTCAGGCGCCGGGACGGAAAAGCGCCCCCAGCGGCATGATCCCTCATGCCGCTGTAGGACGCGACCGCGTCCGCCGGAGATTTCCGGGGAACGAAGTGGACTGGAAATCGAGGACAAGCCAAAGGGCCGGATGGCCCTGCCGGCGCTTGAGGAACCTAATTAAAGAGTCCCCGTCGCGGCCAGCACGGCTTCCTTCTCGGCCACCTGGGCGGCGTACTCGGCCTGCAGGGCCTTGTGCGCCTCCAGGGCCGCGATGCGGGCCTGGGCGGTGGGCTTGGTGCTCTCGCTCTTCAACTGGCCGCAGGCGGCCAGGATGTCGCGGCCGCGCGGGGTGCGCACGGGCGAGGCGTAGCCGGCGTTGTTCACGAAGTCCGCGAACTTGGTGATCTGCTCGTCGGTCGAGCACTCGAAGGGCGCGCCCGGCCAATAGTTGAAGGGGATCAGGTTGATCTTGGCCGGGATGCCGCGCAGCAGGCGCACCAGCTCGCGCGCGTCGGCCAGGCTGTCGTTCACGCCCTTCAGCATGACGTATTCGAAGGTGATGCGGCGCGCGTTGCTCAGGCCCGGATAGTCCCGGCAGGCCTGCATCAGTTCCTTGATGGGGTACTTGCGGTTCAGCGGCACGATGCGGTCGCGCAGTTCGTCATTCACCGCGTGCAGGCTGACGGCCAGGTTCACGCCCAGCTCATCGCCGCACTGGCGCATCATGGGCACGACGCCGGAGGTGGACAGGGTGATGCGCCGCTTGGAAATGGCGATGCCCTCGCCATCCATGACGATCTTCAGCGCCTTGGCGACGTTGGCATAGTTAAACAGCGGCTCGCCCATGCCCATCATGACGATGTTGCTCAGCATGCGCCCATCGGGCGGGGCCGGCCATTCGTCCAGGTGGTCGCGGGCCAGCATGACCTGGCCCACGATCTCGGTGGCGTCCAGGTTGCGCACCAGGCGCTGGGTGCCGGTGTGGCAGAAGCGGCAGGTCAGGGTGCAGCCCACCTGGGAGGAGACGCAGAGCGTGCCGCGGTCTTCCTCGGGAATGTGGACGGTCTCGATCTCCTGGCCGTCGGGCATGCGGGCCAGCCACTTGCGCGTGCCGTCCTCGCTCTTCAGGTCCTTCACGGCGGTGGGCCGGTCGATGACGTAGAGGTCGGCCAGCTTTTCGCGCACCGGCTTGGCCAGCGTGCTCATCACCGTGAAATCGGTGGCGCCGCGATGATAGATCCAGTGCCACAGCTGGCGCGCGCGAAAGCGCTCCAGCCCGGCCCGTGCGACCTCAGCCTCCAGATCGTCCCGCGAGAGGCCGACCAGGTTCACCCGCCCGTCCGCCCGAGGAGGCGGCGGGGCGAATTCCTTCATGTGATTTTCCACGCCCATGGCGGCGATAGATGGGCCAGATCGGCCCTCGAGTCAAAGGGGGGACTCGGGAAAAATGCGCGGGGCGGGGTTGCGTGCGGGGCCAGACCCCGCTATCGCGGGGGGACGAATAAGGATAACGGAGGGGAGGACCGGGCCATGATCCTGCATCAGCTGACGGCGGGGGATGGAACGCTGCTGACGGTGGCGGAGGGTGGCGTGCCCGAGGGCAGGCCCATCCTGTTCCTGCACGGCTTCGGCCAGAGCCATCGCGCCTTCCGCGTCCAGTTCGCCGGCCCTCTGGCGGCGGAGTTCCGACTGCTGGCGCTGGACCTGCGGGGGCATGGCCGGTCCGGCCGGCCGGAGGATCCGGCCGCCTATGCCGATGGCCCCCATTGGGGCGACGACGTCATGGCCGTGCGCCGCGCCCTGGGCTTGGCGGATGTGATCCTGGTGGGCTGGTCCTATGGTGGCGCCGTGCTGGCCGACCATGTGGCGGCCTATGGGACGGAGGGGATCGCCGGCGCGGTCTTCGTCGGGGCCTGCCCCCGCTTGGGCAAGGCGGCCGCCCCCTATTTGGGCCCTGCCGCCAAGGCCCATTTCCCGCCCCTGTTGTCCGACGACCCGGCGGCGCAGGCGGCCGGCGCCCGGGCGTTGGCCCATGACCTGGCCCGGGGGGAGATGGCGTGGGACGCGGCGGACGCGGCGGCGGCCGACACCCTGTCGGTGCCCCTGGTGGCGCGGCAGGCCATGATGCGCCGCCAAAGGGACGGCGCCGACCTGGCGGCCTTCGACCGTCCCGCCCTGGTGGTCCATGGCCAGGCGGATCCGGTGATCCTGCCGGCCATGGCCGATTGGCTGGCGGCAACCCTGCCCCAGGTGCAGGTGCATCTGTACGAGGGCGTCGGGCACGCCCCGTTCATCGAGGCGCCCCGCCGCTTCGACGCCGACGTGGCGTCTTTCGCCCGCCGGGTCTGAGGCGTTTAGGCCGCGCGCACCTTGGAAATGAAGGCGTCGACCTGGGCGCGCAGCGTGTCGGACTGCCGCGACAGATCCTCCGCCGCGGTCAGGACTTGGCTGGACGCCGCCCCCGTCTCCCCCGCCGCCTGCGTGACCGCGGTGATGTTGGTGGCGACCTCCGCCGTGCCGGAGGAGGCCTGCTGAACGCTGCGGGCGATTTCCTGGGTGGCGGCGCCTTGTTCCTCGACCGCCGAGGCCACCGTGGTCGCGATCTCGTTGATGCGCGTGATCGTGCCGGTGATGCCCTCGATGGCCTGCACCGAATCGGTGGTGGCCTGCTGGATGGCCCGGACCTGGGCCGAGATGTCCTCGGTCGCCTTGGCGGTCTGGGTGGCGAGCAGCTTGACCTCGGAGGCGACGACGGCGAAGCCCTTGCCCGCTTCGCCGGCGCGCGCCGCCTCGATGGTCGCGTTCAGGGCCAGCAGGTTGGTCTGGCCGGCGATGCCGTTGATCAGCTTCACCACGTCATCGATCTTCTGCGCGGCGGAGGCCAGGGCCTGCACCTGCGCGTTCGTCCGGCCGGCATCGCTCACCGCCTGGCTGGCGATGCGCGTCGACTCCGCCACATGCCGGCTGATCTCACCGATGGAGGAGGACAGCTCCTCCGCTGCCGAGGCGACGGTCTGCACATTGGCCGAGGCCTGTTCGGCCGCCGCCGCCACGGCGGTGGACCGATGGCTGGTCTGCGCGGCCGTGGACGACATGGACTGCGCCGTGGACTGCAACTGTGCCGAGGCGGAGGACACGGTGCCCACCACGCCCTTCACGCTGGCCTCGAACTCGTCGGCCAGCCTGGTCATGGTGGCGCGCTTCTCCTCCTCGGCCCGCCGCTTCATCGACTCCTGCTCGGCGCGCAGGCGGTCCGCCTCGATCATCCTGCGCTTGAACACCTCGACCGATGCAGCCATGTCGCCGATCTCGTCCTTGCGGCCGACACCGGGCACCTCGACCGACTGGTCGCCGCCCGCCAGGCGGGTCATGGCCTGGGTCATGCCGGCCACCGGCCGGGTGATGTCGCGCACGATCACGGTGCTGAGCACACCGGTGACGCCGAGCAGCGCCAGCGTCGCCGCCAGGGCAATCCACAGCACGCCCTGGGCCTCGTCCTGGACGCGCTCCCCTTGCGCCAGCAGATTGTGGGACAGGTAGTCCTCGACCGTCTTCATCATGTCGATGCGCGCGGTCGCCATCTTGTACCAATAGGAACCTTCGATACCGCCCAGCGCGTCCCCGGGAATGGTTTCCACAGCCACCTTGCGCATGCGCTCAACCTCGCTGACCGCTTCTCCGGTCACCGTGCGGGCCAGGAAGGCTTGGTCCTCGGGGGATGCGCTGGCGGCGAACAGCCGGAAATAGGTGGCCTCGTCCGCGACCGTGCCCAGGAAGCGCCGGTATTGCGCCATGTCGAACTTGCCCGCGGCGAAGGCCGGCGCGCCGTTCGCCCGCTCCTCTCCCGCGCGTTCCTTCGCCTGGGTGAAGTTGACGTAGGTCGACAGCGCCCGTGCCACGTCCGGGTTGGTCACCGACTTCGAAATCTCGATATCGGCGTCCAACTGCCGTAGGATCGTCGCCGTGAAGTAGGCGCTCGACTCGGCGGCCGGAATCTGCAGGCCGTCGATCTTGCGCCGCACCTCATCCAACCGCGCCAGGCGCTGAGAGGCGTCCGCCAGGATCTGGGCCAGCGCGCCGCCGGCCGAGGCGGCGTCGTTGCCTTTCAGCGCCGCCTCCAGCGCCCGGCGCCGCTGGTCGGTGCGCGCCCGCTGCTCCGGCAGCTCGCGCTGGAGCTGGGTGCCCTTGCTGCCCAGGAACACGGCCGAGGCGCCCCGTTCCCGCTGCATCTCATGCACCAGATCGCCGACCGTGGTGGCGAGCTGCGTCAACCGCGACAGGGTCCGCATCTGGGAGACGGTGGCCTGCTTTTCAGCCAGGATGAGGCTGGCGGCCAAGAGCAAACCCAGCGATGGCACCAGCAGCGCCAACACCACGCGGTGCAGGATTCGGAAACGGTTCATGGGGATCGGTATCTTCGGCTTTTCTAAAAAAAGCACGCTAATGCAATCGATCCCAAAGGAAAATTCGAAAGTTTGGTTAATTATAAATTTGATTTAATAAATAATATTCCGAGAGCGGTTGTTGCGCTGTTTACACGCCCCGTGAAAGAATCTCCCATGACGAAGTCATGGCCCCCGGCATCCTGTTGACGCCGCTGCCGATCCCTCATAGCGATCATGCGCCCTCGGCCAACTCCAGCAGGTCGTCCATATCCTGGATTTGGACCTTGTTGCCTTCCAGCAGGCTGATGGCCCGGCTGGTCTTCAACTGGGTGAAGGTGCGGCTGACGGTTTCGGTGGTCAGACCCAGATAGTCGGCGATGTCGGCCCGGCTCATCGGCACATGCACCGGGTTCGTCTTGTGGCCGCGCCGGCTGGCCCGCTGCGACAGCAGCAGCAGGAAAGAGCAGATCTTCTCCTTTGCCGTCTTGCGGCCCAGCAGCAGCATCTGGTCCTGCGCCGCCGCCAGCTCGTTCGACGCCATGGAGAACAGGCGGCGCTGCATCTTGGGGAACTCGTCCAGCAGCGCCTCCATGCGGCGGCGGGGGAAGCGGCACAGCGACACCGGCGTCACCGTCTCGGCGGTGTAGGCGTAGCTGTCGTTGACCGACAGGCCGAAGAAGTCGCCCGGCAGCAGGAAGCCGGTGATCTGGCGACGGCCATCGGGCAGCAGCTTGTAGACCTTCACGGTGCCGGAGGTGACGTTGTACAGGGTTTCCGCCGGCTCCCCCTCACCGAATACGGTGTGGCCGGCGTCGAAGCGGGTGGTCTGCAGGATCTCCGCCAGGCGGCGCAGCTCCTCCGCCTCCAGCGCGGCGCAGACGGTCAGGGTACGCACGGTGCAGGCGCTGCAGGGATGGATTTCCCCGGCCGGGTCGGACTTGGCGTTCGTCTGGACGGTCGCGTCCCTGCCATAGGCGAAATCGATGTGAGTCATTGCCGCACTCCGCTATCAGCCGCCACCCTTCGCCCGCTCATGGCGCGATTGTGGGTGGTGCGGCCGGTCTTTCGTTCCCCAATCAGTGCCGCGAGGCCAGCATATAGCCGGGGAACGACTTAGGAAAAGGCTAGAGATCGCCGTGACTGGCTTACTCCAACCCGTCGTTTATTCTTTGATCCAGATCATGGCGAGGCGTCATGGCGCGTTGTACGGGTGGCGATCCCTCCGGCTCGGATCTGCGCTTCCATGCCTACATTCGTAACCCGCCCCCTGGATCCTCGTCAGATTGACCAGGCCTACGCGTTGATGCGCCCGTTCTATCCGGAATTGACGGTGGAGCGGTGGCGCGACCATGCCCTGGCCCTGCTGTCCCCCGGCAGCCGGGGCGGCATCGTCACGGTGCAACTGGACCATCGCTACATGCACGGCCTGTTCTCCTATCTGATGGTGCCGGATTTGGACCATCGGCTGGGCTTGCAGGTGGACGTGTTCGTGGCCCTGGACCTGTTCGACCGCGAGGGGGCGGCGGACGCGCTGCTGGCGGAAATGGACCGGATCGCCCTGCGCTACGGTTGCGACGCCATCCACATCACCCTGCCGGACAGCCAGGTCAAGGCGCACCCGTCGCTGGCCCGCTTCCGCGCCCTGGGGCACATGCCCGAGGGGCGGCGCCTGTGCAAGCACATGACGGCGGAGGCGGCGGTCCCTGCCTGATGACCTGGCAGCCCCGTCTTCGGCGACGGGATCCCTTGCGCCCTTTGCCGTTGTCCCCCGGCCGCCGCGCGCTATGCTCCGGCCCATGACTGAAAAGCTCCCCACCCTGCTGTTCCAGGCGGGCCGGCACAAGCGCGTGGCCGGTGGCCACCCCTGGGCCTATTCCAACGAAATCCAGATGGACGCGGCCGCCAAGGCCCTGCCCAAGGGCGGGCTGGTGCGCCTGGCCGACGCCGGCGGCGGCGTCCTGGGCATCGCCACCTTCAACCCGCACACCCTGATCGCGTCGCGCGTCCTGACCCGCGACCTGTCGGAGACGGTGGACGCCGGCTTTTTCGCCAAGCGCTTCCGCACGGCGGCGGCGCTGCGCGATCGTCTGATCGGCCGGCCCTATTACCGCCTGGTGCATGCGGAGGCCGACGGCCTGCCGGCGCTGATCGTCGACCGGTATGGCGATGTGCTGGTGGTGCAGGCCAATTCCGCCGGCATGGACCGCCTGTTGCCCCAGATCCTGGAAGGCCTGGCGGAGGTGTTCCCCGCGTCGTCCGTCATCCTGCGCAACGACAGCGCCGCCCGCGGCCTGGAAGGCGTGGGCGAGGAGGTGCGGGTGGCCGTCGGTACGGTCGACGGCCCCATCAAGGTCGAGGAAAACGGCGCCACCTTCTTCGCCGACCCGGCGGGTGGGCAGAAGACGGGCTGGTTCTATGACCAGCGCGACCACCGCGCCTTCGTCGCCAACCTGGCGCAGGGCCGCTCCGTCATCGATTTCTACAGCTATTGCGGCGGCTTCGGCGTGCTGGCCGCCACCCGGGGGGCGGCGCGCACCGTGCTGGTCGACCGCTCGGCCGGCGCCCTGGAACTGGCCGGCAAGGCGGCGTCGGCCAACGGCGTCGCCGACAAGGTGGAACTGCGCAAGGCCGACGCCTTCGCCGAGCTGGAGCGCCTGGCCGAGGCCGGCGAGACGTTCGAGGTGGTGATCTGCGATCCGCCGGCCTTCGTGAAGTCCAAGAAGGACTTGGCCAACGGCAGCCGCGCCTATCGCAAGCTGGCCAAGTTGGGCGCCCAGATCACCGCCCCCGGCGGCATCCTGCTGGTGGCCAGCTGCAGCCACAACATGCCGCCCGACACCTTCGCCGAACTGGTGGCCAAGGGCCTGGGTGACGCCCGCCGCCAGGGGCGCATCCTGCGCTTCTCCGGCGCTGGCCCCGACCATCCGGTGCACCCCCTGCTGCCCGAAAGCGCCTACCTCAAGGCCGAGGTCTTCGCCCTCGACTGAGACAGAGACCAGCGGCATGAGGGTTTTGTTCATGCCGCTGTACTGGATGTCGGCGCGTGGAGAAATTAAGAGAAGCGGCTGATATCAGCCGCTTTTTTTATTCTCTTGGCGCATTTTTCGCACATGCAGCGATGCGGCGGCGCCGGGGCACCCCTGTGACAGTTACATGAATGGGGTCCGAAAGCGGGCTTGACACCCCTTATGCTCCGGGCGAGCATTACCTACCCTAATGCTCAAATAGAGCATAAGGGGTGAAGGTACAGGGAAGACGCCTCCGCCAATCGCGCCGCGGGGGCCGGCCATGCGGGCCGATGTCGTTCGTGGCGCGCTTTCGTTTGCCAGGTGTCCCGATGTCCGTTGCCGAGCTCGATCTCGAATACACCCCCGCCGTCGCCGCCGCGACCCGCCCCCTGTATGAACGGGTGGCCAAGGTGATCCCCGAGGTGGAGTGGCCCTTTCACGCGCCGCTGGTGCACGCCATCAACACGCTGAAGAAGGAACGCAACGCCGTCGTCCTGGCGCACAACTACCAGACGCCGGAAATCTTCCACTGCGTATCCGATATCGTGGGCGACAGCCTGGCGCTGGCGCGCAAGGCGGCGCAGACGGACGCCGACGTCATCGTCATGGCCGGCGTGCACTTCATGGCCGAGACGGCCAAGATCCTGAACCCGTCCAAGACGGTGCTGATGCCCGACATGCGGGCCGGCTGCTCCCTGGCTGACAGCATCACCGCCGCCGACATCCGCCTGCTGCGTGAGGCGCACCCCGGCGTGCCGGTGGTCACCTACGTCAACACCTCCGCCGAGGTGAAGGCGGAAAGCGACATCTGCTGCACCTCTGGCAACGCGGTGGAGATCGTGGAATCGCTGGATAGCGACAGCGTGCTGTTCCTGCCCGACGAATATCTGGCGAGCTGGGTCGCCACCCAGACCAAGAAGAAGATCATCAAGTGGAAGGGCCATTGTGAGGTGCATGAGCGCTTCACCGGGGCGGAGCTGCGCGACTACCGCACCCGCTTCAAGGACCTGACCATCATCGCCCATCCCGAATGCCCGCCCGAGGTGCTGGCCGAGGCCGACTTTGTCGGCAGCACCGCCCGCATGGTCGAATATGTGGGTGAGGCGCGGCCGAACCGGGTGCTGATGGTCACCGAATGCTCCATGAGCGACAACGTCGCCACCGAGTATCCGGACGTGGAATTCATCCGCCCCTGCAACCTGTGCCCGCACATGAAGCGGGTCAGCCTCTCCAACATCCTGGAGTCGCTGCGGACGCTGGAGCCGAAGGTGGAGATCGACCCCACGGTGGCCGACCGCGCCCGCCTGGCGGTGGAGCGCATGCTGGCCGTGGGCCGCTGATCCCACCTGTTTTCCCAAGGCCGGCCGGATGTGCGGCCGGCCCCCGTTCCCCTGGTGACGGAGCGTGATGCCATGGATGGTGCGTCTTATCCGGTGTCGCCTGTGAAAGTCGTCCACAGCGATGTGGTGGTGGTCGGGTCCGGCACGGCCGGCATGGCCGCCGCGCTGGCCCTGGCCGGTGCCGGGCGGCGGGTGGCCCTGCTGACCAAGACGGATGACCTGCCGGGCGGGTCCAGCCTGTGGGCCCAGGGTGGTGTGGCCGTGGCGCTGGGCGCCGGGGACAGCGCCGCCGACCATGCCGCCGACACGGTGGCCGCCGGGGCGGGATTAACCGACCCCGGCATGGCGCGGCTGCTGGCCGAGGCCGGCATCGTTGAAATGTCGGCCTTGCTCGACGCCGGCCTGCCCGCCGACCGGGGCCCCGATGGCAAGCCCCTGCTGGGGCGCGAGGCGGCGCACGGCCGTCACCGCATCCTGCATGCCGGCGGTGACGCCACCGGCCGCACCCTGGTCACCTTCCTGGCCGCCCGCGTGCGCGCCACCCCGGGCATCGCCGTGCATACCCGGGCCATGGCCGCGGACCTGGTGGTGCGTGACCTTGGGCGTGGCCGCCGGGCCCAGGGCGTCCTGGCCTATGAGGACGGTGTCGGCTGGGTGCTGCACGTCGCCCCGCATGTGGTGCTGGCCACCGGCGGCACCGGCCAGCTGTGGGCCGTGACCACCAACCCGCCGGAGGCCACCGGCGACGGCATGGCGCTGGCCGCCCGCGCCGGCGCCCATCTGGCCGACCTGGAATTCGTGCAGTTCCACCCCACCGCCCTGGCCGTTGCCGGGCCGCCCGGCCGCCGGCCCCTGTTGACGGAGGCCTTGCGCGGGGCAGGGGCCAAGGTGCTGGACGCCGGCGGCCACGCCTTCATGGCGGATGAGCATCCCGATGCCGAACTGGCGCCCCGCGATGTGGTGGCCCGCGCCATCGGCCGCCGCGTGGCGCGTGGCGAGGCGGTGTTCCTGGACCTGCGGCCGCTATGGGCGTCTGGCGGGGCCAAGAAATTCCCCACCGTGGCCGGCATCTGCGCCGAGGCCGGGCTGGACCCGGCCGCCGCGCCTGTGCCCGTGGCGCCCGCCGCGCATTACCATATGGGCGGCGTGTTGACGGATGCCGACGGCCGCACCTCCATCCCCGGCCTGTGGGCGGCGGGCGAGGTCGCCTGCACCCATGTCCATGGCGCCAACCGCCTGGCCAGCAACTCGCTGCTGGAGGCGGTGGTGTTCGCCGGTCGGGTGGCGGCGGCCCTGGTGGCCGAGTCGGCCGCGTCCCAGCCGGTGGCGGTTCCCTTGGCGCCCACAGTGCCCGGCGGCCCCGCCGCCGCCGACCTCGCGGCCCAGGCCCAGACGTTGATGGCGGAGAAGGTGGGCCTGGTGCGCGATGGCGCAGGCCTGGCCGAGGCCGCCCTGCGCCTGCAGGGCCTGACCCTGGCGGCTGAGCGCCTGGCACCGGCCAGCGACTATGCCGGCATCCGTGCCGGCCTGGAGCTGCGCAACCGCCTGGTGCTGTCCCGCCTGGTGGTGGAGGCGGCCAGGCGGCGCGAGGAGAGCCGGGGCGCCCATACCCGCGCCGACCATCCGGAAACGCGCGATAGCTGGCGGCATCACCAGATCCTGACCTGTTCCGACCTGGGCCGCATGGCCGAGGTCGAGCCTGCCACCACCCGGGAAACCCGTTCATGAGCACGCCTGCCCCGCTGTATCCCGTCATGTACGAAGGCCTGGTCCGTGCCGCCTTGCTGGAGGATCTGGGCCGGGCGGGCGACGTCACCGCCGATGCCTGCATCCCGGTGGACACCCAGGCCCGCGCGCTGTTCCAGGCCCGTCACGCCGGCGTCATCGCCGGTCTAGCCCCGGCGCTGTCGGCCTTCTCCCTGCTCGATCCCAGCCTATCGGTGCGGACCCTGGTGGCCGATGGTGCCCGGGTGGCTCCGGGCCAGGCCGTGGCGGTGGTCGAAGGCCCGGCCCGCCCCATCCTGTCGGGGGAGCGCACGGCGCTGAACCTCCTGGGTCGCCTCTGCGGCATCGCCAGCAAGACGGCGGAGCTGGTCCAGGCCATCGCGGGCACCGGCGCCCACATCGTCTGCACCCGTAAGACCACGCCCGGCCTGCGCGCGCTGGAGAAATACGCCGTGCGCGTGGGCGGGGGCAGCAACCATCGCTTCGGCCTGGATGACGCTGTCCTGATCAAGGACAACCATTTGGTGGCGGCTGGCGGCCTGCGCGCCGCCGTGGAGCGCGCCCGCGCCCATGTCGGCCACATGGTGAAGATCGAGGTGGAGGTCGACACCCTGGCCCAGTTGGAGGAGTTGCTGACCCTGCCGGTGGATGCCGTGCTGCTGGACAACATGGACCCGCCCACCCTGCGCCAGGCCGTGGACATGGTGGCCGGCCGCCTGATCACCGAGGCCTCGGGCGGCATCACGCCCCAGACGGTGCGGGCGGTGGCGGAGACCGGCGTCACCCTGATTTCCCTGGGCTGGCTGACCCACTCCGTCACCAACTTCGACATCGGGCTGGATTTCGAGAGCCTGTGACGGCGGGTCTTCAGCCCTTCAGACTCTCCGGGATGGGGTCAGGCCCTACGCTGTGGAAGCGTGCCTCGCCGCCGAAGAAGCGGCTGGCCAGGCGGGTGATGGGCTCCGCCGGGCCGGTGGTGTGGAAGGCCTCGACCCCGCCCTGCTCCCGCGCCCGGCTGGGCAGGTCGAACTCCGGGTGCCGTTCCAGATAGGCGCGCAGGCTGCTGACCGTCAGGTTGGGCTGGTCCAGGATTTCCACGCCGGGCGGCAGGGCCTGGGCGAACAGGTCGGCCACCAGGGGATAGTGGGTGCAGCCCAGGACCACGGCGTCGGGCGGCACGCCCTCCAACTGCGCCATCAACCGCCCAGCATAATCCTCGATGGCCGCGCGTATGGTGTCGACCGGGGCGTCGGCCTCGATCAGGCGCACCAGGTCGGGGCAGGCCTGCTGCACCACCCGCACCTCCGGCGCGCGCTTGGCGATCTCGGTGGGGTAGGCGCCGCTGCTGACCGTGTGCTGGGTGGCGAAGATGGCCATGGTGCGCGGTTCGCCCGCGCGCGACCCGGCGGCCACGTCGGCCATCCACGGCACGCCGGTGATGGCCTCCACCATGGGCACCAGCACGCCCAGCACCCGGCGGTCGGGATAGGCGGTGGGCAGCCAGGTCTGCTGCAGGCGGCGCAGCGCCTGGGCCGAGGCGGTGTTGCAGGCCAGGATGACCAGCGGGCAGCCCAGGCCGAACAGCCGTTCCACCCCCGCCACGGTATAGCGGTAGATTTCCTCTGGCGTGCGGTTGCCATAGGGGGCGTTGGCATGGTCGCCCAGATAGACGAAGCGCCGGTCCGGCATCTGGTTGGCCAGGGCGCGCAACACCGTCAACCCGCCGTGTCCTGAATCGAAAACGCCGATCATCGCTCGCAACCGCACCGTTCACCGCCCGGGGCGCGTCCGGGCCCCGTCCCCCTCGGTTTAGCACGATCCGCCGGGGCGGCGGCAACGCCCTTGCGGCCGGTTGCCGCCCCGTCTTGCCAATGCATGTCGGCTATGCCTTAGTGCGCCGGTCCATTATGCTGGCGCCCCTTGCCCTTCGTCTTTGAGGAACCTTGCCCGTGAGCCTGCGTGTCGCCGTCCGCCGGTCCTTGATGATCCTGCCCGTCCTCGCCTCGGCGACAACCCTCGCGTTTGTCGGCGCCGCGCCCGCCTGGGCTCAGGCGGCGAAGCCGGCGACCACGGCCCCCGCAGCCGGTTCCGCCCCCATCGTGCCGTCGGCGGCCAAGCCCGCGGCCCCCGCCGCGGCCGCTCCCGCCGCCGGGGCCAAGGCTGGCGAGGAGGATGACGGCTGGACCTGCCCCTTCCCCAAGAAGGTGCCCACCATTCCCGATGGCAAGACCGCGCCCGAGGCCGACATGCGCAAGGCGCATGAGGAGATGCAGGCCTACGTGAACAGCGGCCAGGGCTTCATCTCCTGTGTCGACCAACTGGTGGCCCAGCACCCGGACAAGGTGACGGTGGCGAAGTTCCTGCAGCTGACCAGCGTGCAGGATGCCGTGGTCACCAACATGCAGATCCTGGCCGCCCGCTTTAACGATCAGTTGCATGTGTATAAGGCGCGCACCGGCGGCGCCCCGGCGCCCGCCGCTCCGGCGGCCAAGCCCGCCGGCAAGTAAGCCTCAAAAGATTTGGGCCGCCTGGCATCCGCCCGGCGGCCCTTTTCCTGAGCGCGGTTTGCTTTAGTCTAGCGGCGCCCGCCGCGCGCCTGGCGCCGGCTTCTTCCCGGGCGGTGGTCGTCCTCGTCGAACAGCTCGGCCAGCTTTTCCATGACGGTGCCGCCCAGTTGCTCCACATCCACGATGGTGACGGCGCGGCGGTAATAGCGCGTGACGTCATGGCCGATGCCGATGGCGATCAGCTCCACCGGGCTGCGGGTCTCGATATACTCGATGGCGCTGCGCAGGTGCTTTTCCAGATAACTGCCGCTGTTGACCGACAGGGTGCTGTCGTCCACCGGCGCGCCGTCGCTGATCACCATCAGGATGCGCCGCTGTTCCGGCCGGGCGATCAGGCGGGTGTGGGCCCACAGCAGGGCCTCGCCGTCGATGTTTTCCTTCAGGATGCCTTCGCGCAGCATCAGGCCCAGGTTGCGCCGGGCCCGGCGCCAGGGGGCGTCGGCCTCCTTATAGACGATGTGGCGCAGGTCGTTCAGGCGGCCGGGGGCCGGCGGCTTGCCGCTGGCCAGCCAGCGCTCGCGGCTTTGCCCGCCCTTCCACGCCCGGGTGGTGAAGCCCAGGATTTCCACCTTCACGCCGCAGCGTTCCAGCGTGCGCGCCAGGATGTCGGCGCTCATGGCGGCGATGGTGATGGGCCGGCCGCGCATGGACCCGGAATTGTCGATCAGCAGGGTGACGACGGTGTCGCGGAAATCGGTGTCGTTCTCCTGCTTGAACGACAGGGGCAGCACCGGGTTGGCCACCACGCGGGCCAGGCGGGCCGCGTCCAGGATGCCTTCCTCCAGGTCGAACACCCAGGCGCGGGTCTGCTTGGCCATCAGGCGGCGCTGCAGGCGGTTGGCCAGTTTGGCGATGACGCCCTGCAGGTGCTGCAACTGCTGGTCCAGCATCATGCGCAGGCGGGCCAGTTCGTCCGGGTCGCACAGGTCGGCGGCGCCCACCACCTCGTCGAACTCGGTGGTGAAGGCGCGATACCCGCCCGCATCCGGGCTGTTGCGGCCGAAATCGGGGCGGGACGGTTCACCGGGCTCGCCCGACTGCTCGGCCCCGGCCCCCTCCATCTCCTGCTCTTCGCCCTCGCTGCTTTCGGCGGCGCCGGCGGCTTCCTCCGTCTGGCCACCGGACTGTTGCTGCTCCCCCGTCGCTTCAGGGTCGGCATCGTCGGACTGGCCGCCGCCGGCGTCGTCATTGTCGGCGCCCTCGGGGCTCTGGGCGTCGCCGGACTCGGCCGTCTCCTCCTCTTCCGACTTGTCCGGCTCCCCGCCCACTTCCAGGTCCAGGTCGGTCAGGATGCGGCGGGCCTCGCGGGCATAGGCCTGCTGGTCGGCCATGGCGGCCTTCAGCTGCGCCAGGTCCGCGCCGGCCTTTTCCTCGATGAAGGGGCGCCACAGGTCCAGCGCCGCCTGGGTGGCGGGGGCGACGGGGGCGCCGGTCAGGGCCTCACGCGCGATCAGGCGCAGGGCGTCGGCCAGGGGCACCTGGTCGCGCGCCGTGGCCCTGTCCAGGCCCTGGCGGCGAAAGCGCTCCTCCAGCGCCGCCGTCAGGTTGTCGGCCACGCCGGCCATGGCGGTGGCGCCCAGCGCCTCGCACCGCGCCTGCTCCAGCGCGTCGAAGGCCAGGCGGGCGGTGTCGCCGGTGGGCAGCAGGCGGGCATGCGTGGCGGCGTCGTGATGGCGCAGGCGCAGGGCGGCGGCGTCCGCCGCCCCCCGCACCGGCGCCACGTCGCGGGCGTTCAGGTCACGCGTGGGCAGGGGCACCCGCACCCGCGTGCCGGAGAAGCCCGGCGGCTCGGCGGAGAACCCCACCGTCAGGTCGCCGCGCTCCGCGATGGCGCGGACGGCGGCGCCGGTGGCCCGCTTGAACGCCTCCAGCGGCGATTCGCGGTCGGAAGACATGGGCTCGTTCCTTCTCGGCGTCGGCCCCGCCTCAGGCGAGGGTGGCGCGCACGCCGCTCTCGGGCAGTTCGGTGCCGAAGCAGCGCTGGTAATACTCGGCCACCGCCGCGCGCTCGATCTCGTCGCACTTGTTCAGGAAGGTGACGCGGAAGGCAAAGCCGACATCGGCGAAGATATCGGCGTTCTGGGCCCAGGTGATGACCGTGCGCGGGCTCATGACGGTGGAGATGTCACCGGCGATGAAACCGGCGCGGGTCAGGTCGGCCAGGCGCACCATGGCGTTGACCAGCACCCGGCGCTCGTCCGTGTCGTAGGACGGCACCTTGGCCAGGACGATCTTCACCTCGGCGTCATGGGGCAGGTAGTTCAGGGTGGTGACGATGTTCCACCGGTCCATCTGGCCCTGGTTGATCTGCTGGGTGCCATGGTAGAGGCCGGTGGTGTCGCCCAGGCCGATGGTGTTGGCCGTGGCGAACAGGCGGAAGGCCGGGTGGGGGCGGATCACCTTGTTCTGGTCCAGCAGGGTCAGCTTGCCCTCGACCTCCAGCACGCGCTGGATGACGAACATCACGTCCGGGCGGCCGGCGTCGTATTCGTCGAACACGATGGCGCAGGGATGCTGCAGCGCCCAGGGCAGGATGCCCTCGCGGTATTCCGTCACCTGCACGCCCTCACGCAGGACGATGGCGTCCTTGCCGATCAGGTCGATGCGGCTGATGTGGCTGTCCAGGTTGATGCGCAGGCAGGGCCAGTTCAGGCGCGCGGCCACCTGCTCGATATGGGTGGACTTGCCCGTGCCGTGATAGCCCTGGACCATGACGCGGCGGTTGTAGGCGAAGCCGGCAAGGATGGCCATGGTCGTTTCGCGGTCGAAACGATAGGTGCTGTCGATTTCCGGCACATGTTCCGTGGGCGCGCTGAAGGCCGGCACCTGCATGTCGCTGTCGATCCCGAAGGCCTTGCGGACGGAGATCGTGGTATCGGGCAGCGAGGCGGCGTTCATCGGGGTCGTTTCCTGGGACATGAGACGGTCGGCTTTCCTGCGATATCGGACAGAACGGTTGGTTTTTGGTTTTGGTTCGGTGTCGGGGGCTCAGCCCTGGTCGGCGTAGGCGGCTTTCAGCACGTTATAGGCCTGATTGATGCGCTTCAGGCGCTCTTCCGCGTCCTTGTCGCCGCCGTGGGTGTCGGGGTGGTTCTGCTTGGCCAGCTCGCGATAGCGCTGCTTGATCTCGGCGAATTCAACCGGCGCCTTCAGGCCCAGCACGTCCAGGGCCTCATCCTCCGGCGTGCGGGGCGAGGGGGGCGGGGGGCGGTGGGACGCCCCCTCCCAATCGGCGCCGAAGGTGTGGCCACGGCTCATCTTGTCGCGCAGGTTCCGTTCCCGCGTGCGCCAGTCCCCCATGGGCCAGGTGGGCCGCTGCCACGTGGTATCATAGCGCATGGCCCGCTCGATCTCTTCCGTGCTCATGCCCTGGTAATAGTCCCAGGCTTTGTTGTAGGCGCGGACATGGTCCAGGCAGAACCAGAAATAGTCGTTGAGCTGGCTGCGGTTCTTGGGCGCGCGATACTCCCCCACCTCGGCACAGCCCGGGTGGTCGCAGGCCCTGACCTGGACCTGCGGCGGGTCGTCGAACGAGAAGGAGAATCCGGGGCGCTGTTTCTGCATCGCGAAAGTATGGGGGCACGTCCGGGCCGTGACAAGCGCGGCGGGTCGCCCACGGCACCATTGCCGGGGCAAAGCTGGGCTGCTGTGCCGACCGCCGCAAATCGCCTTCCCGCCATTGACAGCGGCGCCCCGACATCGCACCTGAGGGGGGAGGACGAACCTTCCGCCACGGGCCCCTTCCCATGCGCTATGCCGACCGAATCCACACCAAGCTGACCCAGGCGCTGGCGCCCGTCACGCTGATCGTTGACGACCAGTCGGCGGCCCATGCCGGCCACGGCGGCGCCGCGCCCGGTGGCGAAACCCATTTCGAGGTGACGGTGGTGGCGGCCGCCTTCGCCGGCAAGTCGCGGGTGGCGCGTCAGCGTCTGGTCTACGACATCCTGAAGGATGAACTGGCCGAACGCGTCCACGCCCTGTCGCTTAAGACGCTGACGCCTGAAGAGGTGGCCCAGGGTTAGGCCGTCCCCTCGTCCTCCGGCTTTTCGCCCCTCGGCCCGGTGTAGTGCTCCGGGTACCAGCGCTTCACCACGGGGCCGTCGCTGGCCATGACGTGGCAGGTGTTCAGCACCGGGGGTGGGCCGCCGGCGCCGCCCCGGCGGCGGGCGCTCAGCACCGGGGCCAGGGTCTGGAAGGCGGTGGTGGCCACGGGGCCCAGCAGCTCGACCAGATGGGTGCAGCCTTCCGTCCGGCCCAGGCGCTGCTTGACCGCGTTGGTCCAGCCGGCGGCGATGCGTAGGCCCACCAGGCGTTGGAAGTTGGGCAGGATGGCGGGGCAGTGGGCGAAGGGGGCGTTGTCGGTGGCGACCTCCACGGCGCGCACCGTCAGCGTGTCATCCACCGTCAGGCGCACCCACATCTCATGCAGGAACTGCCCCGGCTGGATGGTGCCACGCCATTCATTGTCGAAGGCGTAGTGCTTCTCATCCGTGATGTGGCCCTCGATATCCCAAAGGCCGTCCGCGCGTTCATAGCCCTGGCAGGTGACGCGGCGGGTGTGGAGCGGCTTGCGCGGGGCGGCGGCGGGCAGGGGCATGGGGGCGGGTCACGCCTCCAGTGCCGCGGCCACCACGGCGCGCACCGGCTCGGGATCGATGCCACGGGCGGTGAAGGCCTGGCCGATGCCGCGCGCCAGGATGAAGGTGATGCCCCCGTCCTTCACCTTCTTGTCCTTGGCCATGTGGGCCATCAGGGCGTCCACGGTCCAGCGGCCCTTGGCCAGGTGGGCGGCGCCGGTGGGCAGCCCCACGGCCGCCAGGTGGCGGCGCATGCGGTCCAGGTCGGCGGGCGGGCACAGGCCCAGGCGCACCGACAGGTCGAAGGCCATGACCATGCCGATGCCCACGGCCTCGCCATGCAGCAGTTCGCCGCCATAGCCCACTTCCGCCTCCAGCGCGTGGCCGAAGGTGTGCCCCAGGTTCAAGAGAGCGCGCACCCCGCCCTCGCGTTCATCCTGTGCGACGATGGCGGCCTTGGCGGCCACGCTTTCGGTCACCGCGTCCGTGCGCAGGGCGGTGTCGCCCGCCACCAGGGCGGGGCCGTTTTCCTCCAGCCAGGTGAAGAAGTCGGGCCGGTCGATCAGGCCGTACTTCACCACCTCGGCATAGCCGGCCAGCACCTCGCGCCGGGGCAGGCTGTCCAGCGCGCCGATATCGGCCAGCACCAGGCGCGGCTGGTGAAAGGCGCCGATCAGGTTCTTGCCCTGGCGGCTGTTGATGCCGGTCTTGCCGCCCACGCTGCTGTCCACCTGGGATAGCAGCGTCGTGGGCACCTGGATGAAGTCGATGCCGCGCAGGGCGATGGCGGCGGCGAATCCGCCCAGGTCGCCGATGACCCCGCCGCCCAGCGCCACCAGCATGGCGCCGCGCTCGATGCCGCGCGACAGCAGGATTTCCAGCACCGCCTCCAGGTGGTGGAAGCTCTTGGTCGCTTCGCCCGCCGGCACGACGATGGGGTCCAGGACGCGGGCGCCGGCCGCCTCCAGCGAGCGGGTCAGGGTGCCCAGGTACAGGGGCGCCACCGTCTCGTCGCTCAGGATGACCAGGGGACGGCGGCCGGCGATGGGGGCCACCAGGGCGCCGGCGTTCTCGATCAGGCCGGTGCCCACCCGCACGTCATAGGAACGGTCGCCCAGATGGACAGGAACGGTTTGGCTCATGATTCCACCGCGGCCGGCTGGGGCCGCGCCTCTGGGGTTTGGCTATCGGCGGCGGTGTCCAGATAGGCCTGCAGCGCCTCCACCACCCTATCCACCGTGTCTTCCGCCGGGCGGTCGCCGCTGTCCACGGTGATGTCGGCCTGGGCGTAATAGGGGTGGCGCAGGTCCATCAGCTGGCGCAACGTCTCGCGCGGGTCGGCATCCTTCAACAGGGGCCGGTTGCCCCGGCGCGCCGTGCGCTGCACCAGCAGGTCCAGCTCCGCCCGCAGCCAGATGGAATGGGCGCGCTGGCGCACCAGGGCGCGGGTTTCCGCGTCCATGAAGGCGCCGCCGCCGGTGGACAGCACCTGCATCGGCTGGTCCAGCAGGCGGGCGATCACCCGGCGCTCCCCCTCGCGGAAGGCGGGTTCGCCATAGCGGTCGAAGAATTCCGGTATGCTGCAGCCGGCGGCGCGCTCGATCTCATGGTCGGCGTCGACGAAGGGCAGGCCCAGGCGCGCGGCCAGGCGGCGGCCGATGCTGGTCTTGCCGGCCCCCATCAGGCCCACCAGGACCAGGGTGCGCGGCGGGCGCTGGCGCAGGGTGGGGCGCATCAGCGCACCCCCCAGACCGGGCGGGGGCCTGGGCGGCCGGTAACCGGCGGATCGGGGTGGCGTTGCGCGCCCGGGGACCGGGCGCTACAGTGCCAAGCGCTAACACCATGTTTGCCGTATCATCCATAACAGCCGAGACCTAAAGCCGTGCCCCGTTCCGGGGGTTGTTCTTAACCCTTAACACCGGTTGTCCGCCCCTGGCCCTGCGGCCTTCGGCGACCTGTCCGGCCCCGTTTTTCCGTGACAGCCTGCCCCTGATGATCTGGTGGACGGCGGCGGATGGAAACGGTTAGGGGGGACTGCATAACACAGTCGACCCCGCCTGTCCCTCAACTCCACCGGGGCGCCGCGCACTGCCGCCTTGCTTGCGCCGCGATGGTCTCGCAATTTTCTTTCCGAATCCGCCCTTTCCCTTTCAGCGATTGATGCCGATCCCCCGATGAAAAAGCTTCTTCTGATCCTGATCGCCCTGGTTGTCCTCGGCGGTGCCGGCGCCGCCCTGGTCGTGGCCGCCACCACCTCCCCGGCGCCGTCCGCGCCCACCGAACGGGTGATCCCCAATGACCGTTTCCCGCAGTAAGCTCAGCCTGGGCCTGGCGCTGGCCGCCGGCCTGATGACGGCACCGGTGGCGCTGGCGCAATCGGGGTCCCAGACCACGGGCGCGCCCACCCCCTTGTGGCCGCAGGGGCCGGCGACGCCGTCCACCAGTGCGCCGGCCGCTGGCGCGCCATCCAGTGGCGGTCCAACCGGCACCGACGGCGGTGCGACCCAAGGTCCCACCCCCCTGGGCGCCCCCCTCTACACCCCGCCCGCCCCGCGCGCCTCCTCCTTCGAGGTCAAGACCCTGGCGGCGGTGACGCCGGATGGCGGCGGCCTGCTGGATGCGGGGCAGGGGGGCCTGGGTCAGGCGCTCTGGGCCGACAGCCCGCGCGGCCTGGTCGACCGGGCGCTGACGTCCCTGCCGCCCTCCAGCCCCTCGCCGGCGGTGCGCGCCCTGCTGGGGCGTGTGCTGATGTCCTCCGGCACCGCTCCCCAGGCGAGCAAGGACACGCGCAATTTCCTGGGCGCCCGCCTGGAACGCCTGGCCCTGCTGGGCGACGGCAAGAACGCCGACGCCATGGCCGCCCTGCCCACCGCCCTGGACGACGCCGGCGCGGCGGAGGCCTGGGCCCGCCTGTCGCTGCTGAGCGGCGACGGGTCGGCCTGCAACCAGATGGCGGACCTGCAGAAGCGCTTCAACGACGGCGAAATCCAGATGCTGGGCGTCGTCTGCCAGGTGCGGGGCGGGTCCACCGACAATGTCATGCTGTCGCTGGACATCATGCGCGAACAGGGGGTGAAGGATGACGGCTTCTCCCGCCTGGCGGAGGTCGCGGCCAGCGGGCAGAAGGGCGCGCTGAAGGGCTTCACCACCCTGTCGGCCGAGGCGGTCGCCCTGGCCCGCGCCATGGGCCGCGGCCTGCCGGCGGAGGTGCCGGCGGCGCAGATCCAGGCCCTCAATCCGGCCGCCGCCGCAGCCGTGGCCGATCTGCCCGATACGGCGGCGGCGCTGAAGCTGGTGGCGGGCGACCGCGCCGCCGCCTATGGCACTCTGCCGTCGGCGGCCCTGGCCCCCCTGTACAAGGCGGCCAAGGTCAGCCCCAGCGACCTGAAGAACGCCGTGGGCGTGGCGGAGAAGCGCCAGGGCGCCGACCAGCGCGCCATCCTGTACCAGGCCCTGACCGGGGAAACGATCCCCTCGCTGAAGGGCGCCATCCTGGCCAAGGCGGTGGACGTTAGCGACCCCGGCCTGCTGGCCGGTGCCTGGGGTGACCTGCTGGTCCAGGAACTGGAAGGGCTGGCCCCCGGGCCGGCGCTAAAGGACCTGGCCCCGGCCGCCGCCCGCCTGGCCCTGCTGCAGAACCGGCGTGACCTGGCCCAGCCCTGGTTCGAGTTGGCCCGCCAGACGGCGCAAGAGGCGTCCAGCGGCGGGAAAGCCGATGGCAAGCCCTTGCAGGCCTACCTGCGCCTGGTGCCCCTGGCGGTGCTGGGCGGCCTGCTGCCCAGCGACGGCGCCAACTGGGCCCAGTGGCTGGACGCGGTGAAGGCCGACGCCGACGCGCCGTCGCGCCTGCGCGCCGGGTCCATCCTGGCCGTGCTCACGGCGGCGGGGGAGAAGATCGACCCGCTGCTGCTGGCCCGCACCGCCGCGGTGGCGGAGGCGCCGGGCGTGATCCCCGACGCCGCTTCCTGGCTGCGCCTGGACCAGTCGGTGACCGTGCCCCGGCGGGGCGAGGTGACGCTGCTGGCCCTGGCGGAGCTGGCGGACGCCGGCCCGGCCAGCACCGCGCCCACGGTGACGGTCCACGCCCTGTCGGCCCTGGCCGCCATCGGCCTGAAGGACGACGCCCGGCGTCTGGCGCTGGAGGCCGTCGCCGCCCTGGCCGGGCCCTGAGGACCATGGCGCCGCGCGTCCCGAAGGCCGAACCCGCCGCCGGGGGGGCCGCTTCCAGGAAGCGGTCCCCCGGTCGGCCGCGCGGCGCCACCCTGGCCCTGCCGCCCGGGGTGGACGCTTTCCTGGACATGCTGGTGGCGGAACGCGGGGCGGCGGCCAACACCCGGGACGCCTATCGCCGCGACCTGGTGGACGCCGCCCGTTTCATCGCCGCCCAGCAGGGGGGCAAGGGGCCGGCGCTGGACCAGGCGGGCACGGACGACCTGCGCGCCTACCTGGACCATCTGGGGCGCGACGGCACCAACGCCGCCGTCCGCACCGTGGCCCGCCGCCTGTCGGCCCTGCGCCAGTATTACAAGTTCCTGGTCTCCGAAGGCCGGCGGGAGATCGACCCGGCCGCCGTTCTGGACGGCCCGCGCCTGGGCCGCCCCCTGCCCAAGATCCTGTCCGAGGATGACGTGGCCCGCATGCTGGACACCGCCGCCGCCCAGGGCGGGGCGGAGGGCCTGCGGTTGGCGGCGCTGCTGGAACTGCTCTACGCCACGGGCTTGCGCGTCTCCGAGCTGGTGGGCCTGCCGCTGTCGGCCTTCAGCCGCGACGGCCGGGTGCTGGTGGTCAAGGGCAAGGGCGGGAAGGAGCGGATGGTGCCCCTGTCCCCGCCGGCCCGCGATGCGCTGGCGGCCTACCTGCCGCACCGCGCCGCCTTCTTCTCCCCGGGCCGGGAGGCCAAGCAGGCCGGCCACCTGTTCCCGTCCCGCAGTTCCGGCGGCATGCTCACGCGCCAGCGCTTCGGCCAGTTGCTGAAGGATCTGGCGCTGGCGGCGGGCCTGGACCCGGCCAAGGTCAGCCCCCATGTCCTGCGCCATGCCTTCGCCACCCACCTGCTGGACCACGGCGCCGACCTGCGCTCGGTCCAGAAGATGCTGGGCCACGCCGACATCGGCACCACCCAGATTTACACCCATGTCGTAGGGGAACGCCTGCGCCGCGCGGTGGAGGACCACCACCCTCTGGCCAAGGGCAACACGGGCGGCCGCCCCCGCAAGGGGTAGGGCCGCGCACCCCTAAAGTCGATAGGGCTGGCCCCTGGCCCGCGCTCATGGTAATCAGCCGACTTCGACCTTTGTGCGGATCACCCTTCCGGCGACCGCGCCTCCTTACAAGCAGTTGTAAGCCGCCCCATGCATTTCCTTGAATTTGAAAAGCCGATCGCCGAGCTCGAAGGCAAGATCGATGAACTCCGCCATCTGTCCGATGGCGGCGGGATCAATATCGCCGACGAGGTCCGCAAGCTTGAGGACAAGGTCGACAAGCTGCTGCGCTCGACCTATGGCAAGCTGTCCCCGGCCCAGAAGGTCCAGGTGGCGCGCCATCCCAACCGGCCGCATTGCCTGGACTATATCAACGCCTTGATCACGGACTTCACCCCGCTGGCGGGCGACCGCGTGTTCGGTGAGGATCGCGCCATCGTCGGCGGCCTGGGCCGCTTCCGCGGCCGGTCGGTGGTGGTCATCGGCCAGGAAAAGGGCCACGACACCGATACCCGCATCCGCCACAACTTCGGCTCGGCCAAGCCGGAAGGCTACCGCAAGGCGCAGCGCCTGCTGGCGCTGGCCAGCCGCTTCAACCTGCCGGTCATCACCCTGGTGGACACGGCCGGCGCCTATCCCGGCGTGGGTGCGGAAGAGCGCGGCCAGGCGGAAGCCATCGCCAAGTCCATCGAGACCTGCCTGCGCGCCCGCGTTCCCATCGTCTCCGCCGTCATCGGCGAGGGCGGGTCGGGTGGTGCCATCGCCATCGCCACGGCCGACCGCGTGCTGATGCTGGAGCACTCGATCTATTCCGTCATCTCGCCGGAAGGCTGCTCGGGCATCCTGTGGCGCAGCAACACCAACGCCGCCGACGCGGCCGCGGCCCTGCGCCTGACCGCCCAGGACCTGAAGGAACTGGGCGTCATCGACCGCATCGTCATGGAACCCATCGGCGGCGCGCACCGCCGGCGCGAGGAAACCATCCTGGCCCTGGGCAACGCCATCGACGACAGCCTGGAATCGATGCGCGGCCAGGACGGCGGCACCCTGATCGCCCGCCGCCGCGAGAAGTATCTGGCCATGGGCCAGAAGGGCCTGGGCTGAGGCGCCACGCGCTCAAGCGAATAAGAGGGGCGCTTCCCGCAGGGGAGGCGCCCTTTTCTTATGCGCGGCGTCCGCCGTTCCCCTATCCAGGGCAAATATCCAAGGCCGATCCCCGATGACATCACCGGGAACGCAGGGGCCCAGAGGGGCGGATCGAAGGAGGCTAGGAGGGTAGCCTAGCTGCGCAGCACCAGGCGGGAGCAACCGCCGCCGGCCGGCTGCACGTCGCTGGCCAGGCCCGCCAGGGTCAGCATGGCCTGCACGTCCAGGATGGTGTCCGTGGAGCGGGTCAGGGTCAGGCTGACGTTGCGGCACCCCATCTTCCGGAAGCGCGTGACCGCGTCCAGGATTTGACGGGCGGGGGCGGCGGAGGAACGGGACTGGGGCGGCGGAATATCGAAGGCGCTGGGGGTGGCGGCCATCACGGCGGCGGCCATGCCGGGTTCCGGATTGGGGGCTCCGGTCGCCTCATGCGGATGCATGCGAGGTCCCTGGTTGGGGTTCGCCCGGGAACGACCCCGGACAACCAGGATATTGCGACCAATTGAGGCTTTTCCGCGACCGTAAAGTTGGGCCTGCGGCCGATTTTCCCATGAGGAGGGGGGCAAGGTGGCCCCATGCGGCCAGCGCTACCCCAAAAGGATGAGGCCGCCGGTATTCCTACCGGCGGCCCCCGTCATGGACGAACCTGCCTTACAGCAGCTCGGCGATCTGCACGGCGTTCAGCGCGGCGCCCTTCAGCAGTTGGTCGCCGGCGACGAACAACTGGATGGACCGGCCGCTGGGGTCGCTGATGTCCTGGCGGATGCGGCCCACCAGGATGTCGCCCTGGCCGGAGGCGTCCACCGGCATGGGGAAGTAGTTCTTCTCCGCGTCGTCGACGATGCGCACGCCCGGGGCGGTGGACAGGATGTCCTTCACCTCCGCCGGGGTGATGGGACGCTCGAACTCCACGGTCAGCGCCTCGGAATGGGCGCGCAGCACGGGCACGCGCACGCAGGTGGCGGAGATGCGGATGTCGGCGTCGCCGAAGATCTTCCACGTCTCCTTCACCATCTTCATCTCTTCCTCGTTATAGCCGTTGGCCGGGTCGACCTTGGCGTTGTGGCTGAAGAGGTTGAAGGCGTAGGGGTGCGGCAGGACGGTGGGGGTGAAGGGCTTGCCCTCCAGATAGGCGCGCGTGCCCTCGCGCAGCTCTTCCATGGCGGCGGCGCCGGCGCCCGAGGCCGCCTGGTAGGTGGCGGCGATGAAGCGCGTGATGCGGTTCTTGGCGTGCAGCGGCCACAGCGGCACCAGCGCGATGATGGTGGAGCAGTTGGGGTTGGCGATGATGCCCTTGTGCTGCTTCACGGCCTCCGGGTTCACTTCCGGCACCACCAGGGGGACGTCGGGGTCCTGGCGGAAGGCGCTGGAATTGTCCACCACCACGGCGCCGGCCTTCACCGCGATGGGGCCATAGACCTTGGAGATGGAACCGCCGGCGGAGAACAGGGCGATGTTGACACCGTCGAAGCTGTTCTCGTCCAGGGCCTGGACGGTGATCTCTTTACCCTTGAAGGTCATGGTCTTGCCGGCCGACCGGGGTGACGCCAGCAGGCGCAGCTCGGACAGGGGGAAATCACGCTGCTCCAGGCACTCAAGCAGCTCGACGCCAACGGCACCGGTGGCACCGACGATGGCAACGACGGGCAAGGCCATGACCTAATTCCTCAAAGACGAAGGGTGAAACATATGGAACGAGAGGCGCCATCCTCTTGTTCGTTTCGTACCCGCGTCAAGCGGACGACTCGCAGGGCTGCCTTGTGGCCAGGGCCGTGCCGCGCAAGTTTTGGTTAGGGGGTTTATATGTCGTCCCTCAATCGCCGGGCGCCAGCATCCGCTGGCTTGGCTGGTCCTCGCTCCGCCCTGCGGTGCTCGCTCCGGCGGACGCGGTCGCGTCCTACCAGCATGAGGCAATACCTCATGCTGGCTCGGCTTATCGCAAGGCCAGGATGGTGACGGCGATCGTCAGCGCGAGGATGGCGGCCCATTGCCAGCCGCCCCGGCCACTCCCCAGGCGGGTGGCCAGGTCGTCGATGCTGCGCGGGTCGATGGGCAGGCCGCCCTTGTCCAGGTGTTCCGCCAGGCGGTCGGCATGGCGCAGCAGCAGGGGCAGCTTGTGGGCGGTGGCGTTCAGGTTGCGCACGGCCTCGGCCAGGCGCGCCTCCGGCCCCCGGTTCTCCCGCATCCACTGCTCGATCAGGGGGCGGGCCACTTCCCACATGTTCAGCTTGGGGTTCAGGGCGCGGCCCACGCCTTCCGCCGTCAGCATGCTTTTCTGCAGCAGCAGCAACTGCGGCTGGGTTTCCATCTCGAACTGCTCGGTCACCGCGAATAGCTGGGCCAGCAGCCGGCCGACGGAGATGTCGTGCAGCGGCTTGTTGTGCACCTGCTCGCCGATGGCGCGGGCCGCCTGCATGAACAGCTCGCGCGACTGGTGGGCGGGCACGTAGCCGGCATCGAAATGCACGTCGGCCACCAGGCGGTAATCGCGGTTCAGGAAGCCCAGCAGCATGTCGGCCAGGTACAGCCGCGTCTGCCGGTCCAGCCGGCCCATGATGCCGAAGTCCACGGGCGCCAGGTGGCCGGACATGTTGACGAACATGTTCCCCGGGTGCAGGTCGGCATGGAAGAAGCCGTCGCGGAACACCTGGTTGAAGAAGGAATTGGCCGCCTGGCGCAGAACGTCGTCGGGGTCGAAGCCGGCGGCGCGGATGGCGTCCACCTGGTCCACTGGGATGCCGTGGATGCGGTCGATGGTCAGTACCCGCTGGCTGGTGCGGTCCCAATCCACCCTGGGGATGTTGAAGGTGACATCGCCCTTGAAATTGTCTGCCAGTTCGGAGGCGGCGCTGGCCTCCAGGCGCAGGTCCATTTCCATGCGCACGGTCTCGGCGAAGGTTTCCACCACCTCCACCGGCTTCAGGCGCTTCAGCCGGGGCAGGACGCGCACGGCCAGGCCGGACAGCCAGAACATCAGGTCGATGTCGCGGCGGAAGGCCAACTCCACGCCGGGGCGCAGCACCTTCACCGCCACCTCCTTGCCCTCCGCCGTCACGGCGAAGTGGACCTGGGCGATGCTGGCGGCGGCCACGGACTCGGGCTCGAAGCTCTGGAAAATCTCGCCCAGCGGACGGCCCAGCTGTTCCTCGATGATGGCCACGGCCTGGGGCGTGGGGAAGGGCGGCAGCCGGTCGCGCAGCAGGGCCAAGTCTTCCGCCACGGCGTCGCCCACCAGGTCGGACCGGGTGGACAGCGCCTGGCCCAGCTTGATGAAGCTGGGGCCCAGTTCCTGGATGGCGGCGGCCAGGCGCTGGCCCTTGCGGCCGGGCGCCCGGTTGTTGTTCATCAGGCGCAGCACCATGGCCAGGCCCGGCGCCACGTCGCGGAACTCCTCCGGGAACAGGGCGCCATGGCGGCCCAGCGTACGCCCGATGATGTACAGGCGGCGCAGGTTGCGCAGGATGCGGAACATGGTCAGACGCGCCAGGCGGAATGGATGGCGGCCACGCCACCCGTCAGGGGCCGGGCCTTGGCCTGGGCGAAGCCCACGGCCTCCAGCCGGCGGCACAGCGCCTCCCGCTCGGGGAAGCGGCGGATGCTTTCCACCAGGTACTGATAGCTGTCGCGGTCGCCCGCCACCACTTGGCCGATGCGGGGCAGGACCTCGAAGGAATAGCGGTCGTACAGCTCGCGCAGGATGGGCAGGTTCACCTGGCTGAATTCCAGGCAATAGAAGCGTCCGCCGGGCTTCAGCACGCGGTGGGCCTCGGCCAGCGCCTTGTCGATATGGGTGACGTTGCGCAGGCCGAAGGCGATGGTGTAGGCGTCGACCGAGCGGTTGGGCAGGGGCAGCGACTCGGCATTGCCGACCGTCCACTGCAGGCCGCCGCGCGTTTCCGGCGTCTGGTCCCAGCCGGGCATGGACCCTTTGTCGATGCCGCGGTCACGGCCCACCCGCACCATGGCCTCCGTCAGGTCGCAGACCATGATCCGGGCCGCGGGCGCCTTGGCGGCCATGCGGAAGGCGATGTCGCCCGTGCCGCCGGCCACGTCCAGGATGGTTTCGCCGGCGCGGGGGTTCACCAGGCCGACGAAATCCGCCTTCCACAGCCGGTGGATGCCCACCGACATGAGGTCGTTCATGACGTCGTAGCGGCTGGCGACGCTGGAAAACACGCCTTGCACCAGCGGTGCCTTCTCCGCCGGGTTGATGGCGCGGAAACCGAAGGATCGCGCCTCACGCTCCTGCGCCGTCAGGGCGTCGGTGGCGGTGGTGTCGGCGGTGAAGGGCGGGGGCGTGGGATGGTCGACCATGGCGGCACCATAGCGTCGGGAACGGCGCTTGGGTAGCGGGCTTGGTGGGCAGGCCTGCCCTGAAAAGGGGGCAGGATAAGTGGCTTATCCGTTCGCCCCCCATCGGCAGATGGCCATAGCCCCAAGGTCTTCAAGGTTGCCGAAGCGCTCGCTCCCGCTGCCGCTGCCGCGGCCTTTAAGCGGACTTCATGTCCAGGGCGTAGCCGGCCGACCGCACGGTGCGGATCATGTCCAGTTCCGTCTCCTCGTTCAGGGCCTTGCGCAGGCGGCGGATGTGCACGTCCACGGTGCGCGGCTCCACGTACACGTCATGGCCCCAAACGATGTCCAGCAACTGCTCGCGCGAGAAGACGCGGCCGGGGTGCTGCATGAAATGGCGCAGCAGGCGGAATTCCGTCGGGCCCAGGTGGATGTCGCGGCTGTTGCGGCGCACCCGGTGGGCCGCCAGGTCCATGCTGATGTCGCCGTAGCGCAGCAGCTCCTCCGCCAGGGAGGGGACGGCCCGGCGCAGCACGGCGCGGATGCGGGCCACCAGCTCGGTCGGGCTGAAGGGTTTGGAGATATAGTCGTCGGCGCCGGAATTCAGGCCGCGCACCTTGTCCGCCTCCTCGCCCCGGGCGGTCAGCATGATGATGGGGATTTCGCGGGTCTTGGGGTTGCGGCGCATCTGGCGGCAGACCTCCAGCCCGCTCATCAGCGGCAACATCCAATCCAGCAGCACCAGGTGCGGCGCCTGCTCATCGGCCAGCAGCAGGGCCTCCTCGCCGTCGTTGGCGGTCAGCACCCGGAAGCCTTCTTTCTCCAGGTTGTAGCTCAGCAGCGTGACGAGGTCGGCTTCGTCCTCGACGATCAGGACCAAGGGCTTCAACGAGGCGTTCATGGGGTGTCCCTAAAACTGGCTGTCCGCAGGCGGAGGCAGGTGGGTCGAAATCTAATCGCTACAGGCGCAGGCGCTACTTACAGGTCGTCCAGCGACTCGGCCCCGTGCAGGCCGCTGCCATGCAGGTCGACGTCCGCCGTGGGGCCGACGACGAAGCTGGACTCGTCATGCTTGGGGCGGCTGGACGTCAGCGGCTGGCCCAACACCAGGAAATGGATGTTTTCCGCGATGTTGGTGGCATGGTCGCCCGCCCGCTCCAAATTCTTGGCGATGAACAGCAGGTGGGTGCAAGGGGTGATGTTGCGCGGGTCCTCCATCATATAGGTCAGGACCTCGCGGAAGAGGCTGGTGTACAGGTCGTCCAGTTCCTCATCGCGGTTCCAGGCGTCGATGGCCTTGCCCACGTCGCGGTCGATATAGGCGTCCAGCACGTCCTTCAGCATGCTTTCGACCAGCTTGCCCATGCGCGGAATGGCGCTCACGGGCCGCACGGCGGGCAACTTGGCCAGCGCCATGCTGCGCTTGGCGATGTTGGCGGCATAGTCGCCGGTGCGTTCCAGGTCGGCGGAAATCTTCAGGGCGGCCAAGATTTCGCGCAGATCGCTGCCCACGGGCTGGCGCAGGGCCAGCATGCGCACGGCCTCCTGCTCGATCCCGCGTTCATACTCGTCCAGTTGCTGGTCGGCCTTCATCACGCGGGCGGCCAGGTCGACATCCCGGCGCACCACCGCCTGCACGGCACCGTCCACCTGCGCCTCCGCCACGCCCCCCATCTGGGTGATCAGGTTGGATAGGCGCTGCAACTGTTGCTCGAACGATTTGACGGTGTGTTCGGCGGGCATTCTTTTACCACCCCATCCCCGGCGGTCCCGGCCGGGGCATGAAAAACGGCGGCCGGCGGGACGTCGCCGGTCGGGCAGGGTGGACCATAGCGGCAGGTCGCTATGGAATTGCTACAAACAGGCGACATTTTTATGACATGGCGCAAGCCTGGCCCAGGCGTCGAAAACGCCTTTTGCTCAAGGACTTATACCATACGGGTGTAGGATGGGCCGGGTGGCGGGCTCCCGGCTTGCGGCTCAGGCGGCGCCGCGGCCGCCCTCGTGTGACAGATTCGGGGCGGATTGAGGGAGCGGCTTTTCACCCTTTTCGCCCGCTTTCTCGCTCGCTTTCTCCACCCCGGGCAGGTGCACGGTGAAGGTGCTGCCCTTGCCCACCTCGCTATCGATGGTCAGGCGCCCGCGATGGCGGTTCACGATGTGCTTCACGATGGCCAGCCCCAGGCCGGTACCGCCCAGGGCGCGGCTGCGGGCGGCGTCCACGCGGTAAAAGCGTTCCGTCAGGCGGGGCAGGTGTGTGCGGGCGATGCCGTCGCCCTTGTCGGTCACCGACACCTTGATGCCGGCCACCTTCTGGGGCGAGGCCTGCCGGGCGCGGATGCCGGTGACGCCGGTGGCCGGCGGCGCGTCCGCCCGCTCCAGCGACACCACCACGTCCGTCTGCTCACGGCCATACTTGATGGCGTTGTCGATCAGGTTCTGGAACACCTGGGTCAACTGGTCCTCATCCCCCGGCACGCGCGGCAGGTCATCGCCCCCTTGCACCTTGATGGTGATCTTGCGGGCCGCCGCCTTCAGCTCCAGCATGGCCACCACGCTCTGCACCAACTGGGCGACGTTGGTTTCGCCGGTGGGGTGGGTGTGCTCGTCCAGCTCGATGCGCGACAGGGACAAAAGGTCCATCACCAGGCGTGACATGCGGCCGGCCTGCTCCTGCATGATGGCCAGGAAGCGGTCGCGGGCGTCGGCGTCGTCGCGGGCCGGGCCGCGCAGGGTCTCGATGAAGCCCACCAGGGTGGACAGCGGCGTGCGCAGCTCATGGCTGGCGTTGGCCACGAAGTCGGCCCGCATCTGTTCCGACCGCTTGATGGCGGTGATGTCGTGCAGGGTGATGATGGCGGTGATCTCGCGTTCGTCCGCCCCATCTTCCGCCGCGGGCTGGAAGGGGGTGACCCGCACCTCCAGCACCCGCTCCACCGGCAGGGGCAGGGTGAACTCCACCCGCCGGCTTTCGCCCCCCGCCAGCACGGCATCCACCGCCGCCAGCACGTCGGGGTTGCGCACGCTGACCGCCAGGTCGCGATTCAGCATGCGGTCGCCGAACAGGGCGCGGGCGGCGCTGTTGGCGCGCCCCACCTTGCGTTTGGCGTCGACCAGCATCAGGGGGTCGTGCAGGGCCTCCACCACCGCTTCGTCGGCGGCCAGCCGGTGCTCGATCTCCTCGCGGTGGCGCAGCCAATTCTGGTGCACGTGGGCGATGTCCTCCAGCAAGGCGGCGCCCGTCAGGGTGCGGGCCAAGGGGAGAGGCAGGGGGGTGCGCCGGTCGCGCACCTGGTCGAGGTAGGTGGCGATCAGCCGGCTGTCGCGCAGCACGAGATGCCGGGCCACGGCCGTGACGGCGGCCACCACCGCGAAGGCGCCCAGGGCCAACAGGGGGTGGAGACGTCCGGACAGGACCAGTGCCGCCAGCAGGGCGCCCGTGGGCGCCAGCATCAGCACGGCGATGGCCACGAAACGATCGGGACGCGCTTCCAAACGACTCATCTCCCTAACCCACCCATGCTGATTCCCGAGAGACCGACCAAACAGGCCAGGTCAAAATAGCACCGCCCCGTTCATTGCCACGAACATAGCGCAGGAAATGCGCGCCGGGCCCCCGTCATGGAAGTTTAATTCCGGGCCCGGCCCGCGACCGGTCCCGCGGCATAAGAAAAGGCCGCGTCTGTGGCGGCGCATCCAACAGACCACGGCCCGCTTTTACTTGGACACCGGCGCGGGTTTGTTCCCGCGCCGGCTGGATATTGGATAAATTTGCTGACCTTGCCAGGGGCCAAGCCCCGCGTTCCGGTGGGCTCAGCCGGCCGTGGCGAGGCTGTCGTGGGCGGCCATGACCGCGGCGGTCAGCAGCTCGTTGGACGTGGCGCCCATCTGCACGATCTGCGCCGGCTTCTCCAGGTTGATCAGCAGCGGCCCGATCAGGGTGCCGCCGCCCATCTTCTGCAGCAGCTTGGCGCCGATGTTGGCGGTGTGCAGCGCCGGCATGATCAGCACGTTGGCCGGGCCCGACAGGCGGCTGAACGGGTACAGGCGCTTCATCAGCTCGTGGTCCAGGGCCACGTCCACCGACATCTCGCCCTCATACTCGAAGTCGGCGCCCCGCTGGTCCATCAGGGCCACGGCGTCGCGCACATGCTGCGCCCGCTCCCGCATCGGCTGACCGAAGTTGGAGAAGGACAGGAAGGCCACGCGCGGCTCGTGCCCCATCTGGCGGGCGGTGCGGGCCGCCCCTTCGGCGATGCAGACCAACTGCTGGGCGGTGGGGCGCTCATGCACCGTGGTGTCGGCGATGAACACCGTCTGCTTGCGCAAGGCCAGCACCGACAGGCCGAAGGCCGGCGCGCCGGGCCGGGCGTCGATGACGTGGCCGATCTCCTCATACGAGGTGAAGAAGTCGCGGGTCAGGCCCGTGACCACCGCGTCGGCGTCGCCCAGCGCCACCATGCAGGCGGCGAAGACGTTGCGGTGCTGATTGACCAGCCGCTGGCAGTCGCGGTGCAGCATGCCCTTGCGCTGCAGGCGGCTGTAGAGGAAGTCGGTATAGCGCTGGTTTTCCGTGGACTGGAACAGGCGGGCGTTGCGCACCTCCAGCGGCGCGCTGCCCTGGGGCAGGCCCAGGGCCGCCATCTGCTCCGCCACCACCTTCTCGCGGCCGATCAGGATGGGCGTGCCGTAGCCGGCGGACCGGAAGGCCAGGGCGGCGCGGATGGTCCGCTCCTCCTCGCCCTCGGCGAAGACGACGCGGCGCGGGTTGGCCTTCACCTTGTCGAAGATCTGCTGCAGGCTGTCGGCCGTGGGGTCCAGGCGCAGGCGCAGGGCGCGGCCATAGGCCTCCATGTCCGTGATGGGGCGCTTGGCCACGCCGGTGTCCATGGCCGCCTGGGCCACGGCCGCCGGCACCTTCACGATCAGGCGCGGGTCGAAGGGCACGGGGATGATGTATTCCGGGCCATAGCGCAGGCGCCGGCCGGAATAGGCGGCATCCACCTCGTCCGGCACGTCCTCGCGCGCCAGCTCGGCCAGCGCGTTGACGGCGGCGATCTTCATGGCGTCGTTGATGGTGCTGGCCCGCACGTCCAGGGCGCCGCGGAAGATGTAGGGGAAGCCCAGGACGTTGTTGACCTGGTTGGGATAGTCGGACCGGCCGGTGGCGACGATGGCGTCGTCACGCACCGACTTCACCTCTTCCGGCGTGATTTCCGGATCGGGGTTGGCCATGGCGAAGATGATGGGCTTGGCCGCCATGGTGGCCACCATCTCGGCCGTCAGGGCCCCCTTGACCGACAGGCCCAGGAACACGTCGGCGCCCTTGACCGCCTCGGCCAGGGTGCGGGCGTCGGTGGTGATGGCGTGGGCCGACTTCCACTGGTTCATGCCGTTGGTCCGGCCCTGGTAGACGACGCCCTTGGTGTCGCACAGGGTCACGTTCTCATGCGGCATGCCCATGGACTTGATCAGCTCGACGCAGGCGATGGCGGCGGCGCCCGCGCCGTTCACCACCAGGCGGGCGTCGCTCATGCTGCGGCCCGTCAGGTGCAGGGCGTTGATCAGGCCGGCGGCGGCGATGATGGCCGTGCCGTGCTGGTCGTCGTGGAAGACGGGAATGTCCATCAGCTCGCGCAGCCGCTGCTCGATGATGAAGCAGTCGGGCGCCTTGATGTCTTCCAGGTTGATGCCGCCGAAGCTGGGCCCCAGATAGCGCACGGAATTGATGAATTCATCGACGTCGCGGGTGTCGACCTCCAGGTCGATGCCGTCGACGTCGGCGAAGCGCTTGAACAGCACCGCCTTGCCTTCCATGACCGGCTTGGAGGCGAGCGCCCCCAGGTCGCCCAGGCCCAGCACGGCGGTGCCGTTGGAAATGACGGCCACCAGGTTGCCCTTGGCGGTGTAATCGTAGGCGGTGGCGGGATCCTCATGAATGCGCAGGCAGGGCACCGCGACACCGGGTGAATAGGCCAGCGACAGGTCGCGCTGCGTGGTCAGGGGCTTGGTCGGGGTGATTTCCAGCTTGCCCGGACGCCCGCTGGCGTGCAGCTGCAAGGCCTCTGCGTCGGTGACGCGCTTCTCGGTATCAGCCATACGTCCTCTCTCCACCGCGTTTACGGGCTGGTCTTGTTGCCGGCCCTTCAATTATTGCGCGCGATGGTAGCCGAGCGGTCCGGCCGGGGTCACGGGCAAATCCGCCCCCGACCTCTGTTCCGCGGGCGGGGCTGCAATCGCGGTAGGTCGGGGGCGGCGCCGGGATGCGTGCGGGGGCTCGCATCCGGTCGGCCGCGCCGTATCGGGGCTGGCGTGGCCGGCGTCGACGGGGTCGGCGGTTTGGGGCAGGTCCGCCCCCGTGACTATCCTTTTACGCGGCGTAGTCCGGGATCCTGTCTCCGGCCCACCGGATTTTATTTGACAACCTTACCGACAGACCATTGCCTGCTGCCCGTATAAAGGGTCATGTATGCACTTCGCGACATAGACGTCCCGGGTCACTCTTCAGGGGAACTGATGGACGAATCCGTCCAGCCGGAGCCGCGCATCGGCGCAGCCTCGGCCGCCGACATCGCCGTGTCCCGGACCGTGTCCGGGGCACCCTCCGCGTCCATCCCCGGCGGCTCCCTGCCGGAACCCGGGGATGATGCCCTATTGGCGCGCATCGCCGACGGGGACCGCCAGGCCTTCGCCCTGCTGGCCGGCCGCCATGCGCCCAAGGCCATGAAGCTGGCCCAGCGCATCCTGGGCAACGCGGCCGACGCGGACGAGGTGGTGCAGGAGGCCTTGCTTCGGGTGTGGACGGGGGCCAAGAACTGGATTCCCGATGGCCGCGCCCGGTTTTCCACTTGGCTGCACCGGGTGGTGGTGAATTTATGTGTGGACCGGCGGCGGCGGCCCGCCTTCGCCGGGCTGGAAGGAATACCTGAGCCGCCTGACCCGACGCCCTCCGCGGTAAATGTGATGGCGCGGCAGCAGACGGCCAAATTGGTGTCGCAGGCCTTGGCGGAGTTGCCGGAACGGCAGCGGTTGGCCGTCACGCTCTGCTATTACGAGGAACGCAGCGCCGCCGACGCTGCGCAAATCCTTTCCCTCTCTGTTTCGGCGGTGGAATCGCTGTTGGCCCGGGCTCGGCGCGCGTTGCGGGCGCGCCTGTCCGGTGTGGTTCAGGATACGGGTGAGGTCTAGGGGGTTGGTCATGGCTGACAGGGAATGGTCCACGGTGGACGTGGAGGATATCGCGGCGCTCACCGCGGTTTATGGCGGCAACCCCGCCCGCTGGCCGGCGGACCGCCGGGCCGCGGCGGTGCGCGCCCTGGCCGCGGACGGTGAGGCGCATGAGATGGTGGTGAACGAGGCGCGGCTGGACGCGCTGCTGTCCTTGGTGGCGGAGCCGGAGATTTCGACCGCCCGGGTGGACAGCGTGGTGGCCGGCGCGCTGGCGCGGCTGGACGCGGTGACCGCACCGGCGACGGCCAAGGCCGCGCCGCGCCGGCTGGACACCTTCCTGCCGTCGCCCTTCGATGTGGTGCGCGCGGCCCTGTCGTGGCTCACTGTGCGGGCGCCCCAGGCCGGCTGGCTGGCCGGTGCCACGGCGGCCGGCATCATGGTGGGTGTCATGACCATGCCCTCCACCAGCTTGCCGTTGTCCGAAACCGTGGCCCAGACGGCGGGCACGGTGGAGACGGCGCAGGCCGATGTCACGGACATGCCCAGCCTGCTGTTCACCTCTTACACGGTGGAGACCCACGCGCGATGAGTGTGTTTTCCAGCCGGTGGCGTGGGCCCCTGCTGATCGCGTCGATCGGTATGAACCTGTTCCTGGCCGGCACCTTCATCCCCCACCTGTTAGGTCACCATGACGGCGGGCCGGGTCACGAGCCTGCCCCGGGCATGAATTACCGCCCACGTCCGCTGACCGACATCCTGCCGCCGGCCGATGCCGAGCTGTTGCAGAAGGCCATGGCGCCCGACCGTGCCGATTTCAAGGCGCTGGAAAAGCAAGCCCGCGAGAGCTGGGCGGAAATCCAGCCCCTGTTGGCGGCTGACACCTTTGACGCCCAGGCCTTCGCCGCCGCCGTGCAGAAGGTCGCCGATAGCCGCCGCGCCTTCGAGGCGTCGCGCCAGGCGGCCCTGGTCGACGTCCTGTCCAAGATGTCGCCGGAAGGCCGCAAGAAATTGTCGGAGCTGAAGACCCCCTTCATCCTCGGGGGCATGCATGGGCCCCATCCGGATGGCCGGGGACCAGACGGGCGCGGTCCGGATGGCCGTGGTGATGGCCGCTTCGACCATCCCCCTTTCCCGGACGGCCCCCCGCCACCCCCGGATGAGGGGACGGATGGGCCCGGCCCGGCCGGCAACCCGGCGGTGACGCCCGCCAATCCCGGTGGCATCCCGCTGACGCCCCGGGCGCCGACGGCCACGCCGGTGACCCCGCACTGATCCCACCCTACCGCCGAAGGCCCCGGAGCGATCCGGGGCCTTTCCCGTCTCATACGCGCGGCATTTGAACGTGACCGTTCAAATGCACCCTCAGTCGCCGGGCGGCGGACATCCGTCCGCCTAGGCTTATCCTCGCTGTGCCCTGCGGTGCTCGCTCCGGCGGCCCCAGTCGGGGCCTACAGCGGCACGAGTCTCCATCTCGTGCCGCTGGTATCATACGCGCGGCATTTGAACGTGACCGTTCAAATACCGCCTCAAGCGCCGGCGGGCGCATCCGCGCCCTTGGCTTCCTCGCTGCGTCCCCCTTTACATGAACTGGGCGGTGCTCGCTCCGGCGCCCGCAGTCGCGGGCTACAGAGGCACGAGTCTCTGATCTCGTGCCTCTGGTATCAGGCCACGGCGCTGTCGGCGGGTCGTTGGCTGTCCAGCCATTCCCCCAGCCAATCGGTCAAGGCGGCGGCCGCCTGTTCGGCATCGCTCCGCAGGGTGCCGGCCAGGGCCCGCTGGATTTCCGGGAGATCGTCGCGCAGGGCTTGCTGTGCCCGTCGCGCTTCCGCCGCCAGGCTGCTGAGGCCGACATTGGCGGCGACGCCGTAAAGGGTGTGGACGGCCTGGCCGGCGCCCGGGAGGTCGCCGGACACCACCTTTTCCGCGAAGCGATCCGCCGTTTCGACCAGGGTGCGGGCGGTGATCGTGATGAACTCCGGCATATCCTGGCCGCCGATGGCTTCGGCCACGGTCTCGATCTGCCGGGCGTCCAGAACGGCCTCCGCCTCCTCAGGCGGGACGCTTGGCCAGACATGGGTGCCTCGCGCGGTCCATGCCCTGTGCATGGCCTCGACCAAGGCGTCGGGGCGGATGGGCTTGGTGACGAAACCGTCCATGCCCGCCGCCAGGCACTGGTCCCCGTCGGCGGCATCGGTGTTGGCGGTGGTGGCCACCACGGGAACGCGCGCGCGGGTGCTGTCCGGCAGGGCGCGGATGCGGCGGGTCGCCTCCAGCCCGTCGATGCCCGGCAACTGCATGTCCATCAGCACCAGGTCGAAGCGGCCCTGCGCCACGAGGCGGACGGCGGCGGCGCCGTCCGCCGCCACGGTGACCGCGTGTCCCCGCGCCCGCAGCAGGGCATCCAGCACCACCTGGTTGGCGGTCACATCCTCCACCACCAGGACGGCCAAGGGGGGCAGGGACAGGGGCGGGGCGTTGGCATTCCGGGCGACGGCCACCTCGTCCTCGGGCTCCGCGGTCGGAATGGTGAACCAGAAATGGCTGCCGTTGCCCGGGCGGCTGCGGAAGCCGATCTGCCCGCCCATGGCCTGGACCAGGCGCTTGGCGATGGCCAGGCCCAGCCCGCTGCCGCCATAGCGGCGCGTGACCTCGACACTGGCCTGGCTGAAGGTTTCGAACAGGCGCCCCTGTGACGCCTCGGGCACCCCCATGCCGGTGTCCGACACGATGATGCCGAATTGCATCCGCCCGTCGTCCAGGCGGTCGGCGGAGGCGCTGATGCGCACCCAGCCGCGATCCGTGAACTTGATGGCGTTGCCCACCAGGTTCAGCAGGACCTGGCGCAGCCGCAACGGGTCGCCCATCAGCCGCCCGGGAAAGACTGGACAGGTACGCAGTTGCAGGTCCAGCCCCTTTTCCGCCGCCCGGCCGGCCATCAGGTTCAATACCCCGTCCAGCAGCGCGGCCGTGTCGAAGGGGCGGTGCTCGATCTCCAGCTTGCCAGCCTCCACCTTCGACAGGTCCAGCACGTCGTTCAGGATGGCCAACAGCGATTCGCCTGATTCATGCACCGTGCGGACATAGTCGCGCTGGCGCATGGACAGGCCCGTCTCCAGCAGCAATTGGGTCAGGCCCAGGATGCCCGTCATGGGGGTGCGGATTTCATGGCTCAGCGTGGCCAGGAACCCGGATTTGGCATCGTTGGCTTGGTCGGCCGCCCGCTTGGCGGCGGCAAGGTCCAACTGCATCTCCAGCATGTGGCGCATGCGTCGACAGATTTGGAGGCCCAAGCGGTAGACGAAAACCGCATAGAGCAGGCTGCCCAGAACCAGGGCCAAGCCCGGCGCTCCGCCAATCGCCGCGCCGTTTTCCTCGGCCAGCGCGCCGCTGGCCAGCACCAGCAACGCCGACGCCGACGGCACCAGTTGCACGCGCAGGACCAGGGGATGCGATATCGTTCCGCAGGTGCGCAACGCCATGGCCGTGCCCATGACCAGCATCAGGAAGTAGCGGCCGCCCAGGTCATGGCCGGGCCAGGCGAACAGGGGTATCAGCCCCCAGGCCGCGGACGCGGCGAAACGGGTGACGGCCAGCACCCACAGCCAGGGACGCGCATCGGTCAGGGTGTTGGCCTGGGCCAGGAAGCGTTGGAATGCCAGCTGCGAGGCGGCCGCCGTCCCGATCGACAGCAACGACCAGAGGAGGACGGCCGGCCACGGCGCCCAGGCGGCGATGCCGCCGGCGACGATGGCGGTCAGCAGGGGAAGCAGCCAGATATCCTCGCGATGGTTCAGCGCCATCAGGACAAGCTGGCCCAGCTCGACCAACTGCGGGCGGGCTATGGTTTGGGCGCGATCGCCCAGTGCTTCCAGGGGGGCGGTGGCAGGGTCGCCGATCAGCGGGCCGGTCCATCGCCGCAATCCCGGTTCCAAGCGCCGCACGTCCGGTATTCCCCGTGGTCTGTTTCGGGTGTTGGTCCAGTCGGGGTGATCCCTCCAGCGTCCCGGTGCCGGAAAGGTCTATTGCCATGGAATGGGGGCGCCGGGGGCAATGCCGCCCGGTGAAGGCCGTGGTTGGCCCTGAACCCGTCAATTTCCATGCAAAATTCCCCGGCCCGACTGTACGACGGCGGCGGGAATTGGCCAATCACATTTGCGAATCCCTCGGGTAATTAAAAATCAGAAAAGATCCGTAAAATTTTAAACGGCCATCCCCGCTACACCCGCGTCAGCGGCGCTGGCGCAAGTGGAAAGCTTGGTCAATGCCTGGCAATCAGCGGTTGTTGGTCGGCGTTTGTCGCGAGAGCCGGGGGAAATGCGGCGCAGGCGCGGGAAAGATGCCTTTTTTCTTGCATTACAGGGCACAAGCGCCCGAAGAATTCGCCGGGGGTAGAAATTGAATCGGCCGGATCGGCCGTGGTAACCATTAGTCCGTCGAGATCTCACGGCCGGTGCAAACCGTTTGCCGTGCCGGGACCCGTGGGGTCATAATTCCGGTCTCTTGCAGGGGGCAGGGTGGCATGTTTCGGAAGGTGATGGGCTGGATTGCCGGCAAAGGGGATGATGCACCGTCCCCGCCCGATGCTGTCCTTCCCGCCGATGGGGCCCATGGCGGCGCCCTGCGGGGGGACGGGGGGCAGGGGCACGGCGTCGCCGACGCCGGCCGCAGTCCGGTGTTCTCCTCCCGCGCGGTGCGGGATGCCGCCGTCGTCACCTCCACCATCGACACCATCCGCCGCTACGTCGCCGGTGAGGAACAGGTCGAGGGGCTGGTCCGCAAGCTGCAGTCCCTGTCGGCCGAGCAGTTCGGTTTCCTACAGATCAGCATCGATCCCGCCCTGACCGCCAAGGCCGTGGGCCGGCTGGGGGACGCGCCTGGCGCCAGCGCCACCACCCTGCGCCACCTGCTGAGCGATATCGGCGATGGCGGGAAGCCCGCGGGCGAGGGCGGGCCGGCCGCCGCGCCCGAAGCCGCCTCCTCCGGACCTACCCTATCCAGGGGCGAGGCGGAGATGTCCGCCGCCCCGTCGCCGGTGGCCCCTCCGGCGCCCGCCCTGGCGGGCACGGTGTCCGCCCCGCTGTCGGTGCCGGTGCCGCCCACGGCGGCGGTCCCCACTTCGGCGGTCCCCACTTCGGCGATCCCCACCCCGGGCCCGCAGCCGTCGCGCACGGGCCCGCTGTTCACCGCCCTGGCGGCCAAGGGACGCGATGCCCTGACCCGGAATGCCAATCCGGCCGACCGGGCGGAAATGCGGGCCGTGCCGACCCCCACGCCCCGGGTGCCGGGCGCCCTGTCCCTGCGCGCGGCACCGCCCACGCCGGTGCGGGCCTCGGTCGTGGGCGGCACGCTGCCGGCCCAACCCCTGTCCACCCCCAGCCGCCCGGCACCCGTCCACGCGCCCGTGTCGCCCGTGACCGTCCCGGGGGGCGCCCGCATGGCCACCACCCCCGTCGCCGCCGCCCGGGTCACTTTGCACGGCCTCAAGTCCAGCCCCGCCGCGCCTGCCGTTGCGGCATCCGCCGTCTCCCCTCCGGATGGTCCGGCGGTTGCACCCCTGGCCGAACCGCTGGCCGCCCCCGTGGTCGTGCCGCCGCCGCGCGCCTCTTCGGACGCGCCGGTGCCGCCACCCCAGCCAGCGGTGGCGCGGCGTCCGGCCGCCGCCGTGGCGCGTATGCCGCGCGAACAGGCGGACAAGCGCCGTGCCCGTCTGCTAGAAGCCATTGCCGGCGAGTTGTGACGCCCGTCGTGACGCTTATGACCGCCAGCCCCCTTCCCCGATCCTCGTGAGCGATGCCATGACCGACGAGCACCGTGACGCCCCAGGCCCCGATGGCGACGCCGGTTCGGGAGCCCCCGGCGCCGTGCCGGCCACCCCGGCCGCGCCGTCCGCCGACATCGAGGTGTCATCGCCTCCCGTGCCGGCCACCGCGCGCGATGGCGTGCGCGAGGGGGAGATCGACGACGGGGTTGACCCCTTCGATTACGCGGAATCCATCGTCCGGGACCTGGCGCTGCATGTCGGCGGCCGCTTGCGCGACCTGCGCAACGACCTGACGGCCATGCATTCCGCCGTCGTTTCGTTACCGGAAACGATGCGGATCAACGCCCTGGGACAGTCGATCCAGGAACTGCGGGAGCGGGTGGCCCACCTGACGGGCGTGGTCAGCCATCACGCCGGCCGCCCGGCGGAGGAGGCGGAGCGTCTGGCCCGGGGTGTGGGGGAGCTGTCCAACACCCTGCAGGACGTGGCCCAGCGGGTGGGCGTGCTGGAGAATTGGCTCAGCCATGCCAAGGCCGTGAACGGCGTGCGGCTGCCGGACCTGCCCCCGGGCCCCCTGCCGGAGCAGTTGAACAGCCTGGTCGACCATCTGCATGAATCGCTGCTGCGCGTCGTCAACGCGGTGCGCGCCACGCAGTTGGATGTGCGTGACCTGCGCGACCAGGTGAGGGGCGGCGGCGTCGCGGCCCCCTCGGCCCCCGCATCCGCCTCGGCCCTGACCCCCGCGCCCGATGCCGGCGCCACGCAGCCCCTCATCGCCCGGCTGGAAGCGGTGGAGGATAAGCTGCGCCGCGCCCCGGCGGCCCCGGCCCTGGTCGACCGCGCCGACAGCGGCACCGCCGGCCTCGCCTCCCTGCTGTTCGGCGCCTGGCCCAGCCTGATGCGACCCACGGGGGCGGCGGCGCTGTCCCAGGCCGTGTCGACGGTGCTGGACAGCGTGCAGCACATCCTGGGCGGCACCGTGCAACTGCCGCAGACGCCGCAGGACGGCGGCCTGGTGGCCGTAGCCACGGGCCGGCACCGGGGCATGCCGCTGGCCATCCTGGTGGGGGTTGAGGATCTGGTGGGCCGCCACTGGGTGTTGGGGGATGAGGGCGACACCCTCAGCGACAGCGGCTTCCCCCGCGTCTCCACCCTGCGCGGCCTGATGAACGCGGCCGCCCTGGTGGAAAAGAGCCGGCCCGGCACCCTGGCCGTCTCCATCCTCGTCTACGGCAACGGCGTCATCAGCCAGGCGCCGACGCGCGACGCCCTGGCCACCCTGGCCCAGGCCGCCGGCATCCCCGGCGCCGCCGGTCGCACCCTGCTGGTGGCGGCGGGCGATCTGACGGCTGCCGGCCTGCTGCCCGTGTCCGAGGTCGGCGGCGCCGTCAGCGACCTGCAGTTCGACTGATCCGGTTCCATCCGTGGAGCCATGAAAAAGGGGCGCTACCCGGCCAGGTAGCGCCCCTTTCCTTTTGGCCCCGGCGTTCCGAAGAGCGCCGGGGCCGATATCACGCCTTCCAGCGGGCCTTACTCGGCGGCCTGGGGCTGGTTCAGCATGTTGCGCAGCACGTACTGCAGGATGCCGCCATGCTTGAAGTAGTCGACCTCGTCCAGGGTGTCGATGCGGCACAGCACCGGCACGGTGTCGACCTTGCCATCCGCGCGGGTGATGGTCAGGGTCAGGTCCATGCGGGGCTTCAGGCCGGCCTCGACGCCGGTGATGTCGATGACCTCGGTGCCGTCCAGGCCCAGGGTCTTGCGGCTGGCGCCGTCCTTGAACTGCAGGGGCAGGACGCCCATGCCCACCAGGTTGGACCGGTGGATGCGCTCAAAGCTCTCGGCCACCACGGCGCGGACGCCCAGCAGGCGGGTGCCCTTGGCCGCCCAGTCACGGGACGAGCCGGTGCCGTACTCCTGGCCGGCGAACACCACCAGCGGGGTGCCGTCGGCCTGGTACTTCATGGCGGCGTCATAGATCGACATGACCTCGCCGCTCGGGATGTACTTGGTCACGCCGCCTTCGACGCCCGGCACCATTTCGTTCTTGATGCGGATGTTGGCGAAGGTGCCGCGCATCATGACTTCGTGGTTGCCACGGCGGGCGCCGTAGCCGTTGAAGTCCACCGGCTCCACGCCGTGGCTGATCAGGTAGGTGCCAGCGGGGCTGGTCTTCTTGATCGAACCGGCGGGGGAGATGTGGTCGGTGGTGATGCTGTCGCCCAGGATGGCCAGCGGACGGGCCTTCTTCACGTCATGCACCGCACCCGGGGTGGTGGTCATGCCTTCGAAGATCGGCGGCAGCTTCACATAGGTGCTGTCGTCTTCCCACTTGTAGGTCAGGCCGGTGGCGGTCTCGATGGACTGCCACTGCTGCGGGCCCAGGAACACGTTGGCGTAGCGCGAACGGTACATGTCCGGGGTCAGGGACTTGGAGATGGCGTCCTCGATCTCGGCGCTGCTCGGCCAGATGTCCTTCAGGAAGACGTCCTTGCCGTCCTTGCCCTTGCCCAGCGGCTCGGTGGTCAGATCCTTGCGCAGGGAGCCAGCCAGGGCGTAGGCCACGACCAGCGGCGGGGAGGCCAGGTAGTTGGCCTTCACCTGCGGGTTCACGCGGCCTTCGAAGTTGCGGTTGCCCGACAGGACGGAGCAAGCCAGCAGGTCGTTGGCGTCCACCGCGGCGCCGATGGCGTCGGGCAGCGGGCCGGAGTTGCCGATGCAGGTGGTGCAGCCGTAGCCGACCAGGTTGAAGCCCAGCTTGTCCAGGAACGGGGTCAGGCCGGCGGCGTTCAGGTAGTCGGTCACGACCTGGCTGCCGGGGGCCAGCGAGGTCTTCACCCACGGCTTCGTGGCCAGGCCGGCCTCGACCGCCTTCTTGGCCAGCAGGCCGGCGGCGACCAGCACATTGGGGTTGGAGGTGTTGGTGCAGCTGGTGATGGCCGCGATCACCACGTCGCCGTGGTCGACCGTGAAGTCTTCACCGGCGACCTTGGCCGGGTTGCTGGCGGGCTTGCCGGCGTAGTCCTTGGCGAACACGCCCTCGAACTCGGTCTTGGCGTTGGACAGCAGCACGCGGTCCTGCGGACGCTTCGGACCGGCCAGCGAGGACTCGACGCTGTTCAGGTCCAGTTCCAGCGTGTCGGTGAACACGGGCTCGGGGCTGTTGGCGTCGCGCCACATGCCCTGGGCCTTGGCGTAGGCCTCCACCAGGGCGACGCGGTCGGCGTCACGGCCGGTGAAGTTCAGGAAGCGGATGGTCTCGGCGTCGATCGGGAAGATGCCGCAGGTGGCGCCGTATTCCGGGGCCATGTTGGCGATCGTCGCGCGGTCGGCCAGGGTCAGGGCGTCCAGGCCGGGGCCGTAGAACTCCACGAACTTGCCCACCACGCCCTTCTTGCGCAGCATCTGGGTCACGGTCAGCACCAGGTCGGTCGCCGTGGCGCCTTCCTTCAGCTTGCCCGTCAGGCGGAAGCCGATGACCTCGGGGATCAGCATGGAGATGGGCTGGCCCAGCATGGCCGCCTCCGCCTCGATGCCGCCCACGCCCCAGCCCAGCACGCCCATGCCGTTCACCATGGTGGTGTGGCTGTCGGTGCCGACCAGGGTGTCGGGGTAAGCGACGGTGGCGCCGGTCTGGTCGCCGTCGGTCCACACGGTCTGGGCCAGGTACTCAACGTTCACCTGGTGGCAGATGCCGGTGCCGGGCGGCACGACGCGGAAGTTGTTGAAGGCCTTCTGGCCCCAGCGCAGGAAGGCGTAGCGCTCGCCATTGCGCTGGAATTCGACGTCGACGTTCTTCTGGAAGGCGTCGGGGCCGCCGAAGTAGTCCACCATCACCGAGTGGTCGATGACCAGGTCGACGGCGGTCAGCGGGTTGATGCGTTCCGGCTTGCCACCCAGGCCCACCATGGCCTCGCGCATCGCGGCCAGGTCGCACACGGCGGGAACGCCGGTGAAGTCCTGCATCAGCACGCGGGCGGGGCGGTAGGCGATCTCACGGTCGCTGCGGCGGTCGACCAGCCACTGGGCGGCGGCCTTCACGTCGTCGACGCTGACGGTGCGGCCGTCCTCGAAGCGCAGCAGGTTCTCCAGCAGCACCTTCAGGCTGTAGGGCAGGCGGGACAGGTCGCCCAGGCCGGCTTCCTCAGCCGCCTTGAGGCTGAAGTAGTCATAGCTCTTGCTGCCGACGCTCAGGCTGCGGCGGGTTTTCAGCGTGTCGTGACCGGTGATCGTGGACACAGGAGTGGCCTCCTAGGGGAAGGGGATGGTACCGCGCCGCCGGCACCCTTCAGCGGGTGTCATGGCCAGCGATGCGGACGGCCATTCCGACACCCTTCGCGACGTCCCCTTATTGAGACCCTTATGAAATAAGAATACCGGGCTGGGGACGCCCTTGATCGAAAGGTTTGCGCGGAAAGGCGCGCGCGCGAGGTTTACCGCTTTTTGCGCCTGCGATCAAATGCCCGGACGGTTGCGGTGGGGGCGACATCGCATGCCTCCCCTGCCGAGATTCCCCAGCCCCCGGCCCCGGGGACGAACGCCGCAGCGACCGCCCGGCCACGGGCGGCTTAAATCCGTTTGATCATGTCGATCAGGGGCTGGGCGAAGGGCGCCACCTCCGTCCCGCCGTCCCAAATCATGTGGCAGGCGACGTAGGCGATGATGGCCAGGCCGATGTAGGAGATCCAGAAGAAGCGGGCCAGCAGCCGGGCGATCAGGGTGGCGGCCGCCCCCATCAGCGCCACGGACAGGATCAGGCCCAGCACCATGACCCGGGTGTGGTCCTCCGCGGCGCCGGCCACCGCCAGCACGTTGTCCAGCGACATGGAAACGTCGGCCAGGGCGATCTGCCGGATGGCCACGCCCACGCTTTTGCCTGCCACCGACGGTTTGGGCAATTCGTACCCCTCCACGTCCCCGGCCGTGGCCGCGTCCGCCGCCGCCTGGTCCTTGCTGTGCTGGCGCAGTTCGCGCCACAGCTTCCAGCAGACCCACAGCAGCAGGATGCCGCCAGCCAGCGTCAGGCCGATGATGTCCAGCAGGCGGGTGGCCAGCAGGGCGAAGCCGATTCGCAACAGCACGGCCACGCCGATGCCCCAGAAGATGACCTTGCGCCGCTTTTCCACCGGCACGCCGCTGGCCGCCATGCCCACCACCAGGGCGTTGTCCCCGGCCAGGACGAGGTCGATGAGAAGCACCTGGATCAGGGCGGTCAGTTCAGCAAGCAGCATGGGGCACAGCCGTTCCGGTCGTGGATCGACCCTTCATAGCACGGCTGCGGCATAATCGCGCGTCCACATCGCATGGTGACGCGCCCAATAGACCCGGCCCGGCGCCGCAACGGCAGCCCTCTGGACGAGCCCGGACAGGTACCGGGCGTTGATGGCCTAGAAACGATCCAGGGGGTAGAATGTATTTTGGATAAATACGGCCCGCACACTTCAAGAAGTGGCGGGCCGAGAGTTTTGGCAGTTGGGTCCTGCTCTGTGATACAGGACACATTACGTAAAACCCATGGCGTAAACGATGTCAAGCAATGAACCTGTAGCAAAAGGATATGTATTGTTTTACGCGACGCCGCGTCTGCGAAAGTTGCCTGAGATCGTAGCTCTATACCCAAATGATGAACGTGTTAATTCATAAGAGGCGAACCTGTGGTTGGGGTTGATTTAGCAACTTGAAAAGGCAGGAACGTCGCGGAATTAAGCTAAAGGCTTAACTGCAAAAGGGAAAAGAAACGGCGTTTGCGGGCGGGCCCACACGCGATTCGGGAATTCTCCCGCGACCTGTCGCGGCGCGCAGGCATGGCTTTTGCAGCCACGTGCCGGACCCAGGCACTGGGGCGGCCCGAAAACGAAGCAGTTGTGGGCGATGATGAAAAATCGGGCCGGTGCACCAGGCGCCGAGCCCGTGAGAGCCTCAAGACTCGCGTGGATTAAAGTCCAGGCAGGGGCGGACGCCGGCTTCGACCCGGTTGGGACCGTCCGCCTCGGCCGCAAGCGGTCAGTGGGCTTCGCCGCCCCGGGGACGGGCCGGTTCCACCAAGGTGCCGGTGGCGTCGAACTGCACCATCTCGGCGATGTTGGTGGCGAGGTCGCCCACGCGTTCCAGGTTCTTGGCGATGAATTGCAGGCTGGTGCAAGCCTCGATCAGGCTGGCGTCCTTGGCGACGAAGGCGAAAATCTCCTGCGTCACGCCGGCGTGCATGTCGTCCAGTTCCTGGTCGCGACGCCACACTTCGGCGGCCAGCGCGGTGTCGCGGCGGGTGAAGGCCTCGATGGCACCAGCCAGCTGGCGCCGCGCCAGGTCCGACAGGCGGCCGACCGAAGCGGTGGCGGCGATGGCGGGAACGGCGTTCAGCACCAGGGCGCGCTTGGCCATGTTCTTGGCGTAGTCGCCCACACGTTCCAGGGCGTTGGCCGCCTTCAGGGCGGCCAAGGTGTGGCGCAGATCGATGGCCATGGGGTGGCGCAGGGCCAGCAGTCGAATGATCAGGCTTTCGACCTCATGCTCCAGGGCGTCCAGCACCTGGTCTTGGGCCACCGTCTCGCGCGCCAGCGTGTCGTCGCGGTCCAGCACGGCGCGGGTCGCCTGTTCCAGCTGCTGCTCGGCCCGGCCGCCCATTTCCGCCAGCAGCGCGTCCAGCCGCTGCAGTTCGTTTTCGTAGGAGGTGACGATGTGACGGGGCAGCTGCTCGGACATGGGCGGTGCATCCAGAAGGGTGGAAACCAGGGTGGCGCCACCATACCGTCATCGTATTGCAATCGTGCGACCGTCCGTCGCAGGGAACGGCAAATCAGCGCCCGGTTGGACGCGGTTTCGATCGGCGATGCGGGGATGATGGGAAGGATGGTGCCCCAAGTCGGATTTGAACCAACGGCCTACCGCTTACGAAGCGGTTGCTCTACCACTGAGCTATTGGGGCGCCCCTTGGAATGGAGGGGGGTATTAGCAGACCGAAACGCGGATGGCAACAGCGCGGTGCGATTTTGAGGTTATTTAGTTTGCCTCAGGCGCCCGGCGCCTGGGGGAACTCAGCCATCCGCCAGGATGGCGTCCAAAAAAGTCGCGCCATAGCGTTCCAGCTTGCGCACACCCACGCCGGGCAGCAGGCCCAGGCCCGTCAGGTCGCGCGGGCGGCTGATCACCATCTCCATCAGCGTGCTGTCGTGGAAGATGACGTAGGGCGGCACGCCCTGGGCCTTGGCCAGTTCCAGGCGCACGGCCTTCAGCTTGTGCCACAGCTTGTCGTCCGGCGGCGCCAGCGAGGGGCCCGTCCGGCCACCGCCGGTCCGTCCGCCGCCGCGCCGCCCATCGCCGGACAGCACGGCGCGGTCGCGGCGCAGGCGCACGGTTTCCTGCCCCTTCAGCACCGATGCCGCCTGGTCGGTCAGCATCAGGCCGCCGTGCCCCTCCGGATCGGCCGTCAGGTGGCCCAGCGCCACCAACTGGCGGAACACCGTCTGCCAGTCGCTTTTGGAGATGTCGGCGCCGCAGCCGAAGGTCTTCAGCTGGTCATGGCCGAAGCGCACCACCTTTTCCGTGGCGCCGCCGCGCAGCACGTCGATCAGGTGGCCCACGCCGAACTTCTGGCCGGTGCGGTAGACGGCCGACAAGGCCTTCTGCGCCGCCACCGTGCCGTCCCAGGTCTCCACCGGTTCGAAACAGGTATCGCAGTTGCCGCAATTGCCCGGATGCTCCTCCCCGAAATAGGTCAGCAGCACCTGGCGGCGGCAATGCGCGGTTTCGCAGAAACCCAGCAGGGCGTCCAGCTTGCGCCGCTCCGTCCGCTTGTGCTGGGCGCTGCTGTCCGAGGCGTCCATCATCTGGCGCAGCATGACCACGTCCTGCAGGCCGTACAGCATCAGGGCGTTGGCGGGCAGGCCGTCGCGGCCGGCGCGGCCGGTTTCCTGGTAATAGGCCTCCAGGCTCTTGGGCGCGTCCATATGCACGACGAATCGGACGTTGGGCTTGTCGATGCCCATGCCGAAGGCGATGGTCGCCACCACCACCACGCCCTCGCCCTTGATGAAGCGGTCCTGGTTGGCCTGGCGCACGGCCGGGTCCAGGCCGGCGTGATAGGGCAGGGCGTCCAGCCCCTGCTCCTTCAGCCAGTCGGCCAGCGCCTCGACCCGGGCGCGCGACAGGCAATAGACGATGCCCGCATCCTCGGCATGGTGGCGGCGGATGAAGTCCAGCAGCTGCCGCCGCTCGTTGTCCTTGGGCGCCACGCGGTAGGTGATGTTGGGCCGGTCGAAGCTGGAAACGAACTGCCGCGCCTCGCCCAGGGCCAGGCGCTCCACGATGTCGGCCTGGGTCTGCGCGTCGGCCGTGGCCGTCAGCGCGATGCGCGGCACGGTGGGGAAGCGCTCATGCAGCACCGACAGCTGCAGGTATTCCGGCCGGAAGTCGTGGCCCCACTGGCTGACGCAATGCGCCTCGTCCAAGGCGAACAGGGAGAGGCGCGAGCGCTCCAGCAATTCCAGGAAGCGCGGGGTCACCAGCCGCTCCGGCGCCACGTAGAGCAGGTCCAGGTCGCCGCGCTCGCACGCCCGCTCCACGTCCAGCGCCTCGCGCCAGTCGAGGGTGGAGTTGAGGTAGGCGGCCCGCACGCCCGCCTGGCGCAGCGTGTCCACCTGGTCGCGCATCAGGGCGATCAGGGGGCTGACGACGATGGCCACGCCCGGCCGGGCCAGGGCCGGGATCTGGAAGCACAGCGACTTGCCGCCGCCGGTGGGCATCAGCACCAGCGCGTCACCGCCCTGGATGACATGGGTGATGATGTCTTCCTGGTTGCCGCGGAAGGCGGAATAGCCGTAGACGCGCTTCAGGATGTCCCGCGCCGTCGCCACCGGGTCCCGCGTGCCCTGGGGCGCCTCATCCTCCGGCCAGTCGCCGTGGATGATGCTGGGCTCCGGCGCGTCGCCATAATGGTCAGGCACGAAGTCGCCCATGTCCGGGTGGCCCATATCAGGATAGCCGGAGTCCGGCGTGCCGGGATCCTGGTCGAACAGGGCGAGGGGAAGGGGCCGGGCGTGGGACATGACGGCTCTGGGCATGGCCGGGTCCCACCAGCGGAAGATGCCGCGAATGGGGCCAGGGATAGCGGGTGCGTGCTTAGGATAAGCCAATATCTAGGGGTGCCAAGGGGGCGCTGTCCACTGCTTCCTGCGGCGTCGCCCAACGTGGACGGAACATCCCGCGAACACCGGGAGTTGTTAACTAGACTTGGAAAAGCCTGCCTTAGGGGACGAAAGATGGTTCCGTTGCGGAAATGTGACCGCTATCGTTCATCGCCTTCATTAAGGACCTTTTCATCCTTACCTAGCTAGGATAATGGACAGGCATAGTTGGAAGGCCGCCTACCCCTCCGGATATAGGTTCCGGTGGATGTGGGGTAGCGGCGCGCCTGGGGCCGCGGACGCGGCAAAGCCTATTTACTCCCGAGACGCCGCCCCGCAGCGCGGGACGTACGGCGCCGCCACGTCCAATGACGAGGATGATCCGCGTGCTTTACCAGCTCTTTGACCTGCACCATGCCGCCCTCACCCCCCTCCGCCTCGTGGCGGAGGCGACGCAGGCGACGTTCCGCCACCCCTTCGTGCCCGCGTCCTACACCGGCATGGGCCGTGCCATGGCCGCCGCCGGTGAGCTGATCGAGCGCACCACCCGACGCTGGGGCAAGCCGGAGTTCGGCCTCAACATCACCCACATCGACGGGCGCGAGGTCGCGGTCACGGAAAAGGCGGCGCTGCGCAAGCCGTTCTGCGTGCTGCGCCATTTTGAGCGCGCGACGCCGCACAGCGATCCCAAGGTGCTGGTGGTGGCCCCCATGTCGGGCCACTACGCCACCCTGCTGCGCGGCACGGTGGAAGCGCTGCTGCCGGCCCACGACGTCTACATCACCGATTGGGTGGACGCGAAGCTGGTGCCGCTGGCCCGCGGCCGCTTCGACTTCGACGACTACGTCGAATACGTGATGGATTTCATCCGCTTCCTGGGCCCGGACACCCATGTCGTCGCGGTTTGCCAGCCGGCGGTGCCGACCCTGGTCGCCGCCGCCGTCATGGCCCAGACCGCCGACGACTGCCAGCCGCGCAGCATGACCCTGATGGGCGGGCCCATCGACACCCGCGTGTCGCCCACCCAGGTGACCCAGCTGGCGGAGACCCGCGACATCGGCTGGTTCGAGCGCACGGTGACCACCACCGTCCCGCCCTACTATCCCGGCGCCATGCGCCATGTGTACCCCGGCTTCGTCCAGCTCACCGGTTTCATGTCCATGAACCTGGACCGGCATGTCGGCGAGCACATGAAGATGTTCAATCACCTGGTGCGCGGTGACGGCGAAAGCGCCGAGGCGCACCGCCGCTTCTATGACGAATACCTGTCGGTCATGGACCTGACGGCGGAATTCTACCTGCAGACCGTCAATCTGGTGTTCCAGGAGCACGCCCTGCCCAAGGGCACCCTGCACTACCGCGGCATGCGGGTCGACCCCTCGGCCATCAAGAAGACGGCCCTGTTCACGGTGGAGGGCGAGCTGGACGACATCTCCGCCCCCGGCCAGACGGTGGCGGCGCACGCCCTGTGTGCCGGCCTGCCGGAGGAGATGAAACAGCACCACCTGCAACTGGGCGTCGGCCATTACGGCATCTTCAACGGCCGTCGCTGGCGTGAGCACATCATGCCGCGCGTGCGGTCCTTCATCCGCAGCCATGAGCGCGCGGCTACGGCTACACCGCGCAAGGGTGCGGCGGTGTGATCGACGGTCATCTGCTGAGATGAAAAAGGGGCGGTCCCGATTGGGCCGCCCCTTTTTTATTGCCGGCTTCCGGACGGATCACAGAGTGGGCTTAGGCGTCACGCAGGCGGCGCCGATCAGTCCATCTTTTTGCATGCGGCTGGTGATGGCGTAGGACAGTTCCTCAGCAGCCTTTAGGTGCTGGCTGAGCTGAACAGAGGCCTTCCAGACGACGGCCTTGCTGTGCCTGTCGTACAGGGACACCAGATAATCGACGGTGTTGTCGTAACCCTGTTGCGTCTGTTTGGTCCAGGCGATGTCCAGGACGGCGTCGGGTGCTGCGTCATCGATGGCTTTGGGGGTGGCCAGGGCTTGCACGGCATAGCCTGCGGCGATGATGCCACATCCCTCGAACCCAGCCTTGAGCAGGGCGAGGACGTGCCCGGTCTCGTTACCGTCGGCAGTGATTAGCGTCTTTCCCAGATTGGGAAGGATGAACAGTTTCTTGATGTTGGGGGTGTAATCGGTCGCCCGGTTCGATTCGACCTTGGTGCTGGAAACGCAGCCGCCGGCGGAGAGTAGTGCCGCCAAGACGGCGCTCGTCATGATTTTTCTGAACGTCATGATCTCCATCCTGCTCATCAAGATGCCTTGGGCGTCTGGCAGGACGCGCCCAGCACTGCATCTTTCTTCATCTGGCCGATCAGGGCGCTCGCCATCTCCGCGCCAGCCTTGTAGTGCTGATTCAGGGTTATGGTCGCCGTCCACACCACCGACCGGCTTTTCGGGTCATAGAGGTTGGCGGTGTAGTTGACGACGTGTGTGGCTCGGCCTGAGACGTCCTTGGTCCAAGACAGCTCCAAGACGGCATCAGGGCCGAACTGGGCGATCTGCTGGGACAGGGTGTCCTTCAGTGCCAGCTTGTCGTCCCTGGTGTGGAACTCCGATTTAATCCCGCAGCTGTCCAGGCTGCTTTTGCTGAGCGCAATGAAGTCGTCGGTTTCGTCGCCGAACGTCGTGCGCAGGCCGTTTCCCATATTGGTGATCACGAACAGCTTCGTCAGTGTGGCCGTGTATTGCGGTGATTTACTGGACTGGGTCGTGCTGCTGGACGTGCAGCCACCAACAGCAAGCAATACGACCGTGGCGATGACCGCCTTCATTTTTTCGAGAAACATTTCCTATCCCTATTTATCAACAAATCATTCTGCCCATTGCGGCGCGCTAATGAACCGAACTCAATTTTAAGAGCCCGATTTCAAGAAGATGGAGTGTTGGTTGTTGGCATTTGTGTCAATGGAACAGCGACGGCGGGGTGAGGGCGGGGCTGCGTCAGATTGTCTCGGTCGCTACAGACGTATCACGTAGCGCACAAAGCCATCGCTGCCGCCGGCCACGCCGTCGTACAGGCGGCGGGCGGTGGTGTTGGTCGCTTGCGTGTGCCAGTAGACGCGGCCCCAGCCGCTCTCCCGTCCCAGCGCCACCAGGCGCTCGATCAGGGCCCGGCCCACGCCCTGGCCACGGCTGGCCGGGTCGGTGAACAGGTCTTCCAGATAGCAGATCGGGCTGGTGCCCCAGGTGTTGGGGTGCAGGACGTAATGGCAGAAGCCCAGGATGCGGCCATCGCCATCCCGCGCCACCAGCGCCTTGATGGCGAAATCCGGGTCCATGAGCCGGGTCCACAGCGTAGATGTCACAGCGTTATCCACGCTGGTCTGGTAAAAAGCGCAGTATTGATCCCATAAAGGACGCCATGCGGCCTCGTCATCGGGGCCAATGGGCTCTATCTTAATTCCTAGGGCGGATGACTCGGGCTTGGCCATAGGGTGATCTCCGCTTAAGGCCTTTAGGCTCTATTGGATTCAACGCGCTTACGTTAGATTGCCGCCCTCATGCGTACACTTATCCATCATCCCCTGTCCCCCTTCGCGCGCAAGGTGCGCGTCGTCCTGGCGGAAAAGCGTCTTGAGGTCGAACTCGAGGTCGAAAAGCCCTGGGAACGCCGTGAGGAGTTCCTGGCGCTGAATCCGGCGGGCGAGCTGCCGGTGCTGGTCGAGGATGACGGGGCGACGGTTGTGGAACACGCCGCCATCTGCAGCTACCTGGAAGAAGCCTACCCCCACGCCCCCACCCTGCTGGGGCGCGAGGTGCTGCTGCGGGCGGAAGTGCGGCGCTTGGCCGCCTGGTTCGACGTGAAGTTCAACCAGGAGGTGACGGAGAACCTGGTGGGCGAAAAGCTGATCAAGCGTTTCTCCGGCTCCGGCACGCCGCATGCCCAGGCCATTCGCGCCGGCCTGGCCAACATCCATTACCACCTGGACTACATCGCCTACCTGGCGGACCGGCGGAAGTGGCTGGCGGGCAACGAGTTCTCGCTGGCCGACATCGCGGCGGCAGCCCACCTGTCCACCATCGACTATCTCGGCGACGTGCCGTGGGACCAGCATCCCGAGGCCAAGGACTGGTACATGCGCATCAAGTGCCGGCCCAGCTTCCGTCCCCTGCTGGGCGACCACCTGCCCGGTGCCCCGCCGCCCAAGCACTACGCGGATTTGGATTTTTAAGGTTTAATTTTCCCCCCTCAGACGCCGGGCGGGCGCATCCGCACCCTGGGCTTATCCTCGCTTTCCAGTCCGCTTACGCTCCCCGAAAAGTTCCGGCGGCCGCGGTCGCGGCCTACAGCGGCATGAAACCCATGCCGCTGGTGGTTGGGGGGCGCTGGTTTTGCCAAGCCATCCCGCTGATTTGTTCCCGCCATAAATCCGCCGTGACCCTTTGCCACAAGCAAGGGGATCGCCGGTGCATTCCGCGTCGGCCAAGGAACGATGGGTGGACCCCGATGCGCAGCCTGATTGCCGCCTCCCTGATCGCGACCGCCAGCCTCGGGGCCCTGCCCCTGGCCGCCGCCCCCGCCACGGCGCAGGTCATGACGGCCCCGCCGGTGCAGGACCAGGTGACCCTGACCCTGATGGCGGAGGACTGGGTGAAGACCGACACGGCCCGCGTGTCCCTGACGGTGGACGCCGGCGGCGGCAACGCCGGTTCCGCCCGCGCCGACGTGCTGAAGGCGGCGCAGAGCGTGTCGGACAAGGGCGAGTGGCGTGTCGTCGCCTTTGACCGGCAGCAGGACGCCGCCGGCCTGGACCATTGGCGGGCGGAGCTGGAGGCGCGCCTGCCCGAGGCGCAGTTGGGCGGCCTGGCCGACCGGGCGCGTCAGGCCAGCCGCGCCGGCCTGCAAATCCGCGTGGCGGGCGTGGACTTCACCCCTACCCTGGCGGAGCAGGAGGCCGTCCGCACCCGCCTACGAGAGACGCTGTACCGCCGCGTCACGGAAGAGATGAAGGGGCTGAACACCGCCTTCCCCGGCCGGGACTTCCGCGTCGGCCGGGTGGATTTCAACGCCCCGGTGATTGGCGGCGGCATGGCCCCGCGCGCGCCAATGATGGCCATGGCCAAGACGGCGGACGGCGCCGGGGCCGAGGGCGGCGGGCTGGACGTGGCACAGAAGGCGACGCAGACCGCCCGCGTCACCTTCTCCGCCTACGCGCCGGCGGCCCCTCAGGGGCGGTGAGCGTCGCTCTCCGCCGCCAATTGGTCCGCCCTCAACTGATCCGCCAGCCCCTCGCGGTAGCTGGGATAGCGCAAGGTGACCCCCAGCTCCGCCTTGATGCGGGCGTTGGAGATGCGCTTGTTCTCCCCATAGAAGCTGGTAGCCATGGGCGACAGGTTGGCCTGCTCGAACGGCACCAGGGGCGGCGGCTCCAGCCCCAACAACTCGGCGGCATAGGCCACGACCTCGGGCGAGGGGCAGGGATGGTCGTCGGCGACGTTGTAGATGGCGCCGGGATTGGGCCGGTCCATGCTGGCCATCAGGGCGCTGCCCAGATCGTGGATGTGGATGCGGCTGAACACCTGGCCCTTCTTGTCCACCCGCCGCGCTGTGCCGGCTCGCATCTGGTCTAGCGCGCTGCGCCCGGGGCCGTAGATGCCGGGCAGGCGGAAGCGGTGGACGGGCAGGCCGTGGGCCTCATGCAGGGCCATCCACTGTCCCTCCGCCACCGCGCGGGCCACGCCCCGTTCCGTGCTGGGCTGCACCGGCGCCGATTCGTCCACCCAGCCGCCGTCCCGGTTGCCGTAGACGCCGGTGGTGGAGAGATAGCCCACCCAGCGCAGGCTGGGCAGGGCCAGGATGGCGGGCGTCAGCGCCGCCACCACGCCGTCCCCCTCCGCGGTGGGCGGCACGGAGTCCAGCAAATGGGTGGTGCCGGGTAGGGCCGCCGGGTCCAGTGCCTGGCCGGGGCCGAAGACATGGGCCTCGATGCCCCGCGCGCGCAGGGCGGCCGCCTTCTCCGCCGTGCGGCAGGTGCCGGCGACCTGCCAGCCGGCATCGAGCAGCCGGTGGGCGAGGGCCGTGGCGCTGAACCCCAGGCCGAAGCAGAACAGGCGGCGGGGCGGGGGGACTGCGGCATGGCATCAGGCTCCGTTAACCATAAGGGGCGCCGGCGGCGACCCCTGCACCTTCAGGATGGCAGGGATCCACGCCTGCCGGGGCGGTGTCCGCCCGTGCTATCCTGTGACCCGTGGCCGCGCCCGAATCGGCAAGGCCCGGGATGAAAGCACTTGCGATCCATCCGCCGTTCGGGACTCTAGGCGCCATGATGATTACCCTCAAGCACCCCCTCCGCTTTTCCGCCCGCCTGGCGGCGGCGGTCACCGTCCTGTGCGGCATCGCCGGCGCGGCCGGTGCCGCGCCCGTGGCCCTGAACCGCGACACCTGCCTGGAGCGGGCGAAGCAGTTGCCCGACTTCGCCTATGCCGAGGCCCAGCTGTGGGAAAAGAAGGGCGGCGGCGACGATGCCCGCCTCTGCCAGGCCATGGCGCAGCTATTCCGGGGCGAATACAAGGAATCAGCGGTGGCGCTGGAGGCGGTGATTCCCGCCCTGGGCCTGCCGCCCAAGGTGACGGCGGGACTGTGGGGCAAAGCGGGCTGGGCCTGGTTCAACGCCAAGGAACACGCCAAGGCGGACATCGACTACACCAAGGCCATCGGCCTGCAGCCCACCGATCCCGACCTGCTGATCGACCGCGCCACCGAGCGGGCGGGGGCGGAGCGCTGGTGGGACGTGCTGCGTGACCTGGACCGGGCGCTGACCCTGGATGGCGGGCGCGTTGACGCCATCATCATGCGGGCGGAGACCAAGCACCGCCTGGGCCGCGACGTGGAGGCCGGGCGCGACCTGCGCATGGCCCTGTCGCTGGACCCGGACAACGCCCAGGGCCTGCTGCTCAGCGGCAACATCAAGGCCGACCGGGGCGACAAGGTCGGGGCCAAGGCCGATTGGTCCCACGCCGTCCAGGTGGCGGGCGACACCGCCGCCGGCGCCGCCGCCCAGGACAACATCCTGCGCCTGGATGGCAAGGACCCGCTGAAGGATGACGCGGCGGGCAAGGCGACGCCAAAGACCGATGGGAAAAAGGCGGACGACCAGCCCAAGGGCCAGTGACGGCCCCAACTCACGGTCCCTCCCCTTTCAAGGCGCTCCGGCCGCGCGGGGTCCAATACGGCCCGCCTGGACGTAACCCACCTTGTCCCCGTCTTCGGTTTCCACATGGACCCGCAGCCAGCCGGGAACCACGTCGCCCGCCAGCACCTCCACCGGGGTGTGCGGCGTCAACAGGGTGTCGATGGTCTCTTCCCGGCCCGGCGATCCGTAGAGATAGGCGGTGCGCTCGGCGATTTCGCGGTCACGGCGCAGGACGGCATCCGTGGGCGCCGTCATTGGCTTGGCCGGGACGCGCGGTTTGGCGGGTACGGCGGGTCGCGGATCATCGGTGGCCACCGGGTGGCCCCCCGGTCCCGTGGCCACGGGGCGCGGTGGTGGCACGGTCGCGGAATGCACGGTCATGAGCACGGCCAGGGCGCACACCAGCGCGCCTGCGGCTCCGTGGGCCCACCAGTGCCGGCGGCCCTGGCGGCGCGCGGCCTCCCCTTCCGTCGTCAACTGAACCACGCGGGCCTCCGCCTTTTGGGCGGCGGCGCGCGCGGCGGTAAGCTGGGCCTGGGCCTCCCGCAGGCTGAGGGTCAGTTGCTGGTTCTGCCGCGTCAGGTCGTTGGCGCGGCGGTTACAGGCGGTGTGGTCGGCTGGTCCCGTTCGCGTGGCGGTGGGTGCCGGCTGGGTGATCCAGTATCCCAGGTCGTTGAAGTTCAGGCCGCGTTGCCTCAGGGCACCCTGCAGCTTCCGCAAGGCGGTGGTGGCCTCCCCCTCGTGTTCCGACCCCATCAGGCGGACCAGCTTGGCGATGTGCTCCCGGTCCTTCAGGTCCTTCGCGCTATCCATGCCACCCGCCCCAGCCCCAGCCCCCGCCTACGCCCGACGCTCATAGTACGCGGCGGCGGCCGGGCATATAGGGCGGAAAAGTCTTAATCTTTCGGCAAGGAGTTCGGCGGAAAGGCCGTGATGAAATCGCGTCTTTGCCATAATCCGGGCCAACGACGGCCCTCATCCCTTGGGATTATGACCCTGCGCCCCGATGGTGGGACGCCCGATCAAACCAAGGATCACGACCATGAGCATGTTCGCCCACCGCCGTCCCCTGCTGGCCCTCGCTACCGCCGCGGCTGTGATGGTGTCTTACGGGGCGTTCGCGGCGGACACCCCCGCCGCCCCGGCCAAGGCCGCCGCCTCCACGACCGTTGCCGCCCCCGTCGCCGCCACCCCTGCGGGCACCCCCGCGGCCACGACGACCGCCCCGGCGCAGAACGCCGCCGAGGCTGGCAAGCCGGTGGACGCGACCAAGGCCGCCGAGGTGAAGTCCGACGCCAAGGTGTCCGAGACGAAGACCGAGGCCAAGGCGGAAACCAAGGCCGAGGGCACGAAGAAGGAGACCAAGAAGGTCGCCCATCATCATGCGAAGAAGGCCAAGGCCGAAGCCGGCAGCGAAACCGCCGCGCCCAAGAAGTAAGCCTCAGCCCTCGCACGCCTCCTGAACAGGACGGCCCCGGCCCCAGCGGTCGGGGCCGTTCGTGTTTTCAGGCGTGCGGCAGGGGGCGCGGCTCTGGCTCCCCCTCCAGGTCCGGGGCCGGCAGCGGACGCACGGCGGCCAGGCGCTGCACCACGGCGGCGCGGGGCAGGGCGATCTCCCCCTGTTCGAAGGCGACCACTTGCAGGCCGGCGTCCCGCGCCAGGGCCAGCAGTTCGCCCGCGCGCAACAGGAAGGCGGGGCTGGAGGGCCGGCCATGGCGCTGGTTGCCCTGGGCGAAGGTCTCGTACAGCAGCACCCCGCCCGGGGCCAGCAGGGTGGGCAGGCGCGGCAGCAGCGGCCGGTGCAGGTAGTTGGTGACGACGATGCCGGCATAGGCGCCGCCCAAATCCACCGGCGCCTCCCCCTCCAGATCCGCCTGCAGCAGGGTCACGCCCGGTTGGTCCGCCAGGTCGGCCAGGCCGCGCAGGTCGATGTCCACCGCCGTGACCGGGTGGCCCCGCCCGTGGAATAAGCGGGCATGCCGGCCGCCGCCACTGGCCACGTCCAGAACGGCGCCGCCCCGGGCCACCAACGGCGCGAAACGGGCCACCCAGGCGCTGGGCTGGCCCCGGGGATCGCAAACGGACAATGTCATGGCGTGGGCCCTAGCTATAAAGGGTGGTGTATGATGCGCGGGGGATGGAGCCGATGTGCCGGTCCATTGCCTGTGCCGGTCCATTGTCACGGCGGCTTTTCCCACCCACATCCAGACTGTATATGACACTTTCCAGTCCCGAGTCGCCGCACGGCGCCGCGCCCCTCAAGATTCCACCCCATGATCCTGTATGAAATGAAATGTGGCCAGGGCCACACCTTCGATGTCTGGTTCCGGAACGCCGACGCCTGTGATCAGCAACTGGCGGCGGGTGAGGTCGCGTGCGCCGTCTGTGGCGACCACGGCGTGAGCAAGGCGCCCATGGCTCCCCGCATCGCCAAGGGCCGGGCCAAGGGCCAGGGCGGTCGCGTCGAGGAGGAGCCGGCCCCCGTCCCGGCGGCGGCCCCCCCACAGCCCGCACCGGAGGTGACGCCGGCGGTGATGGCCGAGGCGGCGGCCCAGGGCCCGGCGGCGGTGCTGTCCCTGTTGCGGGAGATGCGCCGCCAGGTGGAGGCCAACGCCACCCATGTCGGCGACCGCTTCGCCGAGGAGGCGCGCAAAATCCATTACGGCGAGGCCGAGGCCAAGCCCATCTACGGCCAGACCACTGATGAGGAAGCGGCGGAGCTGGAGGATGAGGGCGTGACCTTCGCCCGCATCCCGTGGGTACCCAAACACGATTCTTGAGCCCATAGTGGCGCGACGGAAGCCAAGGGAGTGCATCCATGTCCGATCCCGCGCCCGCGTTCGGGCCCCGTGTGGTGACGGTGCCGCCGGGGGAGGATCGGGAACGGCTGGTCTGCCCCGACTGCGGCTACATCGCCTATGACAATCCCAAGATCGTGGTGGGCTCCGTCGCCTTGTGGCAGGACCGCATCCTGCTGTGCCGCCGCGCCATCCCGCCCCGCATCGGTTATTGGACGCTGCCGGCCGGCTTCATGGAGCTGGGGGAAAGCACCCAGGAGGGCGCCGCCCGCGAGGCGTGGGAGGAGGCGGGCGCCCGCCTGGCCATCGGGCCCCTGCTGGCCGTCTACAACATCCCCCGCATCAGCCAGGTGCAACTGATCTACCTGGCCACCCTGACCAGTCCGGACATCGCCGCCGGCGTGGAAAGCCAGGAGGTCGCCCTGTTCGCCTGGGATGAGATTCCCTGGACCGACCTGGCCTTCCCCAGCGTCGACTGGGCGCTACGCGAGTACGAGGCCCGGCGGCATCTGATCCAGGCCGGCCAGGTCTTCGCTCCGGCCACCAACCCGGTGGACGGGCTGTGACCCGGGCAGGCGTGGGCCATCGCTGAAACGCCAACGGCGCGGAACCCGAAGGGCCCGCGCCGTTGCTCAGATCGCTCCGGGGCGTCCGCTCAGTTGAGCGAGCGCACGTCCGTCAGCTTGCCGGTCAGGGCGGCGGCGGCGGCCATCTCGGGGCTCACCAGATGGGTGCGGCCACCGGGGCCCTGGCGGCCTTCGAAGTTGCGGTTGGAGGTGGAGGCGCAGCGCTCCCCCGGCTTCAGCTTGTCGTCGTTCATGGCCAGGCACATGGAGCAGCCGGGCTCCCGCCAGTCGAAGCCGGCGGCGGTGAACACCTTGTCCAGGCCCTCGGCCTCCGCCTGTTCCTTCACCAGGCCGGATCCCGGGACCACCATGGCGTAGATGCCGTCGGCCACATGGCGGCCCTCCACCACCTTGGCGGCGGCGCGCAGGTCCTCGATGCGGCTGTTGGTGCAGCTACCGATGAAGACCTTGTCTACGGGAATGGCGTCCAGCGGGGTGCCGGCCGTCAGGCCCATGTACTTCAGCGCGCGCTCCATGGCGGCGCGGCGGTGTTCATCCGCCTCGTCGGCGGGGTTGGGCACGGCGGCGGTGATGGGCAGCACGTCCTGCGGGCTGGTGCCCCAGGTGACCATGGGGGCGATGTCCTCGGCCTTCAGCACCACCTCGCGGTCGTACACCGCGCCTTCGTCTGACGGCAGGCTCTTCCACCAGTTGATGGCCTGTTCCCAGGTCGCGGCCTTGGGGGCCTGCGGGCGGCCCTTCAGGTACTCGAACGTCGTCTCGTCCGGGGCGATCAGGCCGGCGCGGGCCCCCGCCTCGATGGCCATGTTGCAGACCGTCATGCGGCCTTCCATGCTCAGGCCCCGGATGACGGAGCCGGCGAACTCGATGACATGGCCGGTGCCGCCGGCGGTGCCGATCTTGCCGATGATGGCCAGCACCACGTCCTTGGCGGTCACGCCCACGGGCAGCTCGCCATCCACGGTGATGCGCATGTTCTTCGACGGCTTCAGCAGCAGGGTCTGCGTGGCCAGCACATGCTCCACGTCCGACGTGCCGATGCCGAAGGCCAGGGCGCCGAACGCGCCGTGCGTGGCCGTGTGGCTATCACCACAGACGATGGTCATGCCCGGCTGGGTCAGGCCCTGCTCCGGCCCCACGACGTGGACGATGCCCTGGCGGATGTCGGACATGTCGTAGTAGTCGACGCCGAATTCCTTGGTGTTGATCGCCAGCTGCTCGACCTGGACGCGGCTTTCCTCATTCTTGATGCCGGCCAGGCGGTCATGGCTGGTGGGGACGTTGTGGTCGGCCACGGCCAGGGTCGCGGACGGGCGGCGCACCTTGCGGCCGGCCATGCGCAGTCCTTCGAACGCCTGCGGGCTCGTCACCTCATGCACGAGGTGGAGATCGATATAGAGCACGCATGTGCCGTCCTCCTGCCGGTGAACGACATGGCTGTCCCAGATCTTGTCATAGAGGGTGCGCGGCTTGCCCATGGATCTTCACTCTGATGCGGACCGACATTTCCGAAACGCCAAAACCCCTGCGGCGGGTCTTTTTGTTTCACGGAGGCGCAGAATAACGACCGGTCCTGTCGTGAACAAGCGCAAGAGCGTGCCGTCGCCGCATAGCGGTCATTTGTTCTTGCGTCCCCAGCATCGGGGCGGGCTCCCTCCAAGGCCCGAGGCCCTGACAGGGGCCGCCGGCGCCTGAGCCACCCAAAACAGGGCAACAAAAAGCCCCACCGGTGAGGGCGGGGCTTTTTAAGATCACGCGCTCAGCGGCTCGCGCTCGTCTTCGGCCGGGCTGTCGGCCTCGGCCTCGTCGGACGCCTCGCCGCCGTCGGCGTCGTCGTAGCCCGTCTGCGGCTGGTAAGGCCGGGGCTCGCCGCCGCGCTGGCGTTGCTCGGCCTCGTTGATCTGCGTGATGATGCGGAAATAGTGCTCCGCATGCTGCAGGTAGTTTTCCGCCGCCACCCGGTCGCCGGACGACTGGGCGTCGCGGGCCAGGGCCAGGTACTTCTCATGCACCTGGAAGGCGTTGCCGCGGATGCGCACATCCGGGCCGTTGCTGTCAAAGGTCTGGTGACGCAGGGGCACGTTCTGGCGGCGGTTATTACCGCCCCCGTTGTTGCCATTGCCGCCGCCGTTGCCGCCGGCATTGCCACCGTTGTTACCGCCGCGTCCACGCGAACGCCTGGAGTTCGGTCCCTGTCTCATCCGACTGCTGCTCTAGCCCCGTTGGAGTTCCATGCATGCCGTGCCAAGGGGGCGGAGCTTTTCCATCCGCGCCGCTGCATCCGATCCCGGAATCCACCCGTTACCCGGATTGACACCGGATCGACCATGCTGGGCAAACTGGCATGCCGTGGTGATCATTCTTGGCCCATGAACGCTAGCCGGACCCCTGCACGGGTGTTTCCCCGTTTGGACCTGGCGCGTCGCCCCTTCGGCCTTCACCACGCGAAAACGACCCTAAACGCAGTATCCCGCTAATCCAACATCTTTTTTGGCGAAGCGCCCCTGCGTTCCCGGCGCAGACGGTCAGGTCCGTCGGTGTTTTTCCGTCCTTTAGGAGGAGGCGGGGGCGCCGGGCGGGGTACGGGCGGCGACCACGCGGTCATGCCCGGCCAGGTCGTCGACCCGCTCCAGGACCTCCAGGCCCGCGGCGGCGAACAGGGCCGCCACGTCCGCCCCCTGGCCGGCGCCATGCTCCACCGCCAGCAGCCCGCCGGGCACCAGCAGTCCGCCGGCGACCTTGGCCAGGTGGCGGTACGGGTCCAGACCGTCGGCGCCGCCATCCAGGGCGCGCCGGGGGTCGAAGGTCCGCACTTCCGGCTCCAGGCCGGCGATATCAGCCGCCGGGATGTAGGGCGGGTTGGACACGATGGCGTCGAAGCGGCCCCCCCGGACGCGCCGTCCGCCAGGGCGTCCGTCCAACTGCCCACCAGGAAGGCGCTGCGGTTCGCGAAGCCCAGATCCCGCGCGTTGGCGGCGGCGGCCCGCGCGGCGCCGGGGGCTATGTCCACGCCCAGGCCCCAGGCGCCCGGCAGTTCGGACAGCAGGGCCAGCAGGATGCAGCCGCTGCCCGTGCCCAAATCCAGCAGGCGCCGGGGGCGCTGGCCGTCGGGCAGGTGGCGCAGGGCCGTTTCCACCAGGGTTTCGGTATCGGGCCGGGGGTCCAGCGTGTCCGGGGCCAGGCGGAACTCCAGGCTCCAGAACTCCCGCTTGCCCAGGATGCGGGACACCGGCTCGCGCGCGGCGCGGCGGTCGACCAGGGCGGCCAGCGCGGCCTGGGCCTCGGCCGGCACGGGGCGGTCGCCCTCCAGCAGCAGGGTGGTGCGCGACCAGCCCAGCGCCTCCTCCGCCAGCAGGCGCACGTCCAGCCGGGGGCTGGCGCAGCCGGCGGCGGCCAGCTTTTCCTCGGCCGCCTTCAGCACGGTGCGCAGGGGCGCGGGGGGAGGGATCGCCGCGCTCACTGTAGTTCGGCCAGGCGCTCCGCCTCGTCCTGGGCGATCAGCGCCTCCACCACCTCGTCCAGGGCCTCGCCCGCCATGACCTTGTCGATCTTGTAGAGCGTCAGGTTGATGCGGTGGTCGGTCACCCGGCCTTGGGGGAAGTTGTAGGTGCGGATGCGTTCGGAACGGTCGCCGCTGCCCACCTGGCTCTTGCGGTTGGCCGCGCGCTCCGCGTCCAGGGCGCTGCGCTGCAGGTCATAGAGGCGGGAGCGCAGCACGCGCAGGGCCTTGGCCTTGTTCTTGTGCTGCGACTTCTCATCCTGCTGGCTGACCACCAGGCCGGTGGGCAGGTGGGTGATGCGCACGGCGCTGTCGGTGGTGTTGACCGACTGCCCGCCGGGGCCGGACGAGCGGAACACGTCGATGCGCAGGTCCTTCTCGTCGATCTGGATGTCCACCTCCTCCGCCTCGGGCAGCACGGCCACGGTGGCGGCGGAGGTGTGGATGCGGCCCTGGGTTTCGGTGGCTGGCACGCGCTGCACCCGGTGCACGCCCGATTCGAACTTCAGCCGGCGGAACACGCCCCGGCCGGAAATGCTGGCGATGGCTTCCTTGTAGCCGCCCAGCCCGGTCTCGGAGATCTCGATGACCTCGAAGCGCCAGCCCTGGATGCCGGCGTAGCGCCGGTACATGTCGAACAGGTTGGCGGCGAACAGGGCCGCTTCATCGCCACCGGTGCCGGCGCGCACTTCCAGCATGGCGTTCTTGTCGTCAGCCGCGTCCTTGGGCAGCAGGGCCAGCATGACCTGGCGTTCCAGGCCGGGCAGGGCCTTCTCCGCCTGCAGCAGTTCATCCTGCGCCAGTTCCCGCATCTCCGGGTCGGCTTCCGCCTCCGCCATGCGGGCCAGATCCGCCAGGTCGGCCCGGGCGCGGCGCAATGTGGCGATGGACTCCGCCACCGGCGTCAGCTCCGCGAACTCCTTGCTCATGCGGGTGTAGGCGTCGGCCGCCAGCGTGCCCGTCGCCAGGGCGTCGCGCAGTTCGTCATGCCGGGCCGACAGCTTGGCCAGCGTGTCCCCGAACCGTTCTTCCAATGTGGTCATGGTCGTTCCGTCATCCCGTGTCCGGGCTGACTAAAGCCCCTCAAGCGCCGGGCGCGGCCATCCGGCCGCTTGGCTTATCCTCAGTTTCCGGTCCGCTGACGGTCCCCAGAAACTTCCGGCGGCTGCGGTCGCAGCCTAGCGGCATGAGCGAAGACTCATGCCGCGGGCACTTTCAGGCTACTCGGCCGCGGCGGCGGCTTCTTCGGCGGCCTGGGCGGCCTTGATTTCCTCGGCCTTCTTTTCCACCAGCGACACCAGGTGGTCGACGATGCTCTCATCCTTCAGGCGGTGGGCCGGCTGGCCGGCCAGGAACACCTGGTGCACGCCCTTGCCGCCGCCGGTGAAGCCGATGTCGGTCATGGTGGCCTCACCCGGGCCGTTCACAACGCAGCCGATGACCGAGACGGTCATGGGGGTGGTGATGTGGGCCAGGCGTTCCTCCAGCACCTCGACCGTCTTGATGACGTCGAACTGCTGGCGGGCACAGGACGGGCAGGAAATGACGGTGACGCCGCGACGGCGCAGGCCCAGCGACTTCAGCATCTCGAAGCCGACCTTGACCTCCTCCTCCGGGGGGCGGACAGCGACACGCGGATGGTGTCGCCGATGCCCGACCACAACAGCATGCCCAGGCCGATGGACGACTTCACGGTGCCGGCGCGCAGGCCGCCGGCCTCGGTGATGCCGATGTGCAGGGGATAGTCACAGGCCTCGGCCAGGCCCTGGTAGGCGGCCACGGCCAGGAACACGTCCGACGCCTTCACGGAAATCTTGAACTCCCGGAAGTCATGGTCCTCCAGGATCTTGGCGTGGGTCAGGGCGCTTTCCACCAGGGCTTCGGGGCAGGGCTCGCCATAGCGTTCCAGCAGCTCGCGCTCCAGCGAGCCGGCGTTGACGCCGATGCGCATGGCGCAGCCATGGTCCTTGGCGGCCTGCACCACCTCGCGCACGCGGTCGTGCGATCCGATGTTGCCGGGGTTGATGCGCAGGCAGGCGGCGCCCGCCTCGGCGGCCTCGATGGCGCGCTTATAGTGGAAGTGGATGTCGGCCACGATGGGCACGTTCACCGCCTTCACGATCTCCTTCAGCGCTGCCGTCGACTCCTCGTCGGGGCAGGAGACGCGGACCATGTCGGCGCCGGCCTCTTCGGCCCGCAACACCTGCTCGATGGTCGCCTTGGCGTCGGCGGTCAGCGTGTTGGTCATGGTCTGGACGGAGATCGGCGCGTCGCCGCCGACCAGGACCTTGCCGACACGAATTTGACGGGAGGGCCGGCGCAGGATCTGGCGATACGCACGATGGGAGGTGGACATGGGAACGGGCCTCATGAGGGAATTTTGACCGTAAAGTGCTGCCGGACGGCCCCGGGATCAAGAGGCCATCGCACAAGGCATCATCGCGCCGCGTGCGGGACGGCACGGCCGGTAACGGTTAAGCGACCGAAGAGAAAGGCTTACTTGCCGCCGGTGTCGGCACCGCTCTTTTCCGCACCGCTCTTTTCCAGCGTGACCAGCACGATGTCGTTGCTGTGCATGGGCAGCGGGACGGCGTAGCGGCCATCGGCGCCGACGGTCACGGTCTTGTCCGCCTCCGGCAGGTCGCGCGTCAGGTCGGTCAGCTTGGCCAATTGCTCCGGCGACAGGGCCTTGGGCGCGCCCATGTCGATGTAGGCGGAATAGGCGTCGTTGGCGCGATAGCCGGTGCGGTGGACCGCCAGGCGGTACTGTCCCGGCTTCAGCCCGTGGAACGCCACCTTGATGGCCGGCGCCGGCTTGCTGGGCACGATCTTGCTGTAGAAGGACCGGTTGCTGACCGGCTGGCGCGGCTGCTGGAAGTCCCACACCAGGGCCGCGGCCTTGCCCTCCGCCGCGGACGCCATGACCTGACCGTCCGTCACCGGCACGGCGTCGCCCTGCAGCGCGTGCAGGTACTTGTAGGCGAAATAGGCCGGCTTGCGGATGCCCTCGCGGTTCATCAGGCCAAAGCCGCCCTCGAACGGGGCGGTGGGCGGGCCGGGCTCCTCGAACAGGTCGCTGTAGGTCCAGTAGCTCATGCCCTGGACCATGCCCTGGCTGGCCTTCAGCTTGGCCAGGATGTAGGGCGCGCTGATGTAGCTGTCGTGCACCAGGTCGCGGGGGGTGTAGCTGGTGCTCCACTCCGTGAAATAGAGCGGCAGGTGCGGGAAGCGGGAGGCGGCGATCTGCTCGCGCACCTTGCGCACGTCGCCCACGATGGCGTCGGGCGAGGGTGACAGCTTGGTGTCGGCCTTGCCCGCCTCATCCAGGAAGCCGCCATCCACGCCATAGGTGTGGGTGGTGACAAAATCCACCGGCGCGCCGCTGTGCGCCACATGGTCCAGGAACTCCGGCACCCAAGCGGCGCCGGCGGTGGCGGGGCCGCCCACCTTCAGTTCGGGGTCGATCGCCTTCATGGTGTTGGCGGTCAGGTCGTACAGGGCGAAATAGGCCTGCTGGTCCGCCCCCTCCCAGAAGCCGGCCAGGTTGGGCTCGTTCCACACCTCGAAGAACCAGCTGCGCACCTCGGCCTGGCCATAGCGCGCTTCGATGTGCTGGACGAAGGCGGTGATCAGGTCGCGCCAGGCGTTGGGCCTGGGGTGGGAGGTGTTGCCCTCCCAATAGAAGATCTTGTTGTCCGACGTCGCCATGGCCTTGGGCGTGAAGCCCAGCTCCACGAAGGGCTTCAGCCCGCGCGCCTTCAGGTCGTCGTACAACTGGTCGATCTTGCTCCAGTCGTAGGTGATGGCGCCGTTCTCGACCTTCACCGTGCCCAGCACGTCGTGGAAAATGGCGTGGAAGCGGATGTAGCGGAAGCCCAGCTCATCCTGCGTGGTCCTCAGCTGCGCCATGCTGTCCGGGCGCATCAGGGTGCCCGGGTAATCGGACCCGATGGACAGGTCGTAGAAGCGGTCCAGCGGCTGGGCCGCCTTGGCCACGTCGACGTCGATCTGGCGGACGCGGCCCGCAGCCCGCGCCGCCGGGGAGGCGAGGCTGGCCGTCAGGGCGACGCAGGCGCAAAGGCCGGCGGCGGCGACCGCCCGGCCGTTAAACAGCGACGCCATCAATGCACCCCCCGCGCCTGTAGATCGTCCGGTTGCAGGGGATAGCTGCGCACCACCTGGCCCTTGGCGCCCAGCGCCGGCAGATCCTTGCCGTCCAGGCTGATGACGACGCCGCCGGCGTTGCCGGTTTCCAGGGACAGGCCGGGCACGTCGGGTGCGCGGAAGCTGTCGCCCGGGTGCAGCACGCGGGACGCCCACAGCGTGCCCTTGGCGTCGCGCACCTGGATCCAGCTTTCGTCCGTGGCGCGCACCACCACGCGGGCGGGTCCGGTCTGGCCGAAGACGCGGCCCTTGGTGGCCACCGGCGCTGTGCCCGGGGCTGTGGTGTCGGGCCGCATGCCAGTATCGGCCGGTGCGGCGTCGGTGTCGGCGGCCGCACTCTTGGGCTGGCCCAGGTCCGGCATTTGCGGCGCCTCGTCATCCGGCGCTTCCGACGTCACGGGGGCCGCCGGCTGCGTTGCCGCCGGGACCGTCTTTCCCGCCGGGACGGGGGTGGCGGGGCCGGGCGCGGGGACACCGGCCGGTGCGGTGGTGCCTGCCTGCGGGGCGGTTTGACCGCCGGCCGGGGCCACCGGCACGGGACCCGGCATGGCATCGGGCATCGGGGCGGTGGCGTCCGGCGCCGCGCCCACCTCTGGTGCCGTGGGCTGCGCCTGGTTCAGCAGGGCCTGCACCGCCGGGGCCGGCAGCACGTTGGCCGGCGGCGGGGACGAGGTGTCGCCGCTGCCCGTGAGGTGGGCCAGCCGCTCCGGCAGCTTGGGCACCAGGTCCAGCGCGCTACGGTCGGCGGAGGAATAGAGATACCAGCCGCCATAGAGGACGGCGGCCAGCACCACCGCCGCCACCATCAGGGCGCCGCTGGGCACGCGGTTCTCGCTCACCGGGATGGGCAGGTACAGCTCCGCCGGGCGGACATGGCCCGCCGTTTCATCCTTGAAGCGGTTCAGCAGGTCGCCGGAATCGATGCCCAGCAGATCGGCGTAGCTGCGCAGGAAGCCCAGGATGTAGGCCTGGCCCGGCAGGTCGCCGTAACGGCCGTCCTCGATGGCTTCCAGGTAGGCGCGGCGGATGCGCAGGACGTTGGCCACGCCCGCCAGGTCGTACCCCAGCTCCTCGCGCCGCAGGCGCAGGATGTCGCCCACCGTTTGGCGCGGGGCCTGCGGTTCGGCGGCACGACCGGCGTCTATCATGTCCCGATAACGGTCGCGGCGTTCAGTCATGACGGCTGTCCCAGCACAGAATGGTGCACGAATTATCCCAACCGCCGGTTCGTTTATTACGCCGACGACGATGTTGGGCGGAGTCTTATCAAGGGGCTCGCGGTACCGCAACCACAGTAAGCCTCCCGCCGCCCGGAACACCGGCGGACATACGCCCCTTGGATTTATCCACGGGGCGGCCGACAGGGCGCCCACTGGGGATGTGCCCCACGGAATTACAACCGCACGCCGTGGTCCCGGGCGAAGGCCAGCAGATGCAGGCGCAGGCTGCGGTCCGGCCGGCCCAGCAGGCTGTCCAGGAAGTGCTGCAACACGCCCACGTCCACCGAGCGGATCATGGTCTTGACCTCGCCGAAGGCGCCTGGGCTCATCGACAGGGTGCGGAAGCCGCAGCCCAGCAGGGCCATGGCGTCCAGGGGCCGGCTGGCCATCTCCCCGCACAGCGACAGTTGCACCCCGGCCGCGTCGCAGCGCCGGACCAGCATGCGCAGCACCGACAGCATGGCCGGCGACAGCAGGTCATAGCGGTTGTTCAGCATGGGGTTGCCGCGATCGCTGGCGAACAGGTACTGCAACAGGTCGTTGGACCCCACGGACATGAAGTCGATGTGGGGCAGCAGCGCGTCCAGCTGGAACAGCAGGGCCGGCACCTCCATCATCACGCCCACCTTCAGGTCGCGGGGCGGGGCCACGCCGTCCTGGTGCAGCCGGCGCAGTTCCAGGTCCAGCACGCGGCGGGCACGGATGAACTCCGACACCTCGGCCACCATGGGGAACATCACCCGCAGGTCGCGGCCCGACGCCGCCCACAGCAGGGCCCGCAACTGTTTGCGCAGCATGGCCGGGCGGTCCAGGCCGATGCGGATGGCGCGCCAGCCCAGGGCCGGGTTCTCCTCGCCCAGGTCGGGGAAATAGGGCAGGGTCTTGTCCCCGCCCACATCCAGGGTGCGGAAGGTGACGGGCTTCTCCCCCGCCTCGTCCAGCACCTTGGCGTAGGTTTCCTTCTGCACCGCCGTGTCGGGATAGGTGTGCCGCACCATGAAGGGGATTTCGGTGCGGTAGAGGCCGATGCCGTCGGCGCCGGTGGCGTGCAGGTGGGGCAGGTCGATCAGCAGGCCGGCGTTCAGCATCAGGCGCACGGGCACGCCGTCGCGCGTCACCGACTCCAACTCGCGGGCGGCGGCGAACTCGCGCTTGCGCTCCTCCCCCACCTCGATGCTTTTCAGGAAGGCCTCGGTGATGTCTTCCGCGGGGCGCACGAAAACCTGGCCGTGGTCGCCGTCGACGATGACGAAGTCCAGCGGGTCGACGCGGCTCAGCACGCCGGTGCATTGGCCCACCACGGGAATGTCCAGGGCGCGGGCCACGATGGCCACGTGGCTGTAGGCCGCCCCTTCCTCCAGCACCAGGCCGCGCAGCCGGGTGCGGTCGTAATCCAGCAGCTCGGCCGGGCCCAGGTTGCGGGCCACCAGCACGAACTCCTCCGGCAGGGTGCCGCCATCGGCCTTGTCCTGCCGCCCGGCCAGATGCTGCAGCAGGCGGTTGGTGATGTCGTCCAGGTCCAGCTGGCGTTCGCGGATGTAGCTGTCGGTCACCGACGCCATGCGGGCGCGGTTGTCGTTCTGCACCTGCTGCACCGCCGCCTCCGCCGTCAGGCCGGTGCGGATGGCCTCACGGATGCGCGACAGCCAGCCACGGTCGGTCGCGAACATGCGGTAGGTTTCGATGATCTCGTGGTGCTCGCCGCCGTTTTCACCCGACAGGATCAACAGCCGGTCGATGGCGGAGTGCATGCTGTCCACCGCCTCGCGCAGGCGGCTCAGCTCCAGCTCCGGATCATCCGCCACCATCTGGCGGATGGTCAGTTGCGGCCGATGCAGCACGGCCACGGCCATGGCGATGCCCCGGTTCAGGCTGACGCCGTCCAGGCGGGACGGCAGCAGCACCAGGTCGTTGGCCACCTGCAGTTCGCGGTTGTCGACCAGCTCGCCCGTGGCCACCAGCTCGGCCACCACCATGGCGATGGTCTCCAGCGTCTCCACGTCCTGCTCGTCATAGGCGCGGCGGGCGATGTGCTGGATGGCCAGCACCCCGCGCACGCGGCCGCCGCGCAGGATGGGCACGCCCATGAAGCTGTCGAACGGGTCTTCGCCGGTTTCCGGGCGATAGGCGAAGTTGGGATGGCTGGGCGCGTTGGCCAGGGCCACCGGCCGGGCGTGGGCGGCGATGTCGCCCACCAGGCCCTCGCCCACCCGCAGGCGGGTCTTGTGCACGGCGTCCAGGTTCAGGCCGATGGTGGCGAACAGCTCCAGCACCTCGCCCGCCCGCATGACGTAGCAGGAACAGACGTCCGCCCCCATCTCGGCGGCGATCAGCATGACGATCTTGTCCAGCCGCGACTGGGCGGTGCCGCCGGCGGCCATGACGTCGCGAAGGCGGGCCAGCAGGCGACGGGCGCCGCCGGCCGCATCGGCGGAGCGGCGCAGGGTGGTCACGGCGTCGGGGGAGGCACCGCTGGCAACGGTGCCGGCCTCCGGAACGTCAAGCCCCGGGTCGATGAGGAGGGGAGGAGTTCCGGAGTTCGGTGCCACTAGCCCGCCGCTCCCGCCAGCGCCAACGCCGGTCCCGTTTCCACCGTTTCACGAACATGGCCATAGCGCCCGGCCAGCGCGTCCTCCGCCTGGGCCACCAGCTCGGCCAGGATGTCGGCCGTCGGCTGCTCCCGCGTCACCATGCCCACCGATTGGCCCGCCATCAGGCTGCCATTCTCCACGTCGCCCTCGATGACGGCGCGGCGCAGGGCGCCCGCCCAGAAGTGCTCGATCTCCAGCTGGGCGTCCTTCTGCTCCACCTCGCCCCGGTTGAAGCGCTCCACCACCTCGCGCTGGAAATCCATGAAGCGGCGGGTGCCCTCGTTCTGCAGGGCGCGCACGGGGATGACGGGGAAGCGGCTGTCCAGCTGGGCCGATGGCATGGCGTCGCGCGCGCTGGCGCGGATGAAGGCGCGCTTGAAATTGGGGTGCGCCCGCGATTCGGTGGCGCAGACGAAGCGGGTGCCCAGTTGCACGCCGGCGGCGCCCAGTTCCAGATAGGCCACGATGGCCTCGCCCCGGCCGATGCCGCCGGCCACGAACACCGGCACGTCATGGATTTCCGGCAGGATCTCCTGCGCCAGGACGGAGGTGGCGACGGGCCCGATGTGGCCGCCGGCCTCCATGCCCTCGATCACCAGGGCGTCCACGCCCATGCGCACCAGCTTCTTGGCCAGCACCAGCGCTGGCGCGAAGCAGATGACCTTGGCGCCGCCATCCTTCAGCTGCTTGATCACCGGTGCCGGCGGCAGGCCGCCGGCCAGCACCACATGGTGAACGCCGTGGCTGAGACAAATGTCGGCCAGCACGTCCAGTTGCGGGTGCATGGTGATCAGGTTGACGCCGAAAGGCTTCGCCGTCAGCGCGCGGGTGGCGTCGATCTCCTGGGCCAGCATCTCGGGCGTCATGGCGCCACAGGCCAGGACGCCGAAGCCGCCGCCGTTCGAAATGGCGGCCACCAGGTTGGCGTCCGACACCCAGGTCATGGCGCCGCCCATGATGGCCAGCTCCGTCCCCAGGAAGTCCCGTCCACGGGCCCAAAGCGCGTCCAGCCTGGCGCGCGCGGTTCCGGTCGTGGTGGCGATGCTCATCAAAACGCTAGTCCCTGTTTGGCGAAAAAGGCGTCGTGGCCCGGCGGGTGTCTTGCGACGGGTATTCCGTGGGGACGCTCCCCGGATGGGGCGCCCCGGGCGGTCCGGCACCGGGACGATGCCGATCCCTAACCCAAAACAGCCGCTGAAAACAACAATGCCCCGGGGGTCGTCTTGGCGGACCCCCGGGGCACAGTGTCGCTCAGATGCTTATGCCTGGTCCAGGCCGTATGCGGTGTGCAGCGCGCGCAACGCCAGTTCGGTGTATTCCTCGGCGATCAGGACGCTGACCTTGATCTCACTGGTGGAAATGACCTGGATGTTGATGCCGCGGTCGGCCAGCGCCTTGAACATGCGCTGGGCCACGCCGGCGTGGCTGCGCATGCCGACGCCGATGACCGAGACCTTGACCACGTTGCTGTCGGCGATCAGGCGGCGGAACTTCAGGTCGTCCCGGGCGCCCTCCAGCACCTGCACGGTGCGGTCCAGGTCGGCCTTGGTGACGGTGAAGGTCATGTCGGTGGTGGTGCCGTCCTCCGACACGTTCTGCACGATCATGTCGACGTTGATGGCGGCATCGGTGAGCGGGCCGAAAATGGCGGCCGCCACGCCCGGCCGGTCTTCAACGCCCACCAGGGTCACCTTCGCCTCATCCCGGCTGTAGGCGATGCCGCTGACCAGTTCCTGTTCCACGATTTCGTCCTCATCAACGACAAGAGTTCCCGGCAACGCGCTGCCGGCCGCTTCCTCGAAGGTCGACAGCACCTGGACGCGCACCCGGTGCTTCATGGCCATTTCCACCGACCGGGTCTGCAGGACCTTGGCGCCCAGCGACGCCATCTCCAGCATTTCCTCGTACGTGATGCGGCCCAGCTTGCGGGCCTTGGTCACGATGCGCGGGTCGGTGGTGTAGACGCCATCGACATCGGTGTAAATATCACACCGCTCGGCGCCCACCGCCGCCGCCAGGGCGACGGCCGAGGTGTCGGAGCCGCCACGGCCCAGGGTGGCGATGCGGCCGTCCTTGGACACGCCCTGGAAACCCGCGACCACCGCCACCTCGCCCGTGGACATGCGGGCCACCAGTTCGGCGGACTCGATGCGCTCGATACGGGCCTTGCCATGCACGTCGTCGGTGATCAGGGGGATTTGCCATCCCTGCCACGACCGCGCGGGGATGCCGATCTCCTGCAGGGCGATGGCCAGCAGACCGCTGGTCACCTGCTCGCCCGAGGCGACCACGGCGTCGTATTCGCGCTCGTCCGCCAGGCGGCCGACCTGTTTCACATAATCCACCAGCTGGTTGGTCACGCCCGACATGGCGGAGACGACCACCGCCACCTCATGGCCGGCGTCGACCTCCTGTTTCACTTTGCGGGCGACATTCTTGATGCGGTCGATGGTGCCGACCGACGTGCCGCCGAACTTCAAGACGAGGCGTGCCATAACCCGTGTCTGCCTTGCTAAAAGCCGGCCAACCGCCGGCGGTGGATGCAGGAGGCTTCCGGCGCCGCGCCGGCAGTCCCGTCCCGGTTGGGCAGGGCCTGCGAAGGGGGCTTACGCGAAAGCGCGCTATCCTTACCCCGTCGCGGGCGCGCAGGCAACAAACGGGTAATAAAAGGTCAGGGTTGCGTAAACCGGGCGACAGAGCATTTCTATTTCGCGCATCCCTGTCCGTCCTGCGGCGGCAGCGTTGAATTGGGGGGTGTTGAGTTGGCGGCAGCGGCGGCCCATATTCCGACGCGCTGCCCTTTGGGGCCCGCTCCGTTCAAGGGTGCCATCATGAGCCAGACCGCCACGACCGTCGATCCCGGTGAAATCCAGCGCTTTTCGGCCATCGCCGCCGAATGGTGGGATGAGGCGGGCAAGTTCCGGCCCCTGCACAAGCTGAACCCCGTGCGGCTGGAATACCTGCGCGATCGCATCTGCGCCCATTTCGGCCGCGATCCGCTGGCGCCGCAGCCGCTGAAGGGACTGCGCCTGGTGGATATCGGCTGTGGCGGCGGCCTGCTGTCCGAACCGCTGGCCCGCATGGGCGCCGACGTGGTGGGCATCGACGCCGCCGAGCGCAACGTGAAGACCGCCGCCACCCATGCCATGGAGACGGGCACGCCGGTCGATTACCGCCACACCACGGCGGAGGATCTGGTGGCCGCCGGCGAGAAATTCGACGCCGTGCTGTCGCTGGAGGTGGTGGAGCACGTCGCCGACGTGCCCCTGTTCCTGGACAGCCTGGCCGCCCTGCTGAAGCCTGAGGGCCTGCTGGTCATGGCGACGCTGAACCGGACGCCCAAATCCTATCTCATGGCCATCATCGGTGCTGAATACGTGCTGCGCTGGCTGCCGCGCGGCACCCACGATTGGCGCAAGTTCCTGAAGCCGTCCGAACTGGCCGCCGGCCTGCGCGCCACCGGCCTGACGGTGCGCGAGATCATGGGCCTGGTCTACAGCCCCTTCAACGACACCTTCCGCCTGGACGCCCGCGACCTGGACGTCAACTACCTGCTTTGGGCCAGCCGCTGATCGCTGGCCAACGCCCCTGAATACATTTCCTCAGCGCGCCAACCGGCGGCATGACACCATGCCGCCGTAGGCCCCGACCGGGGCCGCCGGAACTTTTCGGGGAGCCGAAGGCGGACTGAAAAGTGAGGATAGCCCAGGGCGCGGATGCGCCCGCCCGGCGCGTGAGGGGAAACGTATCAAGCCGCGTTGCTGGCTTCCGTGTGCGTCAGCAGGGCGTAGATGGCGTCGGCGGTGTCGGCGCCGCGCAGCTTCTCGCAGAACAGCGGGTTGCGCAGCATGCGCGACACCAGGGCCAGGGCCTTCAGGTGGTCCGCGCCGGCGGATTCCGGGGCCAGCAGCAGGCAGATCAGGTCCACCGGCTGTTCATCGATGGAATCGAAGTCCACCGGCCGGTCCAGGCGCGCGAACAGGGCGCAGACCTTGGGCAGGGCCGGAAGCTTGCCATGGGGGATGGCGATGCCGCGCCCCACACCGGTGGTGCCCAGCCGCTCCCGCTCCAGCAAGACGTCGAAGATGGCCCGCTCATGCTGGCCCGTCAGGTCGGCGGCCCGCTTCGCCAACTCCTGCAGCACCTGCTTTTTGGAGGAGGCCTTGAGATTGGCGACAATGCCGTCGGGCCTCAGCAACTCGACCATCGGCGTCAACAAAAACTGGGACGGCATTGCCACCACACTCACTTACCCGGCTTGTCACTAGAAGTGTTATAGGACGGAAAAGTTACCAAACTTTTCCGTCCCACCCCCGGTTCAAGCTTCGGCGATCACTGGCCCCAGGTCAATGGGGGGAAGCCCCGGGGCCTTGCCGACTCAGTGGGTCGCGGCCGATTTCCCATCGGACGGATCGACCCAGCCGACATTGCCGTCCGGCCGGCGGTAGACCATGTTCAGGTGGCCGTGCGCGCGGTTGCGGAAAAGCAGGGCCGGCAGGTCCGCCAGGTCCATGCGCATCACCGCCTCGCTGACCGTCAGCATGTCGATATGGGTCTGCATCTCGGCGATGATCATGGGGTGGTGGTCGGCACCATTGCCGTTCACCGCGTGCCCATTGTGGGCGCCAGCCTCATGACCGCCTTCGTCGGCCTCGTCGTCATGGGCGTCGGCGTTGATGATGTACTTGCGGGCCGGCACGGCGGCCTCGGCCTCGCCGTGGACGCGCTGGTGATGGTCGCGCAGCCGGCGCTTATACCGTCGCAGCCGCTTGGCGACGCGCTCCGCCGCCTCATCGAAGGCGGGGTAGGGTTCCGTGGCCTCGGCGTAGGCTTGCAGAAGAATCCCGCGGCCCACGTGGGCCTGAATATCCGCCTTGTACAGGTGCGCCTCGCGCGACAGCACGACGGTCGCCTCGATCGGACTGCTGAAATATTTCTCGACCAACCCGGTCAATGTCGTTTCGACATGGGTGCGCAGGGACTCGCCAACGTCTAGCTGCTTGCCTTTGACGATTATATGCATGGCCTGTCCGTCTCGCTTGGTTGGAAGCCAGGAGTGGCGGCGGCGTGGTGCCTTGCCGTCGGCCGTTACAATAGCCCGCGACCGGCCTCGTTACGCTGGGAAGGCCAGCCGCCATGCGCCATCCATCGGGCGCATGGTTCAGATCCCAAGGGCCTTCTCCCGGCGACGCTGGACTGAGGAAGGGATCTTCATGGCTTCACGATACTTGGCGACCGTCCGCCGTGCAATGTCGATCCCCTCATCCCGAAGGATCTCGACCAGGCGATCATCCGAAAGGATCTCGTCCGGCTTCTCCGCGTCGATCAGCACCTTGATGCGGTAGCGCACCGCCTCGGCGGAGTGGGCGGCCTGGCCGTCAGCCCCGGAAATGGCTGATGTGAAAAAGTATTTCAGCTCGAACAGGCCGCGCGGCGTGGCCATGAACTTGTTGGTCGTCACGCGGCTGACGGTCGATTCGTGCATGCCGATCGCCTCCGCTATATCCCGAAGGATAAGGGGGCGCAGGAACTGCAGGCCGTGCAGGAAAAACGCGTCCTGCTGGCGAACGATTTCGGTGGCGACCTTCAGGATGGTGTTGGCGCGCTGGTGCAACGACTTCACCAGCCAGCTGGCCGACTGGAACTGTTCGGCCAAATACTCTTTGTCCTGCTTGTTGCGCGCGGCCCCCTGGATGCGGGCGTAGTAGCGCTGGTTGACCAGCACGCGGGGCAGGGTGTCGCTGTTCAGTTCCACCAGCCAGCCGCCGCCCGGCTGGGCGCGCATCAGGATGTCGGGCACCACGGTGTGCACCGGCTCATGGTCGAAGGCCAGCGCCGGCTTCGGGTTCAGCGCCTTGATCTCCGACACCATGTCGGCCAGATCCTCGGCGTCGACCTGGCAGACCTTCAGCAGGGCGGGCGCGTTGCGCGCCGCCAGCAGGGGCAGGTTGTCCAGCAGCGCTTGCATGCAGGGGTCCAGCCGGTCCAGCTCGCGCAGCTGCAGGGCCAGGCATTCCTTCAGCGACCGGGCGAAAATGCCCACCGGGTCCAGGCGCTGCAACCGTTCCAGAACCGAAACGACCTGCGATTCGGTGCAGCCCAGCTGGTCCCCGATGATCCCGATGTCGCCAATGAAGTAGCCGGCCTCGTCCAGGTAGTCCATCAGCGCGAAGGCCACCATCCGATCCAGCGGATCGGCGATGTCCATGGTGATCTGTTCGGTCAGGTGGTCGCGCAGGGAGACGCTGCCCGACAGGGTCTGTTCGAACGAGTTCTCGTCGTCCTCGAAACTGCCGCCCCGGCCGGACCAGTTGCCGAAGGCCTCGCCCCCATCGCCGCCACCGTCCGCGCGCATGTCGGCGGCCATGTCCACGGCGCTGGAGTTGGTCCAGACGTTCTCATAATCCGTGTCCAGCGGCGCGTCGCTGGACGGGCCCAGCCGGTCGGATGCGGTGAGATCGGCCGTGTCGCGCATGGGCTGGTCGTCGGCCCGCGCCACAGGGTCCTCACGATCCACGCCATCGGGGGCGGGATCGCGGTTGCGGTCGCCATCATCGCGTTCCAGGAGCGGATTCTGCTCCATCTCGCGGTCGACGTAGTCGGCCAACTCCAGGTTGGACAGCTGCAACAGCTTAATTGCCTGCTGCAGCTGGGGAGTCATCACCAGCGCCTGGGTCTGCCGAAGATCGAGGCGTTGTTGAAGCGCCATCACCCGCCCAAATTATAACTGTGGCCCGAAATGGATCGCGCGAATGCGCTTATACTTGCTTTACAGACTGAACCGTTCGCCAAGATAAACACGACGCACGTCCTTGTGCGCCACGATCTCCGACGGTTCACCCTCCATCAATACCATACCGTCGTGAAGAATGTATGCGCGATCAACGATATCCAGGGTTTCGCGTACGTTGTGATCGGTGATCAGCACGCCGATGCCGCGTTCGCGCAGATGGCTGACCAGTTCACGGATGTCGTTGACGGCGATGGGGTCGATGCCGGCGAAGGGTTCGTCCAGCAGGATGAAGTTGGGCTGGGACGCCAGGGCGCGGGCGATTTCCACGCGGCGGCGCTCACCGCCCGACAGGGCCAGGGCCGAAGTGCGGCGCAGATGGCTGATGGAAAACTCCGCCAGCAGCTCGTCCAGCGTGGATTCGCGCTTGTCGCGGTCGGGCTCGACCACCTCCAGCACGGCGCGGATGTTGTTCTCGACCGTCAGGCCGCGGAAGATCGAGGCCTCCTGCGGCAGATAGCCGATGCCCAGCCGCGCGCGGCGGTACATGGGCAGCTCGGTGACCTCCAGCCCGTCCAGGGTGATGGTGCCGTAATCGGGCATGATCAGCCCGGTCATGATGTAGAAGCTGGTGGTCTTGCCGGCGCCGTTGGGGCCCAGCAGGCCCACGACCTCGCCCCGGCGCACGCTGACGCTGACGTCGCGCAACACCGGCCGGCCCTTGTAGCTCTTGCCCAGCTTGGTGGCGGTCAAGCCGCTGTTGGGATTGTCCGACACCAGGCGGGGACCTTCCGTTTTGGAATCCTTTGGGGCGGCGGCGGCGGGCACCTTGTCCCTTGGGGCCGCCGTGGCGGGTTCGGTCGTCTTGCTCATGGCTGCGCTCCGCCACCGGGGGTTTTGGTGCCGCTGGCGGGGCCGGCCGGCGTGCCAGGGGTGGCCGGCTGGTCCGACCGCTTGGGCACCAGCACGCTGTGCACCCGCCCGCCCTTGACGGTTTCGTCGGGCAGCATGCGGCTGACCCCCGTGGCGTTGTTGACCTCGGCCCTGTGGCCGTTCACCTGGTTCTGACCCTGGGTCAGCTTCACATCGCCGGTCAGGATGGCGATGCGGGTCTTCACGTTGTAGGTGCCGTCGCTGCCGCGCGCGATATCCTTGGGCGTGACGATCAGCACGTTGCCCTTGGCATCCATGCGCGTCATTTCCAGCTGCTTGGCGGCGTTCTGTTCCATGATGCCGACCAGCACGTCGGCGCGGATGCGGTCGCCCTTGTCGTTGATGGCGACGGCGTTGCCGCGCGCGACCAGCAGCTGCTGCTGTTTCCAGTATTCCAGGGTGTCACGGGCGTAGACGGTGTCGCTGCGCGTGACCAGGTGCAGATGGTCGCCCGTCATCACGGTCACGTCCTGGTCCACGTCGTACACGGCGTGGTCGCCATAGGCTTGCTGGCTGGGGGACGTCATGACCACCTGGCCGTCGGCGGCCATGCGGTACATCTCGGTCGAGCCGTCCTGGGCCTTGCGGTAATAGACCACCAGCGTGTCGCAATGCAGGGTGTCCTCCCCCCGCACCACCACGACATGGCCGCGGGCCACCGCCGCCAGCTGGTCGTTGTGCCATTCCATCGTCTCGTCCGAGGTGATGTCGACCGCGCCCGGTGGCGCGGCCGTCACTTCGGTCGGGGTGAAGGGCAGCAACCCGGGCTCCCCGGCCACGGCCGGGTTTTGCGCCGGGGGGCGGCCTTCTTCGCTTTCGCCGGCTTCTCGCCCGCCGGCGTTTGAGGGGCAACCTTGGCCGCCGGCTCCTCCGCGTGGGAAGTGGGGGCCAGGGCGACCACGGCGCACGCCGTGACCACAAGGCCGCGCAGCAACAGGGACCGCATCATCGGGGCTGTTTTGGGGCGGGCCGTTTTCAGGGGGGCCGTCTTCATGAACCGGATACTCAAGGTTGCTTGCCTCCGGTCCGCGACGGTTCCGCAGTGGGGGGAGAGGGGCGGCGTGGAAAGGGCGGGCGGGGCCGGGATGCGGGGCATGGCGCCGGGGCCGCTGGGCGCGGCATCGGTATGGCGGTCCTTCTCCACCAGGCGCAGGCGCGCCTTGCCGGTGAAGACGATGGTGCTGCCCTTGTCGGTCATGCGGAAGCCGCCGGCGTCGATGTCGCCGAAGGGGCCCTGGCCGGCGACGCGCGCGTTGCCCCAGGCGATGTTCTTGCTGGTGTCCACTTCCGCCTTGTCGGTGGTGAACTCATAGCCATGGTCGTGGAACAGCGTGACCCTCCCCTCCAGCGTCAGGTGGCCAGACTGCTTGTCGTACCGCCCGGTGTCCCCATTCAGGGTCACCCACTGCCCATTCTTTAGCGTGATCTCCGCCTCCGGCGAAACAAGATCGATCAGGTTGTCCTGATTGCTCTCCTGCATCGCGCGGTCGGCGCGCACCTCCACGGGGCGGTCGGTCTTGTCCGTGCCCAGGAAATGCGCGTCCAGCATCTCAAGCTGTCCGGTTCCGGGATCGGCCGGGCGGGGGTTGGTGGTTTCCTTGATCAGGGGCCACAGGGCGATGGCGGCGATGGTCAACCCCGCCAGGGTAGGCAGCACCACCTTGGCCAAGTTCACCCGGCGGGTATGGCGGGCGCTGGCGCCGCCCCGGGGGGCGGGGGCCGGGGGGCTGGAAGAGGGGCGCGCGGAACCGGCCGGGCTTGCCGGCTGCCGAATCCCGCCCACGTCGCCAGGATCGGCGCCGGGGTTTTCTGTAGGGGGGGCAGGGTCATGGTTCCACGGGGTTTGGCCGCCAAATGTGGCGCGGGCATGTCGCGCGGCACCACGCCGGCTTGGGCGTAATCTACCCGAGCCTGGATTCCACGGTCAAATCGTCATGCGCCGTCCCTTTTTCCAGGGGGGCGCCCCGCGACCCACCCATGCGGATGGGGTCTCGGGGCGCGCCGGCGCCGGCCACGTCAGTGGGCGAAGATGTCCGGTTCGTCCCAGCCGGCAAGGTCCAGCAGGGCGCGATGCGGCAGGAAGCGGAAGCAGGCCTCGGCCAATTCCGTGCGCCCCTCGCGGGCCAGCACGGCGTCGAACTTGGCCTTGATCTCATGCAGGTACAGCACATCGGAGGCGGCGTACTTCAACTGCTCGGCCGTCAGTTCCTCAGCGCCCCAGTCGGACGATTGCTGCTGCTTGGACAGTTCCACGCCCAGCAGGTCGCGGCACAGGTCCTTCAGGCCGTGGCGGTCGGTGTAGGTGCGCACCAGCTTGGACGCGATCTTGGTGCAGTAGACCGGGGCTGTCAGCACGCCCAGGTACTGGTTCAGCACGGCGATGTCGAAGCGCGCGAAGTGGAACAGCTTCAGCTGGTCCGGATTGGTCAGCAGGCGCTTCAGGTTGGGGGCATCGTACTGGCCCTGGCGCAGCTGCACCAGGTGGCTGCGGCCGTCGCCGGAGGACAGTTGGATCAGGCACAGCCGGTCGCGGTGCGGGTTCAGGCCCATGGTTTCGGTATCGATGGCCACCACCGGGCCCAGGTCCAGGCCGTCGGGCAAGTCGCCGTCATAGAGATCGATGGGCATCATACCGTCCTTCATGCTGGTGGGGCTGCCGATTAAGGTCCGCGCGTGCTGGGAGCCGCAAGGGCGCGTATCGGGGCGCGCATTGGGAAGCGGACCCCAGAAACGCCGCGGGCCGCCGGCGTTCCATCGGAACATCGGCGGCCCTGCGACCTTAAACCCGCGCTGAATTGGTGCCCAGGAGAAGACTCGAACTTCCACGACATCTCTGCCACAGGTACCTGAAACCTGCGCGTCTACCAATTCCGCCACCTGGGCAGCGCGGGCCGCCTAAGTACGATTATGGCCGGGGCCTGTCAACACCCTTCTTGTGGGCGCTCGATATTTTTTGATCACGCCTTCAAGCGGAAGGACACCCCACCCGCGGGCATTCGACAGAAGTGGTTGTGCCGGGCGCAGGTATTCAGGGAAGGGGATGGGGGAGATGGCGTTGAAGCGTGCCCCAGAAACGCCGCGGGCCGCCGGTTCCATTTGGAACACGGCGGCCCTGCGTTAAACCCGCGCTGTAATTGGTGCCCAGGAGAAGACTCGAACTTCCACGACATCTCTGCCACAGGTACCTGAAACCTGCGCGTCTACCAATTCCGCCACCTGGGCAGCGCGGGCCGCCTAAGTACGATTATGGCCGGGGCCTGTCAATACTCTTCTTTTGGGATTTTTCGTTTTTTGTGACGTCTCCGCTGGAGATAGGCGGCGGCCACCCCGGCGGCCCAGGAGCGGCCCAGGAGAAGTTCGAGCGTGCTCACGCACGCACACGCGCATGGGCGCGTCCTCTCCCTTGCATTCCAAGCGCCTAGCCCTGGCCCGCCGGCTTCGCTATAAGCTTGGGTCTTCGGCCGCCGCCGGCCCCGCTATCCACCCCTCGCCCGCATGCGGGGGTGCCAATGGGTCTGGCGGGTCAATCGTTTAGTGGGCAGAGGGTCTAAGAGGATGGGCACTAGCATTCGTATCGCCACCGTGTTCGGCGGGGCCGGCTTCATCGGCCGCCATGTCATCCGGCGCCTGGCCAAGACGGGCTGCGTCATCCGCGTGCCGGCCCGCCACCCGGGCGAGGCCGCCTTCCTCAAGACCAATGGCGCCGTGGGCCAGATCGTTCCCATGGCCGTGGACATCGCCGACGACGCCTCCGTCGCCCGCGCCATCGAGGGCGCCGATGTCGTCATCAACCTGATGGGCATCCTGGCCGAGGGCGGCCGCCGCCAGCGCTTCGACCTGGTGCATACCGAGGCCGCCGGCCGCATCGCCCGTCTGGCCAAGGGCGCCGACGTGTCCCGCCTGGTGCATGTCTCCGCCCTGGGCGTGGACGCCAACTCCCGCTCCGCCTATTCCCGCAGCAAGGCGGCGGGCGAGCAGGCCGTGCGCGCCGTGTTCCCCGAGGCCACCATCCTGCGCCCCAGCGTGGTGTTCGGGCCCGAGGACAATTTCTTCAACCGTTTCGCCGGCATGGCGAAGACGCTGCCCTTCGTTCCGCTGATTGGCGGCGGCGCCACCCGCTTCCAGCCGGTCTATGTCGGTGACGTTGCCGACGCCATCGTCAACGCCGCCACCCGCGCCGGCGCCGAGGGCAAGACTTATGAGCTGGGCGGCCCGCGCGCCTACAGCTTCCGGGAGCTGATCCAGCTGACGCTGGACCTGACGGGCCGCAAGACCCGCCTGATCTCCATCCCCTGGGGTTTGGCCAGCCTGCAGGCCGCCTTCCTGGAGATGGTGCCCGGCAAGCCGCTGACCCGTGACCAGGTCATCCTGCTGAAGAGCGACAATGTCCTGTCCGGCAAGCTGCCCGGCCTGGCCGACCTCGGCGTGGCGCCCACCGCCGCCGAGGTGATCCTGCCCACCTATCTGGATCGCTTCCAGGTCGGCGGCCGCTACGGCACCCACCGCCAGGGCCCGTCCCTGCCGCAGCTGACCAAGGTCGACGCCCACGGCACGCATTACTGAGCGGCTCCCTCAGGCGCCGGGCGCCGCCATCCGGCGGCTTGGCTTTCTCAGTTTCCAGTCCGCTGACGCTCCCCGTAAACTTCCGGCGGATGCGGTCGCATCCTACAACGGCATGAGGCGTAGCCTCGTGCCGTTGCTATGAGCTTCGGGGCAAATAGAAAGGGCGCCTTCCCGGGATGGGGAGGCGCCCTTTTCCTTGGCCGATTCGGGTGCGGCCCACTTCTTAGATATAGACCATCCCCAGCACGACGGCGCCCAGGGCCCAGCAATAGAAGGCGAAGGGGCGCATGGCGTCGACCTCGTGGCGCTTGAACCAGCGCATCAGGGCCCAGACGGCGGCCAGGGCGCAGACGCCTGACACGGCACCGCCCACCAGCGCGCTCTGGATCACGTCGCCCTCGGCCTGGCGCAGCATCTTGGGCACCACCAGCAGGCTGGCGCCGGCGATGATGGGGGTGGCCAGCAGCATGGAAAAGCGCGCCGCCTCCTCATGACGCAGACCCGCCCAGAAGCCCGCCACCATGCTGGCGCCGGAGCGGGAGAAGCCGGGGATCAGGGCCAGGGACTGGGCCAGGCCGATCAGCAGCGCCTGGCCGAAGCCCAACTGCGCCAGGGTGCGGTCACCCCGTCCGCGCAGGCGCTCGCCGAAGAACAGCAGGAATCCGTTCACGATCAGGAACAGGGCGGCGTTGGCCGGATCGCTGAAGGCGGCGCGCAGCACCTTTTCGAAGGCCAGGCCCAGGATGGCGGCGGGGATGGTGCCCACCACCAGCAGGGCCAGCACCCGGCGGTCCTCGCCGCCCTTGATCACGCCCCTCAGCAGGTTGATCCAGTCGCGCCAGAAGAACACCAGCAGGGCGGTGGCCGTGCCCAGGTGCAGCATCACCAGATAGGGCAGGAAGTGTTCCTTCAGGAACGCCTGGTCCAGTCCCCAGCCCAGCAGGAAGGGCGTCAGCACCCCATGGGCGACGCTGCTGATGGGGAAAAGCTCGGTGATGCCCTGGATGATCGCGAAGATCAGGGTCTGCAAAAAAGACATGGCGCCTCAACGTCTGGGGGCGAAAGACGGCCGGATGGGCCCGGCCAGGGGGACGGCTGCCTGCTTATAGCAGCGGTCGCTGCGGGCCGCGACAGCGGCTTGCGGGGGCGGGCATCGTCGTCTGACAAAAAACCTCAATCAAAAATCCTTGATAAATCAGCGTATTGGAAAAATTTGGTAAGCATGTGTGTACTATTTGCTGCGCCAGCAACCCGGGCAGTCACCGCTTTTCCACACCGGAGTCGTCGGGCTGCCGGTAAATAGGTCAGTGTGGCTGACGTAACGTGAAAAAAGTGCTGGAGCGATGGTGTCTAACGACTTATATGAACTCGGCGCACCCGCTTGTGCGCAAGCCCGTGACCCTTGGCGGTGGCGGGCGTCGGGAACACGCCGGTCCCCGCACAGGGCCGGCGATGGAATGTCGGGATCACCCGGCTGGGCTGGGGGCCCGCCGGTTTGGACACGAGGAACAAGGCCATGGCGCAGAAGCAGCAGATGCTCCAGTTCGTCCACACGGACCAGCAGATGCCCGATAAACGGGAACCAGCGCTGCGCCGGCACGATTTCAACGAGATTTACGCCCGCTTCGCCGACGACCAGGCGGTGACGCAGGCCTCGCGCTGCTCCCAGTGCGGCGTGCCCTTCTGCCAGGTGCACTGCCCCGTCTCCAACAATATCCCCGACTGGCTGAAGCTGACGGCCGAGGGCCGCCTGGAAGAGGCCTATGAGGTCTCGCAGGCCACCAACAACTTCCCGGAAATCTGCGGCCGCATCTGCCCGCAGGATCGCCTGTGCGAGGGCAACTGCACCATCGAGCAGTCGACCCACGGCACCGTCACCATCGGCGCGGTCGAGAAGTACATCACCGACACCGCCTGGGAACGCGGCTGGGTGAAGCCGGCCACCCCGGTGCGCGAGCGGCCGCAGAGCGTCGGCATCATCGGCGCTGGCCCCGCCGGCCTGGCCGCCGCCGACCAGCTGCGCCGCAAGGGTTATCAGGTGCATGTCTACGACCGCTACGACCGCGTGGGCGGCCTGCTGATCTATGGCATTCCGAGCTTCAAGCTGGAAAAGGACGTGGTGGAGCGCCGGGCCAAGCTGCTGGCCGATGCCGGCGTCGTCTTCCACCTGGGCTTCGAGGTCGGCCGCCATGCCACCCTGGGCCAGCTGCGGGTGCAGCACGACGCCATCCTGATCGCCACCGGCGTCTACAAGGCGCGTGAGCTGGAAGGCCCGGGCAGCGGCGTGGACGGCATCGTCCCGGCGCTGGACTACCTGACCGCCAGCAACCGCACCAGCCTCGGCGACACGGTGGTCGATTTCGAGAACGGCCGCCTGAATGCCAAGGGCAAGAACGTCGTCGTCATCGGTGGCGGCGACACCGCCATGGACTGCGTGCGCACCGCCATCCGCCAGGGCGCCAAGTCGGTGAAGTGCCTGTACCGCCGCAACCGCGCCAACATGCCGGGCAGCCAGCGCGAGGTCGCCCATGCCGAGGAGGAGGGCGTGGAGTTCGTGTGGCAGGCCGCCCCGGACGCCTTCCTGGGCGACCGCCAGGTGACGGGCGTGCGCGCCCACCGCATGCACATGGGCGTGGCCGACGCTTCCGGCCGCCAGACGCCGCAGCCCATCGAGGGCTCTGCCTTCACGCTGGAGGCCGACCTGGTGATCAAGGCCCTGGGCTTCGATCCGGAACCGCTGCCCACCCTGTTCGGGGAACCGGGCCTGAAGGTCAGCCGCTGGGGCACTGTCATGGCCGACCCGCGCACCCTGATGACCAACCTGGAGGGCGTCTTCGCCGCCGGTGACATCGTGCGCGGCGCCTCCCTGGTCGTCTGGGGCATCCGCGACGGCCGCGACGCCGCCGCCGGCATCCATAACTACATCACCGCCCGCGCCGCCGCCGCGCTGGCCGCCGAGTAAGAGGGGGATTTGACATGAGCGAGATGATCGAGAACGGCAGCCCCCTTTCCGTGTCCAACGGGTCCGCGTCCAACGGGATCGCCTCCGAAACCGGCGCCGAGTTCGTCGAGCGCTACCGCGCCAGCGCCGCCCGCCTGGAAGCGGCGCACGTCTGGTCGCCGGAAATGGAGCATGACGCCTGCGGCGTGGGCTTCGTCGCCGCCCTGGACGGCAAGCCCCGCCGCTCCGTCGTGGAGAAGGCGGTGGAGGCGCTCAGCGCCCTGTGGCACCGCGGCGCCGTGGACGCCGACGGCAAGACCGGCGACGGCGCCGGCATCCACCTGCAGATCCCGCAGAGCTTTTTCCGGGAGCATGTGGCCCGTAGCGGCCACCTGCCGCCCGAAGGTCTGATCTCCGTCGGCCAGGTCTTCCTGCCCCGCACCGACATGGAGGCGCAGGAGCGCTGCCGCTGCATCGTCGAGACGGAAATCCTGAAGTTCGGCTACATCATCTATGGCTGGCGCCAGGTCCCCATCAACATCGAGATCATCGGCGAGAAGGCCAACGCCACCCGCCCCGAGATCGAGCAGATCATGGTGGGCAATCCGCGCAACATCCCGGAAGACCAGCTGGAGCGTGACCTCTACGTCATCCGCCGCCGCATCGAGAAGGCGGTGAAGGCGGAAAGCATCAGCGACTTCTACATCTGCACGCTGTCCTGCCGCTCCATCATCTACAAGGGCATGTTCCTGGCCGAACAGCTGACGTCCTTCTATCCCGACCTGCTGGACGAGCGCTTCGAGTCCAACTTCGCCATCTACCACCAGCGCTATTCCACCAACACCTTCCCCACCTGGTGGCTGGCCCAGCCCTTCCGCATGCTGGCGCACAATGGCGAGGTCAACACGCTGCGCGGCAACGTCAACTGGATGAAGGCGCACGAGACCCGCATGGGTCACGAGATCTTCGGCAACCTGATCGAGGACGTGAAGCCCATCATCCCCGCCGGCGGGTCCGATAGCGCCTGCCTGGACGCGGTGTTCGAGGTGCTGGTGCGCTCCGGCCGCTCCGCCCCCATGGTCAAGACCATGCTGGTGCCGGAGGCCTGGTCCGACCGCGAGACCATGCCGCAGAACCACCGCGACCTGTACAGCTACGCCAACGCGGTGATGGAGCCGTGGGACGGCCCCGCCGCCCTGGCCATGTATGACGGCCGCTGGGTGGTGGGCGGCATGGACCGCAACGGCCTGCGTCCCATGCGCTATGTCGTCACCGGCGACGGCCTGCTGATCGCCGGTTCCGAGACCGGCATGACCAAGGTCGAGGAATACACGGTGCGCGAGAAGGGCCGCCTGGGCCCGGGGCAGATGATCGCCTTGGACCTGGCCGAGGGCCGCCTCTACAAGGACCGGGAGATCAAGGACACCCTGGCCGCCGGCAAGCCCTATGGCAGCTGGGTGCGCCACATCACGGCGCTGGACGATCTGGTGAAGGGGGCGCCGGCCGCCACCGCCGAACTCAGCCGCGACCAGCTGCGCCGCCGCCAGGTGGCCTACGGCATCTCCATGGAGGATGTGGAGACCATCCTGCACCCCATGGTGGAGGACGCGAAGGAGGCCGTGGGCTCCATGGGCGACGACAGCCCGATGGCCGTGCTGTCGGATCGCTACCGTGGCCTGCACCACTATTTCCGCCAGAACTTCAGCCAGGTCACCAACCCGCCCATCGACAGCCTGCGCGAGCAGCGGGTGATGAGCCTGAAGACCCGCCTGGGCAACCTGGGCAACATCCTGGACGAGGATGACAGCCAGACCCGCCTGCTGCAGTTGGAAACCCCCGTCCTGACGACGGCGGAATTCATCGCCATGCGCCGCTACATGGGCGACACGGCGGCGGAGATCGACTGCACCTTCGACCCCGCCGGCGGCGAATTCGCCATGAATGACGCCCTGCGCCGCGTGCGGCAGGAGGCGGAGGACGCGGTGCGCGGCGGCGCCACCCACCTGATCCTGACGGATGAGGCCATGGGCCCCGGCCGCGCCGCCCTGCCCATGATCCTGGTGACGGGGGCCGTGCACACCCACCTGATCCGCCAGCAGCTGCGCACCTTCACCTCGGTGAACGTGCGGGCGGGCGAGTGCCTGGACGTGCATTACTTCGCCGTGCTGATCGGCGTGGGCGCCACCACGGTCAACGCCTACCTGGCGCAGGAGGCCATCGCCGACCGCCAGCGGCGCGGCCTGTTCGGCGACATGCCCCTGGAGAAGTGCCTGGAGCGGTACAAGAAGGCCATCAACGAAGGCCTGCTGAAGATCATGTCCAAGATGGGCATCTCCATCGTCTCCAGCTACCGCGGCGGCCTGAACTTCGAGGCGGTGGGCCTGTCCCGCTCGCTGGTGGCCGAGCACTTCCCCGGCATGATCAGCCGCATCTCCGGCTTGGGCCTGGTCGGCATCCAGAAGGACGTGCTGGAGCAGCACGCCCTGGCCTGGAACGAGGAGGTCGTGGCCCTGCCCATCGGCGGCTTCTACAAGTTCCGCAAGGGCGGTGACCGCCACGCCTGGGAAGGTGGCCTGATCCACCTGCTGCAGCAGGCGGTGTCCAACGACAGCTATTCCACCTTCAAGCGCTACTCCGAGGGTGTGCACAAGCGCCCGCCCATGCAGTTGCGCGACCTGCTGGACTTCCGCCCCTCCAAGGGCAAGGTGTCGGTGGACGAGGTGGAGAGCATCACCGCCATCCGCAAGCGCTTCATCACCCCCGCCATGTCGCTGGGCGCCCTCAGCCCCGAGGCGCACGGCACGCTGAACGTGGCCATGAATCGCATCGGCGCCAAGTCCGACAGCGGCGAGGGCGGCGAGGATCCGGCGCGCTTCAAGCCGGATGCCAACGGCGACAACTGGAACTCCGCCATCAAGCAGGTGGCGTCGGGCCGCTTCGGCGTCACCGCCGAGTACCTGAACCAGTGCCGCGAGATCGAGATCAAGGTGGCCCAGGGCGCCAAGCCCGGTGAGGGCGGGCAGTTGCCCGGCTTCAAGGTGACGGAACTGATCGCCCGCCTGCGTCACAGCACGCCCGGCGTCATGCTGATCAGCCCGCCGCCGCACCACGATATCTACTCGATCGAGGATCTGGCGCAGCTCATCTATGACCTGAAGCAGATCAACCCGGACGCCAAGGTCTGTGTGAAGCTGGTCAGCCGCTCGGGCATCGGCACCATCGCCGCTGGCGTGGCCAAGGCCGGCGCCGACGTCATCCTGGTGTCGGGCAATGTCGGTGGCACCGGTGCCTCGCCCCAGACCAGCGTGAAGTTCGCCGGCCTGCCGTGGGAAATGGGCCTCAGCGAGGTGCAGCAGGTGCTGACGCTGAACCGCCTGCGCCACCGCGTCACCCTGCGCACCGACGGCGGCCTGAAGACCGGCCGCGACATCGTCATGGCGGCGATGCTGGGCGCCGAGGAGTTCGGCGTGGGCACCGCCAGCCTGATCGCCATGGGCTGCATCATGGTGCGCCAGTGCCACAGCAACACCTGCCCCGTGGGCGTGTGCGTGCAGGACGAGGCGCTGCGCCAGAAGTTCGTGGGCACGCCGGAAAAGGTGGTGAACCTGTTCAGCTTCATGGCGGAAGAGGTGCGTGAGATCCTGGCCAGCCTGGGCTTCCGGTCCTTGCAGGAGGTCATCGGCCGCACCGACCTGTTGCACCAGGTCAGCCGCGGCGCCGTCCACCTGGACGACCTGGACCTGAACCCGCTGCTGGCCCAGGCCGATCCGGCTGGGGACAGCGCCCGCTACTGCACCCAGGTCGGCCGCAACGAGGTGCCGGACACGCTGGACGCCCAGATGATCCGCGACGCCCGCCAACTGTTCGAAGACGGCGAGAAGATGCAGCTGGCCTACAACGTCCAGAACACGCACCGCGCCATCGGCACCCGGATGTCGGCCATGATCACCCGCAAGTTCGGGATGAGCGGCTTGCAGTCTGGTCACTGCACGGTGCGGCTGCGCGGCTCGGCCGGCCAGTCGCTGGGCGCCTTCGCCGTCCAGGGCCTGACCCTGGAGGTGTTCGGCGACGCCAACGACTATGTCGGCAAGGGCCTGTCGGGCGGCACCATCATCGTCCGGCCCATGACGGCCACGCCGCTGAAGTCGAACGAGAACACCATCATCGGCAACACGGTGCTGTACGGGGCCACGGCGGGCAAGCTGTTCGCCGCCGGCCAGGCGGGTGAGCGCTTCGCCGTCCGCAACTCCGGCGCCACCGTGGTGGTCGAGGGCTGCGGTTCCAACGGCTGCGAATACATGACCGGCGGCATGGTGGTCGTGCTGGGCGGCGTGGGCGACAACTTCGCGGCCGGCATGACCGGCGGCATGGCCTTCGTCTATGACGAGGCCGGCACCCTGCCGCTGCACATCAACCCGGACAGCGTCATCTTCCAGCGCATCGAGGTCCAGCATTACGAGGACATGCTGGTGTCCCTGATCGAGGAGCATGTGGCGCGGACGCAGAGCCGCTGGGCCATGACCCTGCTGAACGACTGGCCGCTGGTGCGCGGCCACTTCTGGCAGGTCGTGCCCAAGGAGATGCTGCACCGCCTGGCGGTGCCCGTCGTCCCGCCCCAGGCGCTGAGCGCCGAGTAAGCCTTCCAGTCAGGCGGCCCGGTTTTGACCGGGCCGCACGCTGTAAAGAAAGACCGACGCCGGGATGCACCGGTGGCGGTCTTTCTTTATGGGATCAGTTGGCCTTTATGGGATCAGTTGGCGTCGGCGTTCTTGCCGCGCGTGCGTCGCAGCGCCGGCCCGGTGACCTGGAAGACGGGGCCGCCATTGTAGGTGAAGTACAGCTTGTTCTGGCTGTGGGCGATCAGCACATGGTGCGCCCGCAGGAAATCGGCGCCCAGCAGCATTTCCGGTCCTGTCTGGGCCTGGGCGATGCGCGACCCGCTGTCGGTGTAGGTCCCGCTGCCGAACAGGTCGCCGAAGCGCAGCTTGGCATGCTTGATGGTTTCATCGCCCAAGGCGAAGCCATCGAAGACGCCGACCCATTCCTGGACCGTTTTGGCGCCCACACCTTGGGTGGCGTTCGCCATGACGACACCCGGCGTATCCGGCGTCACGCCGGCGCGGGCCGCCGCCTGGGACGACAGCACGGAATGGGTGGCGCCACTATCCAGGATGGCCCGCACCGGCTGCCCCGCCACGGTCACGTCCATCGCGATCTTGGGGTTCTGCGGATTCACTGGGTGGATGTCCGCGGTCATGGCGTTTTCGGCCCAGAAACCCAGGAAGGCGCTGTCGCAGCCGCGCGGCTGGTACAGGTTGATGACCCCGTGGGCCAGGTCGAATTCGACGTCGAATTTGCGGAACACATCCTCCCCCAGCAGGCCCACCACGTCCTCCCGGCCCAAGCTGCGTTCCCCCGCCAGGCTCAGAGGCATGTCCGTGACCGTCTGCTTGCCCAGGGTGAAGGTCTTGATGCGGGTGGTCTGGATGTCGCTGCGCCCGCCGACGCCGCTCAGCGTGCCGTTGCGGCCGCTGAAGCCGGGCAGGTCCAACTCCTCCGCCTTGCCGCGCAGGATCATGCTGAGGGCAGCACCGGTGTCGACCAGGAAATAAACCGGGTGGCCGTTGACCGCCACCTTCACCAGCGGCTGGTTGCCGTCCATCTCGACGGGCAGGGTGTCCGACTTGATCATCTGGCAGGTTTCGGCGGCCTGGGCCGTCACCCCGGTCGCCAGCGATACCCCGGCCATGGAAAAGGCGGCCACAAGGACCTCCGCCACGGCACGCCCCACGCCCCTCCGCATCCGCTCCCCCATTTCCCTGCAAAGCGCCTGTCGTTCGCATTTGTGCGCGGAAAGGTGCGCGCAAATGGTGCGGGGATCAAGCGGCGCCTGGCCCGGCTGCCGGGCCTGTCATTGGCCCTCGGCCTTGGTGGCCGGTCCGGCGGACGGTTCCGTTTCCTCCCCGGCCTTGGCGTCGTCGGTCGTCCAGCGCCGGGCTGGACCGGTCACTTGAAAAACGGGGCCGCCCTGGTAGGTGAAATAGACCTTGCGTTGGCTGGACGCGATGTAGACGCGGTGGCTGCGCAGGAAATCCGCGCCCAGGTACAGGTCGGTGTCGCCGTACGAGGTGCTCAGCCGGCTGCCGACATAGGTCTCGCCCACGCGGGTGTACAGGTCGGACACCCGCAGCTTGGCATGGCGGATAGTTTCATCGCCGATGGTAAAGCTGTCGAAGGTACCAATGTGGGACTCGACACGGCGCCCGTTGGCGCCCTGCAAATCCCTGCTTTTCTCACCGTCACCGGCGGCGATGTCAACGCCCACGCGGCGGGCCACCCCCTCGTCCAGAAGGGTGATGCTGGCACCGCTGTCCAGCATGGCGTGTACCGTCTGGCCGTTCACCACGACGGGAACGCGGATGCGGGAGCGGTTGCCGCGCACGTTGTCCATGTCGGTGACGTTGTAACTGTTCGACCAGTAGGCGAGGACGTCGTTGTCGCACTTCTCCGGCTTGAATAGGTTCAGCACGTTGTGGGCCAGGTCGAATTCCATGTCGTAGCGTTCCAGCAGGTCCATGCCCAGCGCGCCGACGGTATCGCCCCCGAAGGCCCCATAGCCACCGACATAGACACGGACGTCACGGCCACGCCAGTTGCCCAACTCCAGGCTATCCATGGTGGTCTGCAGCAGGCGGCTGGTGCCGTCGATGCCTATCAGTTCGCCTTGTGCGTCCACCGCCTTCAGGCCCAGGTAGGCCATCGACGACCGGGTCAGCACCGACATCCAGGCACCGGTGTCGACCAGCATGTGGGCGGGCTTGCCGTTGATGGTCACGCGGGCCAGCGGCATGTTGCCGTCCATTTCAAGGGGAATGGACGCGACCTGCGCCAGCTTGCAGGAGGAGGCCGCGCGTGCCGGCGAACAAAGCGCCATGCCCATCAGGCAGGCCGCCGCCGCGCCCAGCATCCATCCCATCGCCCGCATCCACCGCGCCGCGCTGTCTCGTGACCCCATAAATCCTTCCCCCATCATCGTCGCTGTAATCCCGTCGGTACATCTCGGCCCATCTGGGCGTTGTTGTGGTTAAAGGTCCGCCCCCGCCCCGCCTGGGTCACGGGCTTGGTGATGGCTGCGCGGCGGCGGGGGGCGCTGCTGTCGCCGGCGGCGGTTGATCCGTCTGGAACACCGTGCCGCCGACATAGCTGACGTACAGCTTGCCCTGGCTGTGGGCGATCATCACATGGTGCGCCCGCAGAAAGTCGGCACCCAGCAGCATTCCGGCCGGCAGCACCTGCGTCGGGATATGAGAGCCGGTGAAGGTCACGGTGCTGTGCTTGAACATGTCGCCAAAGCGCATTTTGGGATGGCGGATGGTTTCTTCACCGATGCCGAAGCTGTCGAAGGTGCCGATCCACGTCCGCTCCCGCCGCGCGCCGATGCCGCCGGCCCGGCCCACCTCGATGACGCCGGGGCTTTCAGGGAGGACGCCGGCGCGGGCGGCGTCGCCCGTGGTCAGGATGGAATAGTAGGCGCCGGAATCCAGGTCGGCCCGCACCGGCGCGCCGTTCACCTGGACCAGAACCTGGATATGGGCGTTATCCCGGGTCACTGTCGGAAATTCCGTGACCGTGAAAGGATCGTCCCAGGGAATGAGGTCGACGTCGTCGCAGTTCTTGGTGTCATAGAGATTGATTTTGCCGTGGCTCAAATCCATCTCGACGTCGAACTGCCGCAGCAGGTCCTCGCCCAGGACGCCGGCCGTGGTCACCGGACCGTCGCCGCCCGCGCCACCCCCCACCACGTTCAGCTTCAGGTTCTTCACCGACGCCGCGTCCAGGGTCAGGTTGTCCACGGTGGTGATCCAGATATCGCTGCCGCCGCCGACGCCGTAGACGGTTACGCCCTCCACCGTGTTCAGGCGCAGGCCCAGCTTCTCGGCCGACTCGCGGAACAACAGGCTGCCGAAGGAACCGGTATCGACCAGGAAGTACACCGGCTGGCCGTTGATGCTGCCCTGGATCAAGGGGCGGTTGCCTTCCATTTTCACCGGTAGGCTGGCCATCTTGACGAATTGGCATTTCGGCGCCGCCTGCGCGGGCGCCACCCACAGCGCCAGCCCCATCAGTCCCAGCCCAGCCAGACGCCCCGCACCGCCCCAGGCCTTGAGTCCCCCACCCATTTCCCGCTCATCTCCCCGTTTGGGATCCCTTTTGGATCTCCTCTTGGCAACAATTTATCGCGCTGCGCGAATAGGGGGAAGGGGCTGCACTCTCCGTTCTCCACGGGGGCAGTGGACGGCATGCGGTTCTTCGTCGCGGCTTCGCGGCGGGGCTGGTGATCAGGACGTCGTCCTCACCCGTCCCACCGCCCGTCTCCACCCGTCGTACAGGCGCTCCCGCGCGGCGGGGTCGGCCGCAGGCTCGAACCGCCGCTCCTCCCGCCACAGGCCGGAGATGGCGTCCAGGCTGGGGAACAGGCCGGCGGCCAGGCCGGCCAGGAAGGCGGCGCCCAGGGCCGTGGTCTCGGTCACGGCGGGGCGTTCCACCGTCAGGTCCAACTGGTCGGCCAGGAACTGCATCAGCCAGTCGTTGGCGACCATGCCGCCGTCCACGCGCAGGGCGGTCAGGGCGCAGCCCCCGTCCGCCGCCATGGCGTCCATCAGGTCGCGGGTCTGGTAGCAGACGGACTCCAGGGCGGCGCGCACGATGTGGCTGACCCCGCTGTCACGGGTCAGGCCCAGGATGGCGCCGCGCGCGTCCGGGTCCCAATAAGGGGCGCCCAGGCCGGTGAAGGCCGGCACCAGATAGACGCCGCCGGTGTCGGCCAGGGCCGTGGCGTGGCCCTGGGTGGCCGCCGCGTCGGGGATCAGCCGCAAGCCGTCGCGCAGCCATTGCACGGCGGCGCCCGCCACGAAGATCGACCCTTCCAGCGCGTAGCTGGCGCGGCCGTCCAGGCGGTAGGCCAGGGTGGTCAGCAGACGGTGATGGGATGGTCGCGGTGTGTCGCCGATGTTCATCAGGGCGAAGCAGCCGGTGCCATAGGTGCTCTTGATCATGCCGGGGGTGAGGCAGGCTTGGCCTATGGCGGCGGCCTGCTGGTCGCCGGCCATGCCCAGCACGGGGACGGGGCGGCCCAGCAGATCCGCCGTGGCGATGCCGAAGGGGCCGGCGTTGTCCAGCACCCGGGGCAGGACGGCCGCCGGTATGCCGAACAGGCGCAGCAATTCCGGGTCCCAGTCCAGGGTCTCCAGGTTGAACAGCAGGGTGCGGGCGGCGTTGGTGGCATCGGTCGCGTGGACCTGCCCGCCGGTCAGGCGCCACAGCAGGAAACAGTCGATGGTGCCGAAGGCCAGCTCCCCCGCCTCGGCCCGCGCCCGCGCGCCGGGCACGGTGTCCAGGATCCAGGCCAGCTTTGTGGCGGAGAAATAGGGGTCCAGCAGCAGGCCGGTGCGCCGGCGCACCATGTCCTCCGCCCCTTCGCGGCGCAGGGCCTGGCACAGTCCCGCGGTGCGGCGATCCTGCCAGACGATGGCGGGGTGCAGCACCTCCCCCGTGCGGCGGTCCCACACCACCGTCGTCTCACGCTGGTTGGTGATGCCGATGGCGGCCACGCGGGTGGCGTCCACCCCCGCCTTGTCGACCACGCCCCGGCAGACGGCGACGGTGTCGCGCCAGATATCCTCGGGGTCATGCTCCACCTGACCGTCGGCGGGATAATGCTGCGGCAGTTCCCGCTGGGCCGTGGCCACGGGCCGGCCCCCGGCGTTGAACAGGATGGCGCGGGTCGAGGTGGTTCCCTGGTCGATGGCCAGGATCAGGTCGGCGGGCATCGGGGCCCCTCCCTCAGGGTCTTGTTATCACGGGCCTTGGTCGCCCGTGCGCTGTACGCCGACGGTGCGTCGCGGGGGCCACCCTGTCAACGCCGGGGTCGGAAAAAGCTATCCAGAAGGGGGGCGAAAAGTGCTGCGTAATGGGGTTGACGCGGAACTGTAACAGGCGCACCATCTGTCTTACCGAAGCACTCAGGAGGCATCAGAAACCAGATTAGCCCACCAGATCAGGTAAATCGTCGAATGCATGCAGTATTCGATGTGTTGCCCGTAACCAGGAGGGTGCGTCAAACCATGACTCCACCGATGCGTACTGTATGAGTTGTGTGACCAACTCCACATATATAGCTGTAGCTAACGCCGGTTTCTGACCGGTGTATCGCTCGATGGATATCTGAGCTTCGCTGAAGCCAAAAGAACCCCCGCGACCCTGACCGGCGCGGGGGTTCGCTTTTGGGGGCAGGGAAACGGGCCGGGACGCGGTTTCCGCCAATGATCCCACCCCCGCCCTATGACCTCTATGGGGGTGCGCTCGGGCACCGGACACCGTATATAGGGTACAGGTGGCGGGCCATTGGTATGGCCGCTGGAGGAATCGAGGGCCGGGGCCGATGGGTTTGATGGGCCTGCTGCGCGGCATGGGGCTGACCGCCCCGAAAAAGCCCGCACCGAGAACCAGGACGAAGGCGCGGGTAATACCGACCACGGTGTCGCACTTGCGCGTCGCCGGCATAGCCCTGCCGGTCGAGGTGCGGCGCAGTCCGCGCGCGCGCCGCCTGTCGCTGAAGGTCGATGGCGCCACCGACACCGTGCGCGTCACCGTGCCACCCCGCGTTGGCGATGCCGAGGTCGCGGGTTTCGTCGGGCGGCATCTGGATTGGGTGAACGCCCGCCTGGCGGCGCTGCCGCCGCGTCAGCCCTTCGTCGATGGCATGGCGGTGCCTCTGCTGGGCCGTTCGGCCATCATCCGCCACGACCCCGGACGCCGGGGCGGTGCCCGCCTGGTGGATGGGCCGGCCGGCTTGGAGCTGTGCGTGGGCGGGGAGGCGGAGTTCCTGAACCGCCGCGTGACCGACTTCCTGAAGGCGGAGGCGCGGCGCCACCTGTCGGCCCTTACGGCCGAAACGGCGGCCCGCGCCGGCTTGCGCGCCAGCGGCGTTTCCGTGCGCGACACCCGCAGCCGCTGGGGCAGTTGCTCCGCCACCGGCCGCATCAGCTATTCCTGGCGCCTGATCCTGGCGCCGCCACAGATCGTCGCGTATGTCGTGGCACACGAGGTGGCGCACCTGAAGGAGATGAACCACGGCCCCAACTTCTGGGCCCTGTGCGCGGCGCTGGCTGGTGATGTGGACAAGCCCCGCGCCTGGCTGAAGGCGCATGGAGCGAAGCTGCACCGGTTTGGTTAAATCTCTTCCACGCGCAAGGGCGTGAGGTCCGTTTCGATATGCTCAGGCCAATGGCCCCAGATGACTTTGGCGGTAAACCGCCGCCCGCGACAGCTGACGTGCAGTATGTCGCCAACCACCGGGGTGGGCCCTTCGAATAAATTTTCGTCCTGGCGCAGTTCGCGTTCGGTTACCAACTCACCGCTTTTAAGCAGGATGCGCTTCACCCAGTAGGCCATCGGCGCCCCTTCACAGGAGAGACTATCGGGGACGCACGTTTTCACAGCGCCCCCGAGCTTTTGCCTTTGCTTGCTTTAGGCGGCCGTCTCCAAAGCCTTCACGCCCGGCAGTTCCTTGCCTTCCAGCCATTCCAGGAAGGCGCCGCCGGCGGTGGAGATGTAGCTGAAGGCGTCGGCCACGCCGGCATGCTCCAGGGCCGCGACGGTGTCGCCGCCGCCGGCCACGGACAGGACGGTGCCGGCCTTGGTCAGGTCGGCCACGATCTTGGCCACGGCGTTGGTGGCGGCGTCGAAGGGTTCGATCTCGAAGGCGCCCATGGGGCCGTTCCACACCACCGTCTTGGCGGTGGCCAACTTCTCACCGTAATAGGCGACGGTGGCGGGACCGGCGTCCAGGATCATCTCATCGGCGGCGATGTCGCCGGGGGCGGCGATGCGCGAGGGGGCGTGGGCCTTGAACTGCTTGGCCACCGCGCCGTCCTTGGGCAGCAGGATCTGGCAGCCGCCGGCCTCGGCCTTGGCCAGGATGGCGCGGGCCTGGTCGGCCATGTCCTTTTCCGCCAGCGAGGCGCCGACGTCCACGCCCTGGGCGTAGAGGAAGGTGTTGGCCATGCCGCCGCCCAGCGCCAGGATGTCGACCTTGCCCACCAGGTTCAGCAGCAGGTCCAGCTTGGTGCTGATCTTGGCGCCGCCGACCACGGCCGCCACGGGCCGCTGCGGCTGGCCCAGGGCCTTGGACAGGGCCACCAGTTCGGCCTGCATCAGGCGGCCGGCCGCCGCCGGCAGCAGGCGGGCCAGCGCCTCGGTCGAGGCATGGGCGCGGTGGGCGGCGGAGAAGGCGTCGTTGACGTAGAGGTCGCCCAGCTTGGCCAGCTCGGCGGCGAACGCCGGATCGTTCTTTTCCTCACCGGCGTGGAAGCGCAGATTCTCCAGCACCAGCACCTGGCCCTTTTCCAGGGCGCGGATGGCGTCCTGCGCCGGCTTGCCGATGCAGTCGCTGGCGAAGGCCACGGGCGCGCCCAGGGCGTCGGACAGGGCCGGCACCACCTGGCGCAGGGAGTTCTTCTCATCCGGGCCGTTCTTGGGCCGGCCAAAATGCGACAGCACCACGACCTTGGCGCCCTTGGAGGCCAATTCCTTCAGGGTGGGGACCAGACGGACCAGGCGGGTGGCGTCCGTGACCTGGCCGTCCTGCACCGGGACGTTAAGGTCGGCGCGGACCAGCACGGTGCGGCTGGCGGGGGCGATATCGTCTAGGGTCTTGAAGGTCATGGCGTCGGTTCCCGGCCCATAAAAGCGAAAGACGGGGGCCAAGGAAGCATAGGCGGGACCCTGTTGCAACCGCACAAGGCGGCCCGCTACACCAGTCTGGCCGAAAGGCGGATGCTGGCGCCACGGCGATTGAGGAGCATGGGGGAGCGTTCGTGATCTACTACATCCTTTTCCTGGTCCTCCTGGCCCTGGTCACCCTGGTGTTGGCCCGTCGCGGCGTGCTGGAGGGGCGGGTGCTGGCCGCCGGCCTGCTGGTCCTGCCCGGGGTGACGGCCATGGAGGGATGGGCGTCGCGCGACATGGGCGCGCTGGGCCTGTCCGGCGGCCATGTCGGGCCCGTGACCCTGCTGCTGATCCTGGGCGCCTGCGTGGAGGAGGCGGGGCGCTACCTGCTGCTATCGCTCAGCCACCGCGACACCCGCGCGGCGATCAGCGCCGGCTATGCCTGGGCGGCGTGGGAACTGGGCGGCGCGGTCTGGGCGCTGGCGCGCGGCATGCTGCCGCTGTGCGCCGCCGGCAATCCGCATTGCTTCGGCCTGGGCTTTCCGCCCTTGCTGGCGCTGGGCGCGGTGCTGGTGGCGCGGTCGGTGCCCAGCCTGCTGCATGTCGCCTTGTCGTTCGGGCAGCTGTGGGCGGTGCGGGCCACATATCCGGCGGCCCGTGCCCTGTGGTTCACCCTCATGGTGGTGGTGCACCTGGCCATCAACCTGGCCATCGTGCGGCATGGACACCTGTGACGGTGCGCTGGCCAGCCCGCGAAAGTTTCACCTTTACCCATATTGTCGCGGACCCTCGCGTCCTATAGCGTTGAGGGACAAGGGGGCGCCCCCGTGGCCGCCGCCCCTGTCAATGCCGGATTCCCGCCTCGATGCCTGAAAACCCGTCGCCGTCCCCCGCCCCTTCCGCCTTGACGGAGGGTGTGGCCATTCCTGTGGAGGCGGATGCCCCGCAGGAGATCGAGCTGAAGCTGGCGGTGGCGCCGGAGCACCTGTCCCGGCTGAAGTCCGCGCCCGTCCTGGCCGGCGCCCGCGCCGTCACCAAGACCCTGCGCAACACCTACTTCGACACGCCGGAGGGGGAACTGGCCGCCCGGGGCGTCAGCCTGCGCCTGCGCCAATCAGGCGCCAAGGTTCTGCAGACGCTGAAGGGGCCCTCGGCCGGGGCCGGCATGGCCATGTCCCGGTCGGAATGGGAAATCCCGGCGCCGGACGGCCACCTGGTGCCCCAGGCCTTCACCGACCCCGCCGCTCAGGCCCTGCTGGAGGGCGTGGACTTGCGCTGCCTGGCGCCGGTGTTCAGCAACGAGGTCAAGCGCTGGACCCGCACCCTGCCGCTGGCCGCCGGCCTGGCGGTGGAGGTGGCTGTGGACCAGGGCGTCACCCGTGCCGCCGACGGCCGGGAAGAGGCCATCGCGGAGGTTGAACTGGAACTGGCCGCCGGCCAGGACCGCCGCGTGCTCTATGACCTGGCGCTGGCCCTGCACCGCACCGTGCCGCTGCGTCTGGAACCGCGCAGCAAGGCTGACCGGGGCTATGCCCTGGCGCGGGGGGAGGTGGCGCCCGCCAAGGCCGTGAAGGCCGGCCCCCTGAACTTCAAGCCCGACGAGACGGTGGAAGCGGCCCTGGCCGGCGTTGCCCGCGCCTGCCTGCACCACATGGCGGCCAACGAGGCGGCGGTGCTGGCCGGCGATCCCTCGGGCGTGCATCAGCTGCGCGTGGCGGTCCGCCGCCTGCGCTCCGCCCTGACGCTGTTCAAGGCCATCCTGCCCGACGCCCAGGGCGCCACCCTGAAGGCCGCCCTGAAGGGCCTGGCCGATGCCGTCGGCCCCGCCCGCTCCTGGGACGTGTTCCTGGAGGAGCTGCTGGCGCCGGTGTCGGCGGCGATGCCGGAGCAGGAAAGCCTGCACGCGCTGACCGTGGCGGCGCAGGGCGCCCGGGGCCGTGGCCATGCCGCCGCGCGGGCCGCCGTGTCCGGCCCCGGCTACACCGAATTGCTGCTGACCCTGGGGCGGTGGGTGGATGGACGCTGCTGGCGCGACGACGCGCCGGCCGAGCGCCTGGCCTGGCTGGGCCAGCCCCTGCTGCCTTTCGCCGACGCCGTGCTGACCCGTCAGCGCCATCGCGCCGCCAAGCGGGGCCGCCACTTCGCCCGGCTGGACGCCCCGGCCCGCCATGGCCTGCGCATCGCTTTGAAGAAGCTGCGCTACGCCGTGGACTTCTTCCGCGAGATTTACCCGCAGAAGGGCGTGCGCCGTTATCTGGAACGGCTGTCCGCCTTGCAGGATGGGCTGGGCCACCTGAACGACGTCGCCACCATGGATGGGCTGATCCGCGACCTTCGGGCCGACTTGGCCGCCGCCCGCGCGGCGGAGCGTGCCGGCGTCGCCTGGGCCGGCTGGGAAATGGGCGCCGGCCTGGTGCTGGGGTGGCATGCCGCCCACATGGCCGTGGGGGAGGAGGCGCTCTGCCGCGCGGTGGAGGATTTCATGGACGCCGACCCCTTCTGGACGCCGGCGGACCACTGGCCGCACCCGCCCTCCTGACCCCTCCGTCTTTCAATCGCAGCATATTCAAGGGAATTGGCGCCTCATGCTTTCCATCCTCGTGGCCAACATCAAGGGCGGCGTCGGCAAGACCACGGTCGCCACCCACCTGGCCGCCGCCTTCGCCGGCGAGGGCCGGCAGACGGTGCTGGCCGATGTCGACCGGCAGAAATCGTCCCTGGGCTGGCTGGCCCGGCGCCCGGTGACGGCCCCGGTCATCGCCGCCTTGGACTGGACGAAGGAAATCGGCAGCGTGCCCAAGGGCGCCGACGTGCTGGTCATCGACGCGCCGGCGGCCCTCAAGGCCAAAGAGGTGGAGCAACTGGTGGCCGAGGCCGACGTGGTGGTGCTGCCCCTGCTGCCCGGCGCCTTTGATGAGCAGGCGACCGAGCGCTTCCTGAAAAAGCTGGATGAGTTGAAGCCCATCCGCAAAAGCCGCAAGGCCGTGGCGGTGGTGGGCAACCGCGTGCGCGCCCGCACCCGCGCCGCCGACCGGCTGGACACCTTCCTGGGCACCGTGGGCCATCGGGTGGTGACCCGCCTGCGCGACAGCCAGGCCTACCCCGATGCCGCCGCCGCCGGCCTCACCCTGTTCGACCAGAAGGCCAAGCGTCTGGCCGACCTGCGCCAGGACTGGGCGCCGCTGATGACGTTCATCGTGGACCCGAACGGCTGAGGCGCGGCCTTAGAGCGGAACGCGATCAGGTGTAGTCACCTGATCGTGTAAATCCGCTCTATCATGAACAGGTTAAGAGCGAGATGCGATCAGACATGATCGCATCTCGCTCTAAGCGGACCGCACCTGCCTCCCGGTCAGCCTGGACTTGGGATCTGGACTCGGGACATCGGGGCCTGGACTTGAGCCCCCTTCCTTGCCAGAAAGACGCCTAAACGCGGCCAAGCCAGGCCAGACGTCAAAACTTTCGGGCCGATATTTTCGGGCCAGAACTTTCGGGAGAGAAGCATGCAGGTTCAGGGTGTTGCCGCCATCATCACCGGCGGCGGGTCGGGTCTGGGCGCCGCGACCGCGCGCCGCCTGGCGGCCGAGGGCGCCAAGGTGGCCCTGCTGGACGTGAACCTGGCCGCGGCCGAGGCGGTCGCCGCCGAGATCGGCGGCCTGGCGCTCAGCTGCGATGTCACCAGCGCCGACAGCGCCGCCGCCGCCATCGCCGCCGCGCGTGAGGCCCATGGCGCCGCCCGCATCGCCGTGAACTGCGCCGGCGTGGCCACCGCCGGCCGCGTGCTGGGTCGCGAAGGTCCGCTGGACCTGAACGCCTTCCGCAAGGTCATCGAGATCAACCTGATCGGCACCTTCAACATCCTGCGCCTGGCGGCGGCGGACATGAGCGCCCTGGACCCGCTGGAGGACAATGAGCGCGGCGTGATCATCAACACCGCCTCCGTCGCGGCCTTCGACGGCCAGGTGGGCCAGGCCGCCTACAGCGCGTCCAAGGGCGGCGTCCATGCCATGGCCCTGCCCATCGCCCGCGAACTGGCCCGTGTGGGCGTGCGCGTCATGACCATCGCCCCCGGCATCTTCTGGACCCCCATGGTCGCCGGCTTCACGCAAGAGGTGCAGGACAGCCTGGCGGCCTCCATCCCCTTCCCCAAGCGCTTGGGGAAGCCGGAGGAATACGCGGACCTGGCCCTGACCATCGTCCGCAACGTCATGCTGAACGCCGAGACCATCCGCCTCGACGGCGCGGTGCGCATGAACGCCAAGTGAGTGTCGCCCAAGCGGCGACCGCGGACGTGTCTTTGAGGGTCAGCCGCGCCGCTGGCGGAACGCCTCCAGGGCCGTTTCCATCGCCTCTGCGATTGGGGTGACCAGGGGATGGTCGGCGTAGGCGGTCCAGCGGGCGGCCAGCGCCGGCCGCCCCTCCAGCATATCCTGCGGCGTGTAGCGGGGCAGGAAGCGCTCCAGGAAAATCAGGGTGGGTGCCAGGGCGCAGTCGGCCAGGGTCAGAACACCGTCCGCCGCTGGGGGCGCGGGGCCGCGCCCCACCACCGTTTCCAGCGCGTCCAGGCCCCGGGTCAGATCCGATAGGCGCGCCGCCCCGGCCGCCGCGTCGCCCGTCTGGGCCATCAGTGACAACAGCGGCGGCAGGACATAAAGGTCCAGAAGCCGCGACACCGTGCGCTGGGCCGCCCGCGCCAGCGGCTCCCCCGGCAACAGGGGCGGCGTGGGGAAGGCATCCTCCAAAAATTCACAAATGACGGCGGACTCGATGATATACGCCCCGTCGACCTCCAGCACCGGGGTCTTGCCCATGGGGTTGATGGCCAGGAAAGCGGCGGATTTCTGCCCGCCTGGCGGGTCCGCCAGGGGAATATCCAGGCCCTTGGCGCGGATGGCCAGCATCACGCGGGCGGAGTAGGGGGACAGGGCGGCGCCATAAAGTTTCACGGGCGTTCTCCTTTAACCGTAAAGGTGGATCGCCGACGGCGGTCTTGCATCTGGCGGTCGGCCGAGCGCGACGGTATGGTCATATCATTATGCCATTGAACGCATGCGAACCCCTGCCGGATATCGCGGGTTTCATTCACGCGGATGAATTGCCCGACGGCCCCATCGCCCATGCCTACGCGTGGTGGCGGGGCCTGGGCGGGGGCGTCGTTCCGCCGCCGTCCGCCGCTTTGGATCCGGCTGCGGTCCCTGACAGCTTCCTGCCCCATCTGGCGGTGACCACCGCCTATCGCGCCGATGGCCGGGTGCGTGTGGTGTTCTGTGGCTCCCTCTCCGCCCTGGCCGCCGGGGGCGATCCCACCGGCCAGTATTTCGATGAGTTCTATCCGCCCGAGATGCTGGAGGCGGCGCTGGGTTTCCAGGCGGCTATCGTGCGCGACGCCCAGCCGGTCTTCGGCCTGGACCAGATCGGCACGGATGAGGGCGTGATGTACAACGTTCCCCGCCTGGGCCTGCCGTTCCGGGGAACGGATGGCAGCCTGGATCGCTTGGCCGTCGTCATGCATTACCAGCCGACGCCGGAAAACTTCCGGGTTCGGCTGCGCGTGCTTCAGGACCGTGCCCGGCTGCTGCGCCGCGAGTTGAGGCTGGTGGCGCTTTAAGGCCACACTGGTCGAAGGAAGTGTGCGGATGCGGCATTGGAACGTTGCGTGAAATGACCCCTCGGCGCCATAATAATTACCCGAGCCGCCCTCGACGCGCGGGGCCGCCCCGCCGTCCGTCGCACTGCGTTCCGCCGCACCGCCGCCAAGGATGTTTTCGCCGTGTCTGAGGTTCCTCCCCCCGGCCCTCCGTCCCGTCACCAGGGAAAGGGCGTGCGGGTTCTGAGGCATCCCCAGTCACACCTTCCGGCATGACCTCGCGCCGCCATGTGTTGGTGGGCGGAGTGGGTGCGCTGGCCGCGGTCGGCCTGGGATGGGGCGGTGGCGGCCGTGCCCCCCGCGCGGAGTCCATCCGCTTCCTAACCATCGGCACCGGCACGGCCGGCGGCACCTACTTCCCCATCGGCGGAATCCTGGCCAACGCCATCAGCAACCCGCCCGGCAGTCCCGGTTGCGACCGGGGCGGCAGTTGCGGCGTGCCGGGCATGATCGCCGTGGCGCAGACCACCTCCGGCGCCGTGGAGAATGTCGAGGCCCTGCGCACCGGCCGGTATGAGACCGGGCTGGTTCAGGCCGACATCGGTTTCCTGGCGTACAAGGGCAAGGGCCCCTACGCCGGCAAGCCGCCCTTCACCGACCTGCGGGCCCTGGCCAACCTGTACAGCGAGACGGTGCACCTGGTGGTTCGGGGCGACAGCCCCATCAAGACGGTCAACGACCTGAAGGGCCGGCGCGTGGCCCTGGGCGAGAAGGGCTCCGGCACCTTGCCCACGGCCCTGTTGATCCTGCAGGCGCACGACCTGTCGGAAAAAACGGTGCAGCCCTTCTACCTCAACCCCGGCACCGCCGGGGACCGCCTGGCCTCCGGCCAGCTGGACGCCTTTTTCATCATCGGCGGCTACCCCCTGCCGGCGGTGGCCGATGTGGCCGCCCGCCTGCCGGTGCGCCTTATCTCCATCATCGACGCCCGCCTGCCGCGCCTCAGCCCCGGCCTGCCCCTGTTCACCGAAACCATGATCGGCGGCGACGGCGCCTATGTCGGCGTGCCGGAGACCAAGACCCTGGGGGTGGGCGCCCAATGGCTGGCCACCACCGCGCTGCCGGACGAACTGGCCTATGGCATCGTCAAGGCGCTGTGGCACCCCAACACCCACCGCCTGCTGGTCGCCGGCCATCCCCGGGGGAAAGCATCCGGAAAGAGGCGGCGCTCACCGGCCTGGCGGTGCCGCTGCACCCGGGGGCGGCGCGCTATTACCGTGAGCAGGGGTTCGACGTGTCGCTGGCCACGTCGGGCTGACGGCCTTGGGTTGATCCCTGGCGGCCAGGTCATCCAGCTCAATCGTCGGCGGGCGGTTCCCACAGCTCGATGGGATTGCCCTCGGGGTCATGGATGCGGGCGAAGCGGCCGGTTTCCGGGGTGTCCCAAGTGGGGTCGGTCGTGATCGCGATGCCGGCCGCGCGCAACGTCTCCAGCAGCGGGTCCAGTTGATCGACGCGCAGGTTCAGCATCCAGGCGTGATCCGCCGGGAAATAGCTGGTGTCCTGGGCGAAGGGGGCCAGCACGGTGGGGCCGGCCGCCTGGTTCCAGACGCCCCCCACATTGATGCCCAGATGGGTCTTGTACCAGGCGCGCAAGGCCGCCGGGTCGCGCGCCCGGAAGAACAGTCCGCCTATGCCGGTGATCGCCATGCCGTCCCCTCCCTGGTCCCCGACCGTCGCGGCGACGGTCGGTGGTTGCCGGCCGATGCTGACCTCAATCCAGCAGCATGTCCAGGACCAGGGTTTCGGTGGCGGCGGCCGCGCGCCAGTCCTTCATGGCGGGCAAGGCCTCGATGGCGGCGGCATAGGCCTGAGACTTTTCGGTCAGCGGCACGCGCCAAGTCTGGAACCGGGTGACGACAGGCGCGTACATCGCGTCCGCGATGGTGAAGGCGCCGAACAGGAAGGGGCCGCCATACCGGTCCAGGCAATCGGCCCACAGGGCCTGGACACGGGCGATGTCGCCAGCGGCCCTGGCCACCCGTTCCGGTCGGTCGATGGTGCGGGCCAGGTCCATGAACAGGTTGCGGCGCAGGTCCATGAATCCGGCGTGCATCTCCGCGCTGACGGATCGGGCGTGCGCCCGCGCCGCGCGATCCTCGGGCCACAAGGCGGCGCCCGGCGCCAGCTCGGCCGCGTATTCGCAGATGGCCAGGCTGTCCCACACCGTCACCGGGCCGTCGGCGGTGCGGTGGATCAGCGCCGGCACCTTGCCCGCCGGGTTGTGGGCCAGCATGCGGGCCTTGCTGTCCGGCTGCCGCAGGGGGATCACCACCTCCTCGAACGCCAGGCCGGCATGGCGCAGCGCCAGATAGGGACGCAGCGACCAGGAGGAATAGGTCTTGCTGCCCAGGATCAGGGTCAGGTCGGCGGATGTGGGTTGGCCCATGGGAATGGCCCCTCGGGATTGGTGAGGATGGGCGGGTGAGGGTAGCGGGGCTTGCCTTTGCGCGCCAGCGGTGTGACGCCGCCGCGTTTGAAACCGGCGCCCGGATGTGGAACCCTGCGGGCCTGACTTTCCGAAGCCGAAAGGGTTTCCTCCGTGCTGTCCTGTTTCCTGGCCGAAAAGGCCGCCGACACCGTCACTCTGATTCCCGTGCGCAAGGATGGGCTGGACGCCTGGCTGGCGGCGGCGCCCGCCACCACGGCGGCCTGGGTGCGCGGCGTCGGCTTCACCGCCGAACCCGGGGCCACGGCCCTGCTGCCCGCCGCCGATGGCCGCTTGGACCGGGTGCTGGTGGGGGTGGGGGAGACGCTGGACCTGTGGAGCATCGCCGGCCTGCCTGCGACGCTGCCGGCCGGTCCCAAGGGGGGGAGGCCAGCTACGCCCTGGAGGACGGCCTGACGCCGGACCAGGCGACCGCCCTCGCCACCGGCTGGGCCCTGGGCAGCTATCGCTTCACCCGTTACCGCAAGCCGAAGAAGGACCTGCCGCGCCTGGTGCTGCCGGCCGGCGCCGACGCCCAGGCGGTGGACAGCATGGCCCGCGCCGTCACCCTGGTGCGGGACCTGATCAACACCCCGGCGGAGGACATGGGCCCATCCGACCTGGCCGCCGCCGCCCAGGACCTGGGGGCCGAATTCGGGGCCGCCGTTTCGGTCATCGCCGGTGACGATCTGCTGGCCGCCAACTATCCCACCGTCCATGCCGTGGGCCGGGCCGCGGCCAAGGCGCCCTGCCTGATCGACCTCACCTGGGGCGATGCCGGTCATCCGTTGGTCTGCCTGGTGGGCAAGGGCGTGTGCTTCGACAGCGGCGGCCTGGACATCAAGGCGGCGGGCGGCATGCTGCTGATGAAGAAGGACATGGGCGGTGCCGCCCATGTGCTGGGCCTGGCGCGCCTGGTCATGGCGGCCCAGCTGCCGGTGCGGCTGCGCGTGCTGGTGCCGGCGGTGGAGAACGCCATTTCCGGCAACGCCTTCCGCCCCATGGACATCATCACCACGCGCAAGGGCCTGACGGTGGAGATCGGCAACACCGACGCCGAGGGCCGCCTGATCCTGTGCGACGCCCTGGCGGAGGCCGACAGCGCCAAGCCCGCCCTGATCCTGGATTTCGCCACCCTGACGGGAGCGGCGCGCATCGCGCTGGGCACCGAGCTTCCGGCCCTGTTCGCCAACGACGACCCGTTGGCGGACGACATCCTGGCCGCCGCCAAGGAGACGGGCGACCCGCTGTGGCGCCTGCCGCTGTGGCAGGGCTATGCCAAGCAGCTGGACAGCAAGATCGCCGACCTGAACAACGCGCCCGGTGGCGGCTATGGCGGCGCCATCACCGCCGCCCTGTACCTGGAGCGCTTCATCACCAAGGGCACCCCCTGGGCCCACATCGACCTGATGGCCTGGAACGCCAGCGCAAGGCCCGGCCGCCCCGAGGGCGGCGAGGCCATGGGCCTGCGGGCCGCCTTCGCCATGCTGAGCCGCCGCTTCCCCAAGGGCTGACCCCCAAGGGCTGATCCCCAGGGGCTGACACTGGGGAAGGGCGGGCGGCACCCGGGGGAATCCCGAGAGGGGCCCCCGGGGATGAAATCATAGATACTTTATCCAACGACTACCCCGAAGGGGGTGGCAGGCCCTTGCCGCTGCGCGGGACTTTCGGCACACTCCGGAAAAGTTGCGTCTGGCCCGATACGCTGCCGGAATGACGGTGGGGGCGACGCGGCGGGGGTGGCCGGACGACCGTTTCCGGATGCGGGGGGCAGCATGTCGCGTAATCTCGAAGCCCTGGAACTCTGGCGCGGCGCGCTGGTGGCCAGTGTGCGGGCCGCCGGCCCGGATCTCTCCGCCCGCCAGCTGGCGTTGCTGCTGACGGTCTACATGACCCCGCCGCCCCATACCGTGCGGGGCCTGGCGGCGACGCTGAACGTGTCCAAGCCCGCGATCACGCGCGCCCTGGACCGGCTGGGCCGCCTGGGCTTCACCAAGCGCAAGCGCGATGCGGAGGACCGGCGCAACGTCCTGGTCCAGCGCACGGTCAAGGGCTCCGTGTTCCTGCATGAGTTCGGGCAGATGGTGATTGACGCCGGCGCCGTGCAGGGCGCATTGGACGGGGCGCGTGCCATGCCGCCGCGCCCGCCGTCAGCCCCCCTGCTTCGGAGCCGGTTTCCGCACCGGTATGATGTGAGATGTCCAGCAAGTCCAAGTCCACGCCAGCCGCCAAGGCGGCCTTAGACCCGCGCGTGAACCCCTATCGTCCCGACCTCGCCTCCGCCCACCTCTATGGCAAGGTCACGGCCGACCGCTACGTCGATGGCGTGCCCTGCCAGGTTCGCGCGGGCTATGTCAGCCTGAAGGAAGAGCCGAGCTTCACCGCCCGCCAGTCCAGCCAGCTGCTGTTCGGCGAGGTGTTCACGGTGTTCGAGGAGACGGACGGCTGGGTTTGGGGCCAGAACGCCACCGACGGCTATGTCGGCTACCTGCAGCTGGAAGCGCTGGATGACGAGCTGGCGGAACCGACGCACAAGCTGACGGCGCTGCGCAGCTTCTTCCATCCCGAGCCGGACCTGAAGACGCCGCCGCTGGACATGATCAGCCTGGGCGCGCCGCTGTGCGTGGTGGAAGAGGCCGACGGCTTCGCCGGCGTGGCCGGCGGCGGCTGGGTCCCGCTGGTCCATGTGGCGGAGATCGGGGCCGTGAAGGCCGACCCGGTGGAAACCGCGCTGCGCCTGCTGGGCACGCCCTATCTGTGGGGCGGGCGCACCAGCGTGGGCATCGACTGTTCCGGCCTGATCCAGTTGGCGCTGGACGCCGCCGGCCTGGCGTGCCCGCGCGACAGCGACCAGCAGCAGGCGGCCCTGGGCACGCTGGTTTCACCCGATGGCGTTGGCCACGCCTACCAGCGCGGCGACCTGGTGTTCTTCCCCGGCCATGTCGGCATCATGGCGGACGAAACCCACCTGGTGCACGCCAACGCCCATCACATGGCCACGGTGCGCGAACCCCTGGCCGATGTCCTGGCGCGGGCGGCGGCCGGCAAGGGCGTCGCGGCGGTCAAGCGGCTGGGGTGAAGGGGGCTCCGGGGGGAACACCCCGCGCATCAGGCGAACACCGCGCGACATTTCAACCTTACGCGGGGTGGGAACGATTGTTAGGTATGGGAAACGTTCGGCCCGCGACATATGGTGTGGCGGACGGAGGACCCCATGCTCTCACCCCACTTCCGCGCCTTGATGGATACCGTGCCCGATGGCGTGATCGTCATCGATGGCCAGGGCACCATCCAATCCTTCAACCCCGCCTGCGAACGCCTGTTCGGCTGGACCGCGGCGGAGGTGATTGGCCGTAACGTCAAGGTGCTCATGCCCTCCCCCTACCAGGAGGAGCATGACCAGTACCTGGCCCGCTACCACGCGACGGGGGAGAAGCGGATCATCGGCATCGGCCGCGAGGTGACGGGCCTGCGCCGCGACGGCACCACCTTCCCCATGGAACTGTCGGTGGGCGAGGCGCAGCAGGACGGCCCGCCCGCCTATATCGGCATCATCCGCGACATCAGCGACCGGCGGGCGGCGGAACAGGCCCTGCGCAACCGCGAGGCGCGCCTGGCCTCCATCATCGAGACCATTCCGGACGCCCTGATCGTCATCGACGGCCAGGGGCTGATCCGCTCCTTCAGCCCGGCGGCCCAGCGGATGTTCGGCTATACCGAGGGCGAGGTGCTGGGGCTGAACGTCAGCATGCTGATGCCCTCGCCCTACCGGGAACAGCACGACCAGTATATCGGCCGCTATCTCGCCACGGGGGAGAAGCGGATCATCGGCGTCGGTCGCATCGTTTCCGGCCAGCGCCGGGACGGAACCGTCTTCCCCATGGAACTGGCGGTCGGTGCTGTGGATCTGGAGGGGGAGCGCCTGTTCACCGGCTTCATCCATGACCTGACGGAACACCAGGCGGTGGAGCGGCGGCTGCAGCAGCTTCAGGCCGAACTGCTGCATGTCAGCCGGGTCAGCGTCATGGGGCAGTTGGCGTCGGCCCTGGCGCATGAGCTGAACCAGCCGCTGACGGCGGTGGTCAATTACATCAAGGCGTCCCTGCGGCTGCTGGAGCGGGCGGAAAGCGCCGACATGCCCCTGGCGCGGGAAGCCATGGACAAGGCGTCGGCGCAGGCGCTGCGGGCCGGGCAGATCATCCGCCGGCTGCGCGACTTCATCGCCAAGGGCGGCACCGACCGCCGCGCCGAAAGCCTGGACGGGCTGATCGAGGAGGCGGCCGCCCTGGCCCTGGTCGGGGCGCGGGAAAGCGGCGTGCGCATGGAATTGCGCCTGCAGCGGCAGGATCTGCGCGCCGTCATCGACAAAATCCAGATCCAGCAGGTGTTGCTCAACCTCATCCGCAACGCGGTCGAGGCGATGAGCGGCCAGCCGGAGCGCATCCTGTCCATCACGGCGGCCCCCGATGCCGTGGGTTTCATGGAGATCGCGGTGGCCGATACCGGCCATGGCCTGGATGACGCCGCCATGGCCCGCCTGTTCCAGCCCTTCGTTTCCGGCAAGGAGCGCGGCATGGGTGTGGGGCTGTCGATCAGCCGGTCCATCGTCGAGGCCCATGGCGGCCGGCTGTGGCCGGAACGTAACGAACACGGCGGCGCGACCTTCCGCTTCACGCTGCCCCTGCTGTCCGAGTCCGAGGAAAACCAGGATGCCTGACCCTGTCATCGCCGTGCTGGATGACGATGCCGCCGTGCGGGATTCGCTGCGGCTGTTGCTGATGGCGTCGGGCTACCAGGTCGCGGCCTTCCCCTCCCCCCTGGACTTCCTCGACTCCGACGCCCCGGCGCGCTGCGACTGCCTGGTGGTGGACGTGCGCATGCCCGGGCTGACCGGCCTGGAGGTCCAGGAACGGCTGGTCGCCGCCGGGTCCACCCTTCCGGTCATCATCATGACCGGCCATGGCGACGTGCCCCTGGCGGTGGCCGCGATGAAGGCTGGGGCGGTGGACTTCATCGAGAAGCCGTTCGAGGAGGAGACGCTGCTGGCGTCCATCCAGTCGGCGCTGTCGCGGCCCCGGGCCGCGGTTGACGCTCCGCCGTCCTCAGCCACGGCGCCGGCGGAGGCGCCCTCGCCGGAGGTGCTGGCCTGTCTCGGCGCGCTGACGCCCCGGGAACTGGACGTGCTGCAGGGCCTGGTTGACGGCAAGCCCAACAAGATCATCGCCTTCGACCTGTCCATCAGCCCGCGCACCGTGGAAATCCACCGCGCCCGGGTGATGGAGAAGATGCGCGCCACCAGCCTGTCCCATCTGGTGCGCCTGGCGCTGACGGCAGGTATTCGCCCGAACGCGGGTTGATCCGCGTCAAACACGGCCGGAATACGGGGAAACCCTTATTACTCCTGTACGCGCCAGGCCTTAAATTCACCAGGGTCGACGGGGCCGGCACCACCGACGCCGGTGTAACGCCCCCGAGGAGATTTGATGTGGCCGAGATCGCGGCGGGACGGATCCATGTCGTCGATGACGACGAGTCCGTCCGCGATTCCCTTAAGTTCTTGCTCCGGCTGTATGGCTTCGAGGTCGACCTCCACGCCTCCTGCCAGGACTTCGCCACCGATTTCGATGGTGGGCGGGGATGCCTGCTGCTCGACCAGCAGATGCCGGGCATGACGGGCGTCGAATTCGTGGAGGGTCACCGCGCCCTGCTGCGCGACCTGCCCGTCCTGATGATGTCCGCGAACATGGAACCGGAGGCGCGGGAGCGGGCGACCCGGGCCGGGGTGGTCGGTTTCCTGGACAAGCCCGTCGATACCGGCCGGCTGGTGGACGAGTTGCGGCGGCTGCTGGCCGCCGCCTGACGGCGTCCCGTCAGCGGCCGTAAGGGATTTGGCGTAAGGGGTTTCAAGGGCATAAGGGGTTTTACGTAGGTAGAAGACCGAACTCATCAGGCGGGCCCGCGGGCGCTAACGTCCTCTCAACGGAATGACGACGGGCTTTCGGGCCCGACACAACGGGAGCCCCCCAGATGACGCCATCGCTCGCCACCGCCCCGACCACCGCCCGTCACCCCAGCCCCGCCGTCTTCGGTGCCATCCCCGCCCCTTCCGCCGGCCGCGCCGCGACGGCCAGCCCCTTCGCCCCCTGGGGGATGAGGCCTCCGCCTACAGCCGGGACCAGGTGATCTTCTCGGAGGGCGATCCGGCCAGCAGCGTGCGCATCGTCACCTCGGGCATGGTCCGTATCCTGCGCATGATGGCCGATGGCCGGCGGCAGATCGTCGGCTTCCTCCAGCCCGGCGACATGCTGGGGCTGGCCTTGGGGGGCACCTACCTCTATTCCGCCGAAGCCGTGACCCCCGTGACCCTGCGCCGCCTGTCCCGCACGCAGTTCGATACGCTGCTGGAACGGGATCCCGAATTGCGCCTGCGCCTGCTGGCGGCCACCGCCACCGAATTGCAGGTGGCGCAGGAACAGATGCTGCTGCTGGGCCGCAAGACCGCGCCAGAGCGGCTGGCCAGCTTCCTGTTGCGCCAGGCCCGCCGCGTGACGCCCGAGCCTCAGGACCACTGCCGCATCCCCCTGCCCATGACCCGCACCGACATCGCGGATTTCCTGGGCCTGACCATGGAAACCGTGTCGCGCGCCTTCACCAAGCTGAAGACCACCCGTCTCATCCGGCTGTTGCCCGACCAGATGGTGGAACTGGTGGATGTCGAGGCGCTGATCGACCTGTCGGAGGGCTGCGGCCGGTCGGGCCTGGTTCAGTAATATCAAGGGCATTTGATCGTGACCGTTCAAATGCCGCCCTCAATCGCCGGGCGCCCGCATCCGCTGGCTGGGCTTCCTCCCTTTGCAGTTCACTGACGTTCCCCGCAAAGGTCCGGCGGCCGCAGTTGCGGCCTACCGCGCCTCAGTATTCCCGCTGGCGATCCACCAGGTTGGTCAGCGGTTGCCCGGCGGCCAGTCGCTTCAGGCCGCCCACCACCTGTTCCACCGCCGTGCGCGCCTGGGTGATGGCGGCGACATGGGGGGTGACGGTCACCTTGGGGTGGGTCCAGAAGGGATGGTCGGTCGGCAGCGGCTCGGTGCGGAACACGTCCAGGGTGGCGCCGGCCAGATGGCCGCTGTCCAGCGCCGCCAGCAGATCCTCCTCCACCAGATGGCGCCCCCGGGCCGCATTGATGACCACGGCCCCCCGGGGCAGCTGGGCGAACAGGCCCGCGTCCAGGATGTTCTCGGTGTCCGGCGTCAGGGGCAGCAGGCAGACCAGGATGTCGGTGCGCGCCAGGAAGGGCGCCAGCCCCTCCGCCCCATGATACGTGGCGATGCCGTCCAGGCTCTTGGGGGACCGGCTCCACCCCGCCACGTCGAAGCGCAGGGCCTTCAGGGCCTGCGCCGCGTCGCTGCCCAGGGCGCCCAGCCCCAGGATGCCCACCCGCCGTTCCCGCGCCAGATGCTGGTGGGTCAGCTGCTTCCACTCCACCGCCCGCTGCTGCGCCTCGAACAGGGGGGCGTCGCGGTGCCAGCGCAGGACGTGCAGGCAGACATATTCCGTCATGCCCTCGGTCAGGCCAGGCTCGACCATGCGCACCAGCGGCAGGTCGGGCAGGGTGGGGTCGGCCAGCAGGGCGTCGACCCCGGCGCCCAGCGAGAAGATGACCTTCAGGTTGGGCAGGGTGGCCAGCAGGCCCGCCGGCGGTTTCCACACCAGGGCGGTGTCGATCTCCGCCGGATCGCCCATGCCCTCCGGCCACACGCGCACCTCGATATCCGGTAACTGGGCTTTGAGTTCCGTCACCCAATCGCCGGCGTGATCATGGGCGGAGACGAACAGCAAGGCCATGGCATCTATCCTGGTTTGGGGGCCGCGGTCGCGACGATCAATCCTGCCCGTCGTCGCGCTGGCTGCTTTCCGACCGGAAGGGGTGGGCGGGGTAGACGCCCAGGATCTTCAGTTCGCGGGCGAAGAAGTCCAACTCCTCCAGCGCCAGGCGCAGGGGCCGGTCCTCGGGATGGCCCTCCACGTCGGCGTAGAACTGGGTGGAGGTGAAGCGGCCGCCCACCATGTAGCTTTCCAGCTTGGTCATATTGATGCCGTTGGTGGCGAAGCCGCCCATGGCCTTGTACAGGGCGGCCGGCACGCTGCGCACGCGGAAGACGAAGCTGGTGATGACGGGGCCTTGGCCGCGCGGCGCCGGCTTGGGCTCCCGCGACAGGATCAGGAAGCGGGTGGTGTTGTGCTCCGCATCCTCGATGCCGCGCGCCAGCACCTCCAGCCCGTAAATCTGGGCCGCCAGTTCCGAGGCGATGGCGCCCTGGGTCAGGTCGCCCCACTTGGCCACGTCGGCGGCGGCGCCCGCCGTGTCGGCGTGGGTGATGGGCGCCAGGCCGTGGCCGCGCAGATAACCCCGGCACTGCGACAGCGCCTGGATATGGGAGTGCACCTGTTTCAGGCCGGCGAGGGTCGCCCCCTTGGGCGCCACCAGGCAATGGACCACGCGCTGGAAATGCTCCCCGATGATGTGCAGGCCGCCCTGGGGCAACAGGTGGTGCATGTCGGCGACGCGGCCCGCCACCGAGTTCTCGATGGGGATCATGGCCAGGCGGGCGCGGCCCTCCGTCACGGCGGCGAAGGCGTCCTCGAAGGAATGGCAGGGCAGGGGGACCATGTCGGGGAACACCTGGCGGCACGCCATGTCGGAATTGGCGCCCGGCGCCCCCTGGTAGGCGATGGTGTTCTCAGGGCCCTGCACACTGTTCGGCATCACTTTCCCTTTCCTGTCCCGGCACCCTCGGGCGCCGGCGATCCCCGGCTTTGTAACCAGGGATGCAGCCTACAACGGCAGGGGGCGGAATCTCATGCCGTTGGTTTTAGGGGGCGCCTATGCGGCCGATGAGGGCGCGGGCGCGCTCCAGGTCCTCCGGCGTGTCCACGCCCAGGGGGACGGCGTCCACCACCGCCACGTCGATGCGCATGCCGTTGGCCAGCGCGCGGAGCTGCTCCAGCTTCTCGCGCTGCTCCAGCGCGGCGGGCGGCAGGGCGACGAAGCGGGCCAGGGCCTCGCGGCGATAGGCGTAAAGCCCGATGTGGTGATGGTGCGGGCCGGCGCCCCAGGGCGTCGTGGTGCGGGTGAAGTACAGGGCCCGGCCCACCCGGGCGCCCGGCGCCAGCTCGATCACCGCCTTGACCACGTTGGGATTGTGCCGTTCCTCCTCCACCGTGATCTCCACGGCCAGCGTGGCGATGTCCACGGCCGGGTTGGCCAGCGGGCCGAAGGCGGCGCGCACCGTCGCGGGCTCCACCGTCGGCAGGTCGCCCTGGACATTGACCACGGCGTCGTGGCGCCCGTCCGGGTCCACCTGGCGCAGCGCCTCATAGATACGGTCGGAGCCCGAGGGGTGGTTGGGATCGGTCAGCACCGCCTGGCCCCCGGCGTCGCGCACCGCTTCCACGATTTCCTTTTCCGCCGCGGCCACCAGGACGGGGCCGATGTCGGCCTCCGCCGCGCGGCGCCACACCTGCACGATCATGGGCGCCCCACCGATATCGGCCAGCGGCTTGTTGGGCAGGCGGGTGGAGGCCAGGCGCGCCGGGATGATGACGATGGGGGCGGTCGGGGCGCCAGGGGGCGGGCTGCCAGTGGACGGGGTGCTGGCGGGGCGGGAAGACATGGGGGTGTCGCCTACGAATTGATTTGCCTCATGGCCGGGGCAGGCGTGCGACATTTACCACCCTCGGTCAAGCCGGTTTACAAGCGGGGCGCCGAACTATCTTGCCCTGGTTGAACAGGCCGCTTATCGTCGCCCGGAATTGGGAGAACGATGGCCGGACCATAACGGCCCCGGGCATCGACAAGCGTCACCACCTGGCGTTAATTTGAACGCGCAGGAATCATAACCAGCACGCGAACCGCATGCAGCGTGGTACATGAGGGCTTGATCTGATGGCGGGTAGCTTCTTCAACAAGATTTCCATGGCCATTCTGCTGGGCGCGCTGATCGCCCTGCTGGCGGGGTTCATCGCCAAGAAGGCCGTGCACCCGACGATGTTGACCGAGAACGTCTACAAGATCGAAGGGGCGGAGGCGGCGCCGGCCGCCGGCGGTGGCGAGCCCGCGGCACCGGCCAAGCCGGACCCGGTCAGCCCGCTGCTGGCCAGCGCCAGCGCCGAGAACGGCGCCAAGCTGACCAAGGTCTGCCAGGCCTGCCACACCTTCGACAAGGGCGGTCCGGCCAAGGTGGGCCCCAACCTGTGGGGCATCATCGGCAACAAGCAGGGGCATATGGAGGGCTTCGCCTACTCCGACGCCATCAAGAAGCTGGGCGGCACCTGGGATTACGAAAAGCTGAACGAGTTCCTCGCCAGCCCCAAGACCTATGCCCCCGGCACCAAGATGACCTTCGCCGGCTTCAAGTCCGTTAAGGACCGCGCCGACGTGATCGCCTATCTGCGCAGCCAGGCCGACAGCCCGGCGCCGCTGCCGTGATGTCCGGGTTCGCCGTCCAGGCTCTTCTGGGCGGCGAATCATCATAAAAAGAGATTGGGAACGGCCCGGCTTACTGTAATAGCTGGGCCGATTGCCCTCGGGCCAAAAGGCGGTTCACCGCCTTTCTGTCGAACGAGACGAAGCGCTCGCCGCCCAACCACTGTCCTTCATAGGCGACGACGCCATCGGCGAAATCACCGCCCGCGTCCAGCATGGCCAGCCCGGCCTCGGCGCCGGGACGATTGACCACGACATTGCTGGTGTCGATGAGCGCACGGATCGCTGTCGCGATGTCGGTGCGCGCCACACCGTAATGGCGGTCCAGCACCCATACCAGTTCACACAGCGCGTGGATGCTGACGGCCACAAGGCTGGCGTTTTCCACGGCCGCGGTGGCCAGGGCGTTCTGTGTCTCGTCATCAGCCATGATCAGCCGCACCAGCACGTTCGTGTCGGCGGTGATCCTCATTCCTGGCCCAGCCCAGCAGCGGCACCGGCCTCGGCGATGGCGTCGTTTAGCGCATCGATGGAAAGCCGGGCTCCGTTGCCTTTGTCTTTCAGCATGCCCCGCAGCGCCCCCCATGTGCCTTTCGGCTGTTCGGCCCTGAGTTCCGCCCGGCCGTCCGGCAGGAGTTCCAGCGTGATTTTGTCCCCTGGCTTGATACCGAGGTGCTTCAGGATTTCCCTCCTGAACGTGACCTGACCGCGGGTTGTCACAGTGAGTGTCGTCATCATGCCGCCCTCCGATGGTGTCAATGTAATGCAAAAAGGCATTACTTCAAGGCCAACGGCGGTGGCATCGCCAATGCCCCTTTGGCCTCCCCTGCAAGGAGGCGTCAATTCGGCGTCAATTCCGGTATAAGAACGGGGTCCGATATAAGGATGGGCCGCTTTCGCGGCTCCTACGCCTATCCATCGTTTAGGAAGCCCCCCATGACCACGCCCGTGCCCGACGACCTCATCGCCCTGGCCCACCGCATGGCCGAGTCGGCGGGTGCCGTCATCCGCCGCTATTTCCGTGCGGACGTGGAGATCGACGCCAAGTCCAACCTGACGCCGGTCACCATCGCCGACCGCCAGGCGGAGGAGGCCCTGCGCGCCATCCTGGCCGCCGAGCGCCCTGACGATGGCATCCTGGGGGAGGAGTTGGGGACCCATGGCCTGGACCGCGAGTATGTCTGGGTGCTGGACCCCATCGACGGCACCAAGAGCTTCATGACCGGCCGGCCCATCTTCGGCACCCTGATCGGCCTGCTGCGCCATGGCCGCCCGGTGCTGGGCGTCATCGACCAGCCCATCCTGGGCGAACGCTGGATCGGCGGCGTGGGCCACCCCACCCGCTTCAACGGCACGCCTGTGCGCACCCGCGCCTGCCCCACCTTGGCGGAGGCGACGGTGACCACCACCAGCCCCGATATGTTCAAGGGCGAGGAGGCGGAGCGGTTTGCCAGCCTCAAGGCGGCCTCGCGCTACGTCGTCTATGGCAGCGACTGCTACGGCTATGCCCAGGTGGCCAACGGCTGGCTGGACATTTCGGTGGAGCGCGACCTGGCGCCCTGGGATTGGGCCGCCCTGGTGCCGGTGGTCGAGGGGGCCGGCGGCCGCATGACCGACTGGCAGGGCCGCGACCTGGTGCTGGGTGCGGTGGGCGAGGTGGTGGCCTCCGGCGACGCCCGGGCCCATGCCGAGGCGCTGGCCATCATGGGTGGCGGCGCCCTGTCTTAAACGTCGCCCTCCAGCCAATCCTCGATCAGGCGGCGGGCGATGCTGTCGGCGCCGGGCAGGCGCAAGCTGCCGTCCGGCGGCCCGCGCCGCAGGCTGGCCTGGTACACCTCCTCCCGGCTGAACCAGCGCGCGTCCTCCAACTCCTCCAGATCCACCTTCAACTCGGTGGTCACGGCGCGGGCGTGGAAGCCCAGCATGAGGGAGGAGGGGAAGGGCCAGGGCTGGGAGGAGAGATAGCGCACATCCGTCACCTGGATGCCGGCCTCCTCCATCACCTCGCGCGCCACCGCCTCCTCCAGGCTCTCGCCCGGCTCCACGAATCCGGCCAGGGTGGAATACATGCCCTGGCCGAAACGGCTTTGCCGGCCCAGGACGCAGCGGTCGCCGTCATGCACCAGCATGATCACGGCGGGATCGGTGCGGGGGAAATGCAGGGTCTTGCAGTCGGGGTTGGTGCAGCGGCGGACATGCCCGCCCTCGATCACCTCGGTCACCGTGCCGCAGACGCCGCAGAACCGGTGGCGCTGGTGCCAGCCCAGCAGGCCGCGGACATAGGCCAGCAGGCTGGCCGTGGGCCGGTCCACCTGGTGGGCCAGGGTGCGCAGCTCCACCGGTGTGCCCAGGCCCAGCAGCGCCGGATGGTCTTCCTCAAGGCCCGACAGGTCGACGGCGAAATGGGCGATGTCGCCCTCCACGCCCAGGAAGGCGGGGGCCAGGGTCGCGGCCTCACGCCACCACGGGCTGGCCGGGTCCAGGTAGACGGGCCGTACGGGCGTCCCGTCCAGCGCTTCCGTCCCTTCCGGCGGCGAGGTCACCAGGAACTGGCCTCGCCAGACGGCCAGGAAGCGGCTGTCTGGCGCCGCCAGGCGCTGGGCCAGCCACTCGGCCTGCTTGCGGGCGACGGTGGCGCGGTCCAGGCCGGCGCCGGTGTAGAAGTTCTTTTGGGACCGGTTCGTCATGATCACCATTGGTCTCATGACCGACCGGAGGGGGCAAGACCACCCCGGGTCGCGGGCGCATCGGAACAGGCGGGGCGGCCCTGCCGCCTTTTCACTTGCTATGGGGTGGGTCGATGCCGATATATGGCGGCGGGAGGTTGGCGGCGGACGTGTCCCTCGCCAACCCGGTCAGGTCCGGAAGGAAGCAGCCGTAACGAGTTTCGGCGCGGGTCGCATGTCCAGCCTCCCACCTCATAAAATCTGAACGCCGCCTTTGGGCCGGCCACACGGTCCGGCCCGCGCAGGGCCGGCGGCAGCCAGCGCCGGAAGGGTTGAGCGATCCCGTGACCGATCAGAGCCCGCTTTCCCCGACGTCCAGTCCCCCGCCCCCGCCGGCAACGCCGTCTATCGCGTGCTGGCCCGCAAGTACCGCCCCCGCAATTTCGATGAGCTGATCGGCCAGGACGCCCTGGTGCGCACCCTGCGCAACGCCATCCAGTCCGGGCGCATCCACCAGGCCTATATGCTGACCGGCGTGCGCGGCGTGGGCAAGACCACCACCGCCCGCATCATCGCCCGCGCGCTGAACTGCGTCGGCCCCGACGGCCAGGGCGGCCCCACCGTCAGCCCCTGCGGCGTGTGTGAGCAGTGCGTGTCCATTTCCCAGGACCGCAACGTCGACGTCATCGAGATGGACGCGGCCAGCAACACCTCGGTCGACAATATCCGCGAGATCATCGAGGGCGTGCGCTACGCCCCCGCCGGCGCCCGCTACAAGGTCTACGTCATCGACGAGGTCCACATGCTGTCGCGCAGCGCGTTCAACGCGCTGCTGAAGACGCTGGAGGAGCCGCCGCCGCATGTGAAGTTCGTCTTCGCCACCACCGAGATCCGCAAGGTGCCGGTGACGGTGCTGTCGCGCTGCCAGCGCTTCGACCTGCGCCGCGTGGACCAGGGCACCCTGCAGGCCCATTTCGGCCGCATCGCCGACCAGGAATCGGTGCCGGTGGAGGCGGAGGCGCTGAGCCTCATCGCCCGGGCCGCCGATGGGTCGGTGCGTGACGGCCTGTCGCTGCTGGACCAGGCCATCGCGCTGGGCGGTGGTGCCGTGACCGGGCTCCAGGTCCGCGACATGCTGGGCTTGGCCGACCGCACCCTGGTGGTGGACCTGTTCGAATCGACCATGTCCGGCAAGCCAGCCGACGCCCTGGCCGTGCTAGACGATTTGCACAAGCGCGGCGCCGACCCGGTGGTCATCGCCCAGGACCTGCTGGACTTCACCCACTTCCTGACCCGCGCCCGCGTGGTTCCCGGCACCGCCCAGGACCAGGGCATTCCGGAGATGGAGCGGGTGCGCGGCGGCGACCTGGCGGCCAAGCTGGGCATGCCCGCCCTGGCCCGCGCCTGGCAGATCCTGCTGAAGGGCCTATCGGAGGTGCAGCAGGCGCCGGTGCCCATGCAGGCCCTGGAAATGGTGCTGATCCGCCTGGCCTACGCCGCCGACCTGCCCAGTCCGGGCGACCTGGTGCGCAAGGTGATGGAGGGCGGCGTGCCCACCGGTGCCCCCATGGGTGGCGGCGGTAACGGGGGTGGTGCGTCGGCGGGCGGCGGCAACGGTGGCACGATGGCACGCGGCATGGCCCTGTCCAACGGCACCGCCAATGGCGGTGGCGCGCCCATGGCCGTGCTGCGCGGCGGTTTGGGGGGCGGCTTGGCCGGCGCGATGAAGGCGGCGCCCGTGGCGGCCCCGGCGCCGGTGGCGGAGCCTGTGCCGGACTTGCCCCCGGCCGATCCCAAATCCTTCCGCGAGGTGGCGGAGCTGTTCGGCGCCCGGCGCGAGGGCATGCTGCAGGGCAACCTGTTGAGCATGGTCCACCTGGTGAAGTTCGAGCCGGGGCTGATCGAGCTGCGGCCCACCGCCATGGCCGTGCCCAACCTAGCCGGCCGGGTGGGGCAGCTGCTGACGGAATGGACCGGCCGGCGCTGGATCGTCACCGTTTCCGGCGCCCCCGGCGAGCCCACGCTCAGCGACCAGGATCGCGCGGCGGAGAACCGCACCCGTGAGCAGGCGGCCGCCAGCCCCCTGGTGCAGGCCCTCATGGCCGCCTTTCCCGGTGCCAAGATGACGGCGGTGCGCGACCTGGACCAAGTGGCCGCCGCCGCCGCCAAGGCCGCCGCCGAAGAGGCCGCACGCGCCCCCGCCTTCCCTTCTTACGAGGATGGCGGTATGGATGCCCCGGACAACCCGTATTTCGACGCGCCGCCCGATATGAGCGACGGCGACTGGGAAGGAGATTTTTAGGCCATGAAAAACATCGGCCAGATGATGAAGCAGGCCCAGCAGATGCAGGCCAAGATGCAGGAAATGCAGGGCAAGCTGGGCGAGATCGAGGCCGACGGCCAGTCCGGCGCCGGCATGGTCCGCGTCGTGGTCAACGGCAAGGGCGAGCTGAAGAAGGTGAAGCTCGACAAGTCCGTCGTCGACCCCGAGGACATCGAGGTGCTGGAGGACCTGCTGGTCGCCGCCTTCAACGACGCCAAGAGCAAGGTCGAGGCGCACATCGCCGAAGAGACCAACAAGCTCATGGGCGGCCTGAAGCTGCCGCCGGGCATGAAGCTGCCGTTCTGATCGGCGCCACCCTTCAGGGTGTGGTTTTGAACGCCGGGCCTGGCGACGGGCCCGGCGTTTGCATTTTCCCCGCTGGAACAAAGCCGGCACAGCCCCTATCTTGGCGCCATGATCGGCCCTGAAATCGACCGCCTGATACAGCTGTTGTCGCGCCTGCCGGGCCTGGGTCCGCGCTCGGCCCGCCGTGCCGCCTTGCACCTGATCAAGAAGCGCGACCAGCTGATGGACCCGTTGGCCGAGGCGCTGGCCGCCGCCGCCGCCCGCATCCGCACCTGCCCCGTCTGCGGCAACCTGGACACGGTCGACCCCTGCGGCGTCTGCCGCGACCCCGCCCGCGACCGCGCCACCCTGTGCGTGGTGGAGGAGGTGGGCGACCTCTGGGCGCTGGAGCGCACGGGCGCCTATCGCGGCCTCTACCATGTGCTGGGCGGCACCCTGTCGGCCCTGGACGGCATCGGCCCCGACGACCTGGCCGTGCCTGGCCTGCTGGCCCGCGTGGCCCAGGGTTCGGATGGCACGCCGGTGCGCGAGGTCATCCTGGCCCTGAACGCCACCGCCGGCGGCCAGACCACCGCCCATTACCTGACCGACCGCCTGTCTGGCCTGAACGTCGCCATCAGCCGTCTGGCCCACGGCGTCCCCGTGGGCGGTGAACTGGACTACCTGGACGACGGCACCCTCACCGCCGCCCTAAGGGCGCGGCGGACGTTGGGGTGAGGGAGCGCCCCCACCCCAAGCGGCCTCTGAGCCGCCTCAGGCCGCGCGCACCGTGACCAGGAAGTCCTGGACCTCCTGGCGCAGTTGGACGGACAGGCCGGCCAGTTCGCTGGCGGAGGCCAGGACCTGGGTGGCGGCGGCGCCGGTGACGGTGGCGCTTTCCGAGACGGCGCTGATGTTCTCGCTGACCTGCTGGGTGCCCTGGGCGGCCTCCTGCACGTTGCGGGAAATCTCCTGCGTCGCGGCACCTTGCTCCTCCACGGCGGAGGAGATGCCGGTGGAGATGGCGCCCAGGCGCTCGATGGTGGTGGCGATCTCGCCGATGGCGGCCACGGTGCGGCGGGTTTCCTCCTGGATGGAGGTCACCTGCTCGCCGATCTCGTCCGTGGCCTTGGCCGTTTGGTTGGCCAGCGACTTCACCTCGTTCGCCACGACGGAGAAGCCCTTGCCGGCATCGCCGGCGCGCGCCGCCTCGATGGTGGCGTTCAGGGCCAGCAGGTTGGTCTGGCTGGCGATGTCGGTGATCAGCTTCACCACCTGGCCGATGCGGTTGGCCGCCTCCGCCAGGTTGGTGACCAGCGCGTTGGTGCGGGCCGCCTCCTCCGACGCCGTGGTGGCGATGCGGGCGGAGTCGGTGACCTGGCGGGAAATCTCGATGATGGAGGAGGTCAGCTCCTCAGACGCGGCCGCCACCGTCTGGACGTTGGCCGAGGCCTGCTCGGCCGCCGCGGCGACGGTGGTGGAGCGCATGGTGGACTCGCTGGCGCTGGACGACATGGTCTTGGCCGTGTCCTGCAACTCACCCGAGGACAGGGTGACGGCCTGGACGACGGCCATGACCTTGGCCTCGAACGCGTCGGCCATCTGGTTCAGCACCCGCTTCTGTTCCTGGGCGGCGATCTCCTTCTGCCGTTCCTGTTCCTCGCGCAGGCGCAGCACCTCCAGGCCGTTGGTTTTGAAGACCTGGACGCTGCGGGCCATCAGGCCGACCTCATCCTTGCGCGCCTGGCCGGTGACCTCGGCGCTGAAATCGCCGGTGGCCAACGCCTCCATGGCGACGCGCAGCACGTTCAGCGGCCGGGTGATGGCGGCGCGGCTGATCCACAGCGCCAGGGCCAGGATGGCCGCGATGCTGCCGATGGCCAGGATTATCTGCGTCCTGATGGTGGTGTCGGTCCGGTCGCTCAACTCATCGGACACTTTCCGCGAGTACGCGGCGGCCTTGTCATTGAACGCGGCCAGACTTTGCGTCGCCTGGGTGATCAAGGGCGCGCAGCGGGCCTTGATTTCACCGGCCGCCTTTTGGCTTTCTTCCGCCGTCGAGGTCTTCGCCGCCAGGTCGATCGTCGGCGCGCACGCGATGAACGCCGCCTTGGCCTCCGCATCTACCGCTTTGAAATCACCCGCCATTTCCGGCAGGCCCTGACGGGCCTCATCCATGAAAGCGCCGTATCTTTTCTGGCTCTGCTCGACCAGGGTCTTGGCTTTGGCATTGCCTTCATCGGTCGTCTCGAACGCCAGCTGGTAAGTGTAGGCCAGAAAGGTGGACAGGTTGCGGTTCGCCCGCGCCCCGGCGACGACGGCGCGATCAACGCGCGCGACCAGATCCGAATAGTCGTCGTCGATTTTCTGCATGCGCACGCTGCTGACCGCCACCGAGACCAGGAAGGCGGCGGAGAACAGCCCGACAATGACGTTAATTTTGTTTGAGATGCGGAGATTTTCCAAAGCCATGGGGCTGTATCCTTCCCGGGGTGGCCGGGTGTGGTGCGTTAGAGATTTGGGGATTTGTTTGAGAAATCAGGATGGATTTTGTTTTTTTATTGTTCAAGATTAGTATGACGAATTTGGTATATCCCTACTGCAAATAGCGTAGTGTCTGGGAAATGTTAACCAATATTATTTGGTTAACTCATTAATTGTTGCGCCGTTACGATCATCTGGCGATGTGGATCACCAATATATACTTTTGTATAGGGTGGTTTTGGGGTCTGCGGCCGACCCAGCGGCGCGCGTCAACAGCGACCATTGGGGGATTCAAGGGCGGCACGGAGCGTTGTCCACCAGGTGGACGGTCAGTTGTTTCTCTCGGGGCGGGAAGTGCTGCTGATCGCGACCGTGGTCGCGGGCCAAATGTCAGTGGTTCGATGGCGGTGCCGATGCCGGCGGTGTGAAGGCGTGGGCGACGAAGCCCCAGGACGCCACCGGCCGTTTGTCCGGTCCCGTGGTCGTGGGCAGGCAGGGGGTGCCCACGGGCACCGCCTCGGACAGGGCGGCGTCCAGCCGCGGACTGCCGGCGCTGTTGATGATGCGGCTGGTGGTGACATGGCCATCGATGCCGCAGAGGAAGGCGACGGCCGCCGTGCCCGCCTCACCCTGCCCCAAGGATGCGGCCGGGTAGGCCGGACGCTTGAAGGCGCCGGGCGCCAGCTTGGCCTCCAGCGCCAGTTTCCACAGGGTCTGCTGGCTGTCGCCGTCCGTGGGCTCCGGAATGGTCACGCCGGGGTTGGCCGCGCGCGCGGCGGCCGCCAGGTCGCGGATGTCATCAGGGGTGAGGTGCAGGCTGGCCGGCGGCGGCGGTTCCCGCAGCTTGAAATTAAAACGGAAGCGGGTACGGCCGGTGACGATCTCACCCGTCTTGGGGTCGTGACCGGGAAAGCAGCGCAGGCCGGGCACCACGGCCAGCACGGCGTTGTCCAGCCGGGCGAAGCCGCTGGGCTCCACCACCTGGGGGTCGCTGACGCGCCCGTCCGCCTCACATTGGACACTGATGCCGACGCGGCCTTCCTCGCCCGCCCGCGTCGATTCCGCTGGATAGTCCGGCTGCTTGAAGGAAGCGACGTCCAGGCGGGGCTTGGTGGCGTCGGGCTCATCCGCCGCAGGGGCGGCGGCCGGCATCAGGGTAAGGCACAGGGCGACGAACAGACGATGATGACGGTGCTGCATGGTGACGCGCGTTCCCCCTTAACGCATGCCTTAGCGTTAGAATAAGTGACAGGCGGAATCAATTGTCAGGATGTCCCTTTCCCGATGTGCAAGGGTCCGCATACCCCCCGCGCCGCAACCGGGCCTTGCCCCCGTCGACGGCTTCCCCTATCTCGCAGGGGAACAAGTGATTATACTTGCCGCCCTAATTCATTTGCCGCCCAACGTGGCGCCGCTTGACCTGGACACGACACCCATGGCCCTCCTGCCCATCCTCACCGTTCCCGACGCCCGCCTGAAGAAGAAGTGCGCCCCCATCGCCAATGTCGATGGCCGGGTGGTGAAGCTGATGGATGACATGCTGGAGACCATGTACAAGGCCCCCGGCATCGGCCTGGCCGCCCCGCAGATCGGCCTGCTGGAGCGCATCATCGTGGTGGACGTGTCCGAGCATAAGGAAGGCGCCAAGGAACCCATCGCCATGGCCAATCCGGAGCTGCTGTGGCTGTCGGATGAGACCTGCGTGCACAACGAGGGCTGCCTTTCCATCCCCGAGATTTACGCCGACGTGGTGCGGCCCAAGCAGATCCGCGTGCGCTATGTCGACCGCGCCGGCAGCGTGCAGGAACGCGATTGCGACGACCTGCTGGCCCGCTGCATCCAGCATGAGGTGGACCACCTGAACGGCGTGCTGTTCATCGACCACCTGTCCTCCCTAAAGCGCAACATGATCCTGCGCAAGGTGACCAAGGCGGCTCGTTGACGCTGTTCCTCAAGCGCCGGCTTTTTCGTCTTTCCCTCAAGCGCCGGGCGCCGCCATCCGGCGGCTTGGCTTCCTCGCTGCGCCCTGCGGTACTCGCTCCGGGGCTTGCGGTCGCAGGCCAGGTTTAGGGGGCGCTTTTAGTTTTGTTGGAGGCCAACCCCATGACCCGCCTGCGCCTTGCCTTCATGGGCACGCCCGACTTTTCCGTTCCCGTGCTGGATGCCCTGGTCGCGGCGGGGCATGAGGTCGCCTGCGTCTACAGCCAGCCGCCCCGGCCGGCGGGGCGGGGGCATAAGGAACAGCTCACGCCGGTGCATGCGCGGGCGCAGGCGCTGGGCATTCCCGTCCGCACGCCGCGCACCCTGCGCAATGAGCAGGCGCAGGCGGAGTTCCGGGACCTCAACCTGGATGTGGCGGTGGTGGTGGCCTATGGCCTGATCCTGCCGCAGGCGGTGCTGGACGCGCCGCGCCTGGGCTGCCTCAACATCCATGCCTCGCTGCTGCCGCGCTGGCGGGGGCGGCCCCCATCCAGCGGGCCCTCCTGGCCGGCGACGCCGAGAGCGGCGTCACCATCATGCAGATGGAGGCGGGCCTGGACACCGGCCCCATGCTGTTGGAGGAGCGCATCCCCCTCACCCCGCGCATGACCGCCAGCCAGTTGCACGATGGCCTGTCCGCCATGGGCGCCCGCCTGATTGTCACGGCGCTGGAACGCCTGGTGGCCGGCGATCTGCCCGCCACCGTGCAGCCGGAGGAGGGCGTGACCTACGCCGCCAAGCTGGCCAAGGAGGAAGGGCTGCTGGACTTCACCAAGCCGGCGGCCGAGCTGGACCGGCAGGTGCGGGCGCTGACCCCCTGGCCCGGCACCTGGTTCGAGGCCCCGGTCGAGGCCGGTGCCGCCACCGGGGGAGCGGTCGAGAAGATCAAGGTGCTGGCGGCGGAACCCGTGGCCGGTTCCGGCGCGCCCGGCACCTTGCTGGACAGCGCCCTGACCGTGGCTTGCGGCGAGGGCGCCCTGCGCCTCACCACCGTGCAGCGTCCGGGCAAGGGCCCGGTGGAGGGGGCGGCCTTCCTGCGCGGCTTCCCGCACGCGGTGGGCAAGCCCATCGCCGCCGTCTGACCCCCATGCCGCGCTGGAAGCTCACCGTCGAATATGATGGCCGGCCCTATCAGGGCTGGCAGTTGCAGCCGCACGGCCCCTCCGTCCAGGCCTGCCTGGAGGAAGCCATCCGGCGCTTCTCGGGCGAGGTGGTGCGCGTGCATGCCGCCGGCCGCACCGACGCCGGCGTCCATGCCCTAGGCCAGGTCTGCCATTTCGACCTGGAAAAGCCGACCAAGGCCGACACGGTGCGCGACGCCCTGAACTTCCACCTGCGGCCCGAGCCCGTGGCCGTGGTGAAGGTGGAGGCGGTGGACGACGATTTCCATGCCCGCCTGTCCTGCAAGGGCCGCGCCTACCTCTACCGCATCGTCAACCGCCGGGCGCCCCTGGCGCTGGACATCGGCCGGGCCTGGCACATTCCCACAGTCCTGGACGCCGACGCCATGAACGCGGGCGCCCAGCGCCTGGTGGGCAACCACGACTTCACCAGCTTCCGCGCCAGCATCTGCCAGGCCAAGAGCCCGGTGAAGACGCTGAGCCTGCTGACTGTGAGCCGGGTGGGGCAGGAGATCCACATGGTGGCCCGCGCCCGCTCCTTCCTGCACCACCAGATCCGCAACATGATCGGCACCCTGCGCCTGGTGGGGGAGGGCAAGTGGACGCCTGACGACGTCACCCGGGCGCTGGAGGCGCGCGACCGCGCCGCCGCTGGCCAGACGGCGCCACCCGACGGGCTGTACTTCACCGAGGCGTGGTACGAATAGCCCCACGGAGTGAGCCAGGGCCGTCATGCCGTAATGGGACGCGACCCCGTCCGCCGGAAGTTTCCGGGGAACGCAGTGGACTGGAAACTGAGGAAGCCAAGGCCACGGACGTGGCCGCCCGGCGACTGAGGGAAAACTAACTGACAGCCAACAGCGGGCCGTGGACCAGGGTGGTGGCCAGGTCGCTCGTGATCACGTCCAGGCAGACGAAGCCGATGGCCGTCAGCCAGCCGCAGCCCAGCGCGGCGCGGGTCACGTAGGCCTCGTAGAACAGGCTCCACAAATAGGTGACCGCCATGATGGCGGCCCCCATGGGCAGGGACACGCGGCCGCTGTGCGCCAGGATGGACAGGGGCAGCGCCACCAGCAGCGCGACGATGCCACTCCAGTTGAAGGCGGCGACGAAGCGCGCGAACTGCGCGCGGCCGCCCATCAGGTGCAGGATGCGCTCCACCATCAGGAAATAGCCGAAGGTGCCGATCAGATAGGCCAGCAGGGCGGCGGGAATGGCCCGCGCCAGCGGGATGGTCGCGGCCGCCCCGCCATCCCCCAACTGGGTCAGCGGGTGGCCCATCCAACGGTCCACCGTGTCCAGCGCCACGACACCGGGCAACAGCACCAGGAAAACCCAGAAGCTGCGCAGCGCCCCGGCCCGGTCCGCGGGGAAGCGGTCGGCGGCCGTCTTGTCCAGGAAGGCCAGGCGCAGGGCGCCGGCCAGGCCGCGGCCCAGCTCGCCCATCACGCGGTGGCGCCCGGGGCCTGGCCCACGCCCTGGGCGGCGAACCAGTCGGCCAGCACGCGGGCGTAGATGTCGGTCAGGCGGGTCAGGTCGTCCACGGCGATATGCTCATCCACCTTGTGCATGCTGGCGCCCACGCCGCCGAACTCCACCACCGGGCAGTGGTTCTTGATGAAACGCGCGTCGGAGGTGCCGCCGCTGGTGCTCAGCTCCGGTTCCAGGCCCGTAACGGATTGAACCGCCTGCGCAACGATGTCGCTGAGCTGCCCCGGCGGGGTCAGGAAGGCGTCGCCGCTGACCGCCACCTTCACATCCCAGGCGCCACCCACCTCCGCCAGGATGCCGCGCACGTGGGCCTCCAGGCTGGTGGGGCTGTGCAGATCGTTGAAGCGGATGTTGAACACCGCCGTGCCCTTGGCCGGGATGATGTTGGTGGTGGGGTTGCCCACGTCGATGGTGGTGATCTGCAGGCTGCTGGGCTGGAAATGGGGCGTGCCCTGGTCCAGCGGCTCCCCCGACAGGCGGGCCAGGGCCTGGGCCAGGCGGGGCAGGGGGTTGTCGGCCAGGTGCGGATAGGCCACGTGGCCCTGGGCGCCCAGGCTGGTGATGGTGAAGGTGATGCTGCCACGCCGGCCGATCTTCATCATCTGGCCCAGGCGCTGCGGGTTGGTGGGTTCGCCCACCAGGCAGGCGTCCAGCGGCTCTCCCCGCTCCACCAGCCAACCCAGCACCTTGCGCGTGCCGTTGATGGAGGGGCCTTCCTCATCCCCGGTGATCAGCAGGCTCAGGCTGCCGGCCAGGGGCAGGCCGGCGGCCTTATGCCGGGCCACGGCGGCGATGAAGGCGGCGATGGCCCCCTTCATGTCCGAGGCGCCGCGGCCGAACAGCCGTCCGCCGATGATCTCCCCCGCGAAGGGCGGCACGGTCCACGCCGCCTCATCCCCCACCGGCACCACGTCGGTATGGCCGGCGAAGCAGAAGTTGGGGCCGGTGTCGCCCAGGCGGGCGTACAGGTTTTCCACCGGCGCCGTCCCATCCTCGGTGAAGGTCAGGCGGTGGCAACTGAAGCCCAGGGGCGCCAGCACCCCCTCCAGCACCCCCAGTGCGCCGGCATCGGCCGGCGTGACGCTGGCGCAGCGGATCAGCGCCTGGGTCAGCGCCACCGGATCCCTGGGGTCCAGCGCGGCATTCGGGAGCATGGGGGAGGCGTTGGCCATGGGGATCAGTCCCGCAGCAGGTCGTTGATCGAGGTCTTGGCCCGGGTCTGCTCGTCCACGCGCTTGACGATGACGGCGCAGTACAGGCTGGGGCCGGGGGTGCCGTCGGGCAGGGGCTTGCCGGGCAGGCTGCCGGGCACGACGACGGAATAGGCGGGCACGCGGCCCACGAACACCTCACCCGTGGTGCGGTCGACGATCTTGGTGCTGGCGCCGATGTAGACGCCCATGGACAGCACCGCGCCCTCCTCGACCACCACGCCCTCGACCACCTCGGACCGCGCGCCGATGAAGCAGTTGTCCTCAATGATCACCGGGCCGGCCTGCAGCGGCTCCAGCACGCCGCCGATGCCGACGCCGCCCGACAGGTGGACGTTGGCGCCGATCTGGGCGCAGGACCCGACCGTGGCCCAGGTGTCCACCATGGTGCCCTTGCCCACGCGGGCGCCGATGTTGACGAAGCTGGGCATCAGCACCACGCCGGGGGCGATGTAGGCGCTGCGGCGGACGATGGCACCCGGCACGGCGCGGAAGCCGGCGGCGCGGAAGCGGGCGTCGTCCCAGCCCTCGAACTTCGTGGGCACCTTGTCGAACCAGGTGCTGCCGCCCGGCGCGCCGGGGATGGGGGCGCTGTCGGTCAGGCGGAAGGACAGCAGCACCGCCTTCTTCAGCCACTGGTTCACCACCCAGGCGCCGTCCACCTTCTCCGCCACCCGCAGGTCACCGCGGTCCAGGGCCGACAGCGCCTCGTCCACCGCGTCGCGGATGGCGCCGTGGGTGCTGGCGTTCAGGGTGTCGCGGGTTTCCCACGCTTGCTCGATATGGCTTTGCAGGTCAGTGAAAGCGGTCATGGGGCGTCGTCCGGAGGGCGCCTTGGCGGCGGCTTTAGAGGTGGGGAAAGGGGGGCGGGGGACAATGGCGGGCGGCTTCGCCCCCTGTCAACGTCCAGCGGCCACAAGCCAGATCCTACTTTAGCAGGCTCTCCCGGACATATTGTTGCGTGGGTGTGGGCGCGGTCACCTGTGCTGGGCCAGATCGGCCACCACCTGGGCCAGCCAGGCGGGCACGTCGGTGATGCGGTGCTGCACATAGGGCAGGGCGGTCGGCGGCGCCTCGGGATTGGGCAGGGAGAAGGGCGAGTCCGTCTCCACCAGCACGGTGGCCATGCCCAGCGCCCGCGCCGGTTCCAGGTTGCGGGCGATGTCCTCCACCATCACGGCGCGGGTGGGGTCGATGCCATGGCGCTGGACCAGGGCGGTGTAGGGCTGGGCCTCTGGCTTGGGGGTGTAGTCCGCCGCCACGATGTCGAACACGGCGTGGAACTGGTCGGCCACGCCCAGGCGGCGCATCACGTTCTCCGCATGGCCGGCCGACCCGTTGGTGTAGATGATCTTGCGCCCCGGCAGGGCCGCCAGGCTGTCGGCCATGGCCGGCTGCGGCAGGATGGCGCTGACGTCGATGTCGTGGACATAGTCCAGGAAGGGCCCCGGCTGCACCCCGTGGTTCAGCATCAGGCCGCGCAGGCTGGTGCCGTACTGGCGGAAATAATCCTTCTGCAAGCGCCGGGCGGCGTCGGCGTCCAGGCCCAGGGCCTGGGCGATATAGGCGCCGATGCGCACATCGACCTGGGCGAACAGGTTGCACGCCGCTGGATACAGCGTGTTGTCCAGATCGAAGATCCAGGTGTCGATATGGGCGAAGGGGCTGGCCGGGGGAAAGGCGGCGGGGGCGGCGGTCTCGGTCATCATGCCCCCAACATGGGCCCGCCGCCGGTTCGCGGCAAGACGCGGAACGCCCCCGCCCGGCCGGGACCCTATCCCGATGCAGTCCCCCAAAGCGGCCCTGGGTGCCCGTCCGGGCTGGTTGCCGCCACCGGTTGAGTAGGCTACTCCTTTGGTTTGATGGGCTTGGCCTCCACGGGTGGGCCGGGCGGCTTGGGGGCGCGAGGCGCGGGCATGGGTTCCGATATGCATGATGACCGGTCCGCGGCGCGCGAGGTGGACAGCCAGGCGTTGCTGATGGGCTGGGCCGGGCCTGGCTTGGCGATGGACGCCGCCGGCGCCGTCACCGCCGCCAATCCGGCCGGCGCCCAGCTTCTGACCCGGGATGACGGTTGGCTGGACCTGCTGTCCCGCTGGGTGGCCGATGGCGGCGCCTTGCAGCCGGGCACCCATTCCAGCCCCTTGCCCGACCAGGAGGTGGTGGAGTGGACGCCGCTGGCCCTGCCGCCACAGGTGGACGGGCCGGACGGGAACAGGCAGGGCGGGAACGGCCAGCCCCGCTACCTGTTGTTGGGGCGCATGGCCACCCTGGAACGGCGCCTGCGCCAGGCGCTGACCGAATCGCGCCAGCGGTACAAGGACCTGGTGGAGATCTCCAGCGACTTCGCCTGGGAAACCGGGCCGGACGGGCGGTTCGCCTTCGTCTCCCCCGCCGGGGCCATCGGCTATCGCCCGGACAACCTGGTGGGCCGCCATCCCCATGATTTCCTGTTGCCGGAATTCGACGACGGCCTGTCCCCATTCGAGGCGCGCGAGCCCATCGAGCGGGTGGAGGTCTGGCTGCGCGCGGCGGACGGCCGCCCCGCCTGCCTCATCTCCTCCGCCCTGCCGCTGACCGGGCCGGACGGCCGGTGGGCCGGGGCGCGGGGGGCCTGCCGGGACATCACCGACGCCCGGCTGCGGGCCATGGAACTGGCCCAGGTGCGGCTGCGCGAGCAGTACCTGGGCTATATCGTCTCCTCCACCCGCGATGACGTCGATCCCGCCCGCACGTTGGAGATCGCGGCCGGCGTGGCGGTGAACGCCACCGGCGCCGCCGGGTCGGCGCTGCGCGCCCGCACGGTGGGCACGACCGATTACACCCCCGTCGGCACCCCTGTGGGCGCGGAAGAGCGCATCCCGCCGGAGCTGGAGGACATCCTGGCCGGCCTGCCGCAGCGCGCCGCCGGCAGCGAGGGGGCGGTGACGGTCACGGCGGCGGGCTATGACGTGCTGGCCGCCCGCACCCTGTTCCGGCATGAGGTCAACGGCGCCGTCCTGGTCTGGCGGCCCGCCGCCGACACCGAAACGGCGGGGGATACGAGCGGGGAGGGCGCCAAAGCCAGCGGCTGGTCGGCGGACGACCTGTCCATGGTCCGCACCATCGCCGACCATGTGGGGGCCGCCATCGCCCAGGCCCGCTACCAGGAACGGCTCAAGACTCTGTCCGAGCGGGACGGCCTGACCGGCCTCTACAACCGCCGCACCGTCATGGAACTGCTGGGCCAGCGCCTGGGCGCCAAGACCGGCGGCTCCTCCGCCCTGCTGTATTTCGACCTGGACAATTTCAAGGCGGTGAACGACCTGCGCGGCCACACCGCCGGCGACGACGTGCTGCGCGCCGTGGGCGACCTGCTGCGCCGCATGGCGCGGCCGGGCGACCTGGCGGGCCGCCTGGGCGGTGACGAATTCGTGCTGTGGGTGGACAGGGTGGACGAGGACCAGGCCCTGTCCGTGGCCGACCGCCTGCTGCGCGAGGCGGCGGAATTCCTGCGCCCGCTGTCGGCCGGGCCGGAAAAGCCGCTGGGCGTGTCGGTGGGCGTGGCCGTCCACCAGGGCGGCGGGGCCGAACCGGTGCAAAGCCTGGTGGACCGCGGCGACCAGGGCATGTACGCCGCCAAGCGCCTGGGCAAGGGCCACCGCACCCTGGCGCCGGCCTATAGCGACGACACCGGGAAAGAGGCTCCCGGGGAACCCGGTGAAAAGGATCTGTGATGGGCGGACTGGACTACGATACCGCCAAGAAGCTGGCCACCGGCGACACCGCCGACCGGCGTTTCGTCGCCTCCCGCGCCGAGACGCAGCCGGAAATCCTGTACCTGCTGGCGACGGACAAGAGCGCTGAGGTGCGGCGCGAGATCGCGCTGAACAACGCCACGCCCCGCCAGGCGGACATGCTGCTGTCCACCGACGTGGATGAGAGCGTGCGCAGCGGCCTGGCCTCCAAGATCGCGGCCCTGGTGCCCTCGCTGTCCGCCGACCGGGTGGGGCAGATCGAGCGCATGACCCTGCAGATCCTGGAAACGCTGGCCCGCGACCGCGCGGCGGCGGTGCGCGGCGTCATGGTCGCGGCGCTGAAGGACCTGCCCAACGCCCCGCCCACGGTCATCCAGCAGTTGGCCCGCGACCTGGACGCCAGCATTTCCGGCCCCGTCCTGCGCCATTCCCCCATCCTGACCGACGACGACCTGCTGGAGATCATCGCCGGCGCGCCGGAGGATGAGCGGCTGTGCGCCATCGCCGAACGCGCCGACGTCAGCGTCGCCGTGTCCGACGCCATCGTGCAGACGGAGCGTGAGGCGGCGGTGGCCAGCCTGCTGGGCAACGCCAGCGCCCAGATCCGGGAAGAGACGCTGGACCGCATCCTGGACCTGGCGCCCAAGCACGAGCCCTGGCACGCCCCCCTGGTGCGCCGGCCCCAATTGCCGGCGGCGGCGGCGGCCCGCATCGCCGGTTTCGTCACCGACAGCCTGGTGAAGGTGCTGGAAAGCCGCAGCGACCTGCCGCCGGAAACCCGCCAGGCCATCACCCAGGCCGTGCGCCAGCGCCTGCCCGCCGCCAAGGCCGGCACCGGAATCGGCAACGGTCTGGTGGATGAGGAGGAGGCGCCCAAGGAGCGCCCGGTCGACCGCGCCCGCCGCCTGCACAAGGAAAAGAAGCTGACGGAGGATACGGTGACCATGGCCCTGGGCCAGGGCGACCGGGGCTTCGTCATGGCCGCCCTGGCGCTCTTGTCCGGCCTGCCCCTGCCCATCGTGGACAAGATCATCGCCGGCCAGAGCCCGCGCGGGGTCACCGCCCTGTGCTGGAAAGCCAAGCTGACCATGCGCGCCGCCCGCCAGGTGCAGATGCGCCTGGCCCAAATCCCCCCCTCCAACGTGCTGAACGCGCGCGAGGGCACCAAGTACCCCATGACGGACGATGAGATGAAATGGCAGCTTGAATTCTTCGGGGTGGAGTGATGGCGCGTAAGCCTGCCTTGTCCGTGGAGGCCCTGGTGGCGCTGGGGCCGGAGAAACTGGCGCAGATCATCCTGGATGAAGCCGCCGACAGCGCGCCTTTCCGCAAGCGGGTGAACGCGGCGCTTGCGTCCCTTAAGGGACCGGACGCCGTGGCCAAGCTGGTTGATCGCCGCTTAGGCGCGCTGGAGCGGGCGCAGTCCTTGATCCCCTGGGAAAAGGAAAAGGCCTTCGCCGCCGATCTACAGGCGACCGTGGACACCATCGTCAAGGAATTGGCGGCGGCGGATGCCTTCGCCGCGGTCAACCGCCTGTTGCGCTTCCTGGGGACGCAGCAGGATGTGCTTGAGCGCACGGTCGATTCCGGCGGGCGTTTGAGCAACCTCTACTGGGAGGCGGCGGAGTCCGCCCATGAGATGCTGGAGCGGCTGAAGCCGGTGGAGCGGGCGCAGGTCGCCCAGTGGCTGACCGGCGCGTTGGAGTCGGACGATTACTCCTTGTTCCTGCGCGTCGCTCTGGTCCTGGTTCCCCTCTTGTCCGACGCGCAGGGGCGGGACTGGGAATCGGCGCTGGCCAAGGTGGGTGGCGATCTGGCGGCGCCCCTGGAGGTGCGGCAGGCCTTGGCGGAAGCCCGGGGTGACATGGACACGGTGATGGCGCTGGAGGCGCGCTTGCCGTCCTGGCGCCAGAATCCCATGCGCTTGGCCGAGCGCTTGCTGGCGGCGGGGCGCTATGAAGACGCGCTGCGCTGGGTCCGCACCGAGGATAAGCCCAACCGGCTGATCGTGGCGACCACAGCCGAACTGCTGTCCGGCACCTTGCAGCGCCGATGGTCCAACCCCGACAAGATCCAGTTGGAAGCCAAAATCCTGGAGGCCATGAAGGATCGGGCCGCCGCCCAGTCGCTGCGGTGGAAGGGCTTCGAGGCCACGTTGAACGCCACCCTCCTGCGCGATTACATCGCCAAACTGGATGATTTCCAGGAATTCGACGAGTTGGATCGGGCCTTCGCCCTCGTCGCCGCCAGTAAGGATCCCCACACGGCGCTCGATTTTTTCATCCGATGGCCTCGTCTCGACCTGGCGGCATCCTTGGTCTTTGCCCGGCGCGGCGAGTGGAGGGGGGCTTACTACGACGTTCTCTCCGACGCGGCGATGGCGCTGGAGGAAAAGTTTCCCCTGGCGGCGACCGTTCTGTACCGCGTGCTGCTGGACGATATCCTCGGGCGCGGCGTCTCGGCCGCGTATGGCCATGGCGCGCGGTATCTAGCCCGTCTTGGGGCCCTGGCGCCGCGCATCGAAGCCTATTCCGGCATGGACAATCACACCACGTACGCCCTGCGTTTGCGCAAGGATCATGGTCGCAAGTCGTCATTCTGGAGCCAGGTTACGCCGGACTGATTGACCTCCCCACAATGAAAAACGCCGGGCGGATCACTCCACCCGACGTTTCGCATTTCAGGGACCCCTTGCGGGCGCTTACTTGTGCCCGATCAGGGTGCCGGCGCCGCCCTCGGTGAAGATTTCCATGAGGATGGCGTGGGGCACGCGGCCGTCCAGGATGACGGAGGCGTCGACGCCCTTTTCCACCGCCTGGATGCAGGTCTCGATCTTGGGGATCATGCCGCCGCTGGCGGTGCCGTCGGCGATCAGGCCCTTGGCCTGGTCCACCGACAGCTCGGGGATCAGGGTCTTGTCCTTGCTCAGCACGCCGGCCACGTCGGTCAGCAGCAGCAGGCGCTTGGCGTTCACGGCGGCGGCCACGGCGCCGGCGGCGGTGTCGGCGTTGATGTTGAACGTCTCGCCATGCGGGCCGAAGCCGATGGGGGCGATCACGGGGATCAGGCCGGCGTCCTGGATGCGGCGGATCATGCCCGGGTTGACGTTGAAGGGGTCACCCACGAAACCCAGGTCCAGCACCCGCTCGATGTTGCTGTCGGGGTCGCGCTTGGTGCGCATGACCTTGCGGGCCTCGATCAGGTTGCCGTCCTTGCCGGACATGCCGATGGCCTGGCCGCCCTGGTCGTTGATCAGCTGCACCAGCTGCTTGTTGATGGAGCCGGACAGCACCATCTCGACGATCTCGACCGTCTCCTTGTCGGTGACGCGCAGGCCGTCGATGAACTCGGACTTGATCTTCAGCCGGTCCAGCATCTGGCCGATCTGCGGCCCGCCGCCGTGCACGACGATGGGGTTGATGCCCACCTGCTTCAGCAACACGATGTCGCGGGCGAACATCTCGCCCAGGCGCTCGTCGCCCATGGCGTGGCCGCCATACTTCACGACGAAGGTCTGGCCGGCATAGCGGCGCATATAGGGCAGCGCTTCCGACAGGGTGGTGGCCTTGCCCAACCAATCCTCACGCGAGGCGGCCAGGGAGGAGGAAGCGGCGGTGGCAGCGGTCATCGGCTCGGGATCCGTGTCACGGGATGGAAGGGCGGTTCGTATCTATACCCGACCCGGCCCCGGGGCAATCCCCCTGACGGCCGGTGCGGCGATGGTCCCGAGCATAGCGGGGCGGACGCCCCGACGCCTGTTACGGATTCGCTAAAGCCGCCAGGCTGGCCCGCAGTTCCGGCACGCCCTGGCCCGTCTCGCTGCTGGTGAACAGCACCTCCGGATGGGCGGCCGGGTGCTTCTTGATCGCGGCCTGGGTGGCGGCGTGCACGTGGTTCAGGGCCAGGCGCGTCAGCTTGTCGGTCTTGGTCAGCACCACCTGATAGACCACGGCGGCGTTGTCCAGCATGCCCATGACCTCCATGTCGATGGGCTTGAAGCCATGACGGCTATCGATCAGCAGGCAGCAGCGGCGCAGGGTCACCCGGCCCTTGAGGTAGGCGCGCACGAACTCGTTCCATGCCTCCACCTTGTCCTTGCTCTCCTTGGCGTAGCCATAGCCCGGCATGTCCACCAGCGACAGCCGGTCGCCCAGGTCGAAGAAGTTCAACTGCTGCGTCCGCCCGGGGGTGTGCGAGGTGCGGGCGAGGGTCTTGCGGCCGGTCAGGGCGTTCACCAGGCTGGACTTGCCCACGTTGGACCGGCCAGCGAAGGCCACCTCCGGCAGGCCCTGCGGCGGCAGGTTGTCCTTGGCCGAGGCGCCCCACTTGAACTCGCACTCCTTGGCGAACAGCAGGCGCCCTTGCTCCAGCGCCTCGGGCGAGATGGGGCTCAGGGTGGGCAGGGGGGGCAGCTGGATGGCCATGGGCCGTACTCTCTCAACGTTTCATTACCGGGACAAACGCCAAGGGCATGAGATCGAGATCTCATGCCCTTGGAGGCTGGTGACTGCCAGCCCGGGCCGGTCAGGCCCGTGAGCCAAGCCGCCGGACGGCGGCGCCCGGCGCTTGAGGGGAGGGATGACCGGTGGCGGTCATCCCTCAATGCTTCAAGTCGGTTTAACACCCATGCGGCGCATCAGCACGTACTGCTGCGTCACGCTGAACAGGTTGGACCACACATAGTAGATCACCAGGCCGGCGGGCAGGGAGCCCATCATCCAGGTGAAGACCAGGGGCATGGTCATCATCACCTTCTGCTGCGTCGGGTCCATGCCCGGGGTGGGCGTCATCTTCTGCAGCAGGAACATGGTGCAGCCCAGCAGGATGGGCCAGACGCCCAGGTGCAGGAAGGCCGGCGGGGTGAAGGGCAGCAGGCCGAACAGGTTGAACAGGCTGGTCGGATCGGGCGCCGACAGGTCGTGGATCCAGCCGAAGAAGGGCGCGTGCCGCATCTCGATGGTGACCGACAGCACCTTGTACAGCGACCAGAAGATCGGCATCTGGATCAGGACGGGCAGGCAGCCCGTCATGGGGTTGGCGCCTTCCTTCTTGTACAGCGCCATCATCTCGATGGACGCCTTCTGCTTGTCGTCGCCGGCGCGCTTGCGGATGGCCTCCACCTGCGGCTGCAGCTTCTTCATCTTGGCGGCGCTGCGGAACTGCTTCTGCGCCAGCGGGAACATCAGCGTGCGCAGGCAGATGGTGAACAGCATGATGCCCAGGCCGAAGTTGCCCAGCAGGCGGCCGAAGAAGTCCAGCGCCAGCGAGAACGGCATGGTCAGGAACCACAGGTGGCCGAAGTCGATGGCCCGGTTGAACAGCGGGATGTGCTGCTCATCCTGGTAGCTGTCCAGCAGCTTCATCTCCTTGGCGCCGGCGAACAGACGCTCGGTATCCTCGGTGCTCTGCCCGGCCTCCAGCGTCACCGACGGCTCGGCATAGTCGGTCTGGTACAGGTCACCCTTCTCCTGGTGGGTGACATGGGCCGTCAGGCTCTTGGACTGATCCGGCACCAGGCTGACCAGCCAGTACTTGTCGGTGATGCCCAGCCAGCCGCCCTTGGTCTCGAAGGACTTGGAGGTCTCGCCGCTCACGTCCTTGTAGCTGATCTCCTTCAGCGTGCCGTCCATGAGGCCGATGGGGCCCTCATGCAGCATGTAGGAACCGACCAGCGTCGGGTGGCTGGCGCGCGCGATGCGGGCGTAGGGGTAAAGGGTGACGGCGGCGGTGCCGTTGTTCGTCACCTTCTGGGTGACGGTGAACATGAAGTTGGCGTCGACCGCCACCTTGCGCTCGAACGTCAGGCCCTGGCCGTTGTCCCAGCGCAGGGTGACCGGATGGTCCGGCGTCAGTTCCGTTCCGTCGGCCTGCCACTCGGTGGTGGGGCCGGGGACGGCGGCGCCGTTGGCGGTCCAGCCGTATTCCGCGAAATAGGCGCCGGGGGCGCCGCTGGGCGACAGCAGGGTGACGGCCGGGCTGCTCTTGTCCACCGTCTCGCGATAGTCCTGCAGGCTGAGGTCGTCAAAGCGGCCGCCGCGCAGGTTCAGGCTGCCGGCGAGGCGCGGGGTGCGGATGGTGACGCGCTGGCCTTCGCCCAGCACGGTGGCGCGGTCACGCAGGGCGTCGGCCACACCGCCGGAGGCCACGGCGCCGGGGGCTCCGGTCGGGGCCGTGCCTGGCGCCGGCGGTGCCGCCAGGGCCTGGGCCGCTTCCTGCTTGGCCCGCGCCTCCTGCAGGGCGCGCTGGCGCGGCGCCTCGTAGAAATAGTGGAAGCCCACCAAAATGGCGGCCGACAGGCCCAAGGCAATGAACAGGTTCTTCTGATCGCTCATGTAATCACTTCCCACACGACCCCGGCCGGCGATGGCGGCAATCTCTGGAAACAGACGGCGGCAGGACCCTAACGGGCCGCGCGGCCCCCGTCCATATGGCAGCAATGAATGTCAGGCGAATGACGCCGCGACGGCGCCGATTCGGATGGGCCGGACGACACCGGCGGCACCGGATCGAAGCCCCCGCCCCCCAGGGGTGGCAGCGGGCGATACGCCGGGCGGCCAGCCATGCCCCCCTGATCCCCCCATGCACGGCCAGGGCCTCCAGCGCGTAGGCCGAACAGCTGGGTTCGAACCGGCAGCGCGGCCCCAGCAGCGGGGCCAGCAACAGCCGGTAGGCATGGATGGGAAGGCGAAGAAGGTGGGCCAGCGGGCTCATGACGCGGCGCCGGGGGCGGGGTCCGAAGACGGTCCGGCGGGCGCCGGCGGGGCTGCGGGCATGACAATAGCCTGGGCGCCCTCGGTCCAGGCGCCCAGCTTTTTCAAGGCCAGGGTCAGGTCAGCCAACAGATCGGCGTAGCGCCGCGTCACGGTTTCACCGCGCGCGATCACCACGAAATCATTGTTGGGCTTGCCATGCAGGGCCAGCACCTCGCGCACGGCCGCGCGCAGGCGTCGCCGGGCGCGATTGCGCTTGACGGCGTTGCCGACCTTTTTACTGGCGGTAAAGCCCACGCGCACCAAAACGTCGCCGGCGGCAGGCCGCTGGCGATCGTCGTGGGCACGGGCTTGCAGAATCAGGCCGGGGGTTGCCCATTTACGGCGCGCCCCGGCAACGGCCAGAAACTCTGACCGTTTCAGGAGGCGCCCCACCACGGCTGCGCGCCGGGGCGCCATCTTCGGCCTTAGGCCGACAGACGCTTGCGGCCCTGGGCGCGACGGCGGGCCAGAACCTTGCGACCGCCGGGGGTGGCCATGCGGGCGCGGAAGCCATGGCGGCGGGCACGCACGAGCTTGCTCGGCTGGAACGTACGCTTCACGACGGATACTCCGGATAAAAAACTGGAAAATGGAAGGGCGTTGTATAGTGGCGGCCCGGCGCAGAGTCAATGCGCCTGTTCTTCCTCGAAAGGATGGCCGCATTGCCTGTAGAGAAGGTGCCACGCCATTATGAAAGCGTGGACGCGGCCCGTCCATCACGGACGCCTGTCTCTCGGATACGGCGTTTCCTGCCCCTTGGCCTTTTGCTGGTGGGGCTTGTTGTGGTGTTGGCGATGGGTGGACACCACTGGTTGACGGTGGACGTCCTGGCCAGCCGCCTGCACGATCTCTCAGATCTGGTTGACCGGCATCCCACCTGGGCGGCGGCCGCCGTGGTCGGCGTGGCCCTTGGGGTGGCCGCCTTGTCCCTGCCGGCGGCGACGGTGGTCAGCCTGGGGGCCGGATACGCGTTCGGCGCGCCGCTGGGCGCCCTGCTGTCGGTAATGGGCAGCACCTTGGGCGGAACCGTGGTGTTCCTGGCGCTGCGCCGCGCCGGCGCCGGCGGGCTGGCGGCAAAGCTGCCGGGCTGGCTGAAGCCGATGGCGGGGCAGCCCTGGGCGGTCATCGTGGTGCTGCGCCTGCTGCCCGTCATGCCCTTCTCCGCCATCAACGTGCTGGCGGCCGCGATTCGCATGCCCCTGCCCATCTTCGCGGCGGGCACGGCGCTGGGCGCCTATCCACCCCAGTTCCTGTACGCCTTGCTGGGGGCCCGCCTGCCGGCCCTGCTGGCCGCGGGCGAACGGCCGGGCCCCGGCCTGCTGCTGCGGCCGGAGGTGGGCGGCCCCCTGGTGGCGTTGGCGGCGCTGGCCCTGGCGCCGGTGCTCATCCGTACCCTCCGCCATCGGGCTTGAGTCGCGCGCCCCCGATTCGCTTCCTATGTATAAGGTAACGACTCACTGACGAGAGGGGCTGCCCATGGCTTGGGATCCAGCGCAGTACGGTCTGTTCGAGGCGGCCCGGGCCCGGCCCGGGCATGACCTGATCGCGGCGCTGCCGCCGTGCAAGCCCGCCACCGTGGTTGATTTGGGCTGCGGGGCCGGCAAGCTGACCATGACCCTGGCCAGCCGCTGGTCCGGGGCGGAGGTGGCGGGCATCGACAGTTCGCCCGCCATGCTGGGCCGCGCCGCCCTGCTGGACGCCCGCGTCGCCTGGGAACTGGGCGACATCCGGCACTGGCGCCCCAAGGCGCCGGTCGACCTGCTGTTCTCCAACGCCGCCCTGCAATGGGTGGAGGGGCACGAGGCGCTGTTCCCCCGGCTGTTCGACGCGGTGGCGCCGGGGGGCGTGATGGCGGTGCAGATGCCGCGCAACTTCGCCTCCCCCTCCCACACGCTGCTGCGGCGGGTGGCGGCGGAGGGGCCGTGGGCGGCGATATTGGAGGGCCGGCTGAGGGAGGCGCCAGTGCATGATCCCGCCCAGTATTATGACTGGCTGGCGCCTGCCGCCGCCCACGTGAATGTGTGGGAGACGGAGTACCTGCACGTCCTGGACGGCCCCGATCCGGTGCTGGAATGGACCAAGGCCACCGCCATGCTGCCGGTCCTGGAAACGCTGGAGGGTGCTGAATTGGCGGATTTCACGGAGCGGTATCGCGCGGCGCTGGCCACCGCCTATCCCCGCCGTCCCGATGGCCGCACCCTGTTCCCCTTCCGCCGGCTGTTCATCGTGGCCACGCGGGCGTGAAATTGACGCCGCTGGGGGAAGGACCGACAATGCGCGCGCCGTTTCCCCCTTACGCGCATGAGGCCCCATGACCGTCCTTGAGGTCGCCGTCTACGCCCTGGTCATGACCGGCGGCAAGAAGCCCTTCTTCTGCGAACAGCAGGACCAGGTGGTGGAGTGCACCAATGGCCTGTCGGCGACGGAGGAGAAGGGCGTCATCCACTACGACAACGGTGTGGTGGTGTCGCGCCTGCCGGACGGCAACCTGTCCTTCTCCAACGGCATCACCGCCCATTGGGGGGCCGGCAGCTGGGTGCAGTTCAGCAATGGCGTCAGCCTGCGGCGCGTGGCCGGCGGCAACTTCAAATCATCCACCGGCATGCTGTGCGAGGCGGGGGGCACGATCAAGGCGTCGTGCTACAAAGAGGAAGAGTAGTTTTTCCGTTACCTCAGGCGCCGGCGAGCCGTCCGGCCCTGGCTATCCTCTCCGCGCTCCCGCGATCCGCCCTAGGTCGCCGCGCTCCCGTTCACACCACGCTGTCCGGCGCCAGCGCGCAGGGCTCGCCCAGGCCGGTTTCCACCTGCACCGTGGCGTGACTGATGCGGAAGCGGGTCTTCAGGTCGCGGCAGATCTCGGCCAGCAGGCGGTCGCCGTCCTGGTTGTCGGGGCGCACCAGATGGGCGGTCAGGGCCGTGTCGGTGGTGCTGAGCGCCCAGACGTGCAGGTCATGCACCTCCGTCACCCCCGGTAGGGCCGCTAGATAGGCGCGCACGGCGGTGATGTCCACGCCGGCCGGCACGGCGTTCAGCGCCAGGTTCAGCGATTCGCGCAGCAGCGACCAGGTGCCCAGCACGATGACCACGCTGATCACCAGGCTGATGACCGGGTCCAGCCAGTTCCACCCCGTCCACAGGATCAAGGCGCCGGCGATGACCACCCCCAGGGTGACCAGGGCGTCGGACGCCAGGTGCAGGAAGGCGCTGCGCAGGTTCAGGTCATGCTTGGACCCGCGCATGAACAGCAGGGCGGTACCGCCATTGACCAGGATGCCGCCGGCCGCGACCCACATCATGATGGTGGGCGACGCGGGCTCGGGCTCGGTGAAGCGGCGCAAGGCCTCCCACGCGATGCCGCCGGTGACCAGCAGCAGGGCCACGGCATTGGCCAGCGCCGCCAGGATGGAACTGCCGCCCAGGCCGTAGGTATAGCGGCTGGACGGCTGGCGCCGCGCCAGGATCACCGCCACCCAGCTGGCGGCCAAGCCCAGCACGTCGGACAGGTTGTGCCCCGCGTCCGCCAGCAGCGCCAGCGAGTTGCTGACGAAGCCGTAGAACGCCTCCGCCGCCACGTAGGCCAGGTTCAGGGCGATGCCGACGGCGAAGGCCGTGCCGGCGTCGGCCGGTGCCGCATGGTGATGCCCGCCCAGCCCATGGCTGTGTCCATGATGGTCGTGCCCGTGGTGGTCGTGATCATGACCGTCATGGTCGTGCCCCTCATGATCATGGGCATCATGATCATGGCCGTGATGATCGTGCCCGTGGTCATGCCCGGCGCAGCCGTGGTCGTCATGGCCGTGCCCCGGGCCGTGGCCGTGATCATGGCTATGATCCGGGCCGTGGGCCGGCGCGGCGCGGGAAGGGTCGTGATCGTGCGGGGCCATGGGCTGCGGCATACCGTGGTGGGCTGGGGTGGCAACAATACCGTGGGCGGCGCCAGGGGGCCATGGGCTCGGTGGCCGGCGGGCTTATGCCGCAGGCCTCAGCCGGCGGTGGCGGGCGTCGCCTCGGCCGCGCTCTTGGCCTGGGTCAGCTGATCCAGCCGGGTGCGATAGCCGGCGACGGCGGCCAGCACCTCGTTCATGCGCTTTTCCGCGTCGTCGACGCGGCTGGTCAGGCCCATCAGGGCGTGGGCGTCCTGGCGCAACTGCTCCAGCTCGTGGGGCGGCAGGGCATGGCGGGTTTTCAGGATGCCCAGCAGGGTTTCCATGCGGCGGATATGGTTCGTGGCCTCCACCCGCAACTCACCCGGTGGCAAGCGCCGCTCCAGATCCTCCAGCACGCCGGTCACGCGCAGGGCGTGGTCCACGGCGCGCTTCTCCGGCGGTTCGGTCGACAGGCCGGGCAGGGCGAACTCCACCAGGAAGGCGATCTGGAAGCCGTGCCGCACCACCTTTTCCGCATCGATGACACGCGCCGCCTGGACGGTCAGCTCATGGATGTTCACGCGGTCGAATTCACCCGTGCATTTCAGGCGGGGGGGATTGGGCACGTCGATGAGCTGCACCACCTGGCCCTCGCGGGGGGCGCGCCGCCGGTCGGGGCCGATATAGTCGCTGGTGACGACGAACTTCTTGCGGTTCTCCACCAGGTTGACCAGCCGCTCCTGCACCTGCTTGGGCGAATAGGGCTTCACCAGGATGTCGTCGGCGCCGGAACTGGCGAAGCGGATCAGCATCTGCTGCGTCGGGTTCCAGGTCATGACGATGGCGCCGACGAAGGGGTTCAGCGTCGTCAGGCCGTGGCGGATGGCATGGATCCAGCGCAGCGCCGCCCCATCCGACTGATCGGCGTCCAGGATGACCAGGTCGATGGTGGCCGGGCTGCCGGCGGCCTCCGCCAGGGTGGCATGGTCCGTTACCTTGTCCATGCCCATGCGGGCCAGCATGGCGCGCAGGATGCGCCGGGTGTTCAGGTCGGCGTCAACCAGCAGGGTCTGGATCTTGCTGAGGTCAAGGGACATGAGGCGGACGGCAGGGGCGCGGGTGACGGATGGGGTGATTGACCGGCCGGTGGGCGTCGATCATTCCGACAGCCCAACGACGACACGGAATCATGGCCGCTCGCCCCCAATAATGCAATGAACGCGAGAAGGGGGCGGGTCATCTCGAAAGGAGTGACCCGCCGGTCCCATCGCTGCCCTGGGTCAGCCGGTGATGCGGTCCGCCACCGTCGGGCCGCGCCGGGCGGCGCCCCCGCCCACGGTGTAGGCCGCCGCCAAGGCCGCCACGGCGGCCTCCGCATCGGCCTCGGTCGCGGCATGGACCCGGGCCAGCGGCCGCGCGCCGGGGCCCACCTGATCGCCCAGGCCCGCGATGGCGGTGAAGCCCACGCGGTGGTCCACGCCATCCTGCGGCCGGGTACGCCCGCCGCCCAGCGCCACCACGGCGATGCCCACGGCGCGGGTGTCGATGGCGGTGACGGTGCCGGCTTCGGCGGCATGGATGTCGCGCACCACCGGGGCCGCCACCAGGTACGCTTCCGACCGTTCCAGGAAGTCGGCGGGGCCGCCCAGCGCCGCCACCATGCGGCTAAAGCGGTCGGCGGCGCTGCCGTCGGCCAGTGCCCGGTCCACCTTGGCGCGGGCCTCGGTGAGGTCGGCGGCGAGATTGCCCAGCAGGATCAACTCCGCCGTCAGGTCGCGCGTCACTTCCCACAGTCGGGATTCGGGCGCCTCACCCCTCAGGATGGCCACGCACTCCGCCACCTCCACCGCGTTGCCGGCGGTGGTGCCCAGCACCTCGTTCATATCGGTCAGCAACGACACGGTGGGCAGTCCGGCCCCCCGCGCCACGGTGGCGATGCTGCGGGCCAGCGCCTCCGCCTTGTCATACTGCGCCATGAAGGCGCCGCTGCCGAACTTCACATCCATCACCAGGCCGTCCAGGCCGGCGGCCAGCTTCTTGGACAGGATGGAGGCGGTAATGAGGTCGATGCTCTCCACCGTCGCGGTCACGTCGCGGATGGAATAGAGACGCCGATCAGCCGGGGCCAGGTCGGATGTGGCGCCGATGACGGCGCAGCCCACCTCCCGCACCACCCGGCGCAGCGTTTCCAGATCCGGCTGTACGACATAACCGGGGATGCTTTCCATCTTGTCGAAGGTGCCGCCGGTGTGGCCCAGGCCCCGCCCGGACAACATGGGGACGAAGCCGCCGCAGGCCGCCACCAGGGGCGCCAGCAGCAGGCTGACCTTGTCGCCGACGCCGCCGGTGGAATGCTTGTCCAGGATGGGGCCCGGCAGATTTTGCGAGCGCCATTCCATCACCGTGCCGGACTGGGTCATGGCGCGGGTCAGGGCCACGCGCTCCTCCATCTCCAGCCCCTGGAAATAGACCGCCATGGCGAAGGCCGCGGCCTGGCCCTCGGTGACCCGGCCATCGGTCAGGCCGCGCACGAAATCGGTGATGTCGGCGGCGCTCAGGCGGCCGCCGTCGCGCTTCTGGCGGATGATTTCTTGGGGAAGCATGGGATGGTCCGTTCACAAAGGGGACAGCGGCCAGAGGGGGCCGTGACAGGGGGCGATTGGAAGGGGGCGATGGGAGGGGCGTCAGTACCCGCTGGTCGCGGCCGGGAGACCACCGTCCTGGCCCAGGGCCGCCAGCAGGGCGTCCAGCAGGCCCGAGGCGCCGAAGCGGAAGGTGGCGGGGCTGGCCCAGTCGGGGCCGCAGATCTTGTCGGCCAGCGCCAGGTAATCGCGCGCGCCGTCCAGGTCGCGAATACCGCCCGACGCCTTGAAGCCCACCCGGCGGGCGCTGTCGGGCTTCAGGCTGTCGCGGCAGGCCTCCAGCATGATGCGCGCGGCGCCCAGGGTGGCCCCGATCTGCACCTTGCCGGTGGAGGTCTTCAGGAAATCGGCGCCGTTGCGCACCGCGATCTCCACCGCCTTTTCGATGAAGACGGGCTTGGCCAGGCTGCCGGTTTCCAGGATCACCTTCATCACGGCATCGCCCGCCGCCTCCCGCGTGGCGGCCAGCACCTCATCGGGCTGGGCGCTGTTCGGGTAATGCATGATGCTGTGATAGGGGATGACCACGTCGATCTCGTCCGCGCCGTCGGCCAGCGCGGTGGCCGTCTGCTCCGCCACCTTTTCCGGCGACAGGCTGCCGCCGGGGAAGTTCACCACCGTGGCGATGCGCACGCCGGTGCCGGCCAGGCGCTCCCGGGCCTGGGGAATGAAGCTGGGCCACAGGCAGACGGCGGCGACCCGCCCGGCCGGGGTGACGGCACGCGCGCACAGCGCGTCGGTCGTGGCCTCGTCCTCCTCCTCGTTCAGGCTGGTGAGGTCCAGCAGGGGCAGGGCGCGGCGGGCCAGGTCCTGGCCCTCTTTCGTCTGGGGATCGGTCATGGCGTCAACAGCTCAACCCGTTAGAAACTGAGATTATCCGGCCCGAAGGAAAAGGGCAGCAGCTGGTCCATGGTGAAGGTGGCGCGCACCCCCTCCGGCCCCGCCACATGGATCAGGGTGTCGGGGGCGGAAAATTCGCGCAGGCGCTGGCGGCAGCCACCGCACGGCGTGCACAGGCCCGACGCGTCGGCGGCCGGGTCGGCCGGCGCGCCGATGACGACGATTTCCGCGATCCGCTTGCCGCCCCCGACCACCATGGCGCCGATGGCGCTGGCCTCGGCGCACTGCCCCTGGGGATAGGCCGCGTTCTCCACATTGGCGCCGACGAAGACGGTGCCGTCCGCCGTGCGCAGGGCCGCCCCCACCAGGAAGCGGGAATAGGGCGCATGGGCATGCGCGCGCGCGGCGGCGGCGGCCGTGAACAGCGCTGATGATGCCGGCGTGGGCACGGGGGCGGGCGGAGATGCGGACATGGGCGGGCCTGGGCTCCGGGGGCGGGTGTTGGGTCCAACGCGGGCGAGGCGGCAAGGCGCGCGCCGCCGCACCCTGGACACCGCCACAACCTGACCAAATGGTCAAGTCTTGGGGCGGGTCACGCTTGAGGAAATCACAAGGCCCACAAATACGAAAGCGGTCCTTGCGGGACCGCTTTCGGTAGGATCGGTACTGTGCCCACCATCGCGACTCAGTCGAACAGGGCGTCGATGTCCGACTGGCTGCTGGGGCCGGTTGGCGCGGCAGGCTTGGGCGCCTCCGCCGGGGCGCCGGCGGCGTTGAACAGGGCGTCGATGTTGTCCTGGCTGACGTCGGTCAGGGCCGGGCCGTTCAGCAGGTGGGCATCGGGCCGGGTGTCGCCGGGCTTGGTCGCCATCATCGGGTCGCCGTTGCCCTCCACCCCCCAGATGCCGATCATCGCCGCCACCCGGTGCTCGATATAGCGCAGGGTGTTCACCACCTTGGTGGTGCGCTGGCCGGTGATGTCCTGGAAGCTGCAGGCCAGCAGGATGGACATGACGTGGTTTTCGATATCGGTGGCGATCTCGATCACGTCGATGTGGCCGGTGCGGGCCAGCCGCTCAGTGGTGGCCTGGATGGCCTCCGCCGCCGACAGGATGTCGCTGGTCGCCCGCTCCGTGGCGGTGACGATGGCGTCCAGTTCCGACGTGGCGGCCAGGATGCGGCTGTTGGCCGAATCCTTGGGCACCATCTGGGCGATTTCCTGCTTCGTCTGCTCGATGTGCGAGGACAGCTGCCGCAGTTCCTGCCGCATCATGTGCATGTGCGGATGCTGGCCGGCGATGGCGATGCTGCCATCGCCCAGCTGATGGCTCATGGACTGCAGCTTGCCGACCTCGGCCCGCAAGGCGCCCAGCAAATCCCCACCGGCCGCCGCCCCCACGTTCCGCATGTGGGCGTCGCGCTTCTCCAGGAAGGCGCGGGTCCGCGGATCGTTCAGCAGCTCGGCCTCAATGGCGGTGTAATCGGCGGCCGTCAGGGCCGCCGCTTCAACCACACCCGTCTTCTGGCCCATGCGGGGTTACTCCAGCGTGCCGAGGACGCTCTCGATCTTCTTTTTCAGCGTTTCGGCGTTGAACGGCTTCACAATGTAGTTGTTGACGCCGGCTTCCTTGGCCGCAACCACGTTTTCCGTCTTGGACTCGGCGGTGACCATGATGAAGGGCGTGGCCTTGAGGCGAACGTCCGCGCGCACTTCCTTCAGCAGCTGCAGGCCGGTCATGGGCTCCATATTCCAGTCGGAAATGACCAGCCCGACGTTGGAGCCGCGCAGCTTGCCCAGGGCCTCCGCGCCATCGGCGGCCTCTTCGATCTGGGTGAAGCCGATCTGGGTCAGCAGATTGCGCACGATGCGGCGCATGGTGGCGTAGTCGTCGACAACGAGGACGGGGGTGGCAGAGGCCTTGGCCATAGGAACATGTCTCCGGAGGGTACTTGGCGATACGGTGGGCGGACCCACCGGGGTGTTTACGAATGTGATATCCCGGCAGACCCTAACACGAGTCCAGGTGTCCGCCCATCACCCACCCGTATGGGGAGTGTCGAAAGAAGAAGCGCCGCCACTGGGGCCCGGGTGGATCAGTGGATTTTCCAGTTAATTGCATAATGCATCGCATTATCTAAGAAACCTATCCAAAGGGCGTGATGCAACGTGCGGCGACCCGGTGGGGCGTCGACATGGCAAGCCTGGGCGGTGGACAGTCATCCACCCCTGTTCAACCAAACAGTAAGCTGAATTCGTTGAATTTTGGTGAACGCCGGATCGGGGTCGGCATGCCTGGCATGGGGACTGCTTATAACCAGGCATGAACAAGCCGGGCGCCCAAGTCGCCCTCCGAACCGATGGGAACCTCTGCCATGATCCGCCGTATCGCCGCCGCCGTCGCCGCCACCGCCCTGGTCTCCAGCGCCCTGTTCGCCGCCCCCGCCTTCGCCGCCGCCGGCACCTCGGGCACCATCCAGCTGAACAGCAGCGTCGCCCAGACCTGCACCGTGGCCGTCACCGATGCCGGCGCCACGCTGAACATCCTGTCCGGCTCCAGCAACGTGGCGGTCGGCAGCGTGGTCGAGAACTGCAACGACGGCGCCGGCTACACCATCACCGTCGCCTCGGCCAACAACGGCACCCTGAAGTCCAGCGCCACCGGCGCCCAGGCCATCAGCTACACCACGTCCTACGACGGCACCAGCGGCTCGGGCTCCAGCTTCGCCGTCACCCGCTCCGGCGCCCAGTTCAACAAGACCGCCGCCGTGTCCGTGACCGTCCCGGCCAATGCCCAGGCCATCGCCGGCAGCTACGCCGACACCCTGACCATCACCATCGCCGGCAAGTAAGCCGACCCCTTCTTCGCTGTGCCAGAGGGCGCCCCAGACCGGGGCGCCCTTTCGCGCGTCCGGGCCGACCCTGGCGAACGGCAAATCCTAATGCATTGATTCCCTTGCATTCCTGGCCTTCCGCCCGCTGCGGAACGCAAGGGTTGCCGTGCCACGCCTGACAAGCTCGGCCGGTATAAATCCGATATATTAACCTTATCAATGTATTAACAGATTAGCCCGGCGCGGCCCCGGTTCTGGCACCCTGTTTGCTGATACCCCTCCCATCAAGCAAACGGGCAACAAGCCCAGCCGAACCGATAGGAACCACCGTCATGATCCGCTTCGCCGCCGCCGCCCTGATCGCCGTCGCTTCCCTGGCCGCCGCCCCCGCCTTCGCCGCCGCCTCGGGCACCATCCAGCTGAACAGCACCGTCGCCCAGACCTGCACCGTGGCCGTCACCGACGCCGGCGCCCAGCTGAACATCCTGACCGGCTCCAACGCCGTCACCGTCGGCAGCGTGGTCGAAACCTGCAACGACGGCGCCGGCTACCAGATCAGCGTCACCTCCGCCAACGGCGGCACCCTGAAGTCCAACGCCACCGGCGCCCAGCCCGTCAGCTACACCCCCATCTACGACGGCCAGTCCAGCGGCAGCAGCGTCAACGTCGTCCGCTCCTCCGCCCAGTTCAACAAGACCGCCACCGTCGCCGTCACCGTCCCCGCCAACGCCCAGGCCATCGCCGGCAGCTACACCGACACCCTGACCATCACCATCCAGGGCAAGTGAGCCGCCAACCATATCGGCCCAAAGCAAAACGGCCCCGCCTGGTCATCCAGGCGGGGCCGCTGCTTTTTCGCCCTCAGGGAAACGTTCCTCAGCGCTTGATCTTCTGGCCGGGGTGTATTCGGCGGGGGCAGTCGGTTAATCTGGGGCGGCGAGCCGCCGGGGCAGGCGGCATCTGTCCGTTTAGGGGTATGGGGCGTGACTGTGAATGAACGGGGCGCGCGCCCGGCGCGGAATGCGCCGGCCGCCAGAGGGGGCCAGGGCGCCGGTGATGGGCGCGCCAAGGGCAGCGGCGTCACCTCGCGCTTCATCGGCACGACGCTGGCGGGGGTGCTGGCCACCATCGTCCTGCTGTGGTTCGTCGTCTCCGCCGGCGGCAGTTGGCATTTCTATTATAATCCCGAGGGCCTGGTCATCGTGCTGGGCGGTGTCGTCTGCGTCGCGCTGCTGGCCTTTCGCGGGGACGAGATCCGCGCCGCCCTGGGCGCCCTGGTCGGCATCGTGCGCGACCGCGACAGCATCCGCGCCGACGTTGCCGAGTTGATGGAGGTCGCCCGTCCTCTTTATGAGAAGCGCATCCAGGCGGCGGACGAACGGGCCCAGCGCGTGGCCCACCCCTTCCTGCGCCTGGGCCTGCAGATGGTGGTGGATGGACAGCCGCTGGAGGACCTGCTGCAGGTCATGAACTGGCGCATCCAGAAACAGATGGAGCTGGAGGCCGGGCAATCGCGCTTTTTCCGCACGCTGGCGACCTTCTCCCCCGCCTTCGGCCTGCTGGGTACGCTGGCCGGCATGGTCGGCATGCTGAAGCACCTGGGCGAGGGCGACATCGGCCTGATCGGCGCCAGCATGGCGGTGGCCATGCTGGCCACGCTGTACGGCCTTGTCCTGGCCAACCTGGTGTTCAAGCCCATCGCCATCAAGCTGGAGCAGCGCACCGGCCGGCGGGTCGCCCTGATGAACGTGCTGTTGGAAGGGGTGGTGCTGACCCATCTCGGCCGCTCCCCCACCCTGATCCAGGACAGCCTGGACCATTACCTGCGCGACGCGCGGGAGGAGGACTGGGGTGGCGCCTAGCGACCAGTCCAGCGGCGCCGGCAATGGCGGTGGCGATCCGCCGCCGCCCAAGCCCCGGCATACCGCCCGTGTCTACGCCTCCGGTGTTCCCGTCCCGCCCCCCGTCATGCCGGGGGCGGCCAAATCCGCTACCGCCCCGTCTCCCACACCCAGGCCCCCCGCACCCAAGTCCCCCGCCCGTCCCGATGTCCGTGTCCGGGGGGGCCGGCTGGCCCATAACCGCACGGTTCCGGGCCGCATGCCCGGCGAACCGGCGGAGGAGTCGGAGGAGTGGGTCATCAGCTACATGGACATGGTCACCCTGCTGATGGTCGTGTTCCTGGGCATGGTGGCCATCCTGGGCATCAACGGCCGGCTGAAGCTGAAGTCCGACAACAACCAGCCGGGTGCCGGCCGCGTGGCCGTCACCGCCGATCCCATCGGGGCGCCCGCCCGGGATATGGCCAAGAATCCGACGGCGGCCTCCACCACCAGCCCCACCTTCCCCCCGTCCCGGTGTACCCGCCGCAACGCCCGCCCGCCGACGCCCTTCCGGAGGCCGGCCCGGCGGAAGAGCCAACGGCGGAGGCCAAGCGTCTGGCCCAGGCACTGGAGGCGCAGGACCTGCCGCCCGACGTGCAGGTCACGCCCCACGGCAGTGGCCTGTCCATCGAGATCAAGGATCGGGTGCTGTTCGCCTCCGGCCGCGCCGATCTGGGGGAGGAGGGGCAGCAGTTGCTGGCCCGTCTGGTCCCCATGCTGCAATCGTTGAAGGGCATGGTGACGGTGGAGGGGCACACCGACAGCAACGCCATCAACACCGCCCGCTTTCCCAGCAACTGGGAATTGTCCGCCGCCCGTGCCGCCGCCGTGGTGCGCATGCTGATCAGCGATGGCGTGCCGGCCAACCGCCTGCGGGCGGTGGGCTATGCCGATACCCGGCCGCATGGGACACCGCCGGGGGCCAACGCCGACTCCACCGCGCCGGACCATGACCGCGCCGCCGACCGGCGCGTCACCTTGATCGTCGAGACCCGCTAGGGGCCAATGGCGCATCGCGCCATTGGCCCGGCGCCAGACCGTCCAGCGTCCAATCGCCCACCGCCCAGCGCACCAGGCGCAGGGTGGGGAAGCCCACGGCTGCCGTCATGCGGCGGACCTGGCGGTTGCGCCCCTCCTTCAGGGTCAGCTCCACCCAACGGGTGGGGATGGACGCGCGGTAGCGGATGGGCGGGTCGCGGGGCCACAGGCCTGCGGGTTCCGCCATCAGACGGGCGCCAGCGGGCAGGGTGGGACCATCCTTCAGCAGGACGCCCCGGCGCAGGGCTTCCAGGGCCGCCTCGTTCGGCACGCCCTCGACCTGCGCCCAGTAGATCTTGGGCAGCTTATGCTTGGGGTCGGCGATGCGGTGGATCAGCGGGCCGTGATCGCTCAGCACCAGCAGTCCTTCGCTGTCCCGGTCCAGGCGGCCGGCCGGATAGACGCCGGGCACGTCGACGTAATTCTTCACCGTCGCCCGGGGTTGCCCCCCATTGGCCCCGTCATCGCTGAACTGCGACAGCACGTCATACGGCTTGTTGAACAGGATCAGCCGGGGCATCTCAGCCCCGTTGGGCCCAAGAAGTCGCCAGGGCATGTACCAGGATGGCGGCGGTGGCAGAGACGTTCAGCGATTGCACCTGGCCGCTGCCGCGCAGGGTGACCAGCTGGTTGCAGGCCTGCAGCGTGGTGGCGGGCAGGCCCACCTCCTCGTTGCCCAGGATCAGGGCGGCGGGCTTGGACTGGCCGCCCGCCAGGACGGCCGCCGGGTCCGGATGGTCGCCCAGGGCGGTGCCGACGATGCGATAGTGGGCGCGCAGGTGGCGCAGCGTCTGGACGAAGCGCGATGCCTGGTACAGCGTCACATATTCCAGCCCGCCCTCGGCCACGCGGTAGGTGGCCTCGGACGGCAGGGCCTGCTCGCCATGGTCGGACAGCACCAGGCGGTTGATGCCGAAGAAGGCGCAGGTGCGGACGATGGCGCCCAGATTGTGCGGATTGCCGACGCCATCCAGGATCATCAGCGGTTGCCCCGCCGCCGCCCATCGCGCCGCCTCGTCCATGTCGAACGGCAGGACGGGCCGGGGCGGGGCCACCGCCACGACGCCGCCATGCAGGGGCGTTCCGGCCACCTTCTCCATCTCATCGGCGGGCAGCAGGCGATAGACCTTGCGCGCCTGGGCCAAGGCCGCGCAGTAGGCGCCCACCTTCTCCTTCATGCGGTCGTCGAAGAACAGCCGCTCCACCCGCCCCGGGTCCTGGGCGAACAGGGCGGCCACCGCCGGCAGGCCCAGGACGCGGAAGGTCTTGCGGCGGGCGCTGTCACCGCCGGTGGTCTCAGTCATACCGACGGGCTTGGGCTGGGGGGCGGCCTTGGACGGCCCTTTGGCGCTGCGGGGGTCCGGCATCCCTGGTCCTCGTTACGAATGGCGGTGATGGGGCCGCATGAAGCGCGCGGGTCCGGACGGGGTCAACCGGTTTTGTGTCAACCCAGAAGACGGCCCAGCCGCACGCCCGCGCGATCCAGCAGTGCGGCGAAGGACGGGCCCGCCAGATAGGCCTGTTCCACCTGGCGGCTGGCCACCACCGGGTCCAGCCCGGCCAGCACGTCATCGGGCAGGGCGGGATGCACCATGATCAGCGCGCGGTCGCGGGCCGGTTCCAGGAATTTGGCCATCAGCGCGGGAAAGTCGCGGCCGGGGCCGAAATCGTAAACGCCGCGAAAGCCCCGGTTGGTGGGGATGCCGCGCCGGGCCGCCGCCGTCGCCAGTCCCCGCGCCAGGGTGGCGATGATCAGGGCCTTCGCGCTGTCCACCCCGCGCGCCAGCACCCCGGCGACGGGTTCGGAACAGTCGCGCACATAAACGCTGCCGGCCGGATAGCGGCGCGCCACCGCGTCCAGCACCAGGCCCCGGATGCCGGGCAGCAGGTGGACATGCTGGTGCCCGTCGACATGGGACGGCGGCCGTCCGGCATGGGCCTCGAACAAATCCAACTGGCGATCGATCTCCGCCGTCAGGTCGGCCTGGATGGCGGCCCCCATCAGGCGGCCAGTCAGGGCGCGGACCATCAGGTCGCCCACGCTGCCGAAGCGGCCGGTGGGCGCCAGCGCCGGGCAGGGGCCCGCCGGCTCCTGGTCCGTCAGGGTCAGGTGCAGTCCGATGTCCGCCTGCTCCGCCACCTCCGCCAGCCAGGCGGCATGCTCCGGCCAATAGGGCGTGGCGGTCATGCAACTGGTGCCCGACAGCCGCCCCTGGCGAATCAGGGCCAGGATGCCCTGGGACACGCCGGGGGAGAGGCCATAGTCGTCGGCATTGACGACGACAACGGGACGACTCACGTCGGCATTGACGGCGACAACGGGAGGATTCGCGTCGGGGGTCGAGGTGTTGATTGCGGTCATGGCGCGCGCCCCTCGGCCAGCAGCGTGGGGATTTCAGGGTTCACGTCCGCGCCGCTGGGCAGCGGGGCGGTCGGGTCGGTGATCCAGGCCAGGATATCCTGCCACACGATCCGGGCCTGAAGGTCGCGCAGCATCATGTGCCAGGCCGTGGGATAGAAGGCGATGCGCGGACCGCCCTGGCTGGGGTCGGGCAGGCGGGCCAGGGCCTTGGTCATGGGCTCGTGCGGGATCAGCTGCTCATGCTGGCCGTACATCACCAGCGACGGCACCCGGAAATCCGGCGCCGCGGCCATGGCGGCGTCCATCAGGTCGGTCAGGCCCTCCAGCGCGTCCACGCGGGTCGCCTTCACCACCAGGGGGTCGCGGCCCAGCGCGATCATCATGGGGATGTTGTCCGACGCCTGCACATGGACCAAGCCGCGCGGCGGCGTCAGGGTCAGCCAGGGCACGGTCCAGTTGGCGATGGCCAGGGCCCAGCGCTGATAGAAGGGCATGGTGCCGCGCGACCACACGGCGGGCGCCGTCAGGATGGCGCCCTTGAAGCCGGCCGGCAGGGTATGACCGGCCAGGGCGGTCATCAGCACGGCCCCGCCCATGCTCTCTCCGGTCAGGAACAGGGGCGTGTCGGGATAGCGGTCGTGCAGGGCCGCCGCCGCGTCCCACATGTCGCGCACCATGACGTCGCCGCCAGCCCACACGCCGGGCCGGGGATTGCGGCCGAAGCCCCGCTGGTCATAGGCGTAGGTGGCGACGCCATGCTCCGCCCACCACCGGCCGGGGGCGTCATAGGCGTTGGCGTAGTCGTTGAAACCGTGCAGGGCCAGGATGACGGCGCGCGGGGTGCCATCGGCCGGCAGCCAGGACTGGGTGGGCAACACGGCGCCGTCGCGCGCCGTGATCCCGGCCTGGGCCAAGTGCGGCGTGACGGCCACCGGCGGGGACGCCACTTGTGGGGTGGTGGCGCAGGCGGTCACGGACAGCAAAAGCAGGACGACCGCCTGCCAGCGGCATCGCCGGCGCGGAACGACGACGGGGTGGATGCCACCCTCAGCCCTCGCCATTGCCGGCAGGGGCGCGGGTCAGTTGAAGGAAAATGTCCTCCAGGTCCGATTCCTTGGTGCTGAGGTCGACGATGGTCAGGCCGGCGGCGGCGATGGCGTTCAGCACCTCCCCCACCTTCACGCGGCTGGGGGGATATTGCACCGTCAGTTGCCGGCCCTTCAGCGCGACTTCGAAGCCGGCCAGGGTGGCGGGCACCTCCGTCAGGTCCTGGTCCACCACCGCCACCAGGTCCTTACGGTCCAGGGTGCGCAGCAGCCGGTCGGTGCTGTCGCACGCCACCACTTGGCCGTGGTTGACGATGGCGATGCTGTCGCACAGCTCCTGCGCCTCTTCCAGGTAATGGGTGGTCAGCACCACGGTGGTGCCGGCGCGGTTCAACTCCCGCACGTGGGCCCACAGCGATTGGCGCAGTTCCACGTCCACGCCGGCGGTGGGTTCGTCCAGCACCAGCACGGGTGGCGTGTGCACCATGGCCTTGGCCACCATCAGCCGGCGGCGCATGCCGCCCGACAAGGTGCGGGCATAGGCGTTGGCCTTGTCCTTCAGGCCTACGGCCTCCAGCAGGCGGTCGGTCTGCCGCTCGCGCTTCGGCACGCCATACAGTCCGGCCTGCAGGTCCAGCAGTTCCCGCGGCGTGAAGAAGGGGTCCATGTTCAGTTCCTGGGGCACCACGCCGATGGCGGCGCGGGCGGCCCGCGGGTCCTGGTCGATATCGATGCCCCAAATCTTGGCCGTGCCGCCGCTCTTGGTCACCAGGCCCGCCAGGATGTTGATCATGGTGGACTTGCCGGCGCCATTGGGGCCCAGCAGGCCATAGACCGAGCCGCGTGGGATGGACAGGTCTATGCCCTTGAGCGCCAGCTTGGCCGGCGCCTTGCCGCTGGCCTTGTAGGTCTTGGTCAGGCCGCGCAGCTCAATCGCCAGGGCGGGCTGGGCGTTGGGCTCCGCTGTCGGGGCGGGTTGGGCGGGGTGGGAATCGGGCGCGCGCGTATCAGGCATGGGATCGGAACGGTCCATGATGGCGGGGCCGGAAAGCGTGGGGCCCGAAATGAAGGGGAGGCCTAACAAAACCAGATGCAAAAAGGCGTACACCCCGCGGTTGATGGCGGTCAACCACGGCCATCACACCCCCCTGGCGTATCCGTGGCAGGCCATCCTGGGTGGCGGCATGGGCGCCCGGAACGGAGGGGGAAGGGACGGGGCACCGCCGTCGCTGCCTCACCCTTGATCCGTCGGCGCGCTTGGCTATGATCCGGGCGTCGGTGGGACGGTCGTCCCGCCCCTTGACCTTTATATTACGGAGCGCCCAGGGCCATGCAGCCGATTGAGACGATCTATGTCGACACCCCGTCCGTCGGGTGTGATGGCGGGGGCGGTGCGCTGGGCCATCCGCTGGTCTACCTGACCATGGAAAAGAAGGGCGAGATCGACTGCCCCTATTGCGGCCGCCATTTCGTCCTGTCCGAGGCCGGCAAGGCCAAGGGTGGCCACGGGCACTGAGGCCGTGCCGGCCCCTTCAGGGCCGGCCTTTTACGCGCCAGGACGGGCCATCCACAGTTCGCCGCCCTGGCGCGGGCACCCTATTCTTTCGCATCGATAGCGGCCCGCGACTCGTCGCGATATACCAGTGCCGGTATATATGCCGGCCCCACACCGCTATGATTGGGGCGGGCCCGTCTTTAACGGCACCTGATGGCCCCCACCCCTTCCCAGCCCAAGCCCACCCACCTGCCGCTGGCCAAGCTTCCCTTCGTCGGTCTGCGCCGTGACGGGGCCTTGGGTTATTGGGTGATGCCCCAGGATGGCGATCTCGCCGCCGGGGCCGCCGCCGTGGCCCTGGGGCGCACCTACGCCGCCTGGTTCCTGCTGTATGCCGAGATCAACGGCCGGGCCGCCGCGCGCACCCTGATGGACAGCATCGAGCGTGAGATGCCCTCCCGCTATCCCGCCGTCGATCGCGCCTTCCTGCGCGAAATCGCCAGCCAGGGCTTCTCACAAAGCGCTGCGTGAAGTCGCGCGAAATGCTCCCGCACAGGTTGCTTCGCGCCGCACTGCGGCTTATGGTGTCAGTGATAACCGTCCATGAACGGACCGGCGTGATGGGCTTGGCGGTATGGTCTGGCGGTACGATGCGACAATTTGTGGAAAATTGTCGGTAATGCTAGGCTTACCAGGAACGCCGAAAGGATCACCGCGGTCGTGCTTGAAGAATTCAGCATCAGCCTGTTCGTGATCGCGCTCCTCGGCGCGATTGGCATGGTCGCCATGGTGCTGTTCCGCCAGACTTTGCTCTACGCCACCCGCAACGCCGTCGCGGAGTTGGAGGGCCGGGTGTCCAAGGCGCGCGCCGCCCTGGATCAGGCCGCCAAGACCCACGACCAGAACCTGGCCCGGGGCCGGGACCTGGCGGAAGAGCGGCGCATGATCCAGAACCAACTGGCGGAAACCCACCGCCGCCTTCTGTCCGCCCAGTCCGACAATTTCGAGGTGATCCATGAGGTGGGGGAGGCGGGCGCCAGCCGCCGGCTCTACACCGGCAGCCTGGCCTTGGGGCCGACCCTGACCGTCAACCAGACGGCCACCACGCACAGCCATTTGCGCGGGTGCCCGCATCTGGTCGAGGTGTGGGCCGACAACCAGGCGGAGGCCCTGCGTATTGCCCGCCAGGCCTTTCCGGAGACGGCGGGCTTCACCCTGTCCATGCTGCAGGCGCGGGACGCCGCGCCCCAGCAACTGGTGGCCTCGTGATGTCGGCCGCGCTGCTCGCCAACATCGGGCTGATCGTCCTGTTGATGTATTCGCTCATCCAGTTCACGCTGACCGCCCGCAGTATCGAGGAGGACCGCCGGACGCGGGAGCGCCGGCTGGGCCGTCTGGAGGAGGAATTGGGGCACGCCACCGCCGCCGCCAATGACGCCAAGGCCACGGCCGAGGGCAGCGCCCGTGAGGTCGCCGCCCTGGAAGACGCGGTGGCGGAACTGCGCGCCGTGCGCACCGAGGCCGACGCCAAGCTGCGTGAATTGCAGTCCGCGCCGCGCCGCCGCCTGATCGTGCCGGACAAGGCGGTGCTGGTGCATGGCCGCCTGTGGGAGGTGACCGTGGCCCCCGTGGCCGGGATGGCCGCCAACGGGGGCGAGCCGGAAACCCCCGGCGGGGATGGCGGTGCCCGGGTCTACCTGCTGGGCGCCACCACGGATCGCGACGCCCGTTTCCGTGCCGAACAGCGCTTTCCCACCGGCCTGGGCTATCGCGTCCAGAAGGTGGAGCGCTTCAAGCGGGGATCAGGGCCCCATGTCCGTGCCTTCCGATAACGACGCGGCCGACTTCGTCATTCCCGCCACCGTGCCGCCCTTCTTCGGCCGGCCGGGCATGGAGCGCGCCCTGCTGCTGGCGCGGGGCGTGCGCCGCATGCTGGTCCACCGCGGCATGCGCTCCATGCTGGAGGTGCCGCTGGCCAACAACCGCCGCGCCGACATCCTGGCTCTGGCCGGCGACGGCACCGTCACCATCGTCGAGATCAAAAGCTCCGTCGCCGATTTCCGCGCCGACCACAAATGGGGCGATTACCTGGAGTTCTGCGACCGCTTCTACTTCGCCGTGGGCGAGGACTTTCCCCAGGAACTGATCCCTGAGGAGTGCGGCCTGATCGTGGCCGATGGCTATGGCGCGGAAATCCTGCGCGAGGGACCCGAGGTCAAGCTGAACGCCGCGCGACGCAAGACCCTGCTGCTGCGCGTCGCCATGCAGGCCTTCCAGCGCCTGCACCAGGTGGAAGACCCCCGGCCGACGGCGTTGTGACACGCACGGCATGAGGCCAGGAAAAAGGCCGGCCAAGGTGCCCTGGCCGGCCTTTGCTTCTACCCCTGATCCGGTGCCTCAGCCCCGGTTCATGCGGCTGTCCACCAGGTCGGTGACGACCGTGGGATCGGCCAGGGTGGAGGTGTCGCCCAACGCTTCATGCTCGTTGGCGGCGATCTTGCGCAGGATGCGGCGCATGATCTTGCCCGAGCGGGTCTTGGGCAGGCCCGGCGCCCACTGGATCAGGTCGGGCGTGGCGATGGGGCCGATCTCCTTGCGCACCCAGGCCACCAGTTCCTTGCGCAACTCCTCCGACGGGCTTTCCCCGGCGTTCAGGGTGACGTAGGCGTAGATGCCCTGGCCCTTGATGTCGTGCGGGTAGCCGACGACGGCGGCCTCCGCCACCTTGGGATGGGCGACCAACGCGCTTTCCACCTCGGCCGTGCCCAGGCGGTGGCCGGAGACGTTGATGACGTCGTCCACGCGGCCGGTGATCCAGTAATAGCCGTCCTCGTCCCGGCGGCAGCCGTCGCCGGTGAAGTACTTGCCGGCGAAGGTGGAGAAATAGGTCTGCTTGAAGCGCTCGTGGTCGCCGAACACGGTGCGCATCTGGCCAGGCCAGCTGTCGGCGATGCAGAGGTTGCCCTCGGTGGCGCCTTCCAGCACATGACCCTCGTTGTCGACGATCACGGGCTTCACGCCGAAGAACGGGCGGGTGGCCGAGCCCGGCTTCGTGGCGGTGGCGCCGGGCAGCGGGGTGATCAGGATGCCGCCGGTTTCCGTCTGCCACCAGGTGTCGACGATGGGGCAACGCTCATCCCCCACCACGGAGTGGTACCACAGCCAGGCCTCGGGGTTGATGGGCTCCCCCACCGAGCCCAGCAGGCGCAGGCTCTTGCGGCTGTGGCGCTTCACCGGCCCCTCGCCCTCGCGCATCAGGGCGCGGATGGCGGTGGGGGCGGTGTAGAAGATGTTGACCTTGTGCTTGTCGATGACTTCCCAGAACCGGCCGCTGTCCGGATAATTGGGCACACCCTCGAACATCAGGGTCACGGCGCCGTTGGCCAACGGCCCGTACAGGATGTAGCTGTGGCCGGTGACCCAGCCCACGTCGGCCGTGCACCAGTAAATGTCGCCCTCGTGGTAATCGAAGACGTACTGGTGAGTCATGCTGGCGTAGACCAGATAGCCGCCGGTGGTGTGCAGCACGCCCTTGGGCTTGCCGGTGGAGCCGGAGGTGTACAGGATGAACAGCGGGTCCTCCGCGTTCATCGGCTCCGGCGGGCAGTCGGGCGAGGCCGCGGCCACCGCCTCGTGATACCAGATGTCCCGGCCTTCGACCCACTGCACGGCCCCGCCGGTGCGGCGCACGACGATGACCGTGTCCACGCTGGGGCAGGACTTCAGCGCCTGGTCGGCGTTGACCTTCAGGCCCACCTTGCGACCACCGCGCAGGCCCTCGTCGGCGGTGATGACCACGCTGCTGCCGCAGTCCTGCACCCGGTCCTTCAGGCTGTCGGGGGAGAAGCCGCCGAACACCACGGAATGGACGGCGCCGATGCGGGCGCAGGCCAGCATAGCGTAAGCCGCCTCCGGGATCATGGGCAGGTAGATGGTGACCCGGTCGCCCTTCTTCACGCCGCGCGCCTTCAGCACGTTGGCCAGGCGGGTGACGTTGTCGTACAGCTCGGAATAGGTGATGTGCTTGTGTTCGGACGGGCTGTCGCCCTCCCACAGGATGGCGGTTTGGTCGGCGCGGGCCGGCAGGTGGCGGTCCACGCAGTTGGCGCAGGCGTTCAGCACGCCGTCCTCGTACCAGCGGATGGAGACATCGCCGGTGAAACTGGTGTTCTTCACCTTGGTATAGGGCTGGATCCAGTCCAGCCGGCGGCCATGCTCGCCCCAGAACCCGTCCGGATCGCTGATCGAGCGGTCATACATCTGCTGGTATTTCGTCGCGTCGACCCAGGCGTCTGCCGCCACCGCGTCGGGAACGGGGAACAGGGTGTTGTTGCTCATGGGACCTTGGTTTCCTTCCCTGATGTGTTTGTCGCCTGCCGGGGCTTGGGGTGGGACCACCCCTTCGCGGGTGTACCCCTTCCGAAGCCGCCATCCCTGTCCGGCGTGCCCCCTCCGCATCGGGGGGCGCTGGCCGGCATTGTCTAGTCCATGCCCGGCGGCGATGGCCATCGCTTACCGGCCCGAGTATCCCTCTTGCACCTGCATTCCACAAGCGCCAGGCCGTTGCGGAAGCTGGTAAATTTCGCGCCAGGCCCAGGCGTGCTCCTTTGGGGGCGCCTTGGGGTTCGCCCTGTTTTTTCGGCGGAGTCGTGCCATGGGAAACCATCGACGGCGATGGGGCCATGACATAGATCACCCCACCAACCGTTCAGGGCGGCGCCCAAGGGGGCTCCTGGGGGCTGCCCCTGGAGGTTGCGGAGCGGTCGGGTGATTTCCCCTCCCCTCCCCATTGGCGCCGCTGCCGCGCGTGTTCATTTTGTGTTATTGATTGGGCTGTTATTGTCATCGGCGGGCGCCCAGCGACGGCGCCCGTAGCTCCGCGCGGATAGGACGACCATGACGACCGGTGTTGGGGACAACGGTGCAGGACAGGACGCCACGGACCTGATTGGCCGCTTGAGCCAAATCAGCAGCCGCACCAGCCTGATGGCGATCGACAGCGTCTTGCGGGCGCTGTCCCATCCGGCCGTGGCACGCACGACCTCCGGCTTGGCCACGGGGGAGGGCAGGGCCGCCTCGTCCGCCGCCGTCGCCAATGACGCGGCCGACGCCCTTTCCACGCCCACGGTCGCCGATGTCGCCCGCGAGGTGGGGGTGATCGCCCGGCGCATGGTCACGACGACGGAGGATTTCGCGGCCACCATGAAGACGCGATCGGCCTGAGGCCTTCCCGGCCACGCCGCCGCCGCTCAGCCGGCCAGATACACCGCGCCGTCCTCGATCCAGACGCCCACTGGCGCTAGGCCGCGGCCGGCGCAAGGCCCCCGCAGGCACAAACCATCATCCACCCGGAACAGGGCGCCGTGGGTGGCGCACTGCAAATGCTGGCCGTCGGCGCTCATGAACTGGTCGGGTGTCCAGTCCAGGGTGGTGCCGACATGTGGGCAGCGGTTGTGATACGCGAACACCGCGCCGCCGCGCCGGGCCACCAGGATTTCCTGACGGTCGGCGCCACCGCCCCAAGTGATCCCCTTGGCTTGGCCGTCGGGAATGTCGTCCAGACGGCACAGGGGCGACGGGGCCAAGGGCGCGGCCATCTCAGGCATCGACGCCCATGCGCTGGCAGGCGCTTTTCCATTCCGCCTCGGTGATGGGGCAGACGGACAGGCGCGACTGGCGCACCAGGGCCATGCTGGACAGCTCCGGATCGGCCTTGATGTCCTTTAGGGTCAGGGGTGTCTTCACCGGCGTCACCGGCTTCAGGTCCACCATGACGAAGCGGCCGCTTTCATCCGAAGGATCGGGATAGGCCTCGCGCACCACCTCGGCGATGCCCACGATCTCCAGCCCCTCGTTGGAATGATAGAAGAAGGCGCGGTCGCCCACCTTCATGGCCTTCAGGTTGTTGGCGGCCTGGTAATTGCGCACGCCATCCCAATGGGTGCGGCCGTCGGCCACGAACTTGTCCCAGGAATATTTGAAGGGTTCCGACTTCACCAGCCAGTAGGACATGTTTTCTTGTTCCCTCAAACGCCGGGCGCGGCCGTCCGGCCGCTTGGCTATCCTCAATTTCCGGTCCGCTGCGCTCCCCCGTAAATCTCCGGCGGACGCGGTCGCGTCCTAGGGAAAATGGGGGAGCTGCTGGGGCGCTGTTGCCTCAAGCCTTCGGATAAACGACGCGGAAGGGCTGGATCGTTACGGATGCGAAAAGGCCGGCTTCGGCGTAGGGGTCGGCGGCGGCGAAGGCCTGGGCGGCGGCCTCATCCGGGAAGTCCACGACCAGCAGGCTGCCCGTGGGCTTGCCCTCGGCGTCCAGCAGGGGGCCGGCCACGACGATGTGGTCGACCTGGCCGTCCAGGTATTCCAGGTGGCGCGGGCGGGTGGCCAGGCGCAGATCCAGATGGCCGGGCTTGTCGGTGCAGGTGATGGCGAAGTGCATGGGAACGACTCTCCGGTAGGGGTCACACGCCCTCGGGCTTCAGGGGGCGGGACAACAGGGATTGGATGGTGGCGTTGACGTCGGCGCCATGGTTCAGGATGGCGTCCACCGCCTGGCAGATGGGCATGTCCACCTGGCGGCGGGCGGCCAGGCGCACCACCGCCTCGGCGGTGTAGACACCCTCCGCCACGGAGGTGCGGCCGGCCAGGATGGTGGCCAGCGGCTGACCCTGGCCCAGGGCGTGGCCCAGCGACATGTTGCGCGACTGCAGGCTGCCGCAGGTCAGCGTCAGGTCACCCAGGCCGGACAGGCCCATGAAGGTTTCCGGCTTGGCGCCCAGCGACTGGCCCAGGCGGGCGATTTCCGTCAGGCCGCGGGTGATCAGGGCCGCGCGGGCGTTGTCACCCAGGGCGCGGCCGGCGACGATGCCGCAGGCGATGGCCAGCACGTTCTTCACCGCGCCGCCGATCTCCGCCCCCACCAGGTCATCGCTGGCATAGGGGCGGAAGGTCAGGCTGCCCAAGGCCTGGGCCAGGCGCTGGCTGACCTGCGCGTCCCGGCAGGCCAGGGTCACGGCCGTGGGCAGGCCCCGCGCCACCTCGGCGGCGAAAGTGGGGCCGGACAGCACGGCCAGGGGGGTGTCGGGCAACTCGCCGCCCGCCACCTCGGTCATCAGGCTGCCGGTGGCGATCTCGATGCCCTTGGCGCACAGCACGACGGGGGTGCCCTGGGCCAGCAGGGGTTTCAGGCGGGATGTCGTGGCGCGGATGTGCTGCGCCGGGGTGACCAGCAGCACGGCGTCGGCCTGGGCGGCCTCCGCCAGGTCACCGGTGGCGCGGATGTCGTGGTCCAGGGGCACGCCGGGCAGGAAAGGGGTGTTCTCATGCTGGCCGTTGACAGCGGTCACCACCTCGGCCTCGCGCGCCCACAGCACCACGTCGCGCCCGGCCCGGCGGGCGGCCATGGCCAAGGCCGTGCCCCAGGCACCCGCGCCGATGACACCGATGCGCTGCATGTCGTCCCCTTCTGAACCGGTAAGCGTTTGCCGGCTTTGGCTTACCCCGGATGGGGCGGCTTCCGCAATGGGCCGGTGGCGGCGGGCGGGGGGCGATGCTACCGTGGCGACAGCCGACCGGTGGGGTAACCGGCGGATGAATCAGGGATATGGCTTCACATAAGGGGATGCCGAAAATGGCTGTTGGTACTCTGTCGACGGCGCGCCGCCGCGCCGCCCGTTCCTTTGCCTTGCTGGCCGGCTGCGCGCTGGTCTCCCTGGCCGGCACCGCGCTGGCGCAGGACGCGGCGTCCAAGCCGGTGGTTTTGCACTGCCCGGCGCTGCTGGATTCGGTGGCGGGCAAGATGTTGGGCCCGACCAGCGTGGTCATCCAGGGCGAGCGGGTGGTGGAGGTGGTGCCCGGCAGCGTCACCCGCCCCGATGCCGAGGTGGTGGACCTGGTGGGGGAAACCTGCCTGCCCGGCCTGATCGACGCCCATGTCCACATCAGCAGCGAGTTCTCGCCCACGGTCTACAGCGACATGCTGCACTTCAACCTGGCCGACTGGGTGGTGCGCAGCACGGTGTGGGCCAAGCGTACCCTGCTGGGTGGCTTCACCACCGTGCGCAACCTGGGCGACAGCCATTATGAGACGGTCGCCCTGCGCGACCAGATCAACAAGGGCTGGGTGCCCGGCCCCCGCATCCTGACGGCCGGGCCCGCCATCGGCTCCACCGGCGGCCATGCCGACGACGGCGACGGCCTGCGCATGGACCTGCAGCCGGACGTGGGCGCGCATGACAGCATCATCAACGGCACGGCCGATGCCTGGAAGGCGGTGCGTGAGCACTACAAGCAGAACGTCGACACCATCAAGATCATGACCACCGGCGGTGTGCTGGACCTGTCGGGCAGCGTCGACAACAGCCAGTTGACGGAGGAGGAGACCAAGGCCCTGGTCACCGCGGCGCATGAGTACGGCTACATCGTCGGTGTCCACGCCCACGGGGCGGAGGGCATCCGCCGCGCCGTCGTCGCCGGCGCCGACAGCATCGAGCACGGCACCTTCATGGACGCCCAGGACATGAAGCTGATGAAGGAGCACGGCACCTACTACGTGCCCACCATCTATACCGGCACCTATGTGACGGAAAAGGCCAAGGGCAACCCCCACGCCTATCCGCCGGCGGTGCAGGCCAAGGCCCTGCTGGTGGGGCCGCAGCTGATGAAGACGGTGGGCGACGCCTACAAGGCCGGGGTGAAGTTCGCCTATGGCACCGATGCCGGCGTGTACCCGCACGGTGAGAACTGGAAGGACTTCCCCCTGCTGGTCCAGGTGGGCATGCCGGCGATCTACACCCTGCAGATGGCGACCATCAACGCCGCCACCCTGCTGAAGAAGGACAAGGACATCGGCAGCGTCGCCGCCGGCAAGTATGCCGACATCGTTGCCGTCCCCGGCGACCCGACCAAGGACATCACCCTGATGGGCAAGGTCGACTTCGTGATGAAGGGCGGCGTCGTCTTCAAGAAGGGCGGGGCCGAGCAGGTGTTCACCAGCACGGCGCATTGAGGGAGGCGGCCCCCGGCCGGTGACGGCTGGGGGCCGACCGACGCGACTAGCCGAGAATCAGTGTGAACCTGTTTCCGGCCAAAAATCCTCATTCATAATTGCATCGAAGGGCCAGGGGCAGGTGGCCGGAAAGGTCGACCGCGCAAGGCCAGTTTCGCGCTCAGCCTCGACAAGAGCGAGGCGGTAGGCGTTGGCGGTCGTTTCCGGCAATGTCCCCTTGAGGCTAGGATTGTCGGCCAGGTGGTCGGCAAGCCGGTAGCGCTGTTCCTCAATGGTCAAACGCCAGCTATTGCCGCGAAAGCTGGGCTGAAACTGCCATTTCAGGAGATGCAGCAGCAGAACGGCCAGCCGGTTCACAAGCTCGCGCTTCTCACTGCGGCCCATGCTCTCGATCTCCTCGGCAATGTGCGCAATATCGGCCGCCGCCAGCTTACCGGCACGGAGCAGCGACGCCTGTTCATTGGCCCAGGCATAAAAATCGCGGTCGTACAGCGTGGATTTGCTCATGGCTGTGCCTCATTAGGCGGCTGGTAGGCAGATACTCAGGAGCTCACGCGCCTTCCGATATTAGACACTCAAGCCCACAGGGTCGCAACCTCGCGCGGGCGTCGCGCCGCTTACGCCTTGACCCCCGCGAACTTCATCGGCTTCGCGGTGGGGTCCAGGGGCCAGCGGGGGCGCGGGGCGAAGTCCAGGCTGTCGGTCTGGCCCAGGCGGAACCGCTCCAACCCCGCCCAGGCGATCATGGCGGCGTTGTCGGTGCAGAGGGCCAGGGGCGGGGCGGTGAAGGTCAGGCCGCGCTTGGCCGCCAGCTTGGCCAACTGCTCGCGCAGGTATTTGTTGGCGGCCACGCCGCCGGCCACCACCAGGTGCTGGCCCCCTCCTTGTTCATTGGCGGGATGCCGGCCCTTGAAGGCCTTGATGGCGCGGTCGCAGCGGTCCAGCAGCGACTGGCCCACGGCGTGATGGAAGGCGGCGGCGAGGTCCGCCACGTCCGCCTCGGTCGGGGTGCCCAGCTGTTCCACATGCCGGCGCACGGCGGTCTTGAGGCCGGAGAAGGAGAAGTCGCAGTCGGGCCGCCCCTTCATCGGGGCTGGCAGGTCAAAGCGGCCGGGATTGGTGGCGTTCTGCGCGGCCTTCTCCAGCAGCGGCCCGCCGGGATAGCCCAGGCCCAGCAGCTTGGCCGTCTTGTCGAAGGCCTCGCCCACCGCATCGTCGATGGTGGTGCCCAGGCGCCGGTACTGGCCCACGCCCTCCACCTCCAGCAACTGGCAATGCCCGCCCGACACCAGCAACAGCAGGTAGGGGAAGGGCACGTCGTTGGTCAGGCGCGCCGTCAGGGCGTGGCCTTCCAGATGGTTCACGGCGACGAAGGGCAGGCCGCGCGCGGCGGCCATGGCCTTGGCCGTCATGACGCCCACGATCACCCCGCCGATCAGGCCGGGACCACCGGTGGCGGCGATGGCGTCCACCTGGCCCAGATCCAGGCCGCCTTCGTCCAGCGCCTGGCGGATCAGGCCGTCCAGGTAATGCAGGTGGGCGCGGGCCGCCACCTCCGGCACCACGCCGCCATAGGGGCGGTGCTCGTCCAGCTGCGACAGCACGACGTTGGCGCGGATGGCCCGCGTATCGTCGACGATGGCGCAGGCGGTCTCATCACAACTGGTCTCGATACCCAGGACGATCATGACGTAAAACCTTCGGGGCCGATCCGGTGTCCACCGGATTTAAGCCATATCAAATCGGCACGATTTGCGCCGTTGTCACCGACCGGGGCCTTTCCCGCAACCGCAAAGGGCGATAGACAGGCAAGCATGACGACCGCGACGCCCTCCCATACCCCCCAGGCCCCCCTCCGTATCGGAACAAGGGGCAGCCCGCTCGCCCTGGCTCAGGCGCATGAGACGCGCGACCGGCTGGGGGCGGCGCACCCGCACCTGGCGGCGCCCGGCGCCATCGAGATCGTCGTCATCAAGACGACGGGCGACCGCATCCTGGACCGCACCCTGGCGGAGGCCGGCGGCAAGGGCCTGTTCACCAAGGAGATCGAGGACGCCCTCCTGGCGGGGGAGATCGACCTGGCCGTCCATTCCATGAAGGACGTGCCCACCGTGTTGCCGCAGGGGCTGGACATCACCTGCCTGCTGCCGCGTGAGGACCCGCGCGACGCCTGGTTCAGCCGCGACGGCGCCACCCTCCTGGAACTGCCGGCCGGCGCCGTCGTCGGCACCGCCAGCCTGCGGCGCCAGGCGCAGGTGCTGGCCCGCCGCCCGGACCTGACCGTGGTGCCCCTGCGCGGCAATGTGCAAACCCGCCTGCGCAAGCTGTCGGAGGGGGAGGTGGACGCCACCCTGCTGGCCATGGCCGGCCTGCGCCGCCTGAACCTGGCGGGACACGCGACCGCGGTGCTGGAGGCGGACATCATGCTGCCCGCCGTGGCCCAGGGCGCCATCGGCATTGAGACGCGCATCGCCGACGCCGTGACCAACGGCCTGCTGGCCCCCCTGAACTGTGCTGAAACCGCCCTGCGCGTGACGGCGGAGCGCGGCGTGCTGTCCGCCCTGGACGGGTCCTGCCGCACCCCCATCGCCGCGCTGGCCCGCATGCTGGGGGAGGGGGTGATGGAACTGGACGCCATGGCCCTCAGCCCGGACGGCCGCACCATCGTCACCACCAGCCGCCGCTTCCTCGAGGCCGAGGCGCTGGCCGCCGGCCTGGATGCGGGGGCGGAGTTGAAGGGGCGGCTGCCGCCTGGCATCTTCACCGTCTCCTGACCACGACAGCGGACGGCACCCATGGCCACCGTCCTGATCACCCGTCCCCAGCCCGAGGCCGAGCGCACCGCGGCGGCCGTGGCGGCGCTGGGCCATCAGGTTCTGGTCGATCCGCTGCTGGCGGTGGACTGGCTGGATGAGGTCCTGCCGCCGGCGGAGGCGGTGCGCGCCGTGCTGATCACCAGCGCCAACGGTGTGCGCGCCTTGGCCCGCCTGGACGCGCCCCGTACGTGGCCGCTGTACGCCGTGGGCGATCGCACCGCCGACGTGGCGCGGGGTCTGGGTTTCACCACCGTGCGCTCCGCCGCCGGCGATGCCGATGCCCTGGTGCGCTTGGTGGCGGACGCGGTGGCGGTGGGCGAAGGCCTGCTGCTGCACGCGGCCGGTGCCGATGTGGCGGGCGACCCGGCCGGCGATTTGGCGGCCAAGGGCTATGCCACGCGACGCCTGGCCCTTTACCGCACCGTGGCCGCCGACGCCCTGTTGCCGGAGGTGCGCGATGCCCTGGCGGCGGGGGCGATCACCCATGTGCTGCTTTTTTCTCCCCGGTCGGCGCGTACGTTTGTTAACCTTGCGGTACAGGGCGGCGCCGATCTGGCCGCCGTTTCAGCCCTGTGCCTCAGCCCGGCGGTGGCGGGCGCCCTGGAGGGGGATGATCACGACGGGGTGCATCCCTTCCGCTCTGGGGGGGGCCGCCCCAGGGGGTTCCGCCAGGTGGCCGTGGCCGCCCATCCCAACCAGGCGGCCTTGCTCGACCTGCTGGGGCGTGGGCCCGGGGCCTGACAGGCCGCCGGCAGCGTACGCTTTGAAGGATGAAAGGATCGCCGTATGAGCGGTGAAGGTTCGGACGCGACGTCCCCCCAAACCGGCCTGGTGCCTGCTGGCCTGGGCCAGGCAGGCGCCAACCCGCAGGTGGACGCCATCGTCGAACGGTTCGGTGGCATCCGTCCCATGGCGGCCAAGCTGGGCATCCCGGTGACCACGGTCCAGGGCTGGAAGAAGCGCGGGCACATCCCGCCCAACCGCCGCGCCGACCTGGAGGCGGCGGCCACGCGCCTGGGCATTCCCCTGACCACGTCCGAACTGGACGCGGTGATGGGGGCGCCCGAGGTTCCCGCCGCGCCGGCCGCCCCCGCCGTCATCGCCCTGCCCAGCGCTGTTGAACCCCAAGCGGACGAGCGGCCGCCGGTGGCCCCCTCCCTTCCGGAGGCGCCAAAGCCGCAACCGGATAGGCCGGAACCGCCCAGGCTGGAAGCCTTCCGGGCGGAGCGGACGGGTGTCGAACCGCCGAAGGCCGACCCATCCGCCGGCTCATCGCCCCCGCCGCACCGGATGGAGACGCCCCGGACGGAGACACCGCGCATGGAGATCCCCAAGGCCGACGCCGTCCGCCGCGATCCGCCCCGCCCCATCGCCCCACCGCCGCGCCGCGGCGGCGGCGCCGTGTCGGCCCTGGCGCTGCTGCTGTCCCTGGGGGCGCTGGGGGCCGGCGGCTGGTCGTTGTACCGGTCCGGCAGCCTTGATCCCTGGCTGATCCGGGCCGGACTGGCGCCCGGATCGTCCGCGTCGACCGCCGTGCCCGTGCCGTCAGCGGAGCAGGCGGGGGTGGAGGCGACGCTGGCCGAGATGGCCCGTCGCCTGGGTGCCGCCGCCCAGCACCAGCAGGCGCTGGAGCAGGAGGTGGCCGACCTCAAGGCCAAGCTGGCCGCGGCACCGGTTTCCCCGCAGGCACCCGCCGCCGATGGCGCGTCCGTCCCGGCGGCGCCTGACCCCGCTCTCGCCGCACGGCTGGAGCAGATGACCGACCAGTTCAACCGCCTGACGGAACGCCAGCGCGCGCTGGAGCAGGCGCTGGCCCAGTCGGCGCAGCAGCGGGAAGAGCTGTCCGGCCGCCTGGCCGCCCAGACCGCCGCCGCCGGCCGTGGGCAGGCTTTGCTGGTGGCCACCAACCAGTTGCAGGCGGCCCTGCTCTCCGGCAGGCCCTATGGCGTGGAGCTGTCGGCGGTGCGCGGCCTGGCGCCCGAGGATGATGGTTTGCGCCAGGCGCTGGATCGGCTGGCCCAAAGCCAGGCCACCGGCTTGGCCGGCCCCGTCGCCCTGCGTGAAGGATTCGACCGCGCCGCCACCGCCGCCCAGCGCGCCGCCCAGGTGCCGGAGGGGGCGGACTGGCTGGAAACCCTCTGGGGCCGGCTCAAGGCCCTGGTTACCATCCGCCGCAAGGATGGCCGTTTAGAGGGCAACGCCCCCGACGCCGTCGTGTCGCGCGCCGGCGCCGCCCTGGACCGGGGCGATATCGGCACAGCGGTGGCGGAGATGTCGGCCCTGTCCGGTCCACCGGCCGCAGCACCCGAGGTCCAGGCCTGGCTGCGGGACGCGCAGGCGCGGCTGAGCGCGGATGAGGCCATGGCCCGGCTGTCGCGCCGCGCGGTCAGCGATGTGCAGGCGGGCCTGCCGGCCCCCAAGGCCAAGCCGGTCGAAAGCGCGCCCGCCGAGCCGTCGCCCACCTCATCCGAGTCCGGCAAGGGCGAGATGCCTCAGCCGGAGCAGCCGAAGCCGCCCGAGGATGTAACCCAGCCCTCTGCGCCGCCGCAGCCCGGTGAAGGGGCCGGTGAAGGGGGCCACCCATGACGCGGACCCTCTGGTTCCTGCTGCGCCTTGGCCTGGTGGTCGCCCTGGCGGTCTGGGTGGCGCAGCGGCCCGGCACCCTGCGCCTGGATTGGCAGGGATATATCGTCCAGACGCAGGTGGGGGTGGTGGCCGCGGCGCTGCTGGCCCTGGCGGTGGTGGCCTACGTCCTGGTCCGCCTGTTGCTGCTGCTGTGGCGCAGCCCCCGGCGCTTCGGCGCCGGACGGCGCACCAGCCGGCGGACGCGGGGCTACCAGGCGCTCAGCCGCGGCTTCCTGGCGGTGGCCAGCGGCGACGCCGCCACCGCCCGCCGCCTCGCGGCCAAGGCGAAGGCCCTGCTGAACGAACCGTCGCTGACCCTGCTTCTGTCGGCGCAGGCCGCGCAGTTGGCGGGGGATGAGGCGGCGGCGGCCGGCCACTATGCCGCCATGCGGGACCGGGGGGCCGCGCTGAAGCAGCCGGACATGGCCTTCGTCGGCCTGCGCGGCCTGGCCCTGCAGGCCCTGGCGGCGGGCAAGACCCGGCAGGCCCTGGAACTGGCCCAGGAGGCGCAGGCCCTGAAGCCCAAGGCGCGCTGGCCCCTGCTGACGCGGTTCGACCTGCAGGCCCGCGCCGGCGATTGGACGGCGGCGGCGACCACCTTGGACGCCCTGACATCCGCCAAGGCGCTGCCCCCGGAAACCCTGCGCCGTCATCGCGCTGCCCTGCTGGTCGAACGCAGCCGGGCGGCGGAGGCCGACGGCAACCAGGACCAAGCCCTGGCGCTGGCGCGCAAGGCGCATGATCTGGAGCCGGGGTCTGTGCCGGCCGCGGTCCAGGCGGCCCGCCTGCTGGCCGCCACCGGTTCGGCCCGCGCCGCCACCCGCGCCCTGGAACAGGCGTGGCGCGCCTCGCCCCATCCCGATTTGGCCGCCGCCTGGGGCGCGGCCGGGGAAAAGGCCGGCGCTCCCACCGACCCGCTGGCCCGCGTGAAGCGGCTGGAGGCCCTGGTGGATATCGATGAAACCGTGCCGGAGGCGCACGTCGCTCTGGCCGACGCGGCGGTCGAGGCCCGCCTGTGGGGCTTGGCGCGCGGTCATCTAACCCGGGCGTTGACCTTGCGTCCCAGCGCCCGTGTCTACCGCCGCCTGGCGGCCGTGGCGGTGGCGGAGCATGGGCAGGGACCGGAGGAGCGCGGCCATATGGCCCAGGCGGCCAAGGCCGCCGCCGACCCGGCCTGGGTGTGCCAGTCCTGTGGTGGCGTGAACCCGGCCTGGGGGGCGCTGTGCGCCCATTGCGGCGGGTTCGACACGCTGGCGTGGCGCGTTCCGGGCGGTGCCGCACAGGGGGCAGGGCCGGCCGAGACGCTGGGCTTCCTGCCGCCACCGGAGCCGGCGGTGGACGAGGGTGCCGGTGGGGCGCCCCGCCTCGGCGGGCGCTTGCCGTCCTTCACGCTCGCCAGTCTCAGGCCCGGCCGCCGGTTATGATTCCGCTGCCCTTCGCCCCGCCCCGGGCGGAATCGCTGCTGTTGCTGGCGTTGGCCCTGGCGCTGAACGCCTTCATCGCCGGCTTTCCCGCCGTGGACCGCTGGCTGATGACGCCGCAGGGGCAGCTGGCCCAGGCGGTGCGCTGGGCGGACAAGCGCCTGAACCGCATCGAGCGTCTGGACAGCGTGCGCCTGGCGCGGGGCGCCCTGCTGGTGCTGGTGCTGACGGGGGGCGTGGGGCTGGCGGCCCTGGTGCTGACCATCGCCGCCGTCCATCTGCGCGTGGCGTGGCTGCTGTCGCTGCTGCTGGTGACCCGGGCGCTGGTCTTCGGGCGTCTGCTGGTGACGATGCGTACCCTGCTGGCGGCGGCGCCGGCGGCGGATGAAGACGCGTTGCGCCAGGTGGTGGCCCCCCTGACGCACAAGCCCGTCTGGTCCATGGACCGGCACGCCGTGCTGCGGGCGGGCATGGAGGCGCTGGTGGGTCAGGCCAGCCGGGGCCTGGTGGCGCCGCTGTTCTGGTTCGCGCTGTTCGACCTGCCGGGCCTGATGATGTGGGTGACGGTGGAAACGGTGGCGGCGACGGTGGGCCACACCTCCGCCCGCTATGCCGCCTTCGGCCGGCCGGCGCGCCGCGCCTTGGGGGTGATGGACTGGGTGCCCGCCCGCCTGACCGTGCTGTTCCTGGCGGCGGGCTGCCTGATCGTGCCGGGCAGTCGCCCGGCCCTGGCGCTGGCCGCCCTGCGCACCCATCATGTCCAGGGCACGGCGGCCCTGCCGCTCCACGCCGTGGCGCGCGCCTTGAACCTGGCGCTGGCCGGCCCCCGCAAGGAGGGCGAGGTGGTGGTCTATGAAGACTGGCTGGGCACCGGCCGCGCCCGTGTCGACACCAGCGACCTGCGCGCCGTCGTCGCCCTCACCAGCGCCGCCAGCCTGATGGCCGTGTGCATCGCGCTGCTGGCGCTGGTGTGGGCTTAGAGTCGGTGTTCCTCAGGCGCCGGCGGGGCATCCGCCCCTTGGCTATCCTCGATTACCAGTCCGCCTTCGGTTCCCCGTAAATCTCCGGCGGACGCGGTCGCGTCCTCGTCGCTGCGCTCCGTAGAGCGGATCGCCCGGCGACGAAGGGCCGCCTGAGGGAACGCTTTACTGGCTTAAAACACTCGCCAGGGCCTGGGCTTCCGGCCGGAAGAAGGCGCGGTCCAGCAGGATTTGCTCGGGCGTGGTCCGTTGGCCGTAGAAGATGTCGTTCCATTCCTTGCGCGGGGTTATGACCGAGCCGTCGACGGCCAGGCCGCCGAACAGGCCGCTGGTCTTGGCATAGACGTACATGTCGGCGTCCATGCCCACGCCATAGCCGGCGCCCACCTGGGTGCCCAGTTCGCCGACCGCCACCTTGGCGTCGGCGCCCAGCTTCACGCTGCGGTCCATGACGGCGTTCAGGCCCTTGTCGGTCATGATGACCAGCATCATCTGCGCCTGCTGGCCGCCGAACTGCAGGCCGAAGCTGGCCTCCGCCATGGTGTAGAAGGCCGGGCCGCTCCACGACCCGTCGCTGCCGCGCGCCACCAGCACGCCGGTGCCGCCGCCGCCGCCCAGGAAGAAACCGGCCTGGATGACGTTGGGCAGGATCAGCACGCCCTTGGCCCGGCCCAGCAGGCTTTTCAACGGGGCGTACTGCGGGTCGCCCAGCAGGGTCATGGCGGTCAGGCGCGCGCGCTCCACCATCAACTGCGCCTCCGTCACCTCCGCCCGCGCCGGCATCGCGGTTCCCAGCGCCAGCGCGAAACCCGCCGCCGCACCCGCCAACACCTGCCGCCGTTCGATCATCGTCCTCATCCTCTTTGGTCGCGGTTCAGCGGGGCTGAACCAGCTTTTGACGTTGTTGGCAGAATTCCTACCATATCTGGGTGCTGTCGCCCATGGGTCAGGGCAACGCCGCACCATGGGCCTCACCCTAAAGGGTAACTAAGGCGGCCGTGCGGCAAGCCTAAGGGATGCGGTTCACCCAGCCTACGGCCCAGACGGGGCCATCCGGGCTGGGGATACGGTCCAGGCGGGTCAGGGACAGGGGGGCGATGTCCAGGGACAGCGCCGCGGCCGGGGACAGCGACAGCGCCTGGGCCACCGCGGCGCGGATAGGCCCGGCATGGCTGACGCAGACGATGTCGCGGTCGCCCACCTCCCGCCTGCTCCAGTCCTCCACCGCCTCGGCAACTCGGCGGCACAGCGCGGCGAAGCTCTCGCCCCCCGGTGGGGCGGTGCCGGCGGGGTCGGCCCAGAAGGGGGCCAGGTGCGGGTCGCCCGCGTCCTCCAGCCCAGCGTAGCTATGCCCCTGCCAGGCGCCGAAATGCTGTTCCATCAGGCGGGGGTCGGTCTCCGCCTCCGCCGGAGCGGCGGGCACCAGGGCGGCCAGGCGCGCCGCCGTCTCCCGCGTGCGCGACAGCGGGCTGGCCAGCCACAGCGCGCGGGTGGGCAGGCGCGCGGCGGTCAGCTGGGCGCTGGACCCCGGCCAGGGGGTGGCCAGCGGCACGTCCGCCTGGCCGGCGATCTGGTGCGGCTGGTCCAGCGGCGCGTGGCGCACCCACCACCACCGCACGGTTCCGGCTGATGGACGACTCATGGCAGGGGCACGGCGCCGCCCAGCGCGCCGGTCACGGCCACCAGGAACAGGATTTCCGCCACCTGCTGCGCCGCGCCCAGCACGTCGCCAGTGATGCCGCCCACCTGGCGGCGCGCCAGTTGGGCCACGACCAGGACGCCGCCGGCCGCCACGGCCAGGACGGCCAGGCGGGTCATGCCCCCGTCCATGGGCAGCTTGCCCAGGGTGGTGGCGGCCAGGACGAAGCCGGCCAGCAGGGCCGCCAGGGCGCGGGCGCTGTTGGGTTTGCCCACGCCGGCGCTGTGGCCCACCAGCCGCGCCTCGGGCAGCAGCAGCTTCATGCCCGGCAGGAAGGCGCGGGAATAGGCATGCGCCCCGATCAGGGCCACGGCCACATGGTGCGGGCTGGCGATGGCCGCCAGGGCCAGCGTGCGCGCGGCCACGCTCAGCACCAAGGCGGCGGCGCCATAGGTGCCCACCCGGCTGTCCTTCATGATGGTCAGCTTGGCCTCGCGGTCACGGCCGCCGCCGAAGCCGTCGGCCACGTCGGCCAGACCGTCCTCATGCAGCGCGCCGGTCAGGCCCATCAGGGCGCCCACGGTCAGCAGCGCCGCCAGCAGGGGCGGGACGTTGACGCTGCTCAGGCCCCAATAGACCAGGCCGCCCACGGCGCCGATCAGCGTGCCGACGATGGGGAACCAGGTCAGCGCCCGGGAATCCAGGTCTTGCGGCCAGGCACCGCGCCAATGGATGGGCAACCGCGTCAAAAAGATCACGGCGGCTATGAATTCGGCGAAGACACCGCCCAGGCGCGGCCCCGTTGCATCAGTCATGGTTCCGGTATACGGGAAGTCCCGTCCGCCCGCCAGCGCCAGTCCGGCGCCTGATCGCGGGTCCCATTATCGGGCCGGAGCATCATGAGCGACATCCCCTCCTTCGACGAATTCCGCCGCGTCCTGGCCGACCTGCCGGGCCCGGATCTGGAGGCCGCCACCACCGTCATGCAGCGCGAGGTGCAGTTGACCAAGCCGCGCGGCGCGCTGGGCCGGCTGGAAAGCCTGACGGAATGGCTGGCCACCTGGCAGGGCCGCACGCCCCCCGGGTGCAGCATCCGCGCGTGGCGGTGTTCGCCGGCAACCATGGCGTGGCGGCCCTGGGCGTGTCGGCCTATCCGTCGGCGGTGACGGCGCAGATGGTGCACAACTTCACCCAGGGCGGCGCCGCCGTGAACCAGCTGTGTGGTCAGGCCGACGCCGACCTGCGTGTCTATGAGCTGGACCTGGACAACCCCACCGCCGACTTCACCCACGGCCCCGCCATGAGCGAGGAGGCCTGCGCCCGCGCCATGGCCTACGGCATGATGGCGGTGGAGACGGGAATCGACGTGCTGTGCCTGGGGGAGATGGGCATCGGCAATTCCACGTCCGCCGCCGCCTTGTGCCTGGCCCTGTTCGGCGGTACGGCTGAGGATTGGGTGGGCCCTGGCACCGGCCTGGATGCCGAGGGCGTGGCGCGCAAGGCCGCCGTGGTCGCGGCCGGCGTCCAGGCCAACGCCGACCTGCTGGCCGATCCCTTCCATGTCCTGCGGGCACTGGGCGGGTATGAGCTGGCGGCCATCGTCGGCGCCATCATGGCGGCCCGCATGGCCCGCACGCCCGTGGTGCTGGACGGTTACGCCTGCACCGCCGCCGCCGCCGTGCTGTTCAAGCTGGACCCCCGCGCCCTGGACCATTGCATCGTCGGCCACCTGTCGGCCGAGCCGGCCCACCGCCGCCTGCTGGACGCTATCGGCCAGGAGCCGCTGCTGACCCTGGGCATGCGCCTGGGCGAAGGCTCCGGCGCCGCCCTGGCGCTGCCCCTGCTGCAGGCCGCCGTCGCCTGCCACACCGGCATGGCCACCTTCGCCGATGCCGGCGTGTCCACGCGGGGTGGCGAGAACCACGCTAAGCATTAAGGCACTGACGCCCCTGGGCCGGCCCGACGCCGGTCCAGGTCCAGGGCAGGCACTATCGCGCGACTTAGAAGGGCGAGCCGGGAATGGGCAGCACGAAGCCGCCCAGCAAGGGCAGCACGATGATCTTGGTGCCGTAGGGGGAGGTCGATGACCCACCCGTGGTGGCCACGGCGGTGCGGTTGCCGGCGGCGCCGTAGGTGTAGGTGGTGATGGCGCCGCCGGGCCCGGTCACCTTGGTCAACCGGCCCAGGTTGTCGTACTCGTACTGGGTGTTGCCGGCCGATTGACCAGCGCGTCGCCGGCGACCACGCTGGGCTACGACGCGGCCGGCCGCTTGGCCCAGGTCAGCCAGTCATCGACGACCAATTTCCTATACTTCGGCAATCGCCTGCTGGCGGAGTATGACGGCGCCGGCAACGTGCAGCGCCGCTATGTGCCGGGCGCCGCGACAGACGAGACGATCGTGTGGTACGAGGGGTCGGGAACCGGCGACCGCCGCTGGCTGATGCCGGATGAGCGCGGGTCCATTGTCGCCGTCACCAACGACAGCGGCTCCGTGCTGACCATCAACACTTATGACGAGTATGGCCGGCCGGGCGCCAACAACAAGGGCCGCTTCCAGTACACGGGTCAGATCTGGCTGTCGGAGATCGGCGCGTATCACTTCAAGGCGCGCGTCTACATCCCCAGCCTGGGCAAGTTCGCGCAGGCCGACCCCAGCGGCTACAGCGCCGGCATGAACCTCTATGCCTATGCGGGCGGGGATCCGATCAACATGACGGACCCAACGGGCCTCAGCTGCGTGACCGGCGTCAAGACCACTGCGGACCAGAACGGAAACCTTCTCTCAATGGAAATTGTCATCACGGATAATTGCGGGCCATCGGTCCCGCATGTGACGCCAACTGATCCGACTTATTACCAACCCGCGCCGATCCAGTACAATCCCCCACCTGTCACCCTTGGCCTCGGTGGAGGAGTTGCCGGGAATTCGTCGCCACAAAGTCCGCAGCAGCCCAAGCAAACCGATAAGATACCGACGCAATGTATGTTGGACGATGGCACGATTGTGCCGTACCAAGATAATGGAGACGGTACTGGAACAATATCTGGTGGCGGAGAATCCGGCGGGGACTCGGGTACCGGCGTTGCAGTTGGCCAATCCGTAACCGAGACAGCGATGCCTACTGCGGGTAAAGTCGGGGGGATCGCTGGAGGTGGTATTAGTGGGCCAGTAACCTCTCCTGCATCTATCACTTTACGTGGGATGACTGGTAACGCGCGGTTTAGGCCGCTGGGTGCTATTACTGGAACTACGAGCATCGGTGGTTCTATTGGAAGAGCATTGCCCTTCCTGGGGACAGCACTTTCGGCTCTAAGTTTCTTCGGTACGCTGAATGCGATACAGCACGCACCTACTTGCCGGCCGATTGCGTAAGAGGATTTTTTGTAATGGCCAATGTGGAAAGTAAAGATTTGGAAGGTATTGTTCTAAAGATTGCTGCTCGTCGGCAGCCAATTGGAGGATCAACACGCCTTTATCATGATCTCCGTATATCGGGGGATGATGCATTCGAACTCATTGATAAGATTGGGAAGGATTTTGGAACAAAATTTGAGGGATTCAAATGGGATACATACTTCCCAAATGAGTCGGAGGCCCTATTTGCCCACATATGGAGAATATTCGGCGGTGGTAAGAAATTTAAGCCTCTAACCTTCGATCATCTGCTGAATGTCGTCCGAACCGGTTACTGGTTTGAGCCGCCGGCTTGAAAAATGGCAGCGACTGAATAACCATTCACGAATTAGCCATGCTCGGCATCTAAAGAGAAATCTCCTCACTGAATCAAAGCCCTAGTCGGCATTCGTTGAAACTTCGTGCATAGGTGATGCACAGGTGTAATCCGAAATCCTGTCATTTTTGACGCTTCGGAGCGGGGTGGCGGCCCATTTAGGGGACTGTCAGGAATTTAGCTTCGCTGGCCTTCGGCTCGTGCTCGGCGGGGTCGGTTTCGCATTCAGGCGCTCATCGCCCTTGAGAACCGCTCGCCGAACATGACAGCCATCTGGGCCTTCGCCGCCGTCCATTCGCGCGGTGGCATTTTCCAATCTTTCTCCGCCCGGTTCAAGACCAGGAACAGCAGCTTCAGGGCCGCCTCGTCATTGGGGAAGTGCCCCCTGGCGCGGACCGCCCGGCGCAGCTTGGAGTTCAGGGCCTCAATGGCATTGGTGGTGTAAAGGATCCGCCGGACCTCGCGCGGGAAGGCGAAGAAGGGAATGACCTCCTGCCACGCCCGGCGCCAGGCCTTGCCGATTGCGGCGTGTTTTTCGCCCCAGGGGCCGACCTCGAAGGCGGTCAACGCGGCCTCGGCCGCCTTGTCGTCCACGGCGTCGTAAATTGTCTTCAGGGCACCGGCGATGGCCTTGCGATCCTTCCAGGAAGCGAACTCCATGCTGTGGCGCAGCAGGTGGACGATACAAGTCTGCACGATGGTTTCGGGATAGGCCGCGGCGATCGCTTCGGGGAAACCTTTCAGGCCATCGACCACGGCCAGCAGGATGTCTTCAACGCCCCGGTTCTTCAGTTCGTTCAGGACCCGTAGCCAGAACTTGGCGCCTTCGTTCTGCTCGATCCAAAGGCCCAGGACCTCCTTGCTGCCGTCGGCCCGCACGCCGATGGCAACGTGGATGGCCTTGTTGCGCACCAGGCTCTCATCCCGGATCTTCACCCGGATGGCGTCCAGGAACACCAGGGGATAGATCGCCTCCAGCGGCCGGTTCTGCCAAGCCGTCACTTCCTCGATCACTGCGTCCGTCACCGTCGACCCGAAGGGCAGCGCGGAGCAGCAAGATCAGGTCGGCCGACACCTCAATGCCGTAGAGTTCCCGCAGGTGCCCCGTGATCTCCCGCGTCGACATGCCCCGCGCGTACATCGAGATGATCTTCTCGTCGAAGCCCGGAAAGCGCCGCTGGTACTTGCCAATCAGTTGCGGATCGAATGTCGCCGTCCGGTCCCGGGGGATGGCCAGCTCAACCGGGCCACCATCCGTCAGCACCGTCTTGCGGCCATAGCCGTTGCGCCGGTTGCCGCTCTCGTCACCAACCAGGTGATGATCCAGTTCCGCGTTCAGCGCCCGCTCCGTCAGCGCCTTCTTCAACTGATCAAGCAGCCCGTTCTGCTCAAACGCCGTCTTGGCGTCCGCACCGGCCAGCAACTGGTCCAGGATCGCGGCGGGAATAACTGGCTCTTTGCGTCGGGCCATAGGGGGTCTCCTTCTTCCTCACTATGACCCCGCCGAGCACGAAATTCCTGACAGTCCCCGCCGCCGCGATCAACCTCAAGCGGCTGGCCACGGCCGTGCTCGTGTTTTGGGCGGCGCTGACCCGTGCCGCCGACGCCGTCACAACACACGAGCTGCGTTCACCTTATTCGCCCAGCGGCCCGCCTGAGCCTGAGAGGGGATATTCAACGGCCCCCGCGTCCACTTTATGCGCAACGTCCTGGCCCACGCCGGCAAGAACGGCCGGCGCGTCGTCGCCGCCTTCATCGCCACAGCGTTCGCCCAGAACGACGCCGCGGCGGCCAGGGCCCAGTGGCGCCAGGTGGCCGATCAACTCCGCCCCAAGGTGGCCAAACTCGCGGCGCTGCTGGACGAGGCCGAGGACGATGTGCTGGCCTACATGACATTCCCCAAGGAGCATCGGGCCAAGATCCACAGCACAAATCCCATCGAACGTCTCAACGGCGAGATCAAGCGCCGCACCGAGGTCGTCGGAATATTCCCAAACGAGGCCGCCATCACCCGCCTCGTCGGCGCCATCCTATTGGAACAGAACGATGAATGGGCCGTCCAACGCGCCCGCTACATGACCCTTGAGACCATCGCCCCACTCGGCGATGATCCCGCCATCATGCTGATGCCCACCGTGGCCGCATGACAAACCCGGCCAGGCAAGCCGGAGAACGCGATGAACAAGCGCTTGCTACACCACGCTGCGGGACACGATCCTGGCAATCAGTATTTTATAGATAGAATTGGACCCTCCATAAGAGGGGCGGGCACTATTGATAAATTCTTTTCTGGCCTAAAAAATGAAGGTCACAATACCGTTAGTCCAAACTACTTTAGTGTCAATCATAAAGTTGGCATGCTCTACAACAGAATCTTGAACATTAGAAAGTGGGCGGGAAAATGCGGTGTATCGCTTTCGTACTAACATCTATTCTGGGAATGACAGCAGTCACAGGTTGTTCTGCGATGGGTGGCGACGCGACTGCTTCTGCCGATAAAGGAAATCAGATATATCAAAACAATAATTATGGTTTTGCTATATCCATAAATAGCCGCGGGCTTTTGCAATCCACTGCGCCCAACCCTAATCATGGATTTAGGATTAACATAACTGACAAAATAATCCTTTGGGCTGACGCATCTTACACAGAAAGACTGTCAAGCGATGATGAGGCTGATGCTCAGAGTGACGGTTGTGTAACAAAAAAAGAGAAAAATATTACCTTGATGGAGAGTTGGGTGTGTTGGTTGATCTATCCTGCCCGGCGGCCTATGGCGACCTGCCGTATAATGAGAGGGCAGTTATTGTTGTCAAAAAAACAAAAGGAAGATCTCCTGTAATTTATCAGGTCGCTGTTAGGGCTGAAGATTCCAGTATTTCAGCCGACGCTGAAAAAATATTTGACGAAATTGCGGCTGGTTTTTCGTTCTTGAGATGAAATCGATTGGCATGGCGTGTAATTATGGCCCCTTTCCTTAGGGTCTGGCTCGGAATCGGATGGATAGTTTTATGCTTTTGCCAACCTGCTGCTGAACAGCTGGATGCTTGTAGCGAAGATCCAAGCGGTTGCGGTGTCAGTTCCTCCGTTCGAAGTCCTTGGCGAGACGGTGATTATGGCCCAATCAAGCGAAAGCCCGTTCCACCACCCATCGCCTGTGCAGGACGACGAAGCCTTGGGCGGTGTCGGATCGCTTGTTCATCTCCATGGGCCATTCGCCGATGGTGGCCAAAGCGGTTTCCAATGTGTCGCCCGGGTAGCCCCATGGGCGGAGACACCACCCACCACGGGAACGCGGCGCGGATGGAAGCCGGCCCCGACGGAGCGCCATCCCGATCCTGGATGTCGGTGCAATGAACAACGGCACCGACCAATAAGCTATTAGCGTCTGTGATAATATGGCATTTGCGGTCTTAACCATCTTGCCCGCATCGGACCCATTCACGCCACCGACCTCCGTGGTCTTGGCCGACTAGCCGCGGCGCTGGGGCTGGCCTCGCGACCCACCGTTCGTCTGCCTATGAGCTGACCGCCTACACCCCAGATGAGATAAGGCCGTCTCACGGCCGGTGATACGTCAGCACCCACATGACGCCCACGGCCACCGCTACCAGGCAGGCCAGCATCCAGGTACGGATGGGGATGGCCACCTTTTCGCCGGGGCCCTTGTCCTTCTTGGGCTTGGCGGGGCGTTCCGAGCCCGCGACGACCGTGGGCTTGGGCCGGCCCGTGCCCTTGTAGGGGTCGTGCAGTTCCACCAGGCGCCAGTCGTAATTGGACAGCGCGTCCTCGCTCTCGAAATCCACCTGGATCAGGCGGACGTAGCCGCGCCCGTGGCTGCGCACCGCTTCGCTGAACTCCCGCTTGCCCGCCGACAGGCTGTCGACCAGGGCCAGGGTTTCCCACTTCTTGCCCTGGGGCTTCTGCACCGCGAATTTGCGCTGGCTGTCCAAGGAACTTTCTCCACCGGGTGGCATCCCGCCGTCATTATCAATGCCGTGCGCCCCGGGGCAAGGGCCTGCGCGGGTGCGACGCCTTGGCCCGATGCGCAATCGCTTGACGCCCGGCATGGTTGCCGCTGCTTAATCCAGGCGACCTTGAGCTCGGGGGACGGTCGGTACGATGACGCGGCAGGCGTGGACAGCAGGTGTGGGCGACAGCCCGGATGAGGCGCGGCCGGGGGGCGGGCGTTGGGCGGCGGCGCGCATCAACCTGCGCACCCTCAACACCATCCGCTGGATCGCCATCGCCGGCCAGACCATCACCCTGCTGACGGTGGAGGATTTGGTCGGCGTCGACATTCCGCTGCTGCCCGCCCTGGCGGTGACGGCGGTGTCGCTGCTGATCAACCTGTATGCCGTCGCGCGCCGGCGCCGCAGCCCCTTCCTGACCGAATGGGGCGCCGTCGCCTTCCTGGGCTACGACACCGTGCAGCTCACCGTGTTGCTCATGCTGACCGGCGGCCTGGAGAATCCCTTCGCCGTCCTGGTCCTGGCGCCGCTGATGGTGGGGGCCAGCATGCTGGCGCGCCGGCTGGTCACGGGCCTGACCGCGCTGACCACCGCCTGCCTCACCCTGCTGTGGGCGTTGGCCATGCCCCTGTCCTGGCCGGCCAGCAACGGCGTCACCCTGCCGCCCATCTATCTGGCCGGCATCTGGGCGGCGCTCACCCTGGCCGCCATTTTCATCGCGACCTACGTCTACAAGGTGGCGCAGTCCGGCCGCGACCTGTCCCAGGCCCTGATCGCCAGCCAGGTGTCGCTGGCCCGCGCCCAGAAGGCGTCGGCCCTGGGTGCCCTGGCGGCGGCGGCGGCCCATGAGCTGGGCAGCCCGCTGGGCACCATCGCGGTGGTGGCCAAGGAGCTGGCCCGCGACATGCCGCCCGACAGCCCGTGGCTGGAGGATATCCAACTGCTGCAAAGCCAGTCCGACCGCTGCCGCGTCATCCTGGCCGACCTGGCCCGCCGCCCGGACGCGGAGGGGGAGATGGAGCCCTATGCCCCCCTGGGGCCCGTGCAGGTCATCGAGGCGGTGGCCGCGCCGCACCGGCGGGCGGACGTGACCCTGGACATCACCGTCACCGGGGCTGAGGAGGGGGCGCCGTCCCCCCTGCCCTTGTCGCCGGAACTGCAGCACGGGCTGGGCAACATCATCCAGAACGCCATGCAGTTCGCCACCACCCGGGTGGACGTGACCCTGCATTGCGACCCCTCCGCCCTGGTGCTAACGGTCGCGGACGACGGCCCCGGCTTCCCGGTCAGCCTGCTGGAACGGTTGGGGGAGCCCTATGTCTCCGACCGGGATGAACGGCTGGAGCAGGTGCCCGTGCGCGTGGGCGGGGGCGGCACCATGGGGCTGGGCCTGTTCATCGCCCAGATCCTGCTGGAACGCACCGGCGCCATCGTCTCCTATGCCAACGGCCGGCCGGGCAGCACCCCCGTGGGGGCCGGCGCCCAGGTCACCGTGAACTGGAGCGGGCCGCAGCCGGGCGACTGAGCCGGGCGATTGAGATGAGCCGCAAGACCGGCGGCGGACGGTGCGAAGACAGGCCAAAGGGATGGGGAAGCGACGCGGGCGGGCGCCCTGCGTATTACCGCCCTTGGATGGCCACAATCGCGTGTCCATCTATTCCGGCATAACGGGGCGTCCTTTTGCCGCGTGTCGAAATCGCAGGCAATCCGTCCCCGGCGGCGTAAAAAGGTCATTCGTAGCTTTGCAACCGTCCACCAGCACGGCCGGAAAATAAGGGGTTTTCGAGAGATGAGCGTTGAGACCGGTGACGTGATCGATCCCATGCGCCTCGGCTTCACCGGGGACGCGTCGCGCAGCCTGTTGGTTGTGGACGATGACGCCCCCTTCCGCATCCGCCTGGCCCGCGCGCTGGAAAAGCGCGGCTTCGACGTGGTGGCGGTGGACAGCGTCGCGGTGGGGGTCGAGGTGGCGCAGGAGGCCGCCCCGCGCTACGCCGTGGTCGACCTGCGGCTGGCCGACGGCAGTGGCCTGGATGTGGTGAAGGCCCTGCGCGACGCCCGGCCCGAGGCGCGCATCGTCATGCTGACCGGCTACGGCAACATCGCCACCGCCGTCGCCGCCGTGAAGGCCGGCGCCGTGGACTACCTGCCCAAGCCGGCCGACGCCGACGCGGTTGAGGCGGCCCTGCTGACCGATGGCCCCCTGCCGCCGCCGCCGGAACACCCCATGTCCGCCGACCGCGTGCGCTGGGAACACATCCAGCGGGTGTTCGAGCAGTGCGACCGCAACGTCTCGGAAACCGCGCGCCGCCTGAAGATGCACCGCCGCACCCTGCAGCGCATCCTGAACAAGCACGCGCCCAGGACTTAAGTCTTTTTCCTCAAGCGCCAGCGGGGCCATCCGGCCCCTTGGCTATCCTCGCCTTTCGGTCCGCTGACGCTCCCCAAAAGGCTCCGGCGCCCGCAGTCGCGGGCTAGTCGCTGACGCTCCTCCGGCGCTGGGCGGTGCCAGCCTTGGCCCCGCCGCACCGCTTCTTCAAAAATCGCTGCAGCGGCCCTTGCGTTCCCAGTCGCCGTAGCGGGTGGGTTCAGGGCCGGTGGGGCCGCCGATCTCGCGCACGGGTTCGGGTTTCGCGGCCTCGGCCTTGACGGCTTCGGGGGCGGGCTCGGGCACCGACGCCGTGGGCACCACGTGGGTTTTGAAGACGGGGGCCTTGGGCTGGGGCAGGGGGGGCAGCTTGCTCATGGGGGTATAATTGGCCCCGGCGTCCACCGACGCCAAGGGCTTTTGCCAGGTGTCAGCCTTTCCTATCCAAATCCATGCCGGAAACGGGGGGCGGGTGGCCGAAAGGGGCCGGTGACAGCGGGCTTTTTCCAGGGTACACCCCGCCCCCATGAATACCGAAACGTTGGCCGCCCGCCGGGTGGTCCTGGATCTCCTGGAAAGCGTGCTGCGCCGCCGCGTGCCGCTGGATGACGCATTGGATCAGCACCGGGGATTGCCGGCGCTGGAGCCGCGCGACCGCGCCTTCGTCCGCCTGCTGACCGCCACCGTCATCCGCCGCCTGGGCCAGATCGACGCCGTGGTCCTGTCGCTGCTGGCCCGGCCGGACCTGCCCAAGGCCGGCGTGCTGGACATCCTGCGCGTTTCCGCCGCCCAATTGCTGTTCCTGGGCACCCCCGCCCACGCCGCCGTGGACACCGGCGTGGAACTGGCCGTGGCCAAGGGCCTGGCCGGCATGAAGGGCCTGATCAACGCCGTGCTGCGCCGCCTGGCGCGCGAGGGCGCCGACCTGCTGGCCGCCCAGGACGCCGGCCGCCTGAACACGCCGGACTGGCTGTGGCTGTCCTGGCGCCAGCATTACGGCACCGGCCACACCCGCGCCATCGTCGACGCCCATCTGGTCGAGGCGCCGCTGGACATCTCGGTGAAGGGCGACCCGCACGCCTGGGCGGAACGGCTGGAGGCGACGGTGCTGCCCACCGGCACCCTGCGCCGCGCCACCGGCGGATCGGTCACCGAGCTGCCGGGCTTCAATGAGGGCGCCTGGTGGGTGCAGGATGCCGCCGCCGCGCTGCCCGCCCGCCTGCTGGGCGACGTCGCCGGCCTGACCGTCATCGACCTGTGCGCGGCCCCGGGCGGCAAGACCGCCCAATTGGCCGCCGCCGGCGCCAAGGTCACGGCGGTCGACCGCTCCGCCCCCCGGCTGGACCGGCTGTCGCGCAACATGGAACGCCTGGGCCTGTCGGTCGCCACGGCGGTGGCCGACGCCACCAAGTGGCAGCCGGACGAAGCGGTGGACGCCGTGCTGCTGGACGCGCCGTGCAGCGCCACCGGCACCATCCGCCGCCACCCCGACGTGGCGCGCCTGAAGACACCGGAGGACGTGGGCCGCCTGTCGGGCGTGCAGCGCCGCCTGCTGGACCGCGCCATCGACATGGTGAAGCCCGGTGGCCTGGTGGTCTACTGCACCTGCTCCCTTCAGCCGGAGGAAGGCGAGGAGCAGTTGTCCAAGCTGCTGTCGCGCCGCCTGGACGTGATGGTGGAACCCGTCATCCCGGTCGACTTGGCGTACGATCCGCAGGCGGACGCCACCGCGCTCGCCCCGCTGGTGACCGACAGTGGCGACGTGCGCACCACGCCCGGCCACTGGGCCGAACTGGGCGGCCTCGACGGATTCTTCATGACCCGCCTGCGCCGCACCGCCTAGCGGTTGGCAAAACAGCCCTTAGTTGATAGGAACCATAGTCACCATGCAGCAGCCGGTACGCATCGCCCCCTCCATCCTGTCGGCCGACTTCGCCAACCTGGGCGCGGAGGTTCGGGCCGTGGACGCTGCCGGCGCCGACTATATCCACATCGACGTCATGGACGGGCATTTCGTGCCCAACCTGACCATCGGCCCCATGGTGGTGCAGGCCCTGCGACCGCACTCGGCCAAGGTGTTCGATGTGCACCTGATGATCAGCCCGGTGGACAATTTCGTCGCCGCCTTCGCCAAGGCCGGCGCCGACATCATCACCGTGCATCCCGAGGCTGGTGCCCACACCCACCGCACCCTGCAGTTGATCCGCAGCCTGGGCAAGAAGGCGGGCGTGGCGCTGAACCCGGCGACGCCCATTTCGGTGCTGGACTACATCATGGACGACGTCGACATGATCCTGGTCATGTCGGTCAACCCCGGCTTCGGCGGCCAGTCCTTCATCAACAGCCAGAAGGACAAGATCCGGGCCATCCGCCAGCGCATCGACGCGGTGACCGCCGGCACCTCCCGTGTCATCGACCTGGAGGTCGACGGCGGCATCAACGCCGAGATGGCGCCCGTGGCCATCGCCGCCGGTGCCGACGTGCTGGTGGCCGGCACCGCTACCTTCCAGGGCGGCCCGGATGCCTACGCCGACAATATCCGCCGCCTGCGCGGCCCGCTGGTCTAAAGGGGTCGAACGGCGCATGGCCCGTGTCACTTCCGGCATGAGACGGTTCCGCGCCGGCCCCGGCGCGCTGGTCTACCGGACGCCGCTGTACGGCGTGCTGCTGAAAAGCCGCGCGCCCCAGGCGCTGGGCGTGGTGCCGGCCGATCCGTGGCCAGGCGACCCCCGCCTGGGTGAGGCGCTGCTGGCCGGCCGCTTCGCCTTCGCGGGGGAGGAGCGCCAGGCCGACCTGCCGCCCTGGCTGGACCTGTCCGCCGGGTCCGCCTGGCTGACCGCCCTGCACGGGTTCGACTGGCTGCGGCACCTGAAGGCCGTGGGCGGCGACGCCGCCCGGCGCCAGGCCCGCGTGCTGGTCACCAGCTGGCTGGACGGCTTCTCCTCCTGGCACGCCGTCGCCTGGGCGCCGGAGGTGACGGCCCAACGCATCGCCGCCTGGATCGGCGCCCACGATTTCTTCCTGGCCAGCGCCGACGACGGCCTGCGCGCCCGCGTCTTCGACAGCCTGGCCCGCCAGTTGCGCCACCTGGCCCGCCTGGTGCCCGGCCGCCTGCGCGGCGTCGACCTGATCCTGGGCATCAAGGGCATGATCTATGGCGGCCTGTGCCTGCCGGGCCGCGTGCGCACCGCCCAGCGGGCGCTGTGGCTGCTGAACCGCGAGCTGGCGCGCCAAGTCATGGCCGACGGCGGCCATGTGCAGCGCAGCCCATCGCTGCAATTGCAGGTGCTGCGCCACCTCATCGACATCCGGGGGGTGCTGCGCGCCGCCCGGGCCGACATGCCCGACGCCCTGCAGCACACCATCGACCGGCTGACCCCCACCCTGCGCTTCTTCCGCCATGGCGATGGCGGTCTCGCCCTGTTCAATGGCGGGTGCGCGGAAGACCCGGCCTTCATCGACACGGTGCTGAGCCAGGCGGACGCGCGCGGCCGGCCCCTGCGGTCCGCCCCCCATGTGGGGTTTGAACGCTTGGCGGCGGGCCGCACCTGTGTGCTGTTCGACGCCGGCGCGCCACCGCCCGCGGGCCTGGACGCCCGCGCCCACGCCGGCACCCTGTCGTTCGAAATGAGCGTGGGACGGGAACGGCTGATCGTCAATTGCGGTGGCCATCCCTCGGAAACTGGCGCGTGGCGCGGCGCGCTCGCCTCCACCGCCGCCCACTCCACCCTGGTGGTGGCGGACACCAACTCCGCCTCGGTGCGGGAGGATGGCGGCCTGGGCCGCCGTCCGCACCCCGTCGAGGCCAAGCGGCGGGAAACCGGTGGCGCCGTGCTGGTCGAGGCCGCGCACGATGGATACCGCGACGCCTTCGGCCTGATTCATCATCGCCGCCTGTACCTCGCCGAGAGCGGGGAGGACCTGCGGGGCGAGGACAGGCTTGAGGGCGGATCGGGCGGCCAGTCCTACACCCTGCGCTTCCACCTGCATCCCGGTGTCCATGCCAGCCTGTCCCAAGGCGGCGACGGCGTGCTGCTGCGCCTGCCGTCGGGCGCCGGCTGGCGCCTGCGCCTGTCGGGCGGCGAGGTGGGGCTGGAGGAAAGCGTCTACCTGGGCGACGGGCCCGAGCCGCGCGGCACTCTGCAGGTCACCGTGCGCGGCCAGACCGCCCCCGGCGGCGCCACCGTGAAGTGGGCGCTGCGCCGCGAGAAGAAGGCCGAGGGCGCCGACCCCTGATCCCTCCTGTCTAAGTTTTCCCTGAGCCCGGCGTTTGCCGGGCTTTCTCATTCCCAAATCCATCCAAGCCGGATTGCCATCATGACCAGCCCCGATCTCGTTCCCCTGCGCCGCGCCCTCATCTCCGTGTCCGACAAGACCGGCTTGATCGAGCTGGGCCAGGCCCTGGCCGCGCGCGGCGTGCATATCCTGTCCACCGGCGGTTCCGCCCAGCGCCTGGCCGAGGCCGGCGTGCCCGTGACCGAGGTGGGCGACCACACCGGTTTCCCCGAGATGATGGATGGCCGGGTGAAGACCCTGCACCCGCGCATCCATGGTGGCATCCTGGCCCGCCGCGATGACGAGGGGCATGTGGCGGCCATGAACGCCCATGACATCCCCGGCATCGACCTGGTGGTGGTGAACCTCTACCCCTTCGAGGCCACGGTGGCGAAGGGCGCGGATTTCGAGACCTGCATCGAGAACATCGACATCGGTGGCCCCAGCCTGATCCGGGGTGCGGCCAAGAACCACGACTTCGTGGCGGTGGTGACCGACCCGTCCGACTATGCCCCCCTGCTGGCGGAGCTGGCCGCCCATGACGGCCAGACCACGCTGGACCTGCGCCGCCGCCTGGCCGCCAAGGCCTATGCCCGCACCGGCGCCTATGACGCCGCCATCGGCGCCTGGTTCGCCAACCGCCTGGGCCAGACCTGGCCGGAGAGCGTGACCGTGTCCGGCACCCTGCGCCAGACCCTGCGCTATGGCGAGAACCCGCACCAGACGGCCGCCTTCTACGTGACGGGGGAGCGCCGCCCCGGCATCGCCACCGCCACCCAGCTGCAGGGCAAGGAGCTGTCCTACAACAACCTGAACGACACCGACGCGGCGTTCGAGCTGGTGGCCGAGTTCGACCGTCCGGCCATCGCCATCATCAAGCACGCCAACCCCTGCGGCGTGGCCGAGGGCGATGACCTGCCCAGCGCCTATGCCCGCGCGCTGGCCTGCGACCCCGTCTCCGCCTTCGGCGGCATCATCGCCGCCAACCGCACGCTCGATGCCGTGACGGCCGAGGCCATATCCCGGCTGTTCGCCGAGGTGGTGATCGCCCCCGACGCGGACGAGGCGGCCCGCGCCGTGCTGGCGTCCAAGAAGAACCTGCGCGTGCTGCTGACCGGCGACCTGCCCAACCCGGCCCAGGCCGGCACCCTGATCAAGACCGTGGCTGGCGGCTTCCTGGCGCAGAGCCGGGACGACGGCCGTGTCCTGCCGGCCAACCTGAAGGTGGTGACCAAGCGCGGCCCGACGCCGAAGGAACTGGCCGACCTGCTGTTCGCCTTCCGCGTGGGCAAGCACGTGAAGTCCAACGCCATCGTCTATGCCAAGGACCTGGCCACCGTGGGCATCGGCGCCGGCCAGATGAGCCGAGTCGACAGCAGCCGCATCGCCGCCATCAAGAGCCGTGAGGCGGCGGAGGCCGCGGGCCTGTCCGAGCCGGGCACCAAGGGCAGCGTCGTGGCGTCCGACGCCTTCTTCCCCTTCGCCGACGGGCTGATCGCCGCGGCGGAGGCCGGTGTCACCGCCGTCATCCAGCCCGGCGGCTCCATGCGTGACCAAGAGGTGATCGACGCGGCGGACGAGCGTGGCCTGGCCATGGTATTTACCGGGATGCGTCATTTCCGTCACTGACGGGCGTAGGAATGCCGGCGATGGTCCGTATCAAGGCATCGGCCATCGTCGGCTTTCCCCTTTTTCGCCCAGATGGGCGGTTCTTGGGGGACGGTCGTTCAGGGATGGCGAGGATCTGAGGGGTAAGCCCGGGGCTGCGATGGGGTGCAGACGCCCGGGCCAATAAGGACTGGGCCGCCCGTATGATCGCCTCCGCGCCAGACCATGCCATTCCGGCAGGCGTCCCCCATCCGGCACCCGCCGCCGGCGATCCGCCGGGGGATGTCGCGCCCGCCGCCGTTCCCCTGATCCCGTCCGCTGGCCGGCCCGTGGCGGCCTTGCTGCTCATGAGCCTGGTCCTGACCCTGCTGGTCTTCGCCTGGGCCGCCTGGGACCACCACCGCCGCGTCTGGGATGACGCCCGCGACCAGGTGGTGGACGTGACCCATGTGCTGGAAGAGCACGCGGGCAAGATCTTCAGCATCCACGCCGCCAGCCTGCGGTATGTCGAGCGCCTGGTGGATGACGCCGGCTGGAAGGAAATCGCCGGCGACAGCCGCTTCTATGACCGGCTGCGCGAGATTTGGCAGGCTTCGCCGGAGCTGGAGGGCGTGTGGGTGGTCGACCCCACCGGCATCGTCCGCGTCAACACCATGCAGTGGCCGACGCCGGCGCTGGATGTCAGCGATCGGGAGTATTTCCGCGCCCAGCTGAAGCCCGGCGCCGGCATCTATATCGGCCAGCAGCTGCGCGGCCGCCTGTCCGGCCAGCCCTTCCTGCCCATCAGCCAGCGCATGCAGACGCTGGACGGGCGGTTCAACGGCGTGGCCCAGTTGTCGCTGAGGCCGGACTATTTCATTTCCTTCTACCGGTCGCTCTTCGCCGGTGAGCCCAAGACCATGCTGCTGATCCGGGAGGATGGCGCCCTGCTGCTGCGGGAACCCGCCGCGTCGGACGACAGCCTGCAGCAGGGTTCCTATCCCGGTTTCATCCAGGCGCCGGCGGATGCCGCCGGCACCTTCATCCTGACCTCGCCCATCGATGGCGTGCAGCGCCTGTGCGCCCGCCGCAAGGTACCCAACCTGCCGCTGTATGTCGTCTACGGCATCACCACGGACAGCATCGCCAGCGAATGGGAAGGCCGGGCCCTGATCTACGCCGCCGTGGCCGTGCCGGCCTCGCTGGCGCTGATGCTGGTGGCCTGGATCGCCATGCGCCGGTCCCGCGACCTCGTGCGCGCCGACCGCATCCTGCGCCAGGCCAACACCGTGCTGGAGGCGCGGGTGGCCGACCGCACCCGCCACCTGGACAAGGCCTTGGCGGAGCGGGAGATGCTGCTGCGCGACACCCATCACCGGGTGAAGAACAACCTGCAGGTCGTCTCCAGCCTGTTGCAGCTTCAGGCCAGCATGAACCCCACGCTGCGCCCGGTGCTGGGCGATGCCCTGCGCCGCATCCAGGCCATGGGGATCCTGCACGAACAGCTCCACCGCGCGTCGGACGTCGACGTGGTGCCGTTGGACCGCGTGATCACGGCCCTGGCGCGCGAGATCGACAACATCCACCAAGGGGAGGGGACTGCGGCGGATGAGCCGCGCCGCGTGACCCTGGCGCTGGCGGTGGAGCCGCTGGCGACGGACCTGACGGCTTCTGTGCCCGTCACCCTGGTGTTGAACGAGGTGCTGTCCAACGCCTTCAAGCACGCCTATCCCGGCGGGCGGGGCGGCGCCCTGTCCATCACCTTGCGCCGGGAAGGGGCGGAGGGTGTGCTGACCGTGACCGACGACGGCGTCGGCATGCCGGACGCCACCGCCCGGGCGGGACGCAAGAGCCTCGGCCTACTGCTGATCGACGCCTTTACCCGCCAGTTGCGGGGCAGCTTCCGTTACGAAGATGGCGCGCCCGGCACCCGGTTCACGTTGCGCTTCCCGCTGGCATAGTATGCCAATGGGGATCAGGCTTTCAGCCGCGCCCCTATCGCAGAAGGGAACCCATGCCGACGCGCAACGTGGCGCTGACCGATCATCATGAGCGGGCCATCGAGACCCTGGCGCGGTATGGCTGCTGTCAGAACGCCAGCGAGGTCCTGCGTGCCGGCCTGCGGCTGGTCGAACAGCAGGAAGAAGAACACGCCGCCAAGCTGAAGGCGTTGAGCGACGCTGTGGATACCGGCCTGCGTGATTTGGCGGAGGGCCGGTTTGCCCTGCTGGAAAGCGATGCGAACCTGGAAGATTACATCGCCAATTTGGGTCGTGAAGCAGCCGGCGAGCGCTGATGACTATGCTCAAGGTCCGTATGGCGGTGGCCGCTCAGCGGAGCTAAAGGCCGGCTGCGCCGCCTTACGGGACCTGCACTCGGCGCTAGTAATGGCAATGTTTCGAATAATTGGAGGGGCAGAACCGGGACGGACATGTCGGACATGCCCGACACTCATTATCCGGTGCGGTTTTGTGCAAAAATCTCACAGAAATGTTAGAGTTTTCTCTTGGCACAAAAGATGCTTTAGAAAAATTACAACGCCTATATTGGAGATCATCAAATGACCGATAATAGAAACATTCCAGAAATCACCAATGAAAAGATACCATATGGAGAGGTTCCAGACCAGCATGTCGCTTACACCTACGAAAGTGGCACTACTCTTGCCACGTTCGGCAAATTCTATTCGCAGGGTGAGGGCCGTAATGCTATTTTTTCTACGGTGATTCTGCCGGATGGCACCACGCACAGGGTGCAGATCGACACCGGCTCTTGCGGCATTGTTCTACCGGCCAGCTTATTCCATGATCCCGCTGGGAACCTTTATTCTTGGGCTATTCCTGCCCGCCCGTTCCATATGACATATGAACCGAGTGGTGACGTTGTCGCTGGACATATCTACGCCATTGAATCTGTTGCGTTTGAGACAATTGGCGGACCGAATTTGCAGACTGGCTGGGTCTATGTCCTGGGAACGGACAAGGGCAATCCGGGCATGTGCGGCATAGGGTTCGGCCGTGCTGACAACAAGGCAATGGCGGCTGCAACTGCCTATCCCAACTGCGTGCCGGAAGTGCATGAAACCCGTCTTATGGGGGCGGATCAGCCTGTCCTTTTGGATGGGGATCAGGCTGTCCTGTCGAACCCGCTCCTGAACATCGTCGGGATGGCCAATGGAACTGTTCCGGCAAACTATGTCATCACCAGCATGATCAATGCTGCCGTAACGGTAGGCATCGACGCGAATGACTTGGCCAAATTCAATTTCCTGCAGTTGTCGTCCCAACTTAACAAGCACATCACGCTGCCTCAGAATGCGCCATATTATGCCACGCCCGATTATCAGGCGACCTTAACCCAATATAATGGTGGCAGCTCATTCTCCATTCCGGCCCTGATGGATACCGGCGTGGACTGCATGATGATCCGGATTCCGCCCGGCGGAAATGGTGGCAAAGTGACCGGCTGGACCAGCGGCTACGGCTGGACTGAGAGCAATCTCCTCGGTCAAACCCTCAGCATCACAGTACCGAATCCCGATGCATCGGGCGAGCCGATCATGAGCTACAGTTTCCACTTCGGTAAACTCACCTTGGCCCTCCCCCCTGCCGAAAAGAACAGCGATGCCACGGTGATTGAGGTAAGTGCCTTTCCTGCCATCGGTTCAACCAAAATGGCCCCGAGCGTCATCCTGCCCCTGCAGGAAAAATCACCGGATGCTGCGGTATTCTTCGTCAATACCGGCATCAATGTGCTGGCTAATTATGATTACTGCTTTGATGCCAACAATGGCCGGGTCGGCTACCGCGCTGCCCTGATGCCGTATGACAATAGCGGCATTCAGAACGTCGGCTGACCACCGCACGGTGCGGGCGGGGTGGATCCGGTTTCTGCCACGCCCGCATCGTGGCGCTTCAGCGACCACATCCGGTCGCACCGCAGGTTTTCCCGGCGCTGTCGGGGGCCACGTCCCACCGCGCCGCTATCCCCCACACCACCCGGCATGCGGGTCCGCACCGGGCGGTTCGAGGGGGTGAGGTTGCCCCATGTCTGCTTGATCTTGTGGCGGGCGGTCGGTTTCGTCGCTGCCGGGGTCAGGCAAGGCTTCACCTTACCATTCCTCGACCGCCCCGCTACCGCGTGCATCTGACGCAGTACCTTCCACATCCACAGGCAGTTGCGCTTCTCTTCGTTCACTGTGACCAGCTCACGGAGGAACTCTCACCCTCAAGAACGCGCCCATGCTGGGCGCACAACGCGAACCGGCCGCCCGTTGTGGGGGCGGCCGGCGTGGTAATCGAACCTTGAGGATGGTGATCAGCCGTCGCCCATCTTGAGGGCGGCGATGAAGGCGCTCTGCGGGATTTCGACCTCGCCGAACTGCCGCATGCGCTTCTTGCCTTCCTTCTGCTTGTCCAGCAGCTTGCGCTTGCGGCTGATGTCGCCGCCGTAGCACTTGGCCAGCACGTCCTTGCGCATGGCGCTGATGGTCTCGCGGGCGATGACGCGGCTGCCGATGGAGGCCTGCACGGCGATCTTGAACAGCTGGCGGGGGATCAGCTCCTTCAGCCGCTCGCACAGCAGGCGGCCGCGGTGCTCCGCCTGGCTGCGGTGGACGATGGTCGACAGGGCGTCCACCGGCTCGGCGTTCACCAGGATGGACATCTTGACCAGGTCGCCGGTCTCGTACCCGTCCATCTGGTAGTCGAAGCTGGCGTAGCCGCGGCTGATGGACTTCAGCCGGTCATAGAAGTCGAACACCACTTCGTTCAGCGGCAGCCTGTAGACCAGCATGGCGCGTCCGCCGACATAGGTCAGGTCGATCTGCTGGCCGCGCCGCTCGGTGCACAGCGCCAGGATGCCGCCCAGATACTCGTCGGGCAACATGATGGTGGCGCGGATCCACGGCTCGTCGATGTGGTCGATGCGGATGGGGTCCGGCATGTCGGCCGGGTTGTGCATGTCGATGACCGACTTGTCGGTCATGTGCATCTTGTAGATGACGCTGGGCGCTGTCGTGATCAGGTCCAGGTTGAACTCGCGCTCCAGCCGCTCCTGGATGATCTCCAGGTGCAGCAGGCCCAGGAAGCCACAGCGGAAACCGAAGCCCAGGGCCGCCGACGTTTCCGCCTCGAACTGGAAGCTGGCGTCGTTCAGGGCCAGCTTGCCCAGGCTCTCGCGCAAGTGCTCGAACTCGGCGGCGTCGGTGGGGAACAGGCCGCAGAACACCACGGGCACGCTGGGCTTGAAGCCTTCCAGCGGCTCGGCCGCCGGGCGGCGGTCCTCGGTGATGGTGTCGCCCACCTTGGTTTCGCGGATGTCCTTGATGCCGGCGGTGATGAAGCCCATCTCGCCCGGCCCCAGGCGGCCCGACTGCACGGCCTTGGGCGTGAAGTGGCCGACGCGGTCGGCTTCCTTCGCGGCGCCCGTGGCCATCATGCGGATCTTCTGGCCCACCTTCAGCTCGCCATCCACGACGCGCACCAGGATGACCACGCCCAGGTAGGGGTCGTACCAGCTGTCGACCACCAGGGCCTTCAGGGGCGCGTCCAGGTCGCCCTTGGGCGGCGGCAGGCGGGTGACGATGGCCTCCAGCACGTCCTTGATGTTCAGGCCGGTCTTGGCCGAGATCATGACGGCGTCGCTGGCGTCCAGGCCGATCACATCCTCGATCTGCTGCTTGATGCGGTCGGGTTCGGCCGCCGGCAGGTCGATCTTGTTCAGGACCGGGACGATTTCATGGTTGTGGTCGATGGCCTGGTAGACATTGGCCAGCGTCTGCGCCTCCACCCCCTGCGAGGCGTCGACCACCAGCAGCGAGCCCTCGCACGCCGCCAGGGAACGCGAGACCTCATAGGCGAAGTCGACGTGGCCGGGCGTGTCCATCAGGTTCAGCTGATAGGTCTGCCCATCATCGGCCTTATAGGTCAGGCGCACGGTCTGCGCCTTGATGGTGATGCCGCGCTCACGCTCGATATCCATGCTGTCGAGCACCTGCTCGCGCATCTCGCGGGCGTCCAAGCCGCCGCAATACTGGATCAGGCGATCGGCCAGGGTCGATTTGCCGTGGTCGATATGGGCGATGATGGAGAAATTGCGGATGTGCGAAAGGTCGGTCATGACGGGCCGGTCTGGGAAAATTCCCGCGACCATAGGATGCCCCGCGTCCTGGCGCAACCGCGGGGTTGGCGGGGCGTTCATGTGCGGGTGGGGGCGGAATATCGCTGGCAGGTCAGGCCAGCGTTTCCTCAACGATGTGGGGATTGCGGTTCAGCATCGCCAGCAGCACGCGGGCCGGGCCCTCAGGTGCCCTGCGTCCCTGTTCCCAATTCCGCAACGTCGCCGGCGAAACGCCGATGCGGCGCGAGAAGGCGGTTTGGGACAGGCCAGTCCGTCGCCGGACTTCCGCCACATCGACAGTTTCCGGGACATGCACGACCAGATCTGGAACAGAGTCTCCCTTGGCGTGGGCCAAAGCCTCCTCAAGTCCGCGCAAGATGCGGTCAGCCGCAGTGCTCATTTCCTCACCCTCTCCCGCCAATATCGAGCGATGAGCGTCGTTACGGCCTTGAACCCCGCGATTTCGGCGTCCGAGAAGTTGCCGCGTTCCCCTTTGGAAAGCAGGGCCAAAAGATAAACCGGAATGTCTGGGCCAAAATAGGCTGAGATGACCCGGTAGCCGCCGCTCTTGCCCTTGCCCCGTCCAGCGACCCGAAACTTGCGCACACCGCCCGATCCCTGGATCTCCACACCCTGGCGGGGAGACATTGCCACGATGTCCACGATGCCTTTGCGTTCCGCCTCGCTTAATCCAGCACCGGCAGCATCCCGCAAGTACTGCGGTGTTTCCACGACGGTATGAAGCCGCTCGCTCATGCGTCTCCAGATCTAGGCACGGAACGACTATACGTCAATGGCGTATAATTCTACCCCGCCCGTACCTTGGCCACGAAGCCCGCCACCTGGTGGCGCAGATGGTCGGACTGGGTGACCAGGTCTTGGGCGGCGTGCAGCACGTCGGTCGCCATGGTGCCGGTTTCGCTGGCGGCGCGGGTGACTTGGCCGATGGTGCTGGACACGTCGGAGGTGCCGGCCGCGGCCTGGGCCACGCTGCTGGCGATCTCGGTGGTGGCGGCCCCCTGCTGCTCCACCGCGGCGGCGATGGTGGTGACGATGTCGCTGATGCGGCCGATGGTGCCGCTGACGCCGTGGATGGCGCCGGCGGCATTGCCGGCCACCGCCTGGATCTCGCCGATCTGGGCGCTGATCTCTTCCGTCGCCTTGGCGGTCTGGGTGGCCAGGGTCTTCACCTCGCTGGCGACCACGGCGAAGCCCTTGCCCGCCTCGCCGGCGCGCGCCGCCTCGATGGTGGCGTTCAGCGCCAGCAGGTTGGTCTGGCTGGCGATGTCGCTGATCAGGCGCACCACGTCGCCGATCTTGCGCGCCGCCTCCACCAGGCCGCTGACCGTATGGTTGCTGCGTTCCGCCTCCACCACCGCGTTCTGGGCGATCTGCGAGGATTCCTCGACCCGCCGGCCGATCTCCTGGATGCTGGCGGACAGTTGCTCGGCCGCCGCCGCCACGGTGTTGACGTTGCCGGCCGCGGCCTCCGCCGCGCCCGCGACCGCCAGGGTCTGGTGGTTGGTCTGCTCCGCGATGGCGGACAGGCCCTTGGCGTTGCCCTGCATGCGGTCCGCCGCACCGGCCACTCCTTCCACCACCTGGTTCATGCTGGCCTCGAACTCGTCGGCCAGGTGGGCCAGGGCGGCGTGGCGCTCGGCCTGCGCCTGGGCCTTCAGCGTCTCCTGCTCATGGCGCAGGGTGTCGGCCTCCACCATCGCGCTTTGGAAGATGCGCAAGGCGCGGACGGTGGCGCCGATCTCGTCCCGCCGCTCGGTCGCCCGCACCTCCACCGTCTGGTCGCCGTCGGCCAGGGCGGTCATGGTGTCGACGATGCGTTTCAGCGGCCGCGACACGCCGGCCCAGGCGATCCACAGCGCCAGCGCCATGACCACGACGGCGCCGGACAGGCCGGCCGCCAGGGTCACCCAATAGGTGCGGTCATTGCGGGCCTTGGCGGCCGCTTCGCCCTTGGCCAGGTTCTCGTCCACCGCCTTGGTGATGACGGCCAGCCGGTCCAGCAGCTTGGACAGGCGGATGTCGAATTCGTCGGTCAGGGTGGCGGCGCCGGCCTTGGTATTGCCCGCCAGCATTTGTTCGCGCGCCTGTTCCGCGAACTTCATCATGGCCTTGAACTCGTCCCTGGCCATGGCCAGGTCGTCCTTGGTTCCCGGGTTCAGCCTGGCGACGCTGTCCAGGTACTTGGCCAGGTCGCCGGCCTGCTGCCCGATCTCATCCTTCATGCTGTCGATGATGAACTTGTCGGTCTCGGCCACCATCATGTAGCTGATGCGGCCGATGTTGGCGGCGGCGCCATTGGCGCGGTCGATGGCCTTCAGGGCTTCCGCCTCGCCATGCAGCAGGTGCTGGTACTGGACCGCGCCCGTGTTCATCTGCGACAGGGTGTACAGCGAGGTGCCCAGCGTCACCAACCCCATCAGGATCAGGGGCAGCAGCAGCTTCTGGATGATGGGCAGGTCCCGGAAGAACTTCATACAGCCTCTCCTCCCCGAGGATGACGCCAGCCTTGGCGTCCCAGCCTTGGCGTCAGTGTCCGCTTTTTATCGTTGGAAGGATAGTAAGCGGCGGGGAAGGAAAGGGCGCAAGAGGGTTCGGGCGCCTAAAATTCACAATAAATTGACCGGGAAAGAAAGGCGCCCCCGAACCCCAGGGGGCGCCTACTGCGGCCTTGCCGGCTCTGTGTCAACCGCGCAACACGGCGCCTGTCGTCTTGGTGACGGCGGCGACGACTTTGGCGGCCACGGCCTCGATTTCCGCGTCCGTCAGGGTCTTGTCCACCGGTTGCAGCGTGACCGACAAGGCGATGGACTTGAAGCCGGTTTCGACTCCGGGGCCCTGGTAGACGTCGAACAGCTGCACGCCGGTGATCAGGGCCTTGTCGGCCCCCTTGGCGGCGCGGATCAGGCGGTCGGCCTCCACGCCGGCCTCCACCACGAAGGCGAAGTCGCGGCTGATGGGCTGGAAGGCCGACAGCTCCAGCTTCGGCTTCTCCGTCCCGCCCTTTTTCTTCGGGGTGGGGATCAGGTCCAGAAACACCTCGAACGCCACCAGCGGGCCCGTCAGGTCCAAGGCCTCCAGCACCGCCGGGTGCAGTTCGCCGAAGCGGGCCAGCACGGTGGGGCCCAGCCGCAGGCAGCCGGAGCGGCCCGGGTGGTACCAGCCGGGCGCGTCGGTGGAGACGACCAGATTGGCCGTGGGAGCGCCGGCGGCCTCCAGCGCGGCGATGGCGTCGGCCTTGGCGTCATAGGCGTCCACGGGGCGGGTGCCCTTGGCCCAGTGGCGGGCCACGGCCAGGCCGGCACGCACGCCGGCGGCCACCAGGTCCTGCCCCTTCTCGCTGCCGTCGCGGAAGGCGGGACCCACCTCGAACAGCGCCAGGTCGGCATAGCCGCGCGCGGCGTTGCGGCCGGCGGCGGCCGCAAGGTTGGCCAGCACCGACGGGCGCATGATGGCCAGGTCGGCGCTGATGGGGTTCAGCAGGGCCAGCTCATCCGGCGCACCGCCGAACAGCTTGGCCGTCTCCGGCGCCAGGAAGGACCAGGTGATGGCCTCCAGCATGCCGCGGCCGGCCAGCAGGCGGCGCACGGTGGCGGTGCGGCGCTGCTTGGGCGTGACGGCGACCTTGGGCAGGCCTTCGTCGCGGGGCAGGCTGGTGGTGGGGATGGCGTCGAAGCCGTGGATGCGCAGCACCTCCTCCACCAGGTCGGCCTCGCCCTGCACGTCGGCGCGCCAGGACGGCGGCACCGCATGGATCAGGCCGTCCTTCTGGCGGGTCTCGAAGCCCAGGGCGTTCAGGATGCGCACCTGGTCGGCTTCCGCCACGTCCACACCGCCCAGATGGGCCACGCGGGCAGGGCGCAGGGTCAGGGGACGGCGCCAGGCGGGTTCGGCACCGGCCACGAAGACCTCCCCGGCCTCGCCGCCGCAGATCTCCAGCACCAGGCGGGTCGCCTGCTCGATGCCGCTGATGACGCTGGCCGGGTCCACGCCGCGCTCGAAGCGGTAGCGGGCATCGCTGTCGATCTGCAGGGCGCGGCCGGCCTCCGCCACCTTGGCGGGCTCGAACAGGGCGGATTCGATGATGACGTCGGTGGTCGTCTCCGACACGCCGGTGCTCTCCCCGCCCATGACGCCGCCCAGGGACAGGACGGCGCCGCTGGCATCGGCGATGACGGCCAGGCCGGCGGGCAGGGTGTATTCCTTGCCGTTCAGGGCCAACAGGGTCTCACCCGCCTGGCTGTCGCGCACGGTCAGGTCGCCCTGGACCTTGGCGGCGTCGAAGACATGCAGCGGGCGCACCTGGTCCAGGGTCATCAGGTTGGTGATGTCCACCAGGGCGGAGATGGGGCGCAGGCCCACGGCGGCCAGCTTGTCCTGCAGCCACTGCGGGCTGGGGCCGTTGCGCACGCCCCGCACCACGCGGGCGGCGAACTGCGGGCAGGTCGCCGTTTCCAGCGCCACCTTGACCGGGGCGGGGAAGACGCCGGGCACGGGCGCGGTGTCCAGGGGTTTCAGCGTGCCGACGCCCGCCGCCGCCAAGTCCCGGGCGATGCCGTGGACACCGGCGCAGTCCACGCGGTCTGGGGTCAGCGAGATCTCGATGACCGCGTCGTCCAGCTTGCGCCAGGCGGCGAAGCTGGCGCCCACCGGCGCCTCTTCCGGCAACTCGATGATGCCGTTGTGCTCATCCGACAGGTTCAGCTCACGCTCGGAGCACAGCATGCCCCGGCTCTCCACACCCCGGATGGCGCCCACCTTCAGGGTGTCGCCGGTCGCGGGGATGACGGCGCCGGGGCTGGCGAACACCACGGTGATGCCGGCGCGGCAGTTGGGGGCGCCGCACACCACCTGGATGGGCTCGCCCTTGCCGGTGTCGACCATGGCGACGCGCAGCTTGTCGGCGTTGGGGTGCTTCTCCGCCGACAGCACCTTGGCGATGACGAAGGGCGCCAGCGCCTTGCCGGTATCCTCCACGCCCTCGACCTCCAGGCCCAGGGCGGTCAGCTTGTCGGTGATGACGTCCAGCGGGGCGTCGGTTTCAAGGTGCTGCTTCAGCCAGGAAAGGGTGAACTTCATCGCTACCTGCCGTTCTTCGGGTGGGCGCCTGGCGTTTAAAGCCGGCTGCCGCTCTTGGGATGGGTTATCGGGCTAGGCCCGTTAGCGGGTCAGGCCTTGCGCCAGGCTGGGCACGTCCAGCGGCACGAAGCCGTAGTGCTTCAGCCAGCGCAGGTCGGCCTCGAAGAAGGTGCGCAGGTCGGGGATGCCGTACTTCAGCATGGCCACGCGCTCGATGCCCATGCCGAAGGCGAAGCCTTGCCAGCGGGTGCTGTCGATGCCGCAGTTCTCCAGCACCTTGGGGTGGACCATGCCGCAGCCCAGGATCTCCAGCCAGTCGCCATGGTTGCCCAGCTTCAGCTCACCGCCCTTGCGGGAGCAGCCGATATCCACCTCCGCCGACGGTTCGGTGAAGGGGAAGAAACTGGGGCGGAAGCGCAGCGGCAGGTCGTCCACCTGGAAGAAGGCGCGGCAGAACTCCAGCAGCGTGCCCTTCAGGTGGCCCATGTGGATATTCTCCCCGATCACCAGGCCTTCGATCTGGTGGAACATGGGGGTGTGGGTCTGGTCGTAGTCGGACCGGTAGGTGCGGCCGGGCGCGATGATGCGGATGGGCGGTTCCCCCGCCAGCATGGTGCGGATCTGCACCGGGCTGGTGTGGGTGCGCAGCACGCGGGTGCCCCCGTCCGGCCCGTTGGGCAGGTAGAAGGTGTCGTGCATCTGCCGGGCGGGGTGCTCCGGCGGGATGTTCAGGGCGGTGAAGTTGTTGAAGTCGGTCTCGATGTCCGGCCCTTCCGCCACGGTGAAGCCCATGTCGGCGAAGATGGCGATCATCTCCTCCACCGTCTGGCTGATGGGGTGGACGCGGCCCTCGACCTCGGGGCGGGCCGGCAGGCTGACGTCGATGCGCTCCGCCTCCAGCTTCTGCGCCAGCGCCTCGGCCTTCAGCACCTGGCGGCGGGCGTCCAGCGCCTGGCTGATCTCTTCCTTCACGGCGTTCAGGGCCTGGCCGCGTTCCCGCCGTTCATCCGGCGTCAGCGATCCCATGTCCTTCATCAGGCCGGTGATGCGGCCCTTCTTGCCCAGGGCGTCCACCCGCACCTCTTCCAGGGCGGCCAGGTCGGGGGCGGCGGCAGCGGCGGCCAGCAGGTCGGCCTTGAGGCTGTCGAGGATGTTCATCGCGACGATCCGTCTTCTCGGGGGCAGTGGGGGCAAACTCGGGGCGATACTATCAACGGCACCAGGCTTTGACTCGTGCCGTAATGGCCGGCGACTGCCGGCCCCGCAGCGAGTACCGCAGGGCGGAGCGAGGAAGCCAAGCCCGCGGATGCGGGCGCCCGGCGTTTGAGGAAATAAAAAAGGGGAGCGGGCCCGCCGGGCCTGCTCCCCTTCTTATCAGTACCGTTGATCCGGGTAGGATCAAGCGGCCTTGAGAGCGGCCTGGGCTTGATCGACCAGGACCTTAAACGCCTCCGGCTCGCGCGCGGCGATGTCGGCGAGGACCTTGCGGTCAACGTCGATGGCGGCGCGCTTCAGGCCGTGCATGAACTGGCTGTAGGTCAGGCCGTGGATGCGGGCACCGGCGTTGATGCGCTGGATCCACAGGGCGCGGAAGTTACGCTTCTTGGCGCGACGGTCGCGATAGGCGTAACGCAGCGCCTTCTCGACCTTCTCGATCGCGATACGGAAGCAGTTGTTGGAACGACCCCGGTAGCCCTTGGCCAGCTTCAGGATCTTCTTGTGACGGGCGTGGGTGGTCACGCCCCGCTTAACGCGAGCCATGGTTCAGCCCTCCTTACGGTACCCGGATGAAATTCTTGGTGATGATGATACCGTCCTGCTTGGACAGGGTCATCATGCCGCGGGCGTTCCGCTTCATCTTCTGCGGACGCTTGCGCATGCCGTGGCGCTTGCCGGCGGCCTGGGCGCGAACGAGACCGGAGGCGGTCAGCTTGAACCGCTTCTTCGTCCCGCTGTGATTCTTCAGCTTGGGCATTTTGGTTCCTCACGAAAGAATAACCGCCCCTTGGGGATGACCGTGGGGGGACGGCGGTGGATTCATTTGAGCGGGTGGGCATGCCCTGGACCTTTCGGCCCGGCCTCGCCGCCAAAATGAAGCGCGGTTTGTACACGGGGTGCGGTCTCATGGCAAGGGCCGAGCGCGGCGGAACGCCTGCATGAGTGTGGGGGCCGCCCTTCAAAACTGCGGGGCGGCCGTCAAAGCCGGCCGGGGATGTCCGCCATTTCGTAAAAAACCGCCAAAATGGCGGGCCGGGGCGATTGGCGAAAAGCGATCCAATAACGCCCGGACTTAACCCAAAGCCAGCCAGGACGCGCGAGAATTGGGTAAGGCCTTGGCGCCGTGAGGCCAATGGCCGTTCCGCCTAGGATGGCATTGGAGGCTCGTTCCAGGGCGGCATAAAGGTTGCGGACCGCTTCCGCACGACCAAGCTCTTCGTAGTGATCCCGAAGGTCGGCCACATGTTGCGCGGCGCGCCGGGTAAGCGGAATCACTGTCGGGTCGCCGCTCCGCGGGGTGGTGCATCTTGCCGATTGGCTTCAAGTCGGGCGATGCTGGCGCGCAACTCTTCCAGGACGGTTTCCCCAGCGACAAGATCACCAGCGGCGTATTCCGCCTCGCTGATGTCGAGGTCGGCGATCAGGTCGGAAAGTGGGCGTCGGGTCGGGTCGCTCATGACTATAAGATGGCACTGCCATCCTGGGCTGTCGAGGGGGCGCCGTTTACTCTTGCCGTGTCCCGGATGCGACCCCACTTCTGGGAACGCCACCAATTCCTTGAAAGGGAGCGCCCGCCCATGCCCGAGCTTTACACCATAGGGTATGAGAAGGCGGGCCAGCCGGCGTTGGTGGAGCGTCTGGTGCGGGCCGGCGTGCGCACGCTGATCGATGTGCGGGAGCTGCCGTTGTCGCGCCGCGCCGGCTTTTCCAAGGGCCCGCTGTCGGCCTCCCTGCGCCAGGCGGGCATCGAGTATCTGCACCTGAAGGCGCTGGGCACGCCCAAGGAGGGCCGGCTGGCCGGCCGTGCCGGCAACCAGCCGCTGTTCTGGTCCATCGTCGACCAGGCGCTGGCCCGGCCGGAGGCGCAGTATGAGCTGGGCGTGGCCGCCGCCACCGCGCTGAAGCAGGGCCCGGCCTGCCTGCTGTGCTTGGAGGACGACCCGCACATCTGCCACCGCTCCCGCGTTGCGGCCGACATGGCGGGGGGCTGGGGCTTCGATGTGCATCACCTGGCGGTGGATGCCGCCTTCTAGCCCGCCCCGGATCCTCCGCCCCCAAATTTGCCAGCGGGCGCCGCACGGCGGACACAATGGGGGGCGAGAAGAACCAGGTGGCCGGCGGATGGGACCCGAAAGGGACGCTGGCCCAACGGACAGCTAGTCCAAGGGCTTGGGGCTAGGGTAAGCCTCAGGTGAACGAGGTCAACGGGGGCGCCGGCAGGCGGTCCGCCCGGGGGGAGCAAGTCGGCCAGTGCATCACGTCGACACCATCATCTTCGCGCTCGGGTCGCTGCTCATGCTGGCCATCTTGGCCGGCCGCGCCTCCTCGCGCGTCGGCGCCCCGCTGCTGCTGGTGTTCCTGGCGCTGGGCATCGCCGTCGACAAGCTGGCCAATTTCCAATTCAACGACTATCGCCTGGCCTCGCTGGTCGGGTCCATCGCCATCGCCGTCATCTTGTTCGACGGCGGGCTGCGCACGCCCAAGGCGGTGTTCAAGGTGGCGCGCTGGCCGGCCCTGGTGCTGTCCACCATCGGCGTGCTGATCACGGCCGGCGTCACCTGCGTGGTGGCGCGCTGGCTGCTGGGCGTGGGCTGGGCCCAGGGCTTCCTCATCGGGTCCATCGTCGCCTCCACCGACGCGGCGGCCGTCTTCCTGCTGCTGCATCAGCGGGGCCTGCGCCTGCGCCCCCGCGTTTCCGCCTTGCTGGAGGTGGAGTCGGGCCTGAACGACCCCATGGCGGTGTTCCTGACGCTGCTGTCCATCCACGCCGTCCAGGGGGCGGGCTTCGGATGGGCGCAACTGGGGCAGTTCGCGATGGAGATGGGCGGCGGCGGCATCATCGGCATCGCCGGCGGCTTAGCCCTGTCCGCGCTCATCAACCGGCTGGAACTGTCGGCCGGCCTTTATCCCATTCTGGCCCTGGCGGGCACGCTGTTCATCTTCGGCGCCACCCAGACCATCGGCGCGTCCGGCTTCCTGGCCGTCTACCTCGCCGGCTTCATCATCGGCAACCGCCGGGTCAAGGCGCGCCAGATCATCGAGCGGTTCCACGACGGCCTGGCCTGGCTCAGCCAGATTTCCCTGTTCCTCATGCTGGGGGTGCTGGTTTCCCCCGACACGCTGGTGCGCGTGGCCCTGCCCGCGCTGGTGGTGGCCGTGGCGCTGATCCTGGTGGCGCGGCCCCTGGCCGTCACCCTGTGCCTGTCCTTCTTCGGCTTCGCCTGGAACGAGCGGCTGTTCATCTCCTGGGTCGGCCTGCGCGGGGCGGTCCCCATCTTCCTGGGCCTGCTGCCCGTGCTGTCCGGCCTGCCGGGGGCGGAAACCTATTTCGGCATCGCCTTCGCCGTGGTGCTCCTGTCCCTGCTGGCCCAGGGATGGACCATCGGGCCGGCGGCGCGCCTGCTGGACGTGGAGATTCCGGCCGATCCCGAACCCGCCAGCCGGGCCGACATCGACCTGCCCGTCGACGGGCCGCAGCAACTGGCCATGCTGACCGTCTCCCCGGACAGCGAGGCGGCGGTGCGCGGCCTGGGGCGCCTGGTGGTGCCGGAATCCGTGCGCGTCCTGGCCATGATCCGCGAGGGCCATCCCGTGGCGCCGGAGGAGGTGCGTGTCCTCTACCCCGGCGATGCCGTCCTGGTGCTGGGCGAGCCGGCGGCGCTGACCGCCATGGAACGCCTGTTCGGCCGCCGCGACCATGGCCGCCGCGCCGCCGGCCTGGGGGACTTCCAGGTCAAGGGCGACACCCCGCTGGCCAGGGTCGCCGGGCTTTACGGCTTCGAGGCGCCGGGCGTGGATGGCGACATCGCCATCGGCGAGCACCTGGGCCGCCGGCTGGGCCGCCGCGCCTCTGTCGGCGTGCGCCTCAAGGTGGGTGAGGTGGCCCTGATCGTGGCCGCCATGGATGAGACGCGGGTGACCGAGGTCGGCATCGACCTCACCCCCAACGAGCGGCCCTGGACGCGCCTGCGCCAGGGCCTGAAGGGGTTGCGGAAGAGCGCCTAGCCCCCCGCTTTAAAGAACTAGCCCGCGACTGCGGGTGCCGGAGCGAGTACCGCCCAGTTCATGTAAAGGGGGGCGCGGCGAGGAAGCCAAGCCGGCGGATGCCCGCGCCCGGCGCTCAAAGGCGAACTTAGAGAGTCTTGAACCGTTCCGTCGCTTGCACCAGGGCGGAGCGGATGCCGGGCTCCATGGCGCTGTGGCCGGCGTCCGGCACGACGATGTAGTCGGCCTCGGGCCAGGCGCGGTGCAGCTCATCCGCCGTGCGGATGGGGCAGACCACGTCATAGCGGCCCTGGACGATGATGGCCGGGATGTGCCGGATACGGTCGACGTTCTCCAGCAAGGCCGCCTCGGGCGACAGCTTGTTGTTGCGGAAGTAGTGCGCCTCCATCCGCGCCAAGCCCAGGGCGTGGTTGTCCTCGCCCGAGGCCGACACCAGTTCCGGGCTGGGCAGCAGGGTGGAGCAGGCCCCCTCGTACACGCTCCACACCCGGGCGGCGGCCATGCGCGTCTGCGGGTCGGCCGAGGTCAGGCGGCGGTAATAGGCTTCCAGCAGGTCGCCCCGCTCATTCACCGGGATGTGGGCCGCGAAGGTGGACCACGCCTCGGGGAAGAAGGTGCGCATGTCGTACAGGAACCAGTCGATCTCCAACTGGCGCATCAGGAAGATGCCGCGCAGCACCAGGCCCTTCACCCGTTCCGGATGGGCCTGGGCATAGGCCAGCGCCAGGGTCGACCCCCAGGAGCCGCCGAAGACCAGCCAGCGGTCGATCTCCAGCATTGACCTGAGTTGTTCCAGATCCGAAATAAGATCCTGGATGCCGTTCTCGCGGATTTCGCCCAGCGGCGTGGACCGCCCCGCGCCGCGCTGGTCCAGGATGACGATGCGGTAGTGCCGGGGGTCGAAAAAGCGCCGGTGGGTGGGCGAGGCGCCAGCACCAGGGCCGCCATGCAGGAATACGACTGGCGCGCCGTCCGGGTTGCCGGCTTCCTCCCAATAGATGGTATGCAGGCCGCTGACGGCCAGCGTGCCTGTCCGATAGGGTTCCAAGGGTGGGAAGAGATCGCCGCGCGCCATGGGTCGGTACACCAAGTTTGCTCGTTAAGGGCCGAAGTGTAGGCCAAGGCCAGCCCCCAGCGCAAACCCAACCGACCCCACAGGGTTCCCCCTAACCCGTTTAACGGGAGACTTTACAGCGATGTCACACCCTTTCGACGCTTTCACGGAGGAGTCGCTGACCGTCCTGGTGCGGGTGTTCTATGACCGGGTGCGTCAGGACGACTTGCTGGGCCCCGTGTTCCATGCCGCCGTCGGCACGGACGAAGCCGCGTGGGACCGCCATCGCGCCCGCATCGTGGACTTCTGGTCGTCCGTCCTGCTGTCCACCGGCCGGTACGAGGGGCGGCCCATGGTGGTGCATGCCGGCCTTCCCATGATCGGCCCCGACCACTTCCGCCGCTGGCTGGCCCTGTTCCGCGACACGGCCCAGGGCTTGTTCACCACGGCGGCGGCGGAGCGGCTGGCGGAGGTCAGCACCCGCATCGGCCGCAGCCTGCAGATGGGTCTGGCGGTCGCGCGCGGCGAGGATGCCGGGGCGTATCGGGGCTAGGGCTCCGTCACCGCCGCCGCCGCATCGCCGCCGCCCTCCGTCTCCTCCTTCTTCTTCTTTCCGCCCCGTGCCGGGCGCCGGTGGGGCCAGCGGCCGTCGGTTGTGATGATCTGGTCGGGGTTGGTGACGCGGATCATGGGGCCGTTATGCTCCTCCACCCAGCCGCGCACCTCCACCAATCGGTCCTTCAGGTCCAGCGGGTCCAGGTGGCGGGCGCGGAAGGCGGCCATGTCGCGGCGGTCGATCTCCACCGTGAAGTCGGTGCGACGGTCGGCGCCGAAGTTCAGGTAGACGCGGTCGCGGGCGTCGGCCGCGTCCAGCACCCGGCCGGTGACGATGGCGTAGCGTCCTTGGGCATGCCCGGCGGAGTCCGGGTTGCGCACGGCGTAGAACCCGTCGGCCCACAGGCCGCGCTGATGGTCCCGCGCGTCATCTTCCGCCCGGCGCAGCGCGGCCAGCCCCTTGGGCGCGTCGGGATGGGGTGCCAGTTCCACCCAGCCCTGGCGCAGCAGCGCGTCCTGCACCCACACCTGCCGCCGGCCGTCGCGCACCATCAAGTGGGCCAGTACACGGCCGTAGCGGTCATGGTCGGCGCCCCCCAACATCAGGCTGACGGTGCGGTTCAGCACCAGAGCCTCCAGCGCGTGCCGCGAGTCCTCCGCCAAGGGCCAGGCGGCGCGGCCGCCGGCGTCATCCCGGGAGGTTCCCCGGGCGGGACCCTTGGGGGCCAGGATGCCGGCCAGGCGCACCACCCGCCCGTCCCGCAGGGTCACGGTGTCGCCGCTCAGCACGCCGATGACGGTGCCGCTGCCAGCGGGGATCAGCCCGTGGGCGCCCTTGGCCTGCCGTTCCTTATGGGGCCTGTCCTTGTGGGCCTTGTGGTGCGCGCGGTGGGTGCCGGCCTCGGCCGGCGAGGGTGCCGTCATCAGGATCAGCAACGGCAACAGGGCGATTCGCCAGGCGTGCATCGCGGTGGTTTCCAGCAACCGGGGCGCGATGACGATACGGCAGCGGTGTGCCAAAGAAAAGACGGCGCGGACCACCGTGGATCCGCGCCGTTGATAGTTTACGCGTTCTGCCAGAACCGATTGATGGCACGGCCGCGTATGCCGGTGATGGGGCGTCAGGGGCTGCCTTTCCGGGTCGCCACGACCCTGAATGGTCAGGGACGCTAAGCGAAAAGCACGGGGTAGGCGAATTCCATCGGTTCCATCGTCTGCGGGTCCCTTGTCGGGTGTTGCTCTGCTAGACACACCTTTCTTAGCAAAGCGGGGGCCACGAGGAAATTTTTGGGGTCCTTAACCATTTATTGGCAGCGGTCCGCCAGTTTCCGCGGAAGAAGGGCGCCCTCGGATTATCCAAGATTTGTTCTGGTCGTTGAGTTATGCAATGCATATTGCAACTGCTGGCGGGGTGGCTGGCAGCCGTTGCGCTATGCAATATGCTGTATTGGAATTAGCCCCATACCGGGGTCGGGGGGCCTGTTTCATTGCCGCAGTTGCCGTGGCGGCGGCTGACGGCTACGGTGCCGCCATGAGCGAGACGACACAGGCCCTGGAAGGTCCGGCCGGGGGCTGTCCCATCCGGCGGTCCGCCGTGCGCGTGTCCATCGCCACCGCCCTGCTGCTGGGTTTCGGCACGCTGGTTCTGGTGGCGGTGGCCAGCGTCCTTATCCTGGGCTTCAGCACCTCCACCCGCAACACCGCCGCGTTGTTGACGGACAAGGTCATCCTGGCCATGGACGGGATGACGGTGCGCGTGCGCGCCCAACTCGATCCCGCCCAATACCAGGCTGAATTCCTGGTCGCCTCCATCCAGCGGGGGGAGATCGACACCAGCGACAGGACGCGCCTGGGCCAGAACCTGCGCTCGGCGCTGGCGGCCTCGCCCCAGATCACGGCCGTCAGCTTCCTGTCGGCCGACGGCCAGTGGACGGTGGCGCGGCGCACGGGCCCCAATGACGCCGAGGTCATGACCGTGCCGCCGCCGCCCGGCAGCGACCTGCTGATGCAGGAGATGAAGGCGGCGCCGGTCGCCCGCTGGGTCGATCCCGTCTGGTCGGAGGATGAGGGCACCAGCTTCCTCACCGTGCGCGCGCCGGTGCGGTCCAAGGACGGCAAGTTCCTGGGCGCTGTACTGGTGGGCGTCAGCTTCGCCGACCTGTCGGGGTTCCTGGGTGAACTGGACAGCAGCCAGGGCGTCACAGCCTTCATCCTGTTCGATGCCGACCATGTGCTGGCCCACCCCGCCCTGATCGGCCGCACCTTCAACCTGGCCGGCCGCAACCCGCCCCTGCCCACGCTGTCCGACCTGGGGGACCCCGTGGCCGCCGCCATCTGGCAGCGCCAGCCTCCCGGCCGGGGCAGCGCCAGTGACGCCTTGGGCGGCAAGCTGCGCGACCTGGATTTCCGCCAGGCCACCGTGGGCGATGTCGATTACGTCTATCTGCTGCGCGACCTCGGCGGCTATGGCGCCCAGAACTGGACCCTGGTGATGGCCCTGCCCCAGCGCGAGGTGGACCAGGAAATCCGCCGCGTGCGCTGGTTCGGCCTGGGCGGAGTCGCCATCCTGCTGGTGTCGGTCGCCCTCAGCCTCATCCTGGGCAAGACCATCAGCCGGCAGATCCGGGGCCTGTCGCACGCCGCCAGCTCGCTGCGCGATCTGGACTTCCACGCCGTGCCCTACCTGCCCGACAGCCGCCTGCGCGAACTGTCGGACGCCGCCGCCGCGTTCAACACCATGCTGACCGGGCTGCGCTGGTTCGAGTCCTATGTGCCCAAGGCGCTGGTGCTGCGCCTCATCCGCCGGGGCGACCATGCCGGCTCCATCCTGTCGGAAGAGCGCGACGTCACCGTCATGTTCACCGACATCAAGGGGTTCAGCACCCTGGCCCAGAACATGACGCCGGCGCAGACCGCCTCGCTGTTGAACGAGCATTTCACCCTGCTGTCCGCCTGCATCGAGGCGGAGGGCGGCACGGTGGACAAGTTCATCGGCGATGCCGTCATGGCCTTCTGGGGCGCGCCGGACGACCAGGCGGATCACGCCGGCCGCGCCTTGCGCGCCGCCGCCGCCATCGACCACTGCATCCGTCAAAGCCATGACGAGGCGGTGGCCCAGGGCCGGCCCGCCATCCGCCTGCGCGTCGGCATCCATTCCGGCCCGGTGGTCGTGGGCAACATCGGCACCAGCAGCCGCATCAACTACACCATCGTCGGCGACACGGTGAACGCCGCCGCCCGGCTGGAGGCGCTGGGCGCCGACCTGGCCGACCCGGCCGCCGCCTGCATCGTGCTGGCCAGCGCCGACACGGTCGACGCCGCCGGCGACTGCGGCGTGCCCATGACCGACGTGGGTGAGTTCAGCCTGCGCGGGCGCACGGGCCAGGTGCGGGTGTGGCAGTTGGCCGATGGCGAGCATGGCCCGCGTGAACCGGTCGGCCCCACTGGCGAAACCGTGGGCGAGGCGCGGCTGGACCCCGTCTGCCCCGAACCGCCGGCGCGCGTTCCCTCTTAAATTTTTATGACGGGTGGGGGAAAGCCTCCCGCTCGCGTCTCCACACCTTAGTATCCCGGCGCCCGCGTCATCCTGACGCGGCTGTTGAGGGATACTCTTCCCCCGTGTGGATGGCGCCCCCGTGCAGGAACGACACGACGCGATCGCCCGGCCGCAGGACGGCCCGTCCCCGGCGCCGGTCGCTCACACCCCTTTGGGCGATGCCCCCTTTGGTGACGCCCCCTTTGGTGACGAGAGGGCGCGGTGGCTGGCCACCCACATCCTGCCCCATGAGCATGGCCTCAGGGCCTGGCTGCGGTCCAAGGCCTTCCTGGGCTTTGATGTCGACGACGTGGTTCAGGAAACCTACGCCATCCTGGTGGCCAAGGCCTGCGTCGCCGGGATCGAGAACCCGCGCGCCTACGCCTTCCAGACCGCCTATTCCGTGGTGGTGCGCCTGCTGCGCCAGTCCCGCGTGGTGCCCATCGCCGCCGTGGCCGACCTGTCGGCGCTGGAGGCGGTGGTGGACGCCCCGTCGCCGGAGGAAGTGACGTCCGCGCGCCAGGAGTTGCGCCTGATCCAGGACGCCATCGCCGACCTGCCGCGCCAGACCCGCCGCGCCTTCGTCATGCGCCGGGTGGAGGGCCTGCCGCAGCAGGAGATCGCGCGGCGCATGCGCCTGTCGGAGAACACGGTGGAAAAGCACATCGCCCGGGGCCTGAGGCTGCTCGCGGAGCGCTTCGGCCGGGGAGGAGCAGGGATTGAGTGAGGGACCGGGATTGGGGGAGGGGTCACGGGGCGTGAGCGCAAGACAAACCGCCGCGGTCGTCGACCTGGCTGCCGCCGGCTGGGCGGCCCGCCTGGACGCGCGCGCCCTGACCGCCGATGAACGGCGCGCGCTGGACGCCTGGCTGGCAGCGGACGTCCGGCACCTGGGCGCGCTGGCCCGCGCCCGCGCCCTGCTGCTCAGCCGGCTGGACGCGCCGTTTCCCGTCGGGGCTCCGGTCACGACCCCGGCTGGGTCCGCCGCCCCTGGGCGCGTCCCGCTTCCCAGCCGCCGAGGCCTGCTGGCCGCCGCCGCCAGCGTCGCCGGCCTGGCGGCGCTGGGCGCCGGCATGCGCCAGCCCGCGGCGCGGCAGGCCTACAGCTCCGCGGTGGGGGAGGTGCGGCACATCCCGCTGGACGACGGCTCTACCCTCACGCTCAACACCGACTCCGCCGTCACCCTGGCCGACGAGGCGGGGCGTCGGCTGGTGTACCTGGAGCGGGGCGAGGCGTTCTTCGAGGTGGCGTCCCGGACGGATCGCCCCTTCGTCCTGCGCGGCCCGCTGGTCCAACTGGCGACCAATGACGGCGCCTGCTGTGCCCGGCTGAACCCTGGCGGCGCCCCGGGCGGCACAATGACCGTGGCGGTGGTGTCGGGCACCGTGGCGGTGGAGGGCGCGCCGTCCGCGCTGGCGGAAACGTTGGAACGCGCCACGGGCCGCGACTGGACGGTGCGGGGTGGGCAGGACGCCGTGCTGGCGGCGGCGGGGCAGCAGGTTAGCGTGCGCGCCGGCGGTGCCGGCCATGGCACGCTGGTCAGCGTCGAGACGATGGCCCCGGGCGCGTTGGACCGCGCGCTGATGTGGCGGGAGGGGCGCCTGGCCTTCGCGGGTGAAACCTTGGCCCAGGCGGTGGCGGACTTCGCCCGCTATTCCCGCCGGCGCATCGTGCTGGCCAGCGACCGCCTGGCGCCGCGCCACGTCTCCGGCTTGTTCAACGCCACGGACATCGACGGCTTCGCCCATGCCGTGGCCGTGGCCTTCAACGCCAAGTATCGGCAAGAGGGAGATGTCATAATTCTGTACGATTAAGACGTGTGGCGAATGGCAGTACAGAATTTATGAATGTTGTTAAACTTAAATGACGCAGTGGCGGAAATATAGTCCCGCCGTTCTCTCCCCATCAGGAACGCGGAAGACAGTGCGATAGGCCGGCAGGGGCGGGCCAAATCGCCGATCATCGTTGGGGAAGATCGTAATGATTAAGAAATATGGCAGTTTCTTTGCTCTGTGCGGCACGGCCCTGGCGGGGTGGGCGGTTCCGGCCTGGGCGCAAAGCGCGCATTTCGACCTGCCGGCCCAGCCGGCGGCCCGCTCCATCCCGCTGTTCGCCCAGCAGGCGGGCATCCAGATCCTGGCGCCCACCGATCTGCTGGACGGCATCTCCACCGCGGCGCTGCGGGGGGATTTGGACCGGCACCAGGCCCTGGCGCGCCTGCTGAAGGGCACGCCGCTGGTGGTGGCCTCGGATGACGGCCGCACCGTGGTGCTGAAGCTGGCGCCCACCCCGGTTTCCACCGCCGCGCCGGCGCGCAAGGCCCAGGCGGCGGCGCCCGGGGGCCCCGGGGCCGAGCCGCAGGTGGCTGACGCCGCCGGCGGCAGCCTGGACGAGGTGGTGGTGACCGGCACGCGTGACCGGGGCCGCACCCAGTTCACCACCATGACGCCGGTGGACGTGTTGTCGGCCAAGGACCTGCAGGACGGCGCCTCCAACCAGCTCCTGGAAAACCTGACCCAGGTCATCCCCGGCTTCAACGTGCAGAAGCTGCCCAGCTCCGACGGTGGGCAGTTCATCCGCCCGGCGCACCTGCGCGGCCTTTCGCCCGACCAGACCCTGGTGCTGATCAACGGCAAGCGCTTCCACCGCACCGCCTATCTGGGCACGCGCGGCGCCCAGGGCCCCGACCTGGCGCAGATCCCCGATTTCGCCATCGGCCGGGTCGAGGTTCTGCGCGACGGTGCCTCCGCCCAGTACGGGTCCGATGCCATCGCCGGCGTCATCAACATCCAGTTGGACGACCGGCCCGGCGTCTACGGCTACATGCAGGGCTCGCAGTACTACGCGGGCGACGGCACAACCTGGAACGGTGGCCTGCGCGGGGCGACGGAGATCGGCGATGGCGGCCACCTCATGGCCACAGCGGAGTGGTCGGACGGCACGCTGACCTCCCGCACCCATCAACGCGCCGACGCCCAGGCCTTCCAGGCCGCCAATCCGCAGCTGACCATCGCCAACCCGGTGCAGCGCTGGGGCCGGCCGGACGAAAGCAGCTATCACTACGCCGTGGACGGCCTGCTGCCGGTGGGGGCGGTGGAGCTTTATGGCTTCATGACCATCGCCACGGGCGAGGGCATGAACGATATCAACTGGCGCATCCCCGACCCCAAGAGCAACGCCAGCGTCTATGGCCTGGCGCCCAAGGTCTTCCCCGGCTGGGACCTGCGCTCCATCTACCCCAACGGCTTCACGCCCAAGGAAGGCATCAAGTACACCGACTACCAGGCCGCCTGGGGCGCCCGGGGCCATGTCGGCAGCGACCTGGACTGGGATTTGAGCGGCAGCTACGGCGAGAATGAAAGCCGGTTTTTCCTGAACAACTCCATCAACGCCTCGCTGGGGCCCAGCAGCCCGACCAACTTCAACCTGGGCACCCAGCGGCAGGATGAGTTCAACCTGAACGCCGACGGCGTCTATCGCCTGGATGCCGGCCTGGATGAACCGCTGAACATCGCCTTCGGCGCCGAGCGCCGGCTGGAGATCTACACGGTGGAGGCCGGCGACAAGGCTTCGTACCAGGTGGGGCCGGGTGCGGCCGCGGGGCTGGCCTCGGGCGCCAACGGCTTCCCCGGCTTCAGCGATCTGCAGGCCGGTTCCTGGTACCAGACCAGCTACGCTGGCTACCTGGATATGGAGGCCAAGCTGACGCCGGATTGGACCGTGGGCGCCGCCGGCCGTTACGAAACCTATTCCGGTTTCGGCGACAAGATGACCTACAAGGCCTCCACCCGGTATGAGATCACGCCGGACCTGGCCCTGCGCGCCTCCTACTCCACCGGGTTCCGCGCCCCCACGCCGGGGCAGATCAACTCCCTCAGCACCTCGCAGGGGCTGGACACCAAGACCCTGCAGTTGTTCACCAGCGGCCGCCTGTCACCCGACAACCCGCTGGCGGTGGCCCTGGGCGCGAAGCCGCTCAGCCCCGAAACGTCGCGGAACTATAGCCTGGGGGCCGTGTGGCGCACGGATGTGGGCTTGTCCGGCTCCGTCGACGCCTATCAGGTGGATGTGGACAACCGCTTCTCCAGCTCGCCCACCATCAACCTGACGGCGGCGCAAAAGGCGCAGTTGGTGGCCCAGGGCGTGCCGGGGGCGGACAACTTCACCTCGGTCTATTGGTTCACCAACGACTTCAACACCCGCACCCAGGGCCTGGACGTGGTGCTGGATTACACCCAGCCGGTGTTCGACACGGCCCGCATCGACATGAAGCTGGCGTACAACCACAACCTGACCATGGTGACGGGCGGCAGCCTGAACGCCAACCCGACGCAGAAGGTGCTGTATGAACAGGGCCTGCCCAAGAACAACATCACCGGCAGCCTGACCTACAGCGACAACCCCTTCGATTATCAGGTGCGCGTCCGCTACTACGGCGGCTGGACGGACAGCAGCGGCAACTCCACCGGCGATATCTTCCAGACCTTCGACGGCATCACCTTTGTCGATCTGTCGGTGACCTACCACATCACCGAGAATTTGGCGGTGAAGGTGGCGGGCGAGAACATCTTCGACACCTATCCGGCCAAGGCGATCTACCAGGCCAGCCGGGGCATCGAGTATTCGCGCAACGCTCCCTACGACACCTATGGCGGCCGCTACTATGTGCGCTTCAACGCCGCTTTCTGATCCGTCACCTTTATCGGGTGAGGGATGATGTTTGTACGGGGTGCCGTCCCGACCTCCCATCCGGGACGGCACCCAAGGAGGGGAGTGTGCTTCTATGCGTCGACGTACCCTGCTGCGGGCGGCCCTGGTGGGCGGCGCGGGTGGCCTCTTGAGCGGTTCCGCGGCACCGGTCGCCGCCCAGCCCGGCCCCTTGCCCAGCCCGCTGGCACCGGGTGCCGCACCCCCGGCCCCGGAGGATGAGGCCGGGTGGGCGGCCATCGCCGCGGCCTATCCGCCGCGGCTGGCCAATGGCCTCATCAACCTTGAATACGGCGCCTTCGGCCAGATGCCCCTGGCCGTCCAGGCGGCCTACGAGCGCTACACCGCCAAGGTGAACCAGGAGGGCGCCACCTTCGTGCGCCGGGATTTCGTCGGCTATTATCAGGCGCTGCGCCAGCGCATCGCCGCCATGGTCCATGCCGACGCGGCGGAGATCGTCATCACCCGCAACGCCACCGAATCGCTGCAGGCGGTCATCGGCGGCTATGCCCGGCTCAAGCCCGGCGACGCCGTGCTGATGAGCGACCATGACTATGACAGTGCCCGCATGGCGGCGTCCTGGCTGGAACGGCGGCGGGGTGTCACCGTCATCAGCATCGATCTGCCCCATCCGGCGACCTACCAGGGCCTGATCGACGCCTATGACCAGGCGTTGGCGGCCCATCCCACCGTGCGGCTGATGCTGATGACCCATCTCAGCCACCGCGACGGCTTGCGCCAGCCGGTGCGCGAGATCGTGGCCATGGCGCGCCAGCGCGGCGTGGATGTGGTGGTGGACAGCGCCCAGGCCTGGGGCCAGGGCCCGGTGGACGTCCACGGCGACGGCGTCGACTTCGCCGTCTTCAACTTGCACAAATGGATCGGTGCCCCCCTGGGCGTGGGCGCGCTCTATATCCGCAAAGACCGCATCGCCGATATCGAGCCCTTCATGGGGGAGGAACCGTCGGAACGCGACCCCATCCTGGGCCGGGTGCACACCGGCATGGCCAACTTCGCGGCCCAGATGGCCGCCATCGACGCGCTGGACTTCCACAACGCCCTGGGCTCCGCCGTCGTCGGGGCCCGCCTGCGCCACCTGCGCGACCTCTGGGCCTTGCCGGCGCGGGACTTGGCCAACATCGAGGTGCTGACCCCCGACGACCCGCGCCTCTGCGCCGGCATGACCAGCTTCCGGGTGAAGGGCCAGACGACGCCGGCGGCCAACACCGCCCTGGCCGCCCGGCTGGTGGAGACGCACGGCCTGTTCACCGTGGTGCGCACCGGTCTGGCCGGTGGCGCCTGCCTGCGCGTGACCCCCGGCTTCAGCACCACGCCGGCCGATATGGCCAAGTTGGTGGAGGCGCTGAAGGAGGTTTGAGCCCGCGCCGTTTCACAGTGGTGGGTTCTTGATCTCCAGGCGCACCTGAGACAGCGACTTGGACGGGTTTTGAGCATCGCTTGGCGCCGGGGTGTCGAGCGCCATTTTGATCGTGACGTCGGTGTCATAACAGGTTGGTTGGACGGACAGGACCCCGTCCTCTCCACTCAGGGCCTCACGCGCCCCCTGAAAGACATTCTCCCTCATCGCCGTGCCGTTCACGGTGATGGCACTCAGAATATGGCTGCGCTTGGCCGGTGCCATGTCGAAGGTCACGGCGTAATGGGCCCGCCCGCAGGTGAATTCGAAAACCTGCCGCACCGGGGGCGTCGTCGGTTCGGGGATGATGCGGACGGTCGTCGAACCGGGGATGACTTTGACAGTGGTGTCCGCGCGGGCGGTGACACACGGGGCGGAAATGACCATCGCCATGAGAAAGGCGTAAGCTTTCATCGGTCCCATCCGGTCTCGGCGCGGCCGGGGCAAGGTCGCGCATCGTGCTGCATCTTGCAGCTATAGCGGGACCATGCTGGTATTTTTTCGCGCTGATGGTCAAGCCCGCCGGACTTCAAGCCTCCACGAATAGCTCTTCCGGCCGGCCGACATGGCGCAGCATGGATTGGCGCAGCTTGCCCATGGCGCGGTGCTCCAACTGGCGCACGCGCTCCTTGCTGACACCTAGCGTGTGGCCCAGTTCCTCCAGCGTGGCGCCGTCCTCGCGCAGGCGGCGGGCGGCGATTATGGTGCGCTCCCGGGGTGACAGGGTGTCCATGGCCTCGCTCAGCCAGGCGGTGCGGCTGCGGCTGTCCTTCAGGCCGATGACGATCTGCTCGGGCGAGGGGCCGTCGTCGGCCAGGAAATCCTGCCACTCTCCGCCCTCTTCGCTCAGCGGGTGGTTCAGGGACTGGTCGGTGGCGGTCAGGCGGATTTCCATGGTCTCCACCTCCTGCTCGCTCACGTCCAGCTCGCGGGCCACATGGCGGCGGCCCTCAAGGGTCAGCGAGGTGGCGGAGGGGTTGTTGTCGATGCGGGCGCGCAGGCGGCGCAGGTTGAAGAACAGCGACTTTTGCCCCGCCGTGGTTCCGGTGCGCACGATGGACCAGTTGCGCAGCACGAATTCCTGGATGGTGGAGCGGATCCACCAGGCGGCGTAGGTGGAGAAGCGCACCTCCCGCTCCGGCTCGAAGCGGCTGGCGGCCTGCATCAGGCCCAGGTTGCCCTCCTGCACCAGGTCGCCCAGGGGCAGGCCGTAGTTGCGGAAGCGGCTGGCGACGGCGATGACCAGGCGGGTGTGGGACGAGACCAGGGCGTGCAGCGCCTTTTCGTCCCGGTTCTGCTGCCAGCGGCGGGCCAGCTCGAACTCATGGTCACGGCTCAACAGCGGCGCCTTCATGGACGCCTTGATGAAGGACAAATTCGCCCGTTGGGTCTGAGGATCGTCGATGTGCGCCATGCTCCCCTCCATCTTGGCAGTCCCGGCATCGACCTCCGGCGGGGGCCCCGGCCGGGGTGGCCGGGCGTCCAGTCGGATGTCGGTCCCGGAGGGGCGTCCCGGTGGCCTATTCCGCCGGGTTGGCGCCCCACGTGGATTTGCGGGATCGATGGGACAGTAATGACCGATTGGGTCACTGAAATATCGCGGGAAAAAGTCGATCACCCACAGGGCATAACCCGGCCTCGCCTTAGGCCGGCCCAGGTCGTATTCGCCTATTACCACCACCAAAGGGTCTAATTTCTCTAAATTGATAGGATTGGTTGTCGCCCGCCGGGCTTATTCAGGGACTATACGCCCCTTCCAATAGGACCTTCGTCACCCTGGCGGAGGGCCTAGGCGCCCGGCTCAGCTTCCGCTTCCGTTAACATTGGACCCGTGGTGGCCGAATGACCTGGCGGTCCAATGTTAACAGACGCGGTGACCGCCCCGGATGCCACCCAACCCCTTGGCCGGATGTGTCAATCGCGGTGGGTGGGGCTGGATGTCGCACGTCCTGGGGTTGTGGCCCCCGCCGCCGCTCATCGGCACGTGGCGGGCGGTCGCGGTGCTGGCTGGTGGCCGGCCTATGCCTTCCGGTAAGGAGGGGCGGGGTGGTCGCCGGGTGCCGACGGCCCGTCTGATCGCCACCCCTATCTCTTTTGATCAGTGGTCGCCCACCGCCGGCGCACCAGCCGTCAGCCGCAGCGGGAGTAGCCGCAGGACAGGCAGGTGTCGCAGCCCTCCTGATGGACCAGGCTGGCCTGGCCGCAGCGGGGGCATTGGGCGGGCGGAACGGCGCCCTCCTCACCGGGGGCATGGGGACCCGGGGCGGCCGCCAGGGCCGAATCGGCGGCATTCTCGTGCACAGCCGGCAGGCCGCCCGCCCGCATCAGGAACCCGGTTTCCAGCAGGTGCCGCTCGATGACCTCGCCGATGGCGGCCAGCAGGGAGGGGACGTAGCGGCCCTTCATCCACTGCCCGCCGCGCGGGTCGAACACGGCCTTCAACTCCTCCACCACGAAGGCGACGTCGCCGCCGCGCCGGAACACGGCGGAGATCATGCGGGTCAGCGCCACCGTCCAGGCGTAATGCTCCATGTTCTTGGAGTTGATGAACACCTCGAACGGCCGCCGCCGCTCCTCGATCACGATGTCGTTGATGGTGATGTACAGCGCGTGGTCGCTGCCCGGCCAGCGCACCTTGTAGGTGGCGCCCACCAGCGTCTCCGGCCGGTCCAGGGGCACGGCCCCGCCGCCGCTGGGCGCCGGTTGGGCCGGTGGCGAGGTGTCCGGCAGGGGAATGTCCAGCGGGGGGGCGGGGGCGGCCGGTGCGGACAGCACCGATCCGGTGATGGCGTTGGGGCGATAGGTGGTGCAGCCCTTGCAGCCCAGGTCATAGGCTTGCAGGTAGACGTCCTTGAACGTCTCGAAATCCAGGTCCGCCGGGCAGTTGATGGTCTTGGAGATGGAACTGTCGACCTCGCCCTGCGCCGCCGCCTGCATCACCAGGTGGGCGGCCGGCGGCAGAGAGCCGGCATCGACGAAGCTGTCGGGCAGGGGGGCGTCGGGGCCGAAGGCCTGGCGGAAGCGGTGATAGGCGTGGTCGGTCACCCGTTCCACCGCGCGGGTCCCGTCCGGCTGCAGAATGGCGCGGTCATACTCCCAGGTGAACACCGGCTCGATGCCCGACGACACGTTGCCCGCCAGCAGGGAGATGGTGCCGGTGGGCGCGATGGAGGTCAGCAGGGCGTTGCGCACGCCGTGCCGTTCCACCGCCGCCCGGGTCACATCGTCCAGGCCCTGGATCATCGGCCGGCTGAGGTATTGATCCCGGTCATACAGGGGGAAGGCCCCCTTTTCCGCCGCCAGGCCGGCGCTGGCGCGGTAGGCGTGGCGGCGCACCGCGCCCAGCCATTGGCGCGTCAGCTCGACGGCCCTCTGCGTGCCATAGCGCACGCCGCACAGGATCAGGGCGTCGGCCAGCCCCGTGACGCCCAGGCCGATGCGGCGCTTGGCCCGTGCCTCCGCCTGCTGGGCGGGCAGGGGGAAGCGCGAGACGTCGATGGCGTTGTCCAGCATGCGCACCGCCACCGGCACCACCCGGGCCAGCCGGTCCAGGTCCAGATGGGCGTCCGGGGTGTAGGCGTCCACCACCAGGGCCGCCAGGTTGACGGAGCCCAGCAGGCAGGCGCCATAGGGGGGCAGCGGCTGCTCCCCACAGGGGTTGGTGGCGCTGATCACCTCCACCCCGCCCAGGTTGTTCTGGGCGTTGATGCGGTCGATGAAGATGACGCCGGGCTCGGCGTAGTCATAGGTCGCCCGCATGATGCGGTCCCACAGGTCGCGCGCCCGCAGCCGGCGCCAGACGGTGCCCTCGAACACCAGGTCCCAGGGGCCGTCTTCGCGCACCGCGGCGATGAAGGGGTCCGTCACCAGGACCGACAGGTTGAACATGCGCAGGCGGCCGGGGTCGCGCTTGGCGTCGATGAACATCTCGATATCGGGATGGTCGCAGCGCAGGGTGGCCATCATGGCGCCCCGGCGGTTGCCGGCGCTCATGATGGTGCGGCACATGGCGTCCCACACATCCATGAACGAGATGGGGCCGGAGGCGTCCGCCCCCACCCCCGCCACTGGCGCCCCTCGGGGCCGGAGGGTGGAGAAGTCGTAGCCGATGCCGCCCCCCTGCTGCAGGGTCAGCGCCGCCTCGCGCAGGGCGGCGAAGATGCCGCCCATGTCGTCGGGCACCGTGCCCATGACGAAGCAGTTGAACAGGGTGACGCTGCGTCCCGTCCCGGCCCCGGCCAGGATGCGCCCGGCGGGCAGGAAGGCGAAGTCGCGCAAGGCCTCGTGAAACTGGGGTTCCCACAGGGCCGGGTCGCGCTCGGCCGCCGCCAGCGCCTTGGCCACCCGGCGCCAGGTCTCGTCCACCGTCCGGTCGTGGGGTGTGCCGTCCGGCCCCTTGAACCGGTACTTCATGTCCCAGACCTGGCAGGAGATGGCCGGCCAGTCGGCCGGGGACCCGGGGGGCGCGTCCGCCCCGGGGATTGCCGTCGCCTGACCCTCACGCCCGACCATGCGCACCCTCCGGTCCCGGATGATTGATCGCCGGTCAAGGGTAGGCCGGTGGCCAGGGGCGGTCAACGGCGCCCCCAGCTTATGCGGAAAGGGCCGTCAGCCGGCCGTGGTGGGGACCGCGGCCAGGGGCGGCGCGTTGGCCGGGCGTTCCGTCGGGGGCCCGCCGGCCGCCATCACCAGGCGGTCGGTGGCGGTTTCCAGCACCGCTTCCAGCCGGGCCAGCGCCGCTTCCTTGGTCAGGCCCGGGGGGATGGGCGGCAGGAACTCGATGACGATGGTGCCGGGGCGGCGCAGGAACTTGTGCCGGGGCCAGTACAGCCCGGAATTCAGCGCCATGGGCACCAGCGGCACGCCCAGGTTTTCATACAGCAGGGCGATGCCCACCTTGTAGGGCCGCCAGGCGCCCACGGCGGTGCGGGTGCCTTGGGGGAAGATGACAATGGGCCGGCCTTCCGCCACGCGCTCCTTCGCCCCTTTCAGCAGCGACTGGATGGCGGCGCCGCGTCTGCCCCGGTCCACGGCGATCATGCGCGCCTTGGCGGCGTACCAGCCCCAGATGGGGATGTAGGTCAGCTCCTTCTTCAGGACGATGGCGGGATCGTCCATCAGCAGGTGCAGCTTCATCGTCTCCCACATCGACTGGTGCTTGGCGCCCACCAGGAAGGCGCCCGAGGTGGGCAGATGCTCCCGCCCGCGCACCTCGTACTTCAGGCCGATGATGACACGCTCCCAGAAGTTCAGGGTGCGCATATAGCCCCGGATGCCCCAGATCATGGTGCGGTGGGGTGCCACCAGGGTCCACAGCAGGCCGAAGCACCACAGCGTCGTCCAGATGTAGAAGACGATGTTGAAGACCAGGGATCGCAGAACCAGCATCGCCCTTAACCACATGACCGGGGTTGACCGATGCAGGGATAGTGCGTGGACGCCCCCCTGTCCACTCTTCGGCTTCCATTCTTCGGCTACAGTCCCAGGGCGTGGCGCAGGAAGGCCACCAGGTACTTGTCGTATTCGCTGACGATCAGGCCGGCGGTGCCGCGCCAGTGCCACCAGCCGTCCAGGCGCACGTTGGGCGGCTGCACCGCGTGGGGCACGATGCGCACGTCGGGCAGGGCGTGGCGGAACTCCACCAGGCTGCGCGGCATGTGATAGTTGGCGGTGACCAGGCGCAGGGAATGATACCCCTCGGCCTGCATCCACCGCGCCGTCTCCGCGGCGTTGCCCACCGTGTCGTCGGCGCTGTAGCCCAGCACCACGCAGCATTCCAGCGCCGCCGGCGTCGCCTGCGATAGGCGCAGCAGCGCGCGCACGTCCACGCCGCGATAGACGCCGGAAATGAACAGCTTCTGCGCCCGGCCGGCGGCCAGAAGGTCGAAGCCGGTTTCCAGTCGTTCGCTGCCGCCGGTCAGCACCACGATGGCGTCGGTGGCGGCGGTCGCATCCTCCGGCGCGCGGGGGATGTTGGCGGCGAAGGTCAGCAATCCCCCGACCCACAGGACGCCCAGGGCGGCGCCCAGGCCGGTCAGCCGGCGCAGGCGCTGCCACAGGCGGGCGCCGGTCGCCACGGGGGGCGGGACCGCCGCTTCCGCTTGCGACAGGGGCGCCCAGGGGGCGTCACGGCAGCCGCTCCAACGCGCGCAGCACGGTCAGCCGCGCGCTGATGGCGGCCAGGGCCCCGGCGACCACGGGGACAGCGGCCAGGACCAGCCATTGTGGCGGCGCCAGGGTCAGGGGCGGCAGCAGCGTGCCCTCCACCGTACGCGACAGCAGCGACAGGATGGCCAGCGTAACCAGCGCCACCGCCGTGCCCCCGATGCCGCCGGTCAGCGACAGGCGCAGGATATGGCGCTGGAACTGGTCGGCCACATGGCTGTCGGTGGCGCCCATGACATGCAGCAGGTCCACCTCCTCCTGGTGCATGGCCAGGCCCGCCTTGGCGGCGAACACCACCACGGCCACGGCCGCCCCGCCGATCAGCGCCACGATGACCAGGGCCACGGCCTCCACCAGCCGGGCCAGGCGGCGCAGGTCGCGCAGCCATACGCCCGGTTCCTCCACCGATGTGCCGGGGATGGCGGTGGCCAGGCGCTGGCGCAGGGCTGCGACATCGACGGCGGGGCCGGCGGTGACGTCGATCAGGGCCGGCAGGGGCAGGTCCTGCAGCAGGGCGCCGTCGCCCAGCCACGGCTCCACCAAGCGGGCGGCGTCGGCCATGGGCACGGGACGGGCGTTGATGATGCCGGGCACCCCGCCCAGCGCGTGCAGCACCATCTGCACCCGTTCGTCCAGGGACGCGGGCGTGCCATCGTCCTTCTTCACGTCCGCCACGGGGCTGACCTGTAGGGTCAGGCTGCCCTCCAGCCCGCTGTCCCAGCGCTGAGCCCAGCCGGACAGCAGCTGGGCCGCCGCGACGGCCAGGGTGGACAGGAACACCATCAGGGCGATCAGCCAGGGCAGGAATTGGCCCGTGGCATCGCGGCGGAGGGATAGGACGGCAGGGCCGCGCCGGCTCATGGGGACTGGCCTCTCCAGGGATGGGACGGACCCTAGTGATGGCACGGCCGGGTGGCGGGCGTCCAGCCGTGTCCGCCCGGCCAATCCACCCCTGCGGCATCGGGGCCCACCTTGCGCATCCCCGACCTTTTCGTTTAAGTCTAGAAGGCCTTTCAAGGATTTCGGCCTGGCCCTGCCTCTCATGATAACAACCTGCCCGTCCTGCGCCACGCGCTTCCGGGTCGACGACGCCTTGCTGGGCCGTGGTCGCCGCGTGCGGTGCAGTGCCTGCGGTTCGGTCTGGCACCAGGTGCCGGAATCGGCCGGGCGCCCCATGGCCCCCGCCGATGACGATGGGGATGACTGGATGTCCCCCCGGCCCTCATCCTCCTCCTTCGCCGACCTCGCGGCGGCCATGGAGCGGGAGACGGCCTACGACACCCTGACCATGGCGGAGGAAGAGGCGGCCCCGGCCCCCATGTCCCTGGGACGCCTGCGCCCGGCTGGCGGTTCCGTACTCCCCGAGCCTGAGGAAAAGCAGCGGCGCCTGTTCGCGGTTCTGCGCTGGGGGGCCCTGGCGGCGGTGGTCGTCGGCGGCATCGCTGGCCTGGCGGTGGAGCGTGACGCCGTGGTCGACGCCTGGCCCGCCGCCGCCCGCCTCTATGACACCCTCGGCTTCGGTGTGGAGCCGCCGGGCGCTGGGCTGGAGATGGTGGACAGCAAGACGGAATTCCGCGACGTCGAGGGCACGTCCATGCTGTTCATCGACATCACGGTGCAGAACAAGTCCGACCGCCAGCGCGCGGTGCCGGACCTCATGGCCTCGGCCCTGGGGGCCGATGGCAAGCCCTTCCAGCGGTGGCGCATGCAGCCCAAGGCCCGCCGCCTGTTCCCCGGCGAGAAGACCGTCTACCACGGCAACATCGTGGAAAAAGGCGGCCAGGCAACCCAGATCCGCCCGGAATTCGTGCTGCCGAACTGAGGGAAACCTCAGAACCGCTTCAGCAGCCGGTCGATGTAGTCCAGCTCTTCCTTCGGTCGGCCGGCTTCGCCGGCGCGGCGGCGCAGTTCTTCCAGGATCTCGCGGGCGCGCTGCAGGTCCCCATGGTCGGGGATCTTGACGCTGTCGGTGCTGGTCGCACCCTGGCCGGTCATCTGGCGGCCCAGCGGGTCGGTGTTCTGGCCCCGGCCGTTGCTGGCGTTGCGGGGGGCCACGCGGGTGCCCCGGCCCATCTGGCGGGCCATCTGCTGCGCCATGCCCTTCAGCCCGTCCTGCAGCGCCTCCAGCGCCCGGCCCTGGGCCTCCACCGCGTCCTCGGGCGATCCCTCCGACAGGGCGCGGCCGGCCTGGCCCATGGCGCGGTCCGCCTTGTCCAGGGGGGAGGGCGCCTGGCCGGGGCCCTGGCCGCCGCCGTTGCCGTTCTCCTGCCCGCCGGGCTGATCCTGTCCCTGCTGGCCATCCTCTTGCTGATCCTGGGCCTGGCCCTCATCCTGCGGGCCGGCCTGCTGCCCCTGCTGCTGCATCAGGGCCTGCAACTCGCGGCGCAGCGCGTCCTGCTGCTTGGCCAGATCGCGGGCCGTGGCCTCCGCCGACGGGTCGCGCGGCGGCTGGCGGGGGGCGGCGCCCTGGCGGTTGGGGGTGGAGCGGTTGGGGCCATCGCCCCGGGTGCCGGGCTGCTGCGGCTGGCTATCCTCGTCTTCGCCCCGGTCGCCCTGGCGGAAGGTCTGGTCCATCAGCTCGCGCTGGCGCTTGGTCAGGTCCTGCAATTTCTCCAGCGTCTGCAGGGCCTGCCGCATCTGCTGCTGCTCCGCCTCCGTCGGCGGCTTTTGCGGGCCGGTCTGGACGCTTTCCATCAGGTCTTGCATCTGGTCCAGCATCTTGCGCGCGGCGTCGCGGGCGCCGGTCTGGGCCATCTGCTCCAGCTGCTGCATCATCTGGCCCATGTCGATGGTCTGGGCGTTCTGCTCGTCGGGCGGGGTGCCCGCCTGTCCCGGCTGCTGGTCGCTCTTCTCCGCCAGCGCCTGCATGTAGCGGTTCAGCGCGGCTTTCAGCGCGTCCAGGTCACGGCGGATTTCCGCTTCCGACGCGTTGCGGTCCAGGGCGTCGGCCAGGCGCTGGCGGGCGTCGCGCAGCTCCGTCTCCGCCGAGGCCAGGCTGCCGTCCTCGATGGTCAGCGCCGTGTCCCACAACAGGTCGGCCACGTCGCTGATCGACCGCGCGTCGTCGTTCAGGCCCAGGTGGCGGGCGGCGGCATACAGCGCCATGAACACGGTTGGATTGCCGGCATAGCTGTCCAGCTCACCCGCCAGGCCCAGCAGGGCGTTGGCGGCGGGCTTGCGCGCCTCCTCCCCCTGGTCCAGCAGGGTGCGGCGCTGGGCGATCACGGCCTTGGCCGTGGGGTTGTTGAACACCCGTTCCGGCAGGGTGGTGGTCTGGGTGTCGCTGGTCGCCGTCTGGCCGGCGGTGTCCGTGGCCGTCAGTTGGATGGTCACGGGCTGCCCCGCCCAGGGGCTGGCCGTCAGGTCGAAATAGCCGCTGGCGTTGGCCACCACCGGCGTGCCGGCAGCGGACGCCTCGCGGCTGGGCCGGGCGGGCACCGGCAGCGTCAGCACCAGCGGTTCCACCGGCACGCCTTCGGGGCGGGTGGTCGGGGTCACGGTGGCGGTGACGCTGGCGATGCCATAGTCGTCGGCGGCGGTGTAGTCCAGGCGCAGGGCATAGCGCTCGGTGGCGCTGGGCTTCTCGCGGAAGGCGATGGCCGGCGGCTCGTCGGCCACCACGCGGATCGTCCAGCTGCCCAGGGTGCGGCCCCGGTCGGTGATGGTGACGCGCTGCCCCCCGGCGCACCCGGGCGGAGCATGACGGTGCGGCTGGCCTGGAAGCCGCCGGTGGCGGCCGGGTCCAGGGGCCGCGCGTCGTCGTCCACCAACAGGGTGGGCGCGCGGTGGTGGGGTCCCAGGCGGGCGGTGAGGGTGGCGCCGGCGGGCACGGAGATGGCGGCGTCGTTGTCGGTCGGTGCGCCAGCCCGGCCCCGGTGCGTCAGGAACTGCGGCGGCAACCCGGTCGATTCGGGTGGGGAGATCCAGACGTCCAGATCCGCCTCCGCACCCGGGGGCGGCGCCTCGAACCCGGGGTCCAGCGCCTCGATCAGGCGGGGGCGCCAGTCGCCCCAGGCCATCACGGCGGCGACGACCAGCAGCAGGGCCGGGACATGGCGCAGGGCCCAAGGGTCGCGGCTGGGCAGATCCAGCGCCGGCCCGCGGACTCGAAGGGACGCCAGGCCGCGCCGCGCCCGCTCCTGCGCCGCCTGCCACAGGGCGGCGGCGGGGCCCTCCGGCCCACCCCCTCCCTGGCTTACGGGCGTGTCGATCAGCAGGTCGAAGGGCCGGTGGCGCAGGCCGCTGTCCCGCTCCAGCCGGCGGAACACGGCGTCCCGGTCGGGCAGGCGCAAGCCGCGCAGGCGGCGGACCAGCAGGGTGATGATGGCGGCGGCGAAGGCGGCCAGCACCAGGCCGTGCGCCCAGGGCGGCAGGTGGGGCAGGGCGCCGGACCACGCCAGCGCCAGACCCAGCATCAGCACGCTGGGCAGGGGCCACAGCCGCAGGCCGACCCGCTCCGCCGCCAGCGACAGCCAGGCGGCGCGCAAGGGGTGGCGCCAGGGCTTCAGCGGCGGCGGGACCAGGGGAAGGCGGGCGCGGTTGGGCAGGGGCACGACAATACCCGTGGGCGCGGCGGCGTCCGATGCCTCCTGCCGTTCCTTCCGGGATTTCAGTGCCCTCTCAGCCATGCCGTCGGTGCCCTTTCGGCCGCTGTGTCCTCTCGGGTGAGCCCTATGCCCTGCGCCTTAAAGGTGGCGCCATTGCGGCGTCACGTCCAGGGCCAGCATTTCCTCGAACGTCTGGCGGCGGCGGATGACCGCCCACTGTCCGTCATCCACCAGCACTTCCGCCACCAGGGGGCGGGAGTTGTAGGTGGACGACATGGCGGCACCGTACGCCCCGGCGGTCATGAACGCCACCAGTTCGCCCTGGGCCACCGGCGGCAGCGGCCGCTGGCGGGCGAAGGTGTCGCCCGTCTCGCAGATGGGGCCGACCACGTCCATGGGGGAAAGCGGGGCGTCGGCCGCCGGTTCCAACACCGGACTGATGCCATGGTAGGCGTCGTAGAGCGTGGGGCGCATCAGGTCGTTCATGGCCGCGTCCACGATCAGGAAACGGCGGTGCAGCCCTTCCTTGACGTAGATGACGCGGGCCAGCAGCACGCCGGCGTCGCCCACCAGCGAGCGGCCCGGCTCCAGCGTCAGGCGGCACCCGAGATTGCCCAGGCGCTTGCGCACGATGCCGGCATAGGCGTCATGGTCCGGCGCCGTCTCGCCCTGGTAGGGTACGCCCAGGCCGCCGCCCAAATCCAGCCGCTCCACCTTCAGGCCCGCCTCGCGGGTGGCGATCACCAGGTCCGACAGATGGCCGTAGGCGTCGTCATAGGGGCTGATGTTCAGCAACTGCGACCCGATGTGGACGGCGTAGCCCTTGGGCGCCAGGCCGGGCAGGCTGCAGGCCTTGGCATAGGCCGCCACGGCGTGGCCCAGGTCGATGCCGAACTTGTCCTCCTTGCGGCCCGTGGCGATCTTGCCATGGGTGCCGGCGTCCACGTCCGGGTTGATGCGCAGGGCCACCGGGGCGGTGCGGCCCAGCGCCGTCGCCACGGCCGACAGGGCCTCCAGCTCCGGCAGGCTTTCCACGTTGATCTGGTGGATGCCGGCCACCAGGGCCGCCGCCAGCTCGTCGCGGGTCTTGCCCACGCCGGAGAACACCACCTTTTCCGGCGGCACGCCGGCGGCCAGCGCGCGGCGCATCTCTCCTTCCGACACCACGTCGGCGCCGGCGCCCAGGCGGGCGAACAGGCTGATGATGGATTGGTTGGAATTGGCCTTCAGGGCGAAGCACACGTCCACCGGGTCGCGGGCGAAGGCGCGGGCATAGGCCTGGTAATTGGCCCGCAGGCGGCTGGCGGCATAGACATAGACGGGGCTGCCGACGGCCTCCGCCAACCGGTCCAGGGGAACGCCGTCGGCGGTCAGAACGCCGGAAACATAGGAGAAGGCCATGGAGATCCGAACCGTCGCGTAAGCTGGCCCCCGGGCTAGGGGGCCCGTGCCCTTACTGGGGCGTTGAGGAAGAGGTGCTCGCGGGGGTGTTGGTGGTGGTTCCCCCCATCATAGGCCCGCTGTTGCTGATGACCGGGCTGTCCGGCATCACGCCGTAGGGGGTCGCCGGCTGGATGGTGGCCGGCGTGGTGCCCGGCTGATCAACCGAACTGGGCAGCGCCTCTTTCGCGTTGGGCTGCGGGTCCAGCTTGGGGCTGGGATAGAAATTCAGGGGATGGTCCTCCCCATCCGGGGTGTCCAGGGTGTGGGCGATCTTGCCACAGCCCGACAGCGCCAGGGCGGCGGCGGTCAGGCCGCTGATCAGCAGAACCCGGGTATAGGGGGTTTTCATCGGGGGCATCCTCACAGGAACCGTTGCCGGGCGGCCGACACCGCCGCCCGAACCCGTTCCGGCGCCGTGCCGCCGAAGCTGGTGCGGCTGGCGACGGAGGCTTCCAGGCTCAGCACGGCATAGACCTCATCGGTGATGCGGGCGTCCACGCCCTTCATGGCATCCAGTGGCACGTCCGACAGGCCGCATCCCCGTTCCTCGGCCAGGCGGACGATGCGGCCGGTGACATGATGCGCCTCGCGGAAGGGCAGGCCAAGGCGGCGGACCAGCCAGTCGGCCAGATCGGTGGCCGTGGGGAAGCCCGCCTCCACCGCGCGGCGCATGGCGGCGGGGTCGGGCGTCATGTCCTGGATCATCCCGGTGGTGGCCGCCAGGCACAGCGCCAGCGTATCGTCGGCCTCGAACACCGGTTCCTTGTCTTCCTGCATGTCCTTGGAATAGGCCAGCGGCAGGCCCTTCATGACCACCAGCAGGCCGGACAGCGCGCCCATGACGCGGCCGCACTTGGCGCGGACCAGCTCGGCCGCGTCCGGGTTCTTCTTCTGCGGCATGATGGAACTGCCGCTGGTGAAGGCGTCAGACAGGCGGATGAAGCGGAACTGGCTCGTGCACCACAGCACGATCTCCTCCGCCAGGCGCGACAGGTGCATGGCGCAGATGCTGGCGGTGGCCAGGTAGTCCAGGGCGAAATCGCGGTCGGACACGGCGTCCAGCGAATTGGCCGTGGGCCGGTCGAAGCCCAGGGCGGCGGCCGTGGCCTCGCGGTCGATGGGATAGGGCGTGCCGGCCAGGGCGGCGCTGCCCAATGGGCATTCGTTCAGGCGGGCGATGGCGTCGCGCACCCGGGCGCGGTCGCGGCCCAGCATCTCCACATAGGCCAGCAGATGGTGGCCGAAGGTCACCGGCTGGGCCGTCTGCAGGTGGGTGAAGCCCGGCATGATGGTGTCGACGTTGCGGTCGGCCTGCTCGATCAAGGCCGCCTGCAGCGCCTTCATGTCGCCGTCCAGGCGCTGCAGGGCGCCGCGCACCCACAGCTTGAAGTCGGTCGCCACCTGGTCGTTGCGCGAGCGCGCGGTGTGCAGGCGGCCGGCCGGCTCACCGATCAATTCCTTCAGGCGGGACTCCACGTTCATGTGGATGTCCTCATGCTCCGTCTTGAAGACGAAGCGGCCGTCACGGATTTCCTCGGCCACCTGGTCCAGGCCCGTCAGGATGGCGTCGGCGTCGGCCTTGGTGATGATGCCCTGGGCGGCCAGCATGGTGGCGTGCGCCTTGGACCCGGCGATGTCCTGTGCCCACAGCTTCTTGTCGAAGCCGATGGACACGTTGATGCGCTCCATGATCTCCGACGGGCCACGGCTGAAACGGCCGCCCCACAGCTCGTTTACCGCGCCGGTCGCTGCGGCATTCTGGTCGGGCGTGGCGTTTTCCAGGGTCGCGGGAGTTGACGTCATCGGGGCTCGGGGACCAATTGTAGCGGGGCCCACGGGGGGCCGGTGGAACGAGGGTGATGGCAAGAATGGCGATTTTGCGGTTTCTCGCAAGGATTGGCGTGGTCGCGTCGGTCGTTTTCTGCGCTGGTGCGGCATGCGCGGCCGGTAATGCGCCCCCGGTCCTGAAGGGCGGCATCACCCCCTTCACCGAAACCCCGGACCATCCCCAGGTTCCCGACCTGGCGCTGACCCGCCCCGATGGCAGCGGCATCCACCTGTCGGATCTGAAGGGCCACCTGGTGCTGCTGAACCTGTGGGCCACCTGGTGCGGCCCCTGCGTCCAGGAACTGCCGTCCCTGGACAAGCTGCAGGGCGCCCTGGGCGACAAGAGCTTCGAGGTCGTGGCCCTGTCGCTGGACCGGGGCGGCGCGCGCGTGGTGACACCCTTCATCCAGAACCACGGCATCACCCATCTGGCGACGTGGCTGGACCCCAAAAGCACGGCCATGTCCGTGCTGAAGCCGCGCGGCCTGCCCACCACCCTGCTGATCGACGCCCAGGGGCGGGAGATCGGCCGCCTGGAGGGCGACGCCGACTGGAACTCCCCCGAGGCGCAGGCGCTGATCAAGTTCTACAGGAAATGATAAAAGCCCGGCGCCGGTGGGATCCGGCGCCGGGCTTTTATCAATTAGGCATTGGCCCCCAGCGTGTCGGGCCTTTAACGGGTAGGCCGGGGCGTGTCGCCGGAATAGTCATAGAAGCCCCGGCCGACCTTGCGGCCCAGCCAGCCGGCTTCGACATACTTCACCAGCAGCGGGCAGGGCCGGTATTTGCTGTCGGCCAGGCCCTCGTACAGCACCTGCATCACCGACAGGCAGGTGTCGAGGCCGATGAAGTCCGCCAGTTCCAGCGGCCCCATGGGGTGGTTGGCGCCCAGCTTCATGGCGGTGTCGATGGCCTCGACCGAGCCCACGCCCTCATACAGGGTGTAGACCGCCTCATTGATCATGGGCTGCAGCACGCGGTTGACGATGAAGGCGGGGAAGTCCTCCGACACGGCGGGGGTCTTGCCCAGCTTGAAGGTCAGCTCGCGGATGGCCTGGTAGGTTTCTTCATCCGTGGCGATGCCCCGGATGATCTCCACCAGTTGCATCACCGGCACCGGGTTCATGAAATGCATGCCGATGAACTTGTGCGGCCGATCGGTGCAGGCCGCCAGCCGGGTGATGGAGATGGAGGAGGTGTTGGTGGCGACCAGCGCCTCGGCCTTCAGGTGCGGCACCAGATCCTTGAAGATGCCGCGCTTGATGTCCTCGTTCTCGGTCGCGGCCTCGATCACCAGGTCGCAGTCGCCCAGCGTGGCCATGTCCGTGCCGGTCGAGATGCGGGCCAGGGCCTCATCCTTCTCCGGCTCGGTGATCTTGCCCTTGGCCACCTGGCGATCCAGGTTCTTCTCAAGGGTCTGCATGGCCCGGGAGAGCGACTCCGGGCTGGTGTCCATCAGGCGGACCGTATGGCCGGACAGCGATGTCACCTGGGCGATGCCCGTGCCCATCTGCCCCGAACCGATGATGCCGATCGTGCGTATCATGGTGTCTGTCCTTGCAAGGCCACCCTGGCGGGGCCCCGCCGAATACGGCCGGCGGGGCCCTTAACAAGAGGCAGGATAGGGTGTTGAACGGGGTTTATCAGCCCGCCTTGCCCAATTCCGCGGTCAATTCCGGCACGGCCTTGAACAGGTCGGCGACCAGGCCGTAGTCGGCGACCTGGAAGATGGGCGCCTCCTCGTCCTTGTTGATGGCCACGATGACCTTGCTGTCCTTCATGCCGGCCAGGTGCTGGATGGCGCCCGAGATGCCCACGGCGATGTACAGCTCCGGCGCCACGATCTTGCCCGTCTGCCCGACCTGGTAGTCGTTGGGCACGAAGCCGGCGTCCACGGCGGCGCGGCTGGCGCCCACGGCCGCCCCCAGCTTGTCGGCCAGGGCCTCCAGCAGGGGGAAGTTGTCGCCCGACTGCATGCCGCGCCCGCCCGAGACGATGACGCGGGCGCTGGTCAGCTCCGGCCGCTCCGACTTCGACACTTCCTGGCTCACGAACTTGGACAGGCCGGCGTCCGCCGCGCCCGACACGGCCTCGACCGACGCGCTGCCGCCGGTGGCCGCCACCGCCTCGAACGCCGTGCCGCGCACCGTCGCCACCTTCACCGGGTCGGACGACTGCACGGTGGCGATGGCGTTGCCGGCGTAGATCGGCCGGGTGAAGGTGTCCGCACTCTCCACCCCGGTGATGTCGCTGATCTGCGCCACGTCCAGCAGGGCGGCGACACGCGGCGCCACGTTCTTGCCGAAGGTGGTGGAGGGGGCGAAGACGTGGCTGTAGCCGCCGCTCTTCACCAGGCCCACCACCAGCGGGGCCACGTTCTCCGCCAGGCCGTGCGCCAGCTCGGCGGCGTCCGCCGTCAGCACCTTGGCCACACCGGCCACCTGGGCGGTGGCGTCAGCGACAGCGCCCACACCCTGACCAATGACCAGGACGTGGACATCGCCGCCCAGCTTGGCGGCCGCCCCCAGGGTGGTCAGCGTCGGGGCCTTCAAACCTTCCGTCGAGGGTTCGGCAATCACAAGAGTCGTCATGGTCAGATCACCCGCGCTTCGGTCTTCAGCTTGGCCACCAGCTCCTCGACGGAGCCCACCTTGACGCCGCCGGCGCGCTTCGCCGGCTCCGCCACCTTCAGCGTCTTCAGGCGCGGCGTCAGGTCCACGCCCAGGCTGGCCGGGTCCACCGTTTCCAGCGGCTTCTTCTTCGCCTTCATGATGTTGGGCAGCGAGGCGTAGCGCGGCTCGTTCAGGCGCAGGTCGGTGGTCACCACCGCCGGCAGCTTCAACTCCACCGTCTCCAGCCCGCCGTCGATCTCCCGCGTCACGGCAACCGTACCTTCGGCCGGCACCACCTTGCTGGCGAAGGTGCCCTGGGCCCAGCCCAGCAGTGCGGCCAGCATCTGGCCGGTCTGGTTGGCGTCGTCGTCGATGGCCTGCTTGCCCAGGATCACCAGGCCCGGCTGTTCCTTCTCGGCCAGCGCCTTCAGCGTCTTGGCCACGCCCAGCGACTGCGTCTCCGCGTCCGTCTGCACCAGGATGGCGCGATCGGCACCCATGGCCAGCGCCGTGCGCAGCGTCTCTTGCGCCTGTGTCGGACCCACGCTCACCACCACGATCTCGGTGGCCTTGCCCGCCTCTTTCAGGCGCACAGCCTCCTCAACCGCGATCTCGTCGAACGGGTTCATCGACATCTTGACGTTGGCCGTCTCCACACCCGTGCCGTCCGCCTTCACACGGACCTTCACGTTGTAGTCAACGACCCGCTTGACCGCGACCAGTATCTTCATTCTCAAGCCATCCTTCGGCACTTCTTGGGAAGGGCGCCCGCCCGGTGTGACGCTCCACCCTCGATCTGGCGGGTTCTGGTTATTTTCCACGTCCGGCGGATCGAGCCATACGGACGTGGTCGGCAAAAATAGGATTGTCCCACAAGGCTGTCAACGCTGCCCTGTTGCACTGCAATATGGCCTAAACCCAAGGGTTTACGCTGATACTCCCCGCATGTTTCCGGCCCCTAACGGTTGGCGCCGGGCACCCACAGCACGTCGCCCGCCCCCCGGCCGTTCACGTACCGCGACAGGACGAACAGGAAATCTGAAAGTCGGTTCAGGTACTTGAAGGCCGCCGGGGTCACCGGCTCCCGCTCCGCCAGCGCGGCTACCAGCCGCTCCGCCCGCCGGGTGACGGTGCGGGCCTGGTGCAGATAGGCGGCGGCGGGGGTGCCACCGGGCAGGACGAAGGATGACAGCGGCGCCAGTTCGGCGTTCAGCGCGTCGATCTCCCGCTCCAGCCGGGTGACCTGGGCATCGACGATGCGCAGGGGCGGGTAGGGGGGAGCCTCCTGCTCGGGCGTGCACAGGTCGGCGCCCAGGTCGAACAGGTCGTTCTGGATGCGGGACAGATAGGCGTCCTCGGCCGTGCCGGCGGTGTGCAGGCGGGCCAGGCCGATGACGGCGTTGGCCTCGTCCACCGTGCCATAGGCCTCGACCCGCAGGTCATGCTTGGCCACGCGCCGGCCGTCGCCCAGCGAGGTCTGGCCCTTGTCGCCGCCGCGGGTGTAGATGCGGGTCAGCGTGACCATGCCGACCCCCGCATCCCGATGCCATGCGCCGCGGCCCTCATGCGTGGTGCCCCAGGGCCAGCGCCGTCAGGATGAACAGCACCACCGCCAGGATTTGCAGACGGATACGCCACCACATCAGGCGGTTGCCCGTTGTACCGGCCTTATCGCCACCCCGGGCCATGGTGAACAGGCCCAGGATAAGGACGCCCAGCACGGCCAGCATGGTGGCGCCCAGGCAAAAGAAGAGGAATGTGCCCATGGCGCCGATTATAGCGTGCGCGTGCGCGCTTGCCCATCGGCTTGGGGAGGCCCCTGACACCCCCCGGCCAATCTGGCGGCTGACGGCTCAGGCGCTTTCCCGCAGGCGGGTGGTGAAGGTGTGTGCGCTGTCCCGCAGGCGCTGGGCCTGCAGCCCCAGGGCGGTGGACGACTGGTTGACGCGGTCGGCGGCCGCCCCGGTCTGGCGGGCGGCGTCGGCGACATGGCCGATGCTGGCCGATACCCCGGCGGTGCCGGTGGCGGCTTGGGTGATGCCCCGGGCGATTTCCCGCGTGGCGCTGCTCTGCTCCTCCACCGCGCCGGCGATGGAGGTCGCGATCTCATCCATGCCGGCGATGACGGTGCCGATCTGGCTGATGGCCGCCACCGCTTCCTCCGACACCTGCCGGATGGCGCTCACCTGCGCCGAAATCTCCTCCGTCGCCCTGGCCGTCTGGGTGGCCAGGGCCTTGACCTCCCCCGCCACGACGGCGAAGCCCTTGCCCGCCTCGCCGGCCCGGGCCGCCTCGATGGTCGCGTTCAGCGCCAGCAGGTTGGTCTGGCTGGCGATGGTGTTGATCAGGCCCAGCACGTCGCCGATGCGGCCGGCGGCGGCCACCAGGCTGCGCACGGCGCCGTCGGTTCGCCGCGTCGTCTCCAGCGCCTCTGCCGAAATCTTGTTCGACTGCGCCACGCGGGCGCTGATCTCGTTGATCGAGGCGGACAGCTCCTCGGTGGCGCTGGCCACCGCCTGGACGTTGCCGGCGGCGTCGCCGGCGGCGGCATCGGCCTGGGTGCTGTCGCTCAGCGACCGGTCCGCCGCCTTCGTCAGCAGGCCGGCGTCATCGCGCAGGCCGCCCACGGCGGTGCCGATGCCGTCGATGACGCCGGACATGGTGTCGGTGAACCCTTGGGCCAGGCCTTCCAGCACCCGCTGCCGGTCCCGGCGCCCTTCCTCGATGTAGACGGAAATGGCGAGGTCCATGTCCAGCATCACCGCCCGCAGCAGGGCCTGTTGCAGCCGGGCCATGTCCACGCGCGGCTTCAGCCAGCCGAATAGGCCGCGGCGCTTGGTACCCGCGACCATGGCCAGCAACTCCCCGGTGATGAAGGCGTAGCCGCCGATGTACCAGCGCGGCTCAAGCCCCAGGCGGTTGTGGGCCCGACCCACGCGGATCACGCTGTCCAGGTAGGTGGTGTCGAACGAACCGGTGACGATGGCCGCCCAATGGCGCATCTGCATCTGCTTCACATGCGCCAGGTGTTCATCGCCGCCGAATAGTTTGAATATCTCCGGCTGGGTGCGCAGCTTGGCGTAGAAGCGGTCCAGGATGGCGGGCAACTCCCGCTCCACCTGGGGGCGCAGGCTGCGCAGGGCGTCGCGGGTGGCGGCGTCGATGTTGAGGAAGGTCAGGCGTTCCTGAAACTGGCGCTGCATCGCGTCCTGGTCGGCGGTCATGGTCCTGTCCCCTGCAAGGTGGCGGCGCCCCGCATGGCGTCGCATGACCAAGCAACACTCGCGCCGGTTGGTAAATCATCCGTAAAAATCGGCGGGCCCGGGGAACCGCCCTAACCTTTTGGCAATTCTGATTGATCTGGATCAACCGCGACCTTTTGGCCTCTATCGGCGCCATTGCGCCGGATGGCGGTCCAGGCTAAACCCGACCATGGCCTTTCTTCGACACATCCGGGCGTGCAACGCCCACGACGCCGCGGCTTTCCTGCCCTTCGCCGTCAATGGTCAGCGTGTGGGGCATGTGCGCCCCGCCTTCGCCGACCGGGTGGCCGGCCTCAGCGACGCCTTTCGCTGGACGCAAGGGGCCGCCCCGCTGCTGGATCTGCTGCCCACCGATGCCGCGAGCCGTACCCAGGCGGTCCGCGAGGTGGTGGCCACGCTGGCGGCGGACGGGCTGGTGCCATCCCTGCGGGGGGAAGACTTTCCCGTACTGGCCCAGTGGGGGCAGCCCGAGCTGTTTCGCCTGGACCGCGCGGCGGTGCCTGGCTTCGGCGTTCGCGGCTTCGGCCTGCACGTGAACGGCTATGTGCGGGGCGCCGACGGTGGCCTGGAGATGTGGGTGGGCCGGCGGGCCCGGGACCGGGGCGTGGCGCCCGGCAAGCTGGACAACATCGTGGCCGGCGGCCAGCCTGCCGGTCTCAGCCTCACTGAAAACCTGGTGAAGGAGGCGCACGAGGAAGCCGGCCTTGACCCCAGCCTGGCCCGCAGCGCCGTGCCGGTGGGCGCCATCACCTATGTCTTCGACACCGCCGCCGGCCTGCGGCGCGACACCCTGTTCTGTTACGACTTGGCGCTGAGCCGCGACGTCATCCCCCGCAACACCGATGGCGAGGTCGAGTCCTTTGAGCTTTGGCCCTTGGACCGGGTGGCGGACAGCGTCCGCACCACCGATGACTGGAAGTTCAACGTCAACCTGGTGGTGATCGATTTCCTGATCCGCCACGGTCAACTGAGTCCGGACCATGAGCCGGACTACATGGATTTGGTGACCGGCCTGCGCACCAACGACTGATACGCCGGGGCCCTCGCCTCAATTCCATAGGGCGTGGATGCGCCCGCCCGGCGCCTGAGGGACCCAGAAATTTTCATAGGATGCGACCGCGTCCGCCGGAAGTTTCCGGGGAGCGCAGCGGACTGGAAACTGAGGACAGCCCAGGGCGCGGATGCGCCCGCCCGGCGTCTGAGGGACTTAAAAAAGCGCGTCGATGGCGTCCTGGTCCAGGGTCGCCTGCTCGGTGGCGCCGTGCACGATGGCGCTGCCCCGGTCGACCAGCTTTTGCAGGCGCTGCCAATAGTCCGTCGCCAGGAAGCCCAGCATCTCCGGCAAATCCTGCTCCGCCTCCAGCGCCATCACCGCCTCGGCGATGGTGGCGTCCAGCTCCTCCACCACCCGGTCGAAGGGCTGGCGGTATTCCGGCGGCACATGGTCGTAGGCTTCGATGGCCAACGCCGCGAAGCCCAGGCCGCTGCCCTCGAAATGCTGCTTGTAGGTCTTGGGTTGCCAGGCGCGGATCTCGTCCAGCATTTCCGGCATGTCGCCCAGCATGGACAACAGCATGATCACTTCGTTGAAGTGATTGAAGTAGTCCGTCGACAGCAGGGTGTTGCCATCTATCGTCGTGTCTTTGACGAGGGTCCGGTAATGGGCGAGGGTGTCGGCATCAGGCATAGGGCGTTCTTACCACGGAGCCTTCGGTCTGGGAGGCGAAAAATGCGCTGGGCAGCGAAGCGCGCGCTTGGCTAGATGAGCGGGACCCGGGCTTGATCAAGGCATATTCACATCTATCCGGTTCACACCCGGCCGGTTCCGACCCATCAGTCCATGCCCAACCGGCGGCGGATGTCGGCCGGGGTGGCCCCGCCGTCACGCAGCGCCGCCAGGCTTGCCGCCCCGTCGCGTTTGGCCAGCCGTTCACCACGCTCATTGACCAGCAAGCGGTGGTGATGCCAGTCGGGGACGTTCAGGTCAAGCAAGGCCTGCAGCAGGCGGTGCACATGCGTCGCCTCCATCAGGTCGCGGCCGCGGGTCACCAGGGTGACGCCCTGAAGATGATCGTCCACCGTGACCGCCAGGTGGTAGCTGGTGGCCACGTCGCGCCGTGCCAGCACGACATCACCCAGGATGCCGGGCTGGGCCGTCACGGTGCCCGCCTCCAGGTCGGTCCAGCGCAGCGGTCCGGTGCGGTGCGCGGCGGCCGCGACATCCAGACGCAGGGCGTGCGGCGCGCCCGCCGCCAGCAGGTCGGCCCGCCGCGCCGGGTCCATATGCCGGCAGGTGCCGGGGTAGAGGGGGCCCTCCGGCCCATGGGGGGCGGCGCCGGCCCGCGCGATCTCGTCCTGGATGTCCTTGCGCGAACAGAAACAGGGGTACAGCACCCCCAGGTCCGAGAGGCGGTCCAGGGCGGTGCGATAATCGGCCATGTGTTCCGACTGGCGCCGCACCGGCTGCGGCCAGCTCAGGCCCAGCCAGGCCAGGTCACGGAGAAAGGCCTCTTCGAACTCCGGACGGCAGCGGTTGGGGTCGATATCCTCGAAGCGCAGCAGAAAGATGCCGCCGCCCCGGCGCGCCGCGTCCCAACCGAACAGGGCGGAATAGGCGTGGCCCAGATGGGGCAAGCCGGTGGGGCTGGGGGCGAAGCGGGTCACGGGCTGGGTCATGCCCCCTGATACCACCGGCGGCCACGACTTGCCCATCCCCTGCCCCCCATTCCCTGCCCCCCATTCCCTGCTCCGAGTCGGCCCTGGTTTGGCTTTCCGCCCTCCCTACAAAAAGGGGTAGGGCGGGATGACCGCCCCACATCTTGTGGGTAAACATATGACGTTATGGTGAAATCGCGGGGCCCCCACCAAGGCGAGGATTGCCGAATTGGGCGGGAAAGGCTAATAAGGCAATGATCTCTGGCCGTGGGTTCGGCCCCGGCCTTCCTCGGGAACGGCGCGGGGGTGGTATTGTCTCCACCACTAGACAGTTGTCCGGCCTTGGTACTGAACGCCGATTTCCGGCCGCTCAGCTACTTCCCCTTGTCCCTCTGGTCTTGGCAAGACACCGTCAAGGCCGTGTTCCTGGACAGGGTCAACATCATTTCCGTCTATGACCGCGTCGTGCGGTCGCCCACGGCGGAAATCCGAATACCCAGCGTCATCAGTCTGAAGGAATACATACCGGCGACTCGAAGGCCGGCCTTCACCCGCTTCAACGTCTTCCTACGCGATCATTTCTGTTGTCAGTATTGCGGTGAGCCTTTCCCCACCCAGGAACTGACCTTCGACCACGTCATCCCACGCTCCCGCGGCGGACGCACCACCTGGGACAACGTCGTCACCTCCTGCTCCGCCTGCAACCTGGCCAAGGGCAGCCGTCTGCCGCACCAATGCGGCATGATCCCCCTCAGTCCCCCGTTCCAGCCCACGGTGTTCCAGCTTCAGGAAAACGGCCGGGCCTTCCCGCCCAATTTCCTGCACGAAAGCTGGCGCGACTTCCTCTACTGGGACACGGAACTGGATCCCTTCTGACGGCCCGTTCTTGGCGATGTGGGGCCGTCAGCGATGTGGCGCGGTGCAGGCCAGCATCCAGTCGCGAAAGGCGCGGACGCCCGGCGTCAGCGGTTTTGAGAACAACCGGGTCAGCCAGTAGGCCCCCGTATCCACGCACAACGGGAAGGGTTGCACCAGGCGGCCCTCCTCCAGATCCCGCCGGAACATGGCGGGCGGCGCCAGCGCCACGCCCTCCCCCACCATCGCCGCCTGGACCATAAGGGGGGAGGCGTCGAACAGCGGCCCCCGCGCCGTGATCCCCGGCACGCCGGCGGCCTTCAGCCAGGCCGGCCAATCCTGCGCGCGATAGGACCGCAGCAGCGCATGCGCGGCCAGGTCCGCCGGCTTGTGCAAGGCGGCGGCGACGGCCGGTGCGCACAGGGGCGTCATGGGCGCGTCCATCAGGCGGTGCGCCTCCACGCCATGCCAGGCGCCGTCGCCGAAGCGGATGGCCAGGTCCAGGCTTTCGGTCCACAGGTCGACCTTGTTGTTGTTGGTCATGATGCGCAGGTCGACGCGCGGATGCTGGGCGCGGAAGGTGGCCAGGCGTTCGAACAGGAAGCCGACGGCGAAGGTGCCGACCACGCCCAGGTTCACGATCTCCGCCGGGCCCGTCGCGCTGACGGCGTCCAGCGCCCGTTCCATCATGGCGAACGCCTCCAGGATGGTGGGTGCCAGGGCCTGGCCCTCATCGGTCAGGATCAGGCCCCGGGTGCTGCGGCGGAACAGGCTGACGCCCAACTGTTCCTCCAGCCCGCGCACCTGATGGCTGACGGCCGACTGCGTGACGTGCAGTTCCGCCGCCGCGCGGGTCAGGCTCAGGTGCCGCGCCGCGGCCTCGAAGGCCCGCAGCGCGTTCAAGGAAATGGCGCTGAGCGGCATGGGGCCCGTCCTTAGAAAAACTCAGGATCGCGCCAAGGTATCGTCGTTTGCGCTGGCAAGCAAATGCTGGAATTTTAAGGCATTACCGACTGACGGGGGCGCGACGGCCTGAGGAAAGTGTGGGGAGCGCCCCGCTTTTCCCGGGGGCCATTCCCCTCGTTTCCATTACGCGCCTGCGCCTTGCGACCTCCCGGCCCATGCTGTCGGGAGTGTGCGCCCATGTGCCCGCGCCAAGACCGTATGAAGGGGAAATAGGGTGAAGGTCAGGGGGTTTCGACGCGTGGTCATCGCCAGCCTCGCTATCGCCGCGCCCTCGGCCGCCGCGCCACCGGCGCTGGCCCAGACGGAAATCACCGTCACGGCCACCCCGCCGGAGGCCACGCGCCTGGACGACCGCACAGTCTACGACCTGGCGAACAACCTCCAGGCCAAGGGGGGCGGCAGTGTCGCCGACATCCTGACGACCCTGCCCTCGGTCAGTGTCGACCCGGCGGGCAAGGTCAGCGTGCATGGCGCCACCGTCACGGTGATGGTCGATGGCAAGCCCTCCCCGGCGTTGCGCGGCATGCCCCTGGCCACGGCCCTGCAATCCATGCCGGCCAATACCATCGCCAAGATCGAGGTCATCACCGACCCGGGGCCGGAGTTCCGGGGGATGCCGGCATCGTCATCAACCTGGTCACGCGCAAGCCGCGCACCCCGGCGGCCAAGGTGGACCTGGGGGCGGGCATCGGGCCGCAGGGGCGACGCAGCGGCTCCGCCGCCGGTTCCGTTGGGTTGGGCGCCTGGACGTTCAGCGGCTCGGCCGACGTGCGGGACGACATCCGCTACGATCTGCTGGACATCGATCGGACGGCCAAGAACGCCGATGGATTGGCCGCCGGCCGCCTGGTGGAGCATCGCTCCACCTTCGTGCCCTACACCAACACCACCGGCGCCCTGACCGTGGCCTATGCCGCATCGGACCACGACTCGTTCAGCCTCGGCGGGGAAGGGGCCCTGCGCCACCGGCCGCGCCGCTATCAGGATGACCTGGGCGTTTATGGTCCCGACGGCGGGGTGACCAGCCGCAGCGTCACCCAGGACCGCGCCCCGCAGCATTTCGACCACGCCTCCCTGACCGGCGATTACGTCCGCAAGGGTGTGATCGGGGGCGACACGCTGACCCTGAGGGCCAGCCATGAGGATCATGAGACGCTGCGCGACCAGACCGACGACCAGCTCTTCGACGTTCCAACCTCTGTGGAGGACATCTATCGCCAGCGGCACACGGAACGTGAGCTGATCGATACCGTCAGCGGCGACTATGTCCTGCCGCGACCCCGGGAGGAGCAGATCAAGCTGGGGTTTGAGGTCGAGTTGGACCGGGTGCAGTCCGCCTATCTGGCGGGGGCGGTGGGCGATCCGGGGAGGGCGGGTTCGGTGTCACCCCCGCCGCGCGCTTCGGCCTCAACCGCACCCTCAGCGCCGGTTACGCCAGTTATCAGCGCCTGCTGGGGTTCTGGCTGGTCAAGGGCGGGCTGCGGGTGGAGTCGATGGCGATGCGGTTCCTGGCGGCGGCGGACGGCATGCCGGACTCCAACGACCTGCGCTGGCTGCCCAGCCTGTCCCTGGGGCGGGATCTCGGCCCTGAGAGCCGCCTTACCCTCAGCTACACCCGGCGCATCGACCGGCCGACGACGGAACAACTGAATCCGCTTCAGACCATCGTCGGGGCGACCACCATTCTGGGCAATACCGGCTTGCGGCCCAGCCGGACGGACTCGGTGGAGGCCGGCTACACCTATACGGCGGGGACGGTGACGGCCAGCGGCACCCTGTACGCGCGCCATCTGGCCGACGATATCGTGGACTACCAGTATGCCGCCGCACCGGGCGACACGGCCCTGGTCTCCACGGTGGAAAACGCGGGCGGCGGCACGTCGGCCGGCCTGGATCTGGCGGTGGATTTCCATCTGGGGGCGGACTGGGCGGTCAGCCTCAGTTCCGACCTGTCCCACCTCCGGGAATCCATGCCCGTTGGTGGCGGGGAGTATGACGGCGCCCTGTTCACGCACCTGACCAAGGTCAACCTGACCTGGACGCCGGAGAAGGGCGACAGCCTGCAACTCCAGGCGCAACTACATGGCCGGTCGCTGGAAGCGGGCGGCACGCGGTCCGGCTATCAGTCTCTGACCCTGTCTTATGGCCATGACGTGTCGTCGCGGCTGAAGCTGATCGTCACCGTCAACGACGTGTTCAATGGCGTGCGCCGCGTGACATGGATCGACACGCCGCAATACCGGGAACGGTCCGAAGTGACCGTGCCGGGGCAGATCGTCTATCTCAGGCTGACGTACAAGCTGGGCGGCGACAATGCCGCCGCGCCCTGACCCAGGCCCTGACCCAGGCCCTGATCAGACCCGTTCCGCCACCCAGATGACGGCGCGGGTGCCCGCCTTGATCAGGGTGTAGAGCACGGGATAGCCCGTGGTCAGCTCCGCATCGTGGGCGATGCCGATGTCGCGGTGCTCCAGCTCCTCGGCGCGGAATTTCTCGATGGTGGCCTTCAGCTCCGCCTCGCCCGGGCCCAGGCGTTCCGCTTGCTCGGCATAGTGGGCGTCGATGGCCTCCTCCACCGCGACGGTGCAGGCCATGGCCGCCCGCTCGCCCATCAGGGCGGTGGCCGCACCCAGGGCGTAGCCGGCCAGCTTCCACAGCGGCTGCAACGCCGTGGGCCGCACCCGCCGCTCCACCATCATTTTGTTGAAGGTGTCGAGGTGGACGCGCTCCTGCTCCTCCATATGGCGGATGGTGGTCCCCACCGGTCTTTTCCCCAGCACGGACAACTGCCCGGCATAGATGCGGGCGGCGCCGTACTCACCCGCCTGGTCCACACGGATGATGCGGGCGATCTGCGCCTCGGTGCCCAGGTCGCCCGGCAAGGGGCGGCGGGCAAGGCGCTCGGCCGGCTGGGTGGCGGCGGGCTGCTGGGTGGGGTGCTGGCGGGCGGTGTTCGTGGCGCTCATGAAACCCTCCTCAGGCCCGCTTGGCGCCGGCGCGGGCGGCGGCCCAGGCGACCACGCCCAGGATCAGCGAGGCCGGGAAATTGAAGGCGGCCATGGAAATGCCGTGGAAGGTCCACTGCGCCTCGTCACAGCGCACCAGCGGGGCGGACATCAGACGCTCCCGCAACTGATCCAGCGTCAGGTTCTTGGGCATGCTGCTGCTGCAGGTGGTGAAGCCTTCCCACCAATGCTGTTCCACGCCCGCGTGAAAGCCGGCGATGGCGGCCCCCACCAGGAAGGCCAGGCCGCCCAGGGTCAACGAGGCGCCCCGCAGCCGGGTGTCCACCAGGCCGGGCAGCAGCGCCACGATGGCCGCGACATAGGCCCAGCGCTGCCACATGCAGAACTCGCACGGGTGCAGGCCGCCGACATATTGCGACAGCAGCGCCGTGCCCAGGGCCGCCACCGACGCCAGCACCAGCGCCGCCTGCGGCAGGCGGGGATGGGCCAATGGGGACGGGGCGGCGGTGGGGCTGGGGGCGACGGCGGTCATGGCGGGGGTCCGGGGATCGGGGACGAAGGTTCAGTGCAGATGCACGTATTTCAGAAGCACGAAGCCGCCAACCAGCAACACCAGAAACAGGGTGGTGACCAGCGTCAGGCGCTTTTCCACGAATGTGCGGATGGGCTCGCCGAATTTCCAGAGCAGGGCGGCGACCAGGAAAAAGCGCAAGGCGCGGGAGATCAACGAGGCGCCGGCGAAGGTGAGCAGGTCGAACTGGAAGGCGCCGCTGGCGATGGTCACCAGCTTGTAGGGGATGGGGGTCATGCCCTTCAGGATGATGATCCAGGCGCCCTTCTCATCGAAACCCTGCTTGAACTCCGTGTACTTGTCCATCAGGCCATAGGCCTCGATGATGTGGTGGCCGATGACGTCCCAGAAATAATAGCCGATGGCGTAGCCCAGGAAGCCACCCAGGACGGACGCCACGGTGCAGACCGTGGCCAGGAAGAAGGCGCGGCGCCGGTCGGCCAGGATCAGCGGGATCAGCAGCAGGTCCGGCGGAATGGGAAAGACCGAGCTTTCGATGAAGGAAATACCCGCCAGGGCCCACACGGCATGGCGGTGGCCGGCAAGGGCGAGGGTGCGGTCATACAGGCTACGCAGCAACGGGCATCTCCGACGGCGGGGTCCCCGCCAAGGGGGCGGGGCCGGGCGCTACCCGTCTATCAGGTGCGCCCTCCGCCCGCAACCGCGCGGGCCCCCGGGCCGGCGTGTCAAGCCTGTGCCCCGCCCGCCCGTGCCCGCCCATTGACGCCAGCCACCGCATGCGGCGCTTGACCCCCGGCTTTCTATCGCTATGATCCCGCCCACGCTTGAAGCGCCCGGTGCCTCCGTGGCGAAATGGTAGACGCGGCAAACTCAAAATCTGTTGGCCGCAAGGTCGTGTTGGTTCGAGTCCGACCGGGGGCACCAAATTCCTCAATAAAATCAGCCACTTGCGGCGTCGCCGTTTGGCCCGTGAAAGCGGGTCAAAATCGGTGTCCGCACAGTGTCCTAAAATCACCCCATTTGCAGACAGACCAGTGTCCGCAGTTCGCGTCGTGATTTTCGGAAGGCGGTGGCGGCTGGGGAGATAGGCACGCCCCACGGACCCGAAGGCTACCCGGCATATCTTACAGCGCGCCGCCACCATGGCCTGCTTAAGTCAGGCCGCAGGCATGATCAAGCCGCCCGGCGGCGGCCCGCTCCATCAGGCCGCGATCCAGCAAGGACAGCGTGCCAGCTACCTTGGCCGCGACATGGGCTAAGAACCACTCCCGGCTGACGGTGCGGGTGCTGTAGCGCGGGTTGTCCCGGCTGAGCACCAAGCCGCCCAGATAGTCGGGGGCGCATCGAAACAGCTCCAGGGCGCCGGGCAGCATCTCCAAGGCGTAGATGCCCTCGCCGTGCCAGGTGTCAACCGGCACCACAGCGACGAGATCGCCGGAGCGCAGCGTGGGCTCCATGCAGTCGCTCTCTACGGGCATGAAACGCGGCGTCACCGCTGCGGGCGCGGTGTGAGAGACCAAGTTCATCATATTGCACCCTCTCGTTGAAGGGCAGCCGGATCAAGCCGCCGTCGACATATTGTGAGAGGGGGGGCTACCTCGTTCGTCAACGATATTCGTTGAATTAAGCGCTTTAAGCGCTTAAAATGTTGCCATGACTACCCCAGCCCAAAGCCGTGCGGCGCGCGGCATGCTCGATTGGTCCCAGGAAAAACTGGCAGATGCTGCTGGCGTCAGCCTCAGCACCATACGCGATTTCGAGAAAGGGCGACGCACACCGATGCCGCAGAATTTATCTGCCATTCGCACGGCTCTCGAAGTAGTGGGAGTGGAGTTTATCGGCAGCGGCGAGATTTCGTCGCATGGTGGCCCGGGGATTCGGCTGAAGAGCCCTTAATTGAATGCCTGGAGGCTATTTTGTTTGACATTAACGTCTTTACAGATGGGCTTTTGGGCAAGCACCTTCCTGAGATTGTCTATTTGATGCAAAGTGAGCATCAGCGCGTAGAAGAATTGATGCGCGGTGGTCGTTACGGTGCTCCCTTAGCTAGGGCATCTGGTGGCGTCAAATATCAGGCCCAGCTAGGTCGGCTAATATTCTGGCTTGGAGCCTACTCCATCCCTGGTGGAATGACACTTTCAGATCGGTCAATTGCGTTAAAATTGACCAGAGATTTGGTAGAGCGTCAGATAATTAAGGCTGAAGCGCTTCGTATTTTAAGTGACTATCGACCTCCATATTGATCTGCCGGAATCTAGGGCCGCTCTCCACGACATTACATAGAGAGATGCCCTCGAGTCCGCTGACGTCATCTTCATCGCGGAGAACGGCGAGGGCCCGGGCTTGCGGCTGCGGAAATCATCAATTGGCGAAGATGGGTGAATTCTTCACGTACGTCATTGTTCTATGCAGATCCTGTAAATTTTCCAAATTCATCTTTTTTTACTATAGCCTAAGCGGCATGCTCCGTACTTTTCATCAACTGTTTCTGTCGTTATGTCCCCGAATGGAGAGGGTCCAAGCGTTGCTCTGGTGCTTATCTCCCTGCTCCAATTGCGGCAATTCATTTTGCTTTCTTCGGTTTGATGCCTTGGCCATTGGTCGCTCTTTTTAGTTTCGCTGAAAAAGAGGAGAATGGCGAAAAGAATCGATGGACTTACCCGAACGGCTTGAAATCGTGACACGTCGCGTTGATGCGCTTAAGATCGCAACTGGTGGTGGCGCAACATAAGCGATGCCGGGTAGCCTTCGGGTCCGCTGGGGCGCTTCGCTCCCAGGCCGCTGCCTTTTTTGTACGTGGGCCGATTTTAGAACTTAGAGGATGTAAATGCCAATTCAGAATTGGGAATGCCCATATTGCGGGCACGCGCAAACGGTAACTGACAATAAATTTGACGACAGGTATAGTATAATTCGTGCAGGCGACAAACATGACGAGTATTTTGCCATAGGAAGACTTGCAATTATTTGCTCAAATGAAGAATGTAGAAAATTATATCTTCATCTAACTTTAAACTCTAGAAACAGTAGGGACGAAGTAAGAGAAGATCCTATAGTGACGTGGCAACTATTGCCGAATGGCATTGCTAAGCCCCAGCCTTCTTACATTCCTCAGGTGCTGATATCCGATTATAATGAGGCTTGCCTTATAATTAACAATAGCCCGAAAGCATCAGCGACGCTGGCGCGCCGTTGTATTCAAGGAATAATTCGTGATTTCTTCGGTATTTCGAAATCAAGACTCATTGACGAAATAAATGAACTCAGAAAACAGGTTGAAAGCAAGCAAATTGTTGAAATAACAGGAGAAGTAATAGAAGCCATTGACCATGTGCGCGAAATCGGAAATATAGGGGCGCATATGGAGAAAGATGTCAATGTAATAATTGATGTTGAAATCGACGAAGCTCAAATTCTAATAGAGCTAATAGAAACACTTTTTGAGGATTTATATGTGGCCCGTTATAAACGACAAGAACGACTTCGCAAACTGAAAGCAGTGGCCGATAATAAGGACGCAGCAAAAAAGTCTGCAGCTAGTGCTGCTGCCGGTGGAAGCGCGCCACCGCCCCAGCCTTAGTGCTGGGGTAAATTCCGGTGGACCCCAGCGTCCGGAGAGTTTGCACTACGGCAGTGCAAACTCTCCGGAAAACAGGGGAGTCACCTAACGTCCTGAAATAAATGCATTCCTCAAAATTGAGGGCGCCCCATTCCTCGGAATTCCGATGTTTGGAGGTAAGGGTCCATGTTCAACATAGACCCTCCTGCGAGGGTGTCGCTTGAAGCGACACCCTGCGAAGCCCTTCCGCATCAACGACCAGTGGCGTGTCTGTTTCCGGTGGGAATTCACCAGTCAAGACGCTGACCAAGACCCCTTGTCGCGCCCAGGCCAGCCTTATGATGTCGAAATCACCGATTGCCACTGACGCGATGGAGTCCGCCCGTGTCCGATGAAAACCTGCCCCCCATCCATCCTGGCGAATTCCTGGCTGACGAACTGCGGGCGCTGGGGCTGAGCGCGCGGCGCTTCGCCGAACATATCGGTGTGCCGCATAACGCCGTCAGCGAGATCGTGGCCGGCCGGCGCTCCATCTCCGCCTCGATGGCGCTGCGGCTGGGCCAGGCGTTCGCGACGGGTGGCCAGTATTGGATGTCCCTGCAAGACCTTTACGACGCCAAAATCGCCCGCGAGGCGCTGGGGGACCGGCTGGCCGCCATCGTGCCGCTGGTTCCGGTTGGGGATGGATCACAGGCATCTGCGGGTTAGGCAGGATGGTCTCTATGACGCAGCCGCCGCACCCGACATGACAGCGCAATGGTGAGCGGTTAATTTGGCGGCCTTCTCCAGACCGGGATCGTCCATGACCGCCTTCCGCCGCCTTGCCGCCGCCCTCGTTTCCACCGCCGCCATCGCCCTGACCGCCGGGCCGGCGTTCGCCTGGGGCCCCAACGGGCATGCCATCGTGGGCGACATCGCCCAGGACCGGCTGACACCCAAGGCCAAGGCGGTGGTGGACCAGCTGCTGTCGCTGGAGGGCCACCACACCCTGGATGAGGTGGCGAGCTGGCCGGACACCGTGGGCCACCTGCCCAAGGATAAGGGCGGCCTGCCGGACACGCTGCCCTGGCACTATGTCGACGTGCCCACCGACCAGCCGGCCTATGATCCCGCCCGCGACTGCGCCAATGAGAATTGCGTCATCGCCCGTCTGCCGGAACAGGCCCGCATCCTGGCCGATTCCAAGGCGGCGCCGGAGGCGCGCCTGGCCGCGCTGAAGTGGGTGGTTCACCTGGTGGGCGACCTGCACCAGCCCCTGCACGCGGCCGAGCGCGACCATGACAAGGGCGGCAACGACGTCAAGGTCCGCTACTTCGACGATGACCGGAACGGCCACCTGAACCTGCATTCGGTGTGGGACGGTTCCATCGTCGACCGCGAGCTGGGCCTTTCGGTGAACAAGGACTATTCCATCGACCTCGCCAAAGCCAAGGCGGCCGCCGCCACGCTGGAGCCGGCCATCACCGCCTATGACGCCAAGGCGTGGACGCCCAAGGCCCCCGCCACCCGCCCCCCGTTCAAAGGCGACGGCCTGGACAAGGCCGTGCAGGCCTGGGGCGAGGAAAGCCACGGCCTGGCCCGCGACGTCGTCTATGGCCTGCTGCGGGCGCCGGAGTCGGACGGCGTGGAACGCCTGGCCCAGGGTTATGAAACCGCCGCCTGGCCGCTGGTGCGCATGCGGCTGGAAATGGCGGGCGTGCGTCTGGCCTGGGTGGTGAACCAGGCCGTTGGGCACTGAGCCTGGCCGCTGATCCCCTGACCCCCGGAAACGCGCCCGACTCCAGGTTCTTGTGCAGCGAGCGGATTCACGCTCCAAAGCGATTCCGCTTTTCCGCGATCCGCTCGAAGCCGTTGGTTCATGCAATGTTAAGCATGCGGGCGCCAAGCTGCGCGCCTGGGGCCACCCTCGTGGCCCGCCAAGGGAGCGGTGCGTCAGGATGAAGCGGGTCGAGCGGTATCTGGGGTTCGCCTTCGCCAATGCCGACCTGTTGCTGGAGGTGGATGGCGCGGGCGTGGTGCGGTTCGCCGCCGGTGCCGTCCTGGCCTTGACCGGCTACAGCGATGTCGAGCTGGTGGGCCGCCCCTTGGCCGGGCTGCTGGCGCCGGGCGACGCGGCGTTGGCGCGGCGCGTCCTGGGCGCGCTGGGGGATAATGACCGTAGTGTTCCCCGGCCCGTGCGTCTTTGCCGTCGCGACGGTCGCGTCGTCGTCTGTGCCCTGGCAGCCTACCGCCTGCAGTCCAGCCCCCTGCTGAACGTCACCCTCTGCCAACTGGCCGCCGGTCCGGCGGCGCTGCCCGCCCCGCAGGATGTCGATCCCGCCACCGGCCTGCTCACGTCCGCCGCCTTCGCGCGGGCCGCCGGCGCCAATCTGGCGCAGGAGGGGGAGGGGGACGAAAGGGCGGCCGCGGACGCCCTCACCTTGGTGGACATGAACAACCTGGCCGATGTCCGCGCCCGCCTGACGGCCGAGGCGGAGGGCCAGTTGATGACCGAGATCGGCGCCGTTTTCCGCCAGCACGGCGGGGGCGTCGCCGGCCGCGTCGCCGATCATCGTTTCGGTGTCCTGGCCCCGGCCGGCCTGGCCGAGCAGATCACCCGTGACATCCGCCGCATCGCCGCCGATCTGGGCCTGGACCAGCCGCTGGAGGTCGAATCCCGCACCCTGGACGGTGACAAGCTGGGGCTCAGCCGGGCCGACCGGTCGCGCCTGCTGCTGCACGCCCTGCGTCGCTTCGCCGAGGCGGGGCCGGCGGCGGTGGACGTGCTGTCCGGCCATTCGGCCGCCGCCGGCTTCGTCCAGGATGCGGTGGGGTGCCTGGCCCGGCTGCGCGACGACCTGGGCGGCAACCGCCTGTCCCTGGTCTATGAACCCATCGTGGATCTCAAGACCGGGCGCATGCACCATCTGGAGGTGTTGAGCCGGTTCAACGGCGACCGCCCCGGGGCCGTCATCACCCTGGCGGAGGAGCTGGGCGTCATCAACGACGTCGACATGCTGGTGTGCAGCCTGGCGATGCGCGCGCTGGAGCGGGCGCCGGCCGATATCGTCCTGGCCGTGAACCTCTCCGCCGTCTCCGTCGGGTCCGACCTGTTCATGCAGTCGCTGATGGCGCAACTGAAGGCGCAGCCCGGCCTGTCCGGCCGCCTGATGTTCGAGGTGACGGAAACCGGGCAGATGGGGGACCTGGACCGGGCGCGCGCCGTGCTGGGTGCCGTGCGCCGCCTGGGCCACCCCATCTGCCTGGATGATTTCGGCGTGGGCATGGCCTCCTTCACCTATATCCGGGCGCTGGACTTCGACCATGTGAAGCTGGACGGCAGCTTCATCGCCCGCATGTGCGTGGACAAGCGGGAGGAGGCCATCGTCGCCGGCATGCTGGCGCTGTGTCGCGGCCTGGGCGTCACCGCCATCGCCGAGCACGTGGAAAATCCGGAACAGATGCTGCGCCTGCGCGGCCTGGGCTGCGCCATGGGCCAGGGCTGGCTGTTCTCCCGCGAGATGGAGCGCCCGCAACGGCGTGACGTGGACCTGCGGGCGCTGTCCCGCCCGTCCGCCTGGCGCCCCACCGTGGTCGATGCCGGCTGCTGACCCGCGGATCCGGGTGGTTCACCGGCTGATCAGCTTTATCAGATAATATTCGCCCCCAATACTTGATGTGCGTCAAATACGGGTACCAATACGAGAGAGCGGTTGCGCAGACGAGCGCCAAGGCTTTTCATGGGAAGCACCAAGGTGGAGGTGTTCCATGACCCAGTACAGCACCTATTCCCTCGTGCTGAGGGAACACATCGCGGACCTCGACCCCCTCATCGAGCGGTGGACCAGCGGCCATTTCCTGCTGACGGGTGCCGCCCATGACGAGGCCGAGGAATTTGTGGGCCGCCTGCGGGAATTGCGCGCCGACCTGGCCAGCCGCATCGCGCGGCCGGACTTGGACGGTCGCACGACACCCATGGTCGCCGACAGCATGACGGTTCGTTAATTCAGAGGCTGCCGGCCTCGCCCCGCCCCCGCGTTCGGGTCCTCCGGACGCGGGTCGGGTTTTCGCGTGCCCTTCAGCTCAGCGCGCCGGATCGGCGGTCAGGCCCAGGTAGCGGTCCGCCCGGTGGTTCATGGCCACGATCATGTTGGCGATGACGGCGCCGATAACCGACAGGGCCAGCCGCTGCGGCGTCAGCACGAAGCAGGCCGCCGCCAGGATGCCGGCGTCGATGCCCAACTGGACATAGCCGGCGCGGATGCCGAAGCGCTCTTGCAGGTACAACGCCAGGATGTTGATGCCGCCCAACCCGATGCGGTGGCGGAACAGGATCAGCAGGCCGGTGCCGATCAGGCCGCCGCCGGCCAATGCCGCATAGACGGGGTTCAGGACGGCGAAATCCACCCAACCGGGGGTCAGCCGCGTTTCGATGGTCACCAGGCAGACGGCGGCGAAGGTGCGCGCGGTGAAGCGCCAGCCCATGCGCCGCCAGGCCAGGACATAGAAGGGCAGGTTCAGCACGAAGAAGAACAGCCAGAAACCCTGGTCTGTCACATAATGCAGCAGCAGCGCCAGGCCGGCGATGCTGCCCACCAGCAAGGTGGCCTTGGCGTACAGAACCGTTCCCAGCGAGACAATCAAGGTGCCGATGGCCATGGCGGCCAGGTCCTCATACCCCTTGTGGCGGTTTTGATTGTCTTGCTGCATCATTTTGTGCCCGATATGGCGTATATTTACTAATGGTATACTGGAAATATCGGGGCCAGATATTCAATAATGGCACGGCTGCTTGGCCGGTCACAGGCGGTCATGGTCTAGTCGGATCGCCTAGGCGGGCCGCCGGCTATGGATCGTCGGTCCCAGGCTTTCGGCGTAGGGGCCTTGACCCATTGCCCCGTTGCCGGTCCCACCCGCTTTTGAAACGCTGGGGATCGTCGCATCACAGCAGGAGGATAGCCATGAGCACGAACCAGAGCGCTGCGTATGCCCGTATTCTGCAGGAGCGTATCGCCGACCTCGATCCCCTGATCGAGCGGTGGAGCAGCGACAGCCTGATCCTGACCGATACCGCCGGCGATGAGGCCGAGGAATATCTGGAACGGCTGAAGGTCATCCGGGCCGAGATGGCCGGGCGCCTGGGGCGTCCGGACCTGGAGATCCAAACCCCGGGCATCACCGACAGTCTGCTGACCCGCTGATGGCCCCTTAACGGCCGCCCTCGGGCCGGCGAAAGGCCGTCACGCGGCAGTACAGCCAGCCCAGGGCCAGCAGGGCGATGAACACCCCGAACAGCAGCAGGTTGTAATAGATCATGGCCGCCAGGCACAGGCAGGCCAGGCCCAGCGCCAGGCCCGGCACCCAGGGGTAGCCGGGGGCCCGGAAGGGCCGGTCCAGCGCGGGCGCGTCGCGGCGCAGGCGGAACAGGCTGGCCATGCTGACGATGTACATGACGATGGCGCCGAACACCGACAGGGTGACGATGTTGGCGGTCAGCGGCTGGCCGCCGAAGGCCAGCACCTCATCGGAAAAGATGGCGGCGATGCCCACGGCGGCACCGGCCAGGATGGCCCAGTGCGGCGTGCGCCGCGTGGGGTGCAGGCGGCTCAGGACGGAGGGGAGGAAACCCGCGCGGGCAAGGGCGAAAATCTGCCGGGAATACCCCATGATGATGCCGTGGAAACTGGCCACCAGGCCGAACAGGCCGATCCACACCAGCATGTGCAGCCAGCCGCTGTCGGCCCCCACCACCGCCTTCATGGCCTGGGGCAGGGGGTCATTGATGTTGGCCAGATCCCGCCAGTCGCCCACTCCGCCCGCCAGCACCATGGTGCCGAAGGCGAGCGCGACCAGGGTCAGGATGCCGGCGATGTAGGCGCGGGGGATGGTGCGGGCCGGGTCCTTCGCCTCCTCCGCCGCCATGGCGGCCCCTTCGATGGCCAGGAAGAACCAGATGGCGAAGGGGATGGCGGCGAAGATGCCGCCCAGGGCCGTGGCTGAAAGGGGACCGGCGTCCCCCGACCAGCCGTGGGCCGCGAAGTTGGCCCAGGTGAAGCCCGGCGCCACCACGCCCATGAACACCAGCAACTCGCCGATGGCCAGCAGGGTCACGCACAGCTCGAACGTGGCGGCGATGGTGACGCCGGCGATGTTCAGCAGGGCGAAGACGCCATAGGCGCCCACGGCGGCCAGCTTGGGCGGCAGTCCTGGGAACTGGACGTTGAGATAGGCGCCGATGGCCAGGGCGATGGCCGGCGGGGCGAACACGAACTCGATCAGCGTGGCATAGCCGGCGATGAAGCCGCCCAGCGGCCCGAAGGCGCGGTGGCTGTAGGCGAAGGGGCCGCCGGCGTGGGGGATGGCCGTGGTCAGTTCGGTGAAGCTGAAGATGAAGGTGGTGTACAGCACCGCAACCAGGATGGTGGTGGCCAGGAACCCGAGCGTGCCGGCTTGGGCCCAGCCATAGCTCCACCCGAAATATTCGCCGGAGATCACCAGGCCCACGGCGATGCCCCAGAGATGCCACCCGCCCAGGCTTTTGTTCAGCCCGGCCCCATCCGTCCCCATACCGCGTGCCCCCATCTCGTTCACCGGGCCAGTATGCCCCGGAAATCGTGGCGGTGGGGAGGGGATTTGCCTGCGTTTTAGGCGAAATGGGACTTGCCTGCCGATTGGGCATTGCCGCTCGGCCCGCCAGCCGGACGCGGCGGACGCAGGGACGGAGCTGGACTTCGCCATCCTGCTGGCGGTGACCCGGCGCCTTGACGGTCCGTCCCGGGGATGCCGGCCCCTGGCTCTACCGCGTTCATTAAGCCCGCCTCCATTAGGCCCAGCGCATCAAGATATTTCAATGTGTTGCATTTCCGGGTCGCCTGGGATGGGGCATAGTGATGCCCTGCGGCGTCCGGATCGGCAGGACGGGCGCCGGCCATAACGATATCGGGAGGAAGCGGATGAGCGGAACTCTGACGCGACGCGGTTCCATGCTGCGCGGTGCGCTGGTGGGAGGCGCTTTGCTGGGGGCGGCGGCGTTCAGCCTGCTGGCACCGGGCGCGGCCCGGGCGGCACCGGAGGCGGACGCGGCAAAGCCGGTGCGCATCGGCATCCTGAACGACCAGTCCGGCATCTACGCCGACTTCGGCGGCCGGGGCTCGGTCGTGGCGGCGCAGATGGCCATCGATGATTTCGGCGGCAGCGTCCTGGGGCGCAAGATCGTGCTGCTCAGCGCCGACCATCAGAACAAGCCGGATACCGGTGTCGCCATCGCCCGCCAATGGTTCGACGCCGACGCGGTGGACATGATCGGCGAACTCACCACCTCCTCCGTGGCCCTGGCGGTGCAGGACTTGGCCAAGAAGCGGGGCAAGATTGACATCGTGGTGGGGGCGGCCACCTCCAAGCTGACCAATGAGGACTGTTCCCCCACCGGCTTCCACTGGGCGTACGACACCTATGCGCTGGCGCGCGGCATCGGCGGGGCGCTGGTGGAATCGGGTGGCAAGTCCTGGTTTTTCATCACCGCCGATTACGCCTTCGGCCACCAACTGGAAAAGGACACGACCGACTTCGTGACCGCCAAGGGCGGCACGGTGGTGGGGGCGGTCAACGCGCCCTTCAACAACCGCGACTTCTCCTCCTTCCTGTCGCAGGCGCAGGCGTCCAAGGCCCAGGTCATCGGCCTGGCCAATGCCGGCACCGACACGACCAACGCCATCAAGCAGGCGGCGGAGCGCGGCATCACCAAGGGCGGGCAGCGCCTGGCCGGCCTGCTGTTCACCCTCAGCGACGTGCACGCCCTGGGCCTGAAGACGGCGCAGGGCCTGGTGCTGACCGAGGCCTTCTACTGGGATCGCGACGACGCCAGCCGGCAGTGGGCGGAGCGCTATTTCCAGAAGGTGAAGCGCATGCCCAATATGGTCCAGGCCGGGACCTATTCCGCCGTGCTGCATTACCTAAAGGCGGTCAAGGCGGCGGGGACGACCGAGGCCAAGGCGGTGGCCGCCAAGATGCGCGAGCTGCCGGTGGACGACATGTTCGCCAAGGGCACGGTGCGCCAGGATGGCACCATGGTGCATGACATGTACCTGTTCGAGGTGAAGAAGCCGGAGGAGAGCAAGAAGCCCTGGGACTATTACAAGCTGCTGCGCACCATCCCGGGGAGGAGGCCTACCAGGCCCAGGACAAGGGCACCTGCCCGCTGACCAAGGCCCATTGATCGCCGGTGACGCCCACCCGATCCGTTGTGGGGCTTTTGAAGCCCCTTTCGCCGCATTGCCGCCCCGCCCGTCCCAACGGTAGAAGGTCCGCCGGGGCTGCCCTATCTTGGGTAGGGATTTCAGGGCCATGCGTTCACAGCAGGATGGCGGGGCGGGGATGACTCAGGCGGAACCGGTGGTTAGGGACGAGGGTGGGCCCGATAGCCTGCAAGAGCATGGCCCCCAAGAGCATGGGCACGGCCATGTGCATGGCAGCCGGGCCGCCCTGATGCTGGGCGCGCTGGGTGTCGTTTTCGGCGACATCGGCACCTCCCCCCTCTATGCCATGCAGACGGCCCTGGGCGCCGTCACCCACCATGGCCGGCTGCCCAGCGAGGGCGACGTGCTGGGGGTGGTCAGCCTGATCATCTGGGCGCTGATCCTGATCGTGGCGGTCAAGTACGTCGCCCTGGTGCTGCGGGCCGACAATGACGGCGAGGGCGGCATCCTCTCGCTCCTGTCCCTGGTGCATCCGCCCAACGCCCGGGAAATGGTGCCCATGGTGGTGTTCCTGGGCATCTGTGGCGCCGCCCTGCTGTTTGGCGATGGCGCCATCACGCCCGCCATCTCCGTCCTCTCGGCCATGGAGGGCCTGGTGGTGGCGGACAGCCACCTGGGCGCCTTCGTCCTGCCCCTGACCATCGCTGTCCTGGTGGCGCTGTTCGCCATCCAGCATCGTGGCACCGGCGCTATCGGCCGCCTGTTCGGCCCCATCATGGCGCTGTGGTTCGCCATGCTGGCCGCCGTCGGCCTGTTCCATGTCGTCCAGCGGCCGGACATCCTGATGGCCTTCAATCCCTTGTCGGCGGAGCATCTGCTGGTGCATGCCCCCGGCGTGGCCTTCGCCGTGTTCGGCGCCGTCTTCCTGGCGCTGACGGGGGCGGAGGCGCTGTACGCCGACATGGGCCATTTCGGCGCCAGCGCCATCCGCCGCGCCTGGTTCATCGTCGTGTTCCCGGCCCTGATCCTGAATTACCTGGGCCAGGGCGCCCTGCTGCTGGACCGGCCGGAGGCGGTGGACAACCCCTTCTACCGCCTGGCGCCGGACTGGGCGCTGGTGCCCCTGGTCATCCTGGCCACCCTGGCCACTGTCATCGCCAGCCAGGCGCTGATCTCCGGCGTGTTTTCCATGACGCGCCAGGCCATCACCCTGCGCCTGCTGCCGCGCATGTCCATCTCCCCCACCTCACGCAAGTCCTACGGCCAGATCTATGTCGGCGTGGTGAACTGGCTGCTGATGCTGGCGACCCTGATGATCGTGCTGGGCTTCCGCCATTCCGAGGCGCTGGCCGCGGCCTATGGCATCGCCGTGTCCGCCACCATGCTGATCACCACCATCCTGCTGCGGCGGGTGATGCGCGAACTGTGGGACTGGCCGGCCCTCCCCACCAACCTGATGATGGGTTTCTTCGCCGCCGTGGACCTCGCCTTCCTGGTGGCCAACAGCACCAAGCTGCTGGAGGGCGGCTGGCTGCCGCTCGCCATTGGCGGCTTCATCGCCTTCCTCATGGTGGCCTGGCGCAAGGGCAGCGCCATCGTGCAGATCAAGTTAAGTGAGGGCGGCACCAGTTTCGCGGAGTTCATGGAGCGGGTGGAGGAAACGGTGGTCCACCGTCTGCCGGGCACGGCGGTGTTCGTGACCCGCACGGCCGACCGCGTGTCACCCATGCTGGTCCACCACGTCACCCATAACCGCGTGCTGCACGAACACGTCATCCTGCTGACCCTGGTGCCGACCAAGCGGCCGCGCGTGCCGGCGGCGGAGCGCCTGGCGGTGGAGCAGCTGGGCAACGGCTTCTGGCGGGTCACGGTGCGCATCGGCTTCATGCAGAAGCCGGACGTGCCCACGGTCATGCGCGGTCTGGCCCGCCTGGGCCTGGCCTTCTGCCGGGAGGAGGTGACCTATTACATCTCCCACGAGCGCTTGATCCGGGCGGAGCGGAACCCCGCGCTGTCCGGCCCGGTCTGGACCGCCTATCACCTGATGCAGCGCCTGGGCCTGCGGGCGTCGGATTACTTCCACCTGCCGCCTGATCAGGTCATGGAGGTCGGGTTCAGGCTGGAGGTTTAGGGTTGTTGAAGGTTTCCTCAGTCGCCGGGCGCCAGCATCCGCTGGCTTGGCTCATCCTCGATTTCCAGTCCGCCTTCGGCTCCCCGTAAATCTCCAGCGGACGCGGTCGCGTCCTAGCGGCATGAGGGCTCATGCCGCGCAGACCTCGCGCACGCATCCCCGCAGCCAGCGGTGGGCGGGGTCGGCGTCCAGGCGGGGGTGCCACAGCAGCGACACGGTGATCTCCGGCACCTCGACCGGCAGGGCGAAGGTGAACAGGTCCTTGCGCAGGGGTAGGGTGTGCCGCTCCGGCACGGTGGCCACCAGGTCGGTGGCGCGGGCCAGGGTCAAGGCGGCGGAGAAGTCGCCGACGATGACGGCCACGTCGCGCGCCAGGCCCAGCGGCTCCAGCGCCATGTCCACCGGGGCCTGGCGCCGGTTTGCGTCATGCTCGCGGCGGGCCACGGCGATGTGCCGGGCGGCGGCGAAGCCGGTGGGGGTGACGGCGCCTTGACTTAACGGGTGTCCCGTCCGCGCCACGCCGACGAAGCGGTCGCGGAACAGGGCCTGGGCGCGGACCTCCGGCCCCATGCTGTCGCCCACCACCCCGGTTTCCAGGTCCACGGCGCCATCGCGCAGCGGCGTGCTGCCCTTGTCCGGCTTGGGGGCGAAGCGCAGGCGCACGCCTGGTGCCTCCTGCGCCACGCGGTTGACGAGGGCGACGCCGAAGCTTTCCACGAAGCCTTCCCGCGTGCGCAGGGTGAAGGTGCGGTTGAGGCGCGCCAAATCCAGCCCCTCCGCCGGCCGCAGCACGGCCTCCGCCTCCCGCACCAGGGGGGCCACCCGTTCGCGCAACTCCAGGGCGTGCGGTGTCGGCACCAGGCCCCGACCGGCCCGCACCAGCAGCGGATCGCCCGTCACTTCCCGCAGGCGGGCCAGCGCCCGGCTCATGGCGGAGGGGCTGAGCCGCAGGCGGCGGGCGGCCCTGGCCACGCTGCCCTCGCTGAGCAGCACGTCCAGGGTGATCAGCAGGTTCAGGTCGGGCAGGGCGGCCATGGGCGATCCTAATAGGGGGGACGCGCTCCGACATGGCGCGTCTCGTGCACGAATATACTGCAACCCGTGCGCGTTCCGCCATGTCACCCCGCCGTCTACCGTCCGCCCGAACGGATGAGCGGAGGATGACATGAGTTCAATACCTGTGGATCAACGAGGGGCGGTGGCGGATACGGCGCGGCTGGGGACCCGGTGGGTCCTGGCCGCGCTGTCCTTGTGCGTGCTGCTGTCCTCCCTCGGTACCAGCATCGCCAACGTGGCCCTGCCCACCTTGGCGTCGGCCTTGGGGGTGCCTTTCCAGCAGGTGCAATGGGTGGTGCTGGCCTATCTGCTGGCCATGACCACCCTGATCGTCAGCGTCGGGCGGCTGGGGGATCTGGTCGGGCGCCGCCGTATGCTGCTGGCGGGCCTGGCCTTGTTCACCGGCGCCTCGGCGCTGTGCGGGCTGGCGCCGGGGCTGGGTGTCCTGGTCGCCGCGCGGGCGGCCCAGGGGCTGGGCGCCTCCGCCATGATGGCGCTGGCCCTGGCGTTCGTGAGCGGATCGGTGCCCGGGGACCGTGTGGGCCGTGCCATGGGTTTGATGGGCACCATGTCGGCCGTGGGCACGGCGCTGGGCCCCTCCCTGGGCGGGGTGCTGATCGCCGTCCTGGGCTGGCGGGCGATCTTCCTTGTCAACCTGCCGCTGGGCGGTCTGGCCCTGCTCCTGGCGTGGCGCGCCCTGCCGGTGGGTGGGGACCGTGCCGAGGGCGGTCGGCCTGCGGATGCCGCCGGGCGCACCGGCTTTGATGGCGTGGGCACGGTGTTGCTGGGCGGGACGTTGGCGCTGTACGCCCTGGCCATGACCCTGGGGCGGGGGCAATGGGGTTCGTTGAACCTGGCGCTGCTGGCGGGGGCGGTGGTGGGGGCCGGGCTATTCGTGATGGTGGAGGCGCGGGTGCCGTCGCCGCTGGTGCGGTTGCGCCTGCTGCGCGATCCGGTGGTGGGGCCGGGTCTGGTGGGCAGCGCCGCCGTGGCGACGGTGATGGCGACCACCTTCGTCGTGGGCCCTTTCTACCTGGCCCGGGCGCTGGGCCTGAGCCCGGCCGGCGTGGGGCTGGTGATGTCCGCCGGGCCGCTGATGTCGGCCCTGGCCGGGGTGCCGGCGGGCCGCCTGGTTGACCGCTTCGGGGCAGGGCGGATCAGCATCATCGGCTTGGGCGCCATGGTGGCCGGCACCGCGTTGATGGCGTCGGCGGGGCTGGTCCTGAAGGGACCTATCATGGGAATCGCCGGTTATGTCGGGCCCATCGCCGTGCTGACCGCCGGCTACGCCCTGTTCCAGGCGGCCAACAACACCGCCGTGATGTCCGGCGTTCCGGCGGACCGGCGGGGTGTCGTCTCCGGCATCCTGAACCTGTCGCGCAACCTGGGCCTGATCACCGGCGCCTCCGCCATGGGGGCGGTGTTCACCCTGGCCGCCGGCGTGCCGGACATCACCGCCGCCCCGGCGGCGGCGGTTGCCAGTGGCATGTACATCACCTTCCTGGTGGCCGGCGGCTTGGTCACCCTGGCCCTGCTGCTGATGGCCGTCAGCGGAGGCCGAATGCGGAAGGAAGAGGGAACGTCTGGGCGCGGTTCCTGATTCCCAGCCGGACGGCGCGTTCGTCATCCGCGCCGTCCAGGATCCGCGTCGTCCGGGCCCAGCCATGGACTTTGCGCGCGGCATGTTCCGACGGCGCAGGAAAACCCCACCCCCCGTGCAGAAGCGGATTAGAGAATTACAGGCTTAAGTTCATTTAATTAAATGAATAGCAATGCCGCCGTTCGGCAGGGCGACTCGTCAAGGAATAGGGCGATCAGAGACGGATTTCTCGATAATTATCGGGCATAACTTCCTCTATTGTTTCGATATTCCGATGATTTGACGGGGATTTAATTCAGAACATTGGTTTCCGGAGGTTGGTTTGTTCACTGGACTCTCCCAGAGGTCCCGAAAGATGGCCTCTACGTTGAAGGCCCTGGACCGCTCGCAGGCGGTGATCGAGTTTTCCCTGGATGGCAGGGTGCTGACCGCCAACAGGAACTTCCTCGCGGCCGTGGGCTACACCCTGGCGGAAATCCAGGGTCAGCCGCACAGCCTGTTCGTGGACGAGGCGGAACGGAACAGCGCCGCCTACAAGGCGTTTTGGGACGCGCTGCGGCGCGGGGAATACCAGGCGGCGCAGGTCAAGCGCATCGGCAAGGGCGGACGCACGGTGTGGTTCGAGGCCAGCTATAATCCCATCCTCGACGATGCCGGCCGGCCGGTGAAGGTGGCGGCGTACGCCACTGACATCACCGCGCAGAAGTTGGAATATGTGAACATGCGGGGCCAGATGGCGGCCATCCGCAAGTCGCAGGCGGTGATCGAGTTCGCCCTGGACGGCACGGTGCTGACCGCCAACGACCTGTTCCTGGATGCCCTGGGCTATACCCTGGCCGAGGTGCAGGGCAAACCGCACGCCATGTTCGTGGAACCGGCCGAGCGCCACAGCGCCGAATACCGAACCTTCTGGGACACGCTGCGGCGTGGGGAATACCAGGCGGCTCAGTTCAAGCGCATCGGCAAGGGCGGGCGCGTGGTGTGGATCGAGGCGTCCTACAACCCCATTTTCGATTTGAACGGCCAGCCGTTCAAGGTGGTGAAGTACGCGACCGACATCACCCGCCAGATTCAGATGCTGGCGGACCTCAAGCAGTTGATCGACAAGAACTTCGGCGAGGTCGACCAGGCCATGGCGCGGGCGACGGGGCAGTCGGGCGAGGCCCTGCACGCGGCCGAGGATACCTCGGGTGCCGTGCAGATGATGGCGTCCAGCGTGGAAGAGCTGGCGGCCTCCATCCGCGAAATCTCGCAAAGCATGGCGCAGTCGCGGGCGGCGGCGGAAAGCGCCGCCCAACTGGCGGACATGGCCGACGCCTCCACCCAGCAATTGGCCGGCGTGGCCCGTTCCATGGAAAGCGTGGTGGAGGTCATCCGCGGCATCGCGGGGCAGATCAACCTGCTGGCGCTGAACGCCACCATCGAGGCGGCGCGGGCGGGCGAGGCGGGCAAGGGCTTCGCCGTCGTGGCGACGGAGGTAAAGAACCTGGCCATGCAGTCCGCCAACGCGACCCAGCAGATCTCCAACGAGATCGAGGGGATGCAGGCCGTCTCGGGCGAGGTGGTGGGGGCGCTGTCCACCATCCGGCAGTCCATTGGCACGGTGCGGGAGTACGTGACCAGCACCGCCAGTGCCGTGGAGGAGCAGAGCGCCGTGACCCGCGACATGTCCTCCAGCATGCAAGGGACGGCCGTGGCGGTGGAAACGGTGACCGCCAACCTTGGCGCCATCGCCGCCGCCATCGGTCAAGTCGGTCAAGCGGTCGCCACCACCAAGCAGGCCGCGCACATCCTGGCGCGATAGCCAGCAGGGTCGGCCATATCCGGCGGCGGCGTGAGGGATGGCCCCCACGCCGCCGCCATTCTTTTCTTGATATGTTATGTTATAACGTTACAGTCACGGGCTTTCCCTTTAGCGGAGTCCTTGTCGATGACGACCTTCACCGCCGCGCTCGGCCTATCGCCCGGAATGGTGCCGCCCCGCTTCGCCGAGGCCCTTCTTAGCGTCCAGGGTGCGCTGGAGCGCTGCGAAGCGGCCGGTATTCCTGGGCACAGCGTCCTGGCGGCGGCCCTGGTGGAACTGATGCCGCGTCTGGTCACCGCGTACGGTGCCGAGGGGGTGGCGGACATGCTGGCCACGCTGGCGGTCCACATCCGCAGCGATATGGCGGACGGCGGCCTCATGGCCGGGGAGACCACACGGCAATGAGCGTCGCCGCTATTGTCGAGGACGATACACCCGCCGTGCTGGATCGGGTGATGGAGCCCACGGTGGGTTTGGCCTTGTGGCGGCGGAGGGGGCATCCTGGCGCGGCCCTTGATGCCTGGCTGGACGCCCTGCCGGCGGAGCGACTACCCCATGGCCGTTTTCTGGCCCGCCTGGGCGACGTGGCCACAGCTTTGGCGCCACTGGTGCACGGAACGGACGCCCCGGCGGCCTTGACGGCCGATATCACCGACCTTTGCCGCCGCTTCCTGGCGGTCGCCGGTGGGGAGTGGATCGACGTGCGGCTGGAGGCCGTGGGCGGCGACGCCTGCTGGAAATTTCACCGCGACCATGTGCGGCTGCGCCTGATCACCACCTACCGGGGACCGGGCACCCAGATCGTGGCGCCCGCCGACGCCGCCCGGGCGCTGGCGGACCAGCGGCGCTACCGCGGGCCGCTCCATGAAATGCCCCGCCATGCCGTGGCCCTGTTCAAGGGCTGCGGGCCAACCGGCTGTGGCGCGGGGGAGGAGGACGGCGTGGTCCACCGCTCACCCCCCGTCGCCGGCACCGGCCAGGTGCGCCTGGTGCTCTGCCTGAACCTGCCCTCCGCCGCGTCGCCGGAGGCGTGGCAGCCGGCCTAACCGTAAGGTTAGAATTGGCTGCGCAACGTTAACGGCGTGCAAACAGCAAGGATTTGGTAATCACTCAAGGGGCACCCTGCGGGCATGGACGTCCCAGGGTCAGGGCCAATGGCTTTGGCCCACTCGGGGATCGTCGGCTTCATCCGCTCACCTGGGCGCGATATTGGCCTGTTACCTTGGAGTGATGAATGTTCTTCGCCGGCTACCTGCGCAAAATCCGTGTGGTTTTGTCCACCCTGAAGGCCCTGGACCGGTCACAGGCGGTGATCGAATTTTCGCCGGACGGCAGGGTGCTGACCGCCAACAAGAACTTTCTGTCTGCCATGGGCTATACCCTGGCGGAAATCCAGGGCAAGCCGCACGCCATGTTCGTCGAAGAGGCGGAACGGAACAGTGCCGCCTACAAGGCGTTCTGGGACGCGCTGCGGCGCGGGGAATACCAGGCGGCGCAGTTCAAGCGCATCGGCAAGGGTGGCCGCGAGGTCTGGATCGAGGCCAGCTACAATCCCGTGCTCGACGAGGCCGGCCGGCCGGTGAAGGTGGTGAAGTACGCCACCGATGTCACGGCGCAGAAGCTGGAGTACGCTGACCTGCGGGGCCAGATGGACGCCATCCGCCGGTCACAGGCGGTGATCGAGTTCGCCCTGGACGGCACGGTGCTGACCGCCAACGATCTGTTCCTGAACACCCTGGGCTACACCTTGGACGAGGTGCGGGGTAAGCCGCACGCCATGTTCGTGGAACCGGCCCAGCGAGACAGCGCCGACTACCGCGCCTTCTGGGACGCGCTACGGCGTGGGGAATACCGGGCGGCGCAGTTCAAGCGCATCGGCAAGGGCGGGCGCGCGGTGTGGATCGAGGCCAGCTACAACCCCATCTTCGATTTGAACGGCCGGCCGTTCAAGGTGGTGAAGTACGCGACCGACATCACCCGCCAGGTTCAGATGCTGGCGGACCTCAAGCAACTGATCGACAAGAATTTCGGTGAGATCGACCAGGCCATGGCGCGCGCCACGGGACAGTCGGGCGAGGCGCTGCACGCGGCCGGGGAGACATCGGGCGCCGTGCAGATGATCGCCTCCAGCGCCGAGGAGCTGGCGGCCTCCATCCGCGAAATCTCGCAGAGCATGGCGCAGTCGCGGGCGGCGGCGGAAAGCGCCGCCGAGCTGGCGGAGCGGGCCGATGCCTCCACCCAGCGGCTGGCCACCGTCGCCCGCTCCATGGAAGGGGTGGTGGAGGCCATCCGCGGCATCGCGGGGCAGATCAACCTGCTGGCACTGAACGCCACCATCGAGGCGGCGCGGGCGGGCGAGGCGGGCAAGGGCTTCGCCGTCGTGGCGACGGAGGTGAAGAACCTGGCCACGCAGTCCGCCAACGCGACCCAGCAAATCTCCAACGAGATCGAAGGGATGCAGGCCGTCTCCGGCGAGGTGGTGGGGGCGCTGTCCACCATCCGCCAGTCCATCGGCACGGTGCGGGAATATGTGACCAGCACCGCCAGCGCCGTGGAGGAACAAAGCGCCGTGACCCGCGACATGTCCTCCAGCATGCAGCGCATGGCCGTGGCGGTGGAGACGGTGACCACCAACCTCGGCGGCATCGCCGCCGCCGTCGGTCAGGTGGGCACCGCCGTGGCCACCACCAAGCAGGCGGCCCACGTCCTGGCGCGATAGGACGTCCAGCCTCCGGCGGCGTTCCCGGCGGCTTACGCCTTGAACAAGGCCGGGTCGCCGCCGCCGGGGTGGAAGCCGGGGAAGACGCCGTCGACCTGGCCCACGCCCATGCGGTGCTTCAGCACGCTGGTCAGCACGTCGCGATAGTCGGTTGTGACGGCCAGGTCCACCCGCTCGTCCAGGTCCTGGGGTTGCAGGCCGGGCCAGCGCCCCAGCAGGCGCCCGCCCGCCACGCCGCCGCCCATCACCATCATGAGCGAGCCGTGCCCGTGATCGGTGCCGCCGCTGCGGTTGGCGCGCAGGCGGCGGCCGAATTCACTGATCGTCACCAGGGTGATGCGGTCGTGATAGGCGGACAGGTCGTTCCAGAAGGTGGAAAGCGAGCCTGAGAGCTGGTGGACCAGGCTCTTGAACCGGCCGGACTGGCCCTCATGCGTGTCCCAGCCGCCCATGTCGACGCAGGCCACCTTCAGGCCCGCATCCATGCGGATCAGGCGGGCCACCGTTTCCAGCGACCGGCCGACATCGCCGTCAAAGGCGCCACCATGCTCCGGCTGGTAGGGCAGGACCTTGCCGTCCGGCCCCTTGGGCAGGGCGGCGTTCAGGCGTAAGGCGGCGTCCAGGGCGACACGGCCGCCCCTGGCCACGTTGAGAGTGGCGACATTGGCGGTGCCCCCCGTGGCCTGGCCGGTGGGGTACAGCCGCTCCAGCACCGCCTGGGTGCTGGGGCCGCCCGGCAGCCCGAAGCCGCCGCGTAGATCTGGAATGGACAGGGCCTCGGGATAGCCCTGCAGCAGCTTGGGCACGCCCCCCGCCGTGCTGATGGCCACCAGCTCGCCGTCGCCGCCCATCTGGCGCAGCAGCCGGGCGACCCAACCGCCCTCCGTGCCCAGGGCGCCGTTGCCCTTGGGCTCGTCCGCCAGCCCGCGCTCCATCAGCTCCTGCGCCTCGAAATGGCTGCGGGTGGCGTTGGCCAGGCCGGTCGCGTGGACGATGGCCAGGTCGCCCTGGCGGTAGAGCTCATGCAGCGCGGCCGCCTCAGGATGCAGGCGGAAGTCCACGCCATGGGCCAGGTCGCTGTCCAGGGGGATGCCGGCCTTGTCGCCGCTGTCCAGCAGCCGCAGGTCGGCCGGCCGGGCATCGATGTAGACGGCGTCGTTGGACGGGCCGATGAAGTTCAGCACGTCCATGCCGCCCCGGAAGAACAGCACGACCAGGATCTTGCCGTTCGCGTCCTGCGCGCCGCCAGGGGCGGCGAAGGCCAGCTGGCCCAGGCCGGGCACGGTGGTCAGCGCGCCGGCGGCGGCCAGGGTCTTCAGGATCTCGCGTCGGCTGAAATCAACTGTATTGAACGCCATGATGCGTCTCCTCCTCCGGCTCAGCGCAGCTGGAAAGCCGGGCTCATGGCCACATAGGCGGCCAGGCGGCGGTTGGCGAATTCACCGGTCTTGTTGTCCACCGTGGGCGGCGCGTCGGCCGCCAGGGACAGGCCACCCAGCAGGGCCCTGGCGTCGATGGCGCTGGGGCTGCCCAGCAACCGCTCGGACCAGAAGGCGACAGCCTGGCCGCTGTGCGCGGCCGCCGGGCCCATCTGGGCGCCGGCCGACAGGCCGGGCGGCATCCACCACCCTTCCGCCAGGCCCAGCGCCAGGTTCCAGCGCGCCCGCATGTTCTGCGCGCCCAGCCAATAATCGTCGGCGATGGGGTGGCCGTCCGGGGTGGGCCAGGCGTACAGCTTCTGCCCGGCGCTATCCATGGTGTTCACCAGCCCCTCGCTGGCGGTGACGGGCAGGCCGGTGGCCCGCGCGAAGCTGGCCACCAGCTCCAGCGGCCGCTTGGGCCGGGCACCCCAGTTGGCCGTGGCCTGGGGCGACAGGGCGATCAGCCGGACCACGCGGGCGATCTGGTCGGGGCGCTGGCGATTGTCCAGCCAGGCGGCGGCGGCGGCCTTCACCAATTCCGGCGACGGCTCCCCGCCCAGCAGGGATCGCACCATCTTGGTGCAGATGAACTGGGCGGTGGCGGGGTGGTTGGCGACCAGGTCCAGCACGCGATGGCCGTCGCTCTGCGGCGGCTGATAGCTGTCGAACTCCGCCGCCAGCACGCGCTTTTGATAATTGTCGTGCCAGGATTCGATGTAGGTGAAGCGGCCGTCGTTGGCGGCCTTGTAGCCGCCCAGGTCCTGGCCGCTCTGGATGCTCCACCCGGTGAAGGCGCGGCTGGCCTCGTAGACGTCCTGGTCGATATAGCCCTCGGGCGCGCCTTTCAGGGCGCCGGGCACGTCGCGCCAGCGGTCATACTGGGTGTTGAGGTAGGCGTCGCGGCCCAGGGTGTGCAGCTCGAACAGTTCGCGGGCGTAGTTCTCGTTGGCGGCCCCACCGCGCGACGAGCGGTTGTTCAGGTAGATCAGCATGGCGGGGCTGGTCGCCACCGCCTCGAGCAGGTCGCGGAAATTGCCCAGGGCATGGGTGCGCAGGGCGGTATCGTAGGCCGGCAGGGCCGGGGCCGTGTAGCTGTCCGCCGCGTTGATGGAAAAGTGGTCGTGCCAGAACAGGGTCATGACCTGGCGCAACTGGGCCGGATCATAAACGGCCCGGATGACGGTGGCCGCCGCCAGGTCCAGGCGCGGGCGCACCCGTTCCTGATAGGGCAGCTTGCGGTCGGGCTGGTTCAGGGACCAGAGCGCGTCCACCGGCTGGTCCAGCGTGCGCAAGGGGCGCATTTCATCCAGCGCCGCCCAGCCCTCGCCGGCATCGTACTTGATGCGCATGGTGGCGCTTTCCAGCTTCTGCTGGCATTCCGGTCCTGGGGCGGTGCTGGCCGCCGCCAGGCGCAACTGCTCATCCAGCCAATGGGCGATGCCCTGCTGCCGCAACGCTTGGGCCTCTCCGGGCCGGGGGCCATAGGCGAAGCGGTTCAGGAAAATCCATTCCGGGGAAGGTGCCGGGGACGGGGCGGAAGACGGCGTCGGGGACGCGGGGGTGGGGACGACCATGTCGGGCCCTCATCTATCGTTCCAATGCCCATGGTACGCCCTTTTCAGGACAAACCCGACATACGCCGGTAGCGGTAGGGACTAAGGATAGAAAAAGGGGGCCCCGTGGAGCCCCCTTTGTAACCCTTTCGGGCCTGGGGCTTTTCGCCCCACTTGCCAAAGTTTTGGCCGTTACTTCCGTTGGGCCAGAACCCAGCGCACGCTCCACAGGCAGGCCAGCAGGAAGACCACGCCGCCCAGCCATTCGGCCGCCGGGGCAAAGCCTTCCCCCATGACCGCCAGCGGCTCCTGGTTGCCGGTGAGGGAGATGATGGCCGCCTGGGCGACGCCGAACAGGCTTTCCCCCACGATCATGCCGGACGCCAGCAGCATGGCGCGGCGCTGCGGCACGTCGGCGAAGGTGGCGAACGGCACGCCGGCGGCCTTGGCCCGCTTGGCGAGCACGCGGTCGACGATGTAGGCCAGCAGGGCGCCCAGGCTGACCGGCACGGTGACGGTCATGGGCAGGTAGATGCCCAGGGCCACGGCCAGGGGCGGCAGGCGGAAGCGGCGGGTGGTGGCCTTCAGCACCTCGTCCACCACCACCAGGCAGATGCCGACGACGGCGCCGATGCCCAGCATGGACCAGTCCAGCTTGCCGCTGAGGATGCCGGTGGCCAGGGTGGCCATCAGCGTCGCCTGCGGGGCGCCCAGGGTCTTGGCCGGGTCCATGCCCGGATCCAGCGGGGCGCCGGCGAAACCGTAGGCGTGCTGCAGCAGGTTCAGCACCGGCGGAATCACGGCGGCGCCAACGACGCAGCCCATGATCAGGGCCACCTGCTGGCGCCAGGGCGTGGCGCCCACCAGCTGGCCGGTCTTCAGGTCCTGCAGGTTGTCGTTGGCGATGGTGGCGATGGTCAGCACCACCGAGGTGGTGAACAGCGCCAGCGCCACGGCGGCGGCGCGGATGACCGGGTCGGCCACCGCGTCCTTGCCCAGCAGGGCCACCAGCAGCAGGGACGAGGCGATGGCCGCCAGGATGCCGATGCTGGAGATGGGGCTGTTGGAACTGCCGATCAGGCCGGCCATGTAGCCCGAGGCGGCCGCGACGATGAAGCCCATCACGGCGGCGAAGACCACGCCCGCCAGGACCAGCACCACCAGGTGCGTGGACAGGGGCGTGCCCAGGATGAAGGAGATGAACAGGCCGGCCAGCGGCACCAGCAGCACGGCGGCGAAGGCCATGACGTAGTGGAAGGGGATGTCCTGCTCCACCCGGGGGACGGAGTGGCCGTTGCCCGCGCGCACGTTCTTCATGGCGTTCAGCGAGGCGCGGATGCCCTCCACCATGGGCTTGGCCAGGACGATCAGGGTCCAGATGGCGGCGGCGGCGATGGCGCCGGCGCCGATCAGGCGGACCTGCTGGCGCCACACGACGCTGTTGGCGTATTGGATCAGATCCATGCCGTCGGCCGGCGGGTGCAGTGTCGTCAGAATGGGGACGGCGCCGAACCAGGCGATGGCCACGCCGACGAACATGGCGAGGCCCACGGTGGCGCCCACCAGGTAACCGGCGCCCAGCAGGGCCATGGACAGGCCCGTGCCCAGGCCGGTCACGCCGCCGCCGATGCGCACGAAGCCCTGGAACTGCTCGGTGAAGAAGCGCATCGCCGTCATCAGGAAGAACCCGACGGAGACGACGGCGCCGGCGACCACATCGCGCAGGCCGGCCCCCTTGGCCGCCTCCTCCGCCCCGGCCTCACCGGCCGTGTCGGGCGAGCCGACCTTCAGCACCTCGGCGGCGGCCACGCCCTCGGGGTAGGGCAGGTTGCCCTGCACCACCATGGCCCGGCGCAGCGGCACCGTGTACATGACGCCCAGGATGCCGCCCACGGCGCAGATGCCCGCCGACTGCCAGAAGGGGAAGCCGGTCCAGTAACCGACGATGACCAGGCCGGGCAGCACGAAGATGACCGAGGACAGCGTGCCAGCGCTGGAGGCCAGCGTCTGCACGAAGTTGTTTTCCTGGATGGTGCTGTCCTTGGCCAGGCGCAGCACCGCCATGGAGATGACGGCGGCGGGGATGGAGGAGGCGAATGTCAGGCCCACCTTCAGGCCCAGGTAGACGTTGGCGGCGGTGAACACCACGGTGATCAAGGCACCCAGGATGATGCCGCGCAGGGTCAGTTCCCTAATCGAGCTGCGCGCGAACCGGGTCATCGGATGAAATCCGTCATATGTGGAGTATCCCCATCTGCGTCGTAATCGACGTCGTCGTGTAGGCGCCGGCCGCTTTTGTGAGCCCCTTCAAGCGGGCGCCGGACTGGATGGGCGGGGAGTTTAGCGGGCGCCCCCCGCCCCGTCGAGATCGGCCAGGGCGGACAAGGCCAGAATCCGGGACTTTGCCGCCAAAAAGAAACGGGGCCGGCACCCTGCCGACCCCGTTCCTCACTTTATTGCGTCGTTGACGCGGTTCCCTCAGGCACCGGGCGGCCGCGTCCGCAGCCTTGGCTGTCCTCGCTCCGCCCTCCGGTGCTCGCTGCGGGACCAGCGGTCGCTGGCCTGAACGAACAGGGGGGGCATTGCCGAAGACGCGCTGAGAGACAGCGATCAAGCCGGCTGGTTGAGGTACAGCAGCCAGGCCTTGGCCAGTTCACCCACGCCTTCGGGAGCGCTGGTCAGTTCCTGGAACGTCTTCTGGGCCTGGTCCTTCTGTCCGGCGTTCAGATAGGCGACGGCCAGGTGCAGCTTGGCGTCGGCGGGGTTCTTCAGGCCGCCCTTGTCGATGCCCTTCTGGATCAGCTCGACGGCCTTGGTGTAGTTGCCGTAGCTGGCATAAGCCTCGCCCAGCTTTTCCAGCGGCAGGCCCGTGGCGGCCTTGGACACTTCGGCGACCTGCTTGTCGATGCCCTTCTGGTCTTCGGCGGCGGCCTTCGTCGCCTCGGCCAGCATCTGCTTGGCCGTCGGGTTGCCGGCCAGCTGGCTCTGGCCCTTTTCCAGGACGGCCTTCGCTTCGCCCGGCAGGGTGGCGCGGGTGGCTAGGTCGGCGTACTCCAGGTACTCGTTGCCGCTCTTAATGGCGCCGACGCGCGACATCAGGCGGTAGAGGTCCAGCGTCAGCCGGTCGGAGAAGCCGGCCTTGCGCGGCAGGAACGCCAGGTAGTCGGTCCAGTAGTCCGGCTTCTGGTAGTGCTGCAGCAGCCGGGCCATGTAGTCGACATAAGAGCTGTAGTCCTTGCGCTGGATGGCGCTGTCCACCAGCATCTGGTAGACCTGCTCCTGCGCCGGCTTGCCCGCCTTCTCCTCGGTGTCGATGGCCTGCTTGCAGTTCGTGTCCGTGGCGGCCCAGTCCTTCAGCGACCAGGAGGCCTGGCAGCGCAGGGTGTAGACGTCCGGCGACGCGGTGCCCTTCTGGATCAGCACGTCCGACTTCGCCAGGTACTTCTGGTATTCCTTGTTCTGGTAATAGAGCTGCGCCAGGGTGCGCTCGCGCTTGGCGGCCTCGGCCTCCGGCAGCTGGCCCGTGGCCAGTTCGGTTTCCAGCGCCTCGATCAGGTGCGGCGTGTCGTTCAGCCCGACATAGGCCTGCACGCGCATCTCGGCGATGAAGAAGTTCTCATACGGCGTCCGGTCGGCCTTGGCGGCCTCGGCCTGCGCGGTGGCGTCGATGATGGCCTGGTAGTTCTTCTCTTCCAGCGCCTTCTGGGCGGCCTGCAGCGACGGCGTCAGCTCCTTGCTGATCTGCTTTTCCGGCGGCGTGGCGTCCTTGTCCTTGTCCTTGGCGTGGGCGGTCCCGATACCGGCGGCCACCAGGGCACCCAGCATGAAGGGATAGAATTTGGCGCGCATTCGGTCCTCGTCGATGGCAATCACGTGGTGGCCCGGTCCGGCGTCGCGTCGAAGGGGCCAAGGTCGAATTCGGGGCCAACCGCACCCGCCGCCGCCGCGCCCCCGCGCAAAACACCTTGGGGGACACCGCTGCCACGGAAGGATAGGGTTAATCCCTGGCGGGGGGACCCTGCGGGATGGAACGGGTCCTCGTCAACCCCTACACCCGTCATCTGTCGAAAGCGGGGCAGCGACCGTCGCCCCCTCGTCGCCGTGGCGGCTCAGCCGAAGGTGAGGTCCAGCAGATAAAGGGTGGCGCCGATCAGGGCGCCCAGCACCGTGCCGTTGATGCGGATGAACTGCAGATCCTTGCCCACCCCTTCCTCCAGCCGGCGGGAGAAGTCGGCGGCGTCCTGGGCCTTCAGGGTGTCGGTGACGAAGCTGCGAATGGCCTGGCGCCAACCCGGGATGGCGGCCAGGAAGGCGCCCTCCACCGCCGCGTCCAGGCGGGCGCGGGTGGCCGGCTGCTCCAATTCCCGCGCCAGCGACACCAGCATGGCGTCCAGGGCGTCGCGCAGTACGCCGTCGGGGTTCGCCGCGTCTTCCAGCGCCGCCGTCTTCAGGTGGCCGATCAGGTGATGGGCCAAAAGCCGCAGGGTCTTCATGTCCACGGCGTTGCGCAGCACGGACGCCAGCCGCTCGCCCAGCGGGTCGCCCTCCTGGATCCGGTCGGGGATTTCCCTCAGCCATAGCCGCAGGCCCCGTCCGGCCTCGCTGTAGGGACTGCGCAGGTCGAACAGGTGGCCGGCCAGGGCGTCCGTCACCTGGTCGGCCAGGCTGCGGTCCAGCGACCGGGGCATCCACCACTTCGACCGGTTGGTCACCGCGTCGCGGATGTGAGGCCGGCTGCCGTGGATCAACACCACGCCATGGTCCGACATTTCCTGGATCAGCGCCTCGAACAGGGGGCTGTCCATGGCGTCGCGCAGCAGCCGGGCCACCATGGGCCGCAGATCCACGGCCCGCAGGCCCTCCATCGCCGCCCGCGCCAGGGCTTCGCGCAGCGCCGCCTCCCGCCCCCGGGACAGCAGGCGGGGCAGCGAGGCAAGCGCCAGGTCGGCCATCTGGGCGCGATTGGCCGGATCGGCCAGCAGGCTGGCCACCTGGTCGGCGGCGTTCAGCCGCTGCACCTGGCCGCGCAGACGGTCCGGCGCCAGGAACTCACTATCGATGTAGGTCGCGATGCCATCGGCGATGCGGTCGCGGTTTTGCGGCACCAGGGCCGTGTGGGGCACCGGCACGCCCAGCGGGTGGCGGAACAGGGCGGTGACCGCGAACCAGTCGGCCAGGCCGCCCACCAGACCGGCCTCACCCACGGCGCGCAGCAGGCTCCAGAACCCCGGCCACGGCCAGCCGATGGCGTCGGGCAGAAGGCGGGGCACCAGGCGGGCCGCCAGCCACAGGCCGGCGGCGACCGCCAGGTAGAACCCGGCCACCCGTCGCCAGCGGCGCAAGGCCGCGGCGCGGTCGCCGGCGGTGGCGGGATCGAAGGGCAGGGGTTGTTGAGGCATGGGCGTCCGGAAGGGGCAAGAAGGGGCACGGGGTGGCCCGTGTCCCATCATGGCGATGGCGGGGCGTCGCGTCCCGGGCCATGTGATGGCAATGGGACAGGTCCACCCCGGATACCGAACCGACGCGGTTGAGTCCCGGTTCCCGTCTCCCGTCCCCTGTCCAGGCTAGTCGCCGATGGCGTCTTCCTCGTGGAAGGGGAAACCGCGCAGGGCGCCGTCGATGGCGCCGTCGCCGGAGCGGAAGCTGTAGGTCCGGTCGGCGGGGGCCTGATAGCGGCCGGACTGCAGCCCATCCAGGATGCGGGCGGATATCCAGCCGGACAACAGGGTGGCGGGCCGGGCCAGCGCCCGGTCCGGGCTCTTGAGGTAGGAGCGGTCGTAGAGGGCGGCGCCGATGGCCGCGCCATGCCGGTCCAGGAAATCCGCCAGCATGTCCACGAATTCCGCAGGGTCCAGCATGGGTTCCACCGTGCCGGCGGCGCGCGCCAGGACGGGATAGAGCAGGTGGGTGCGGTCGGCGAAACGGCTATCGCGCTCCACCCCATCGGCCACCAGGTTCAGATAGCGGCTGCGGTGGGCGGGCTGGCCACGCAGCGCGGCGTCCAGGATTTGGCGGTGGTTCATGCGTCTTGTCGGCTTGTGCGTCCAGGGTCAGGGTACAACTTTTCATGGCGCCGCCGAAGGTCCATATCCAACGGCGGCCCCTCGGTCATATAGTGCCGCTTCAGCGCTCACCCAGGGTCGTTGACCTTCGGGATCACTTCAGGCCCAGGCCGGACGCGGACCGAGAGGCTGGATTTTGCGTCCGTCAGTCAGTAGACCAGAGGCCGGGCGCCTTGGTTCGGCCGCCTGGTGTTCCAGCAGAGACTTCAGGAGAGACGTGCATGCGGAAGCTCATCGAGGGGTTCCTGAATTTCCGCGCCAACGCCTTTCCCGAATATGCCCGCCGTTTCCAGTGGCTGGCCGAGGTCGGGCAGAATCCCCGTGCCGCCGTGGTCGCCTGCTGCGACAGCCGTGTCGATCCGCAGATGATCTTTTCCGCCGGTCCCGGCGACCTGTTCATCATCCGCAACGTCGCCAACCTGATTCCGCCCTACCATCCCAACAGCGACTTCCACGGCACCAGCGCCGCGCTGGAATTCGCCGTGCGCCAGCTGCGCGTGGGCGACATCATCGTCATGGGGCACACCCATTGCGGCGGCGTGAAGGCCCTGATGGCGGAGGGAGAGGCCGACGGCGACTTCATCGGCAACTGGATGGCCATCGCCAAGAGCGTGCGCGGCAAGGCCAAGGACGTCTCGGACGCGGAGCGCGAGGTCATTCGCCTGACCATCGCCAACCTGCTGACCTTCCCCTGGATCAAGGCGGCGGTCGAGGGCGGCGGCCTGCGCCTGCACGGCTGCCTGTTCGACGTCGCCGATGCCGACCTGCTGCTGCTGAACCAGGAGACCGGTCACTTCAAGTCGGTGCAGGACGGCGTCGAGGGCGTTCCGCTCTAATCCGTTCCTATACCGAAACGAGGAAGGGCTACCCTCATCAAATTTTCCTGGGACGCGACAGCGCCCCGCAGCTGAGGGGCCTTAAACCGGCTGCGCCGGGCAGCCGATGAACCGGCTGCCGGCGGGCAGGTGCTCGCCCTTCATGGCCAGCGACAGGGGGCCCAGCTCCGACCCGCGGCCCAGCACGGAATCGTACAGCACCACCGACCCGGCGCCGACATGGGCGCCAGCCTCGATGGTGACGGGGCCCAGCTTCATGACCCGGTCTTCGAACAGGTGGGTCTGCAGCGTGACGCCCGGGCCCATGGCGGCATCGTCGCCGATGTCGACCATGTCCAGCTCGCACAGATAGGCCGTCTCCAGGTAGACGCGGCGCCCCACCTTGGCGCCCAGCAGGCGCATGTAGAGCGGCAGGAAGGGGGTGCCCAGGAAGGGGCCCAGCACCCATCCGGCCAGCGCGTCATACAGCGAGGTCACGAACTCGATACGCCAGACCGCCGTGCTCCACAGTGGATGGATGCCGGGGCGGAAGCGGCCCACCACCGCCCACTTCACGCAGGCCAGCAGCAGTGCGGCGCTGACGCAGATGACCAGCGGACCCAGGCCCAGCCACAACAGGCCCAGCCACAGGCTGGCCATGGCCAGGGCATGGGCGACCAGCCACAGGGCGCCCACGGTGGCGGTGCCGGTGATGGCGCCCTGAACAAGGACGCGGGCGGCCTCGATGGCGGCGCGGGTGGCCACCAGGCGGCGCGTGGGCGCCACGGTGAACGCTTCGGAGATCCCCTCCACCTTCTGGCGGCGGGGCAGGCGCACCGGGGGCAGGCCCAGCCAATCGGTCTGCCGGTCGGCATCGGACGGCGCGGTGGACAGGACGCCCACCAGGCAGTTGTCCGGCAGGTCGGCCCCCGCCGGCAGGAAGGCGGAGTTGCCGATGAAGGTGTCGCGGCCGACGCGGGTGGGGGCGAAGCGCACCAGGCCGCCGTGGATGGCCGGGCTGCCCACCAGCGACGCGTCCGCCAGGAAGGCGCGGTCGCCCACCTCCAACTGCTCGGGCACGATGTGCGCCACGGTCGACACCTCGCAGGCGTGGCCGATCTTGGCGCCCAGCAGCCTCAGCCAGGTGGCGGAATAGAGGGAGCCATAGACGGTGTACAGCTGCTCCACCGCCATGCGGTGCACGCGGTCGGCGAACCAGCGGTGGCATTCCACCATGCTGTCCAGGCGCACGCTGGCGCGCCCCACCACCGGGGGCACAAGGCGGCGCGCGGCCAGCAGCACCAGCGCCGTCCAGGGCATGCACACGGCACCGCCCACCACGCCGGCCAGCAGCAGGCGCGGGCCCAACTGGGCCATGGTCAGGTCGGTATGCAAGGCCAGGGCGAAGGCCACGGCCAGTGGCAGCAGGGTCAGGAAGCGCACCAGGCTCAGGGCCGCCAGCCCCAGCAGATAGCGGGGCGCGCGGGGCCGCAGGGCGCCGTCCGCCCGGCCCATCATCCAGTCCGGCCGGGTGGATGGCCCGGCGGGCGATCCCGCCCAAACGGCGTCGGCCGGCACCACGGCGCCGTCGATCAGGCAACTGCGGGCCTCCAGCCCGGCCCCCGCCTCCAGCCCGCTGTTCAGCCCGACGATGGAGGCGGCGCCCACCGTGGCGCCCGGCCCGATGGACACGGTGCCGACCTCGATATGGCCGCCCCGGACATGATGGGTCAGCAGCAGGGTGTCCTCGCCCACCGTGGCCTGGTCGCCGACGCTGATCAGGTCCCACAGCATGCCGCCGTGGCAGCCCAGGAAGGCGCCATGGCCGATGCGCCCGCCCATGGCGCGGGCGTACAGCCGCATCAGGGGCGTGCTCGCGATCCAGGACATGGGCAGGGCGGCCTCGATATGGCTGACCGTCCACCAGCGCCAGTGCCACAGGCCCCAAAGGCGGTGCCGTCCGGGCTTGACCCGGCCCAGCAGCAGCCACTTGGCCGCGATGGCCAGGGCGAAGGACACGGGCAGCGCGGCGATGGACAGCGCCGCCATGATCACGAACGACTGGACGCTCAATTGGCCGGACATGCCGTGTTGCGCCAGCACGCCCAGCATGGCCAGCATCGGCAGGCCGCCCAAGGCCGTCACCAGCGGCAGGGTCAGCACCTGGGCCAGGCCGAAGGCCAGGTGGCGCCGGGTGCTGGCGCGGCGCGTCTCGCTGGTCACCCGGGGGGCGGCGGGCGCCGCCAGCACCTGGGCCAGGCCGCGCACCGTGGGGTTGAGGTACAGCGCCCGCACGGTGGCCTCGGGATGGCGCAAGCGCAGGCGGGAAATGGCGGATGCGGCGGCCAGGGAGTGGCCGCCCAGGTCCATGAAGAAATCCGCGTCGCGGGCCCGGACGGGGCGGCCCAGCGCGTGGGCGAAGGCCTCCGCCACCTCTTCCTCCGCCTCGCCTTGGGGCGGCTCGCCAATGTCTTCCGGCACGTCGCGGGGGGTGGGCTCCGGCAGTTCGCGCCGGTCGATCTTGCCGCCCACGGTGCGGGTCATGGCCGGCACCTTCACCAGGAAGCTGGGGCGCATGTAGGCGGGGACGGCGGCGGCGACATGGGCGGCCAGGGCGTTGCGGTCGGCCGTGCCCACGTACCAGATGACGATGCTGTCCACGCCGGCCACCGGGCGCACGGCGGCGGCGGCCAGCTGCACGCCGGGGCAGCCGCCGGCGATGGCCTCGATCTCGCCCAGCTCGATGCGGAAGCCGCGCAGCTTCACCTGGTTGTCGACCCGGCCCAGGAAGTCGACGCGGCCGTCGATCAGGGGGCGCCCCACGTCCCCGGTGGCGTACAGGCGCTGCCCGGCCGCATCCACCTTGAAGCGCTTGGCCGTCTCTTCCGGCCGGTTCAGGTAGCCATCGGCCAGCGCCGGCCCGCCGATATGAATCTCACCCGTCTCGCCCACCGGCACGGGCTGGCCGTCCGGACCCAGCACCACGACGCGGTAGCCGGGCAGGGCCCGGCCGATGGTGACCGGCTGGCCGGCTCGCGCCTCGTCCGCCGTCGCCACCACCGACGCCTCGGTGGGGCCGTAGGTGTTCAGCATGCGCCGGCGGGGCGCCCAGCGGTCCACCAGGGCGGGCGGGCAGGTTTCCCCGCCCACCACCAGTAGGCGGACATCGGGCAGATCCTCGTCGATCAGCCCCAGCAGCGTGGGCACGGTGGAGAAAAAGGTGGCGCGACGGCACCGCAGCTCGCTGGCCAGCAACTGCGGGTCGCGCATCACCAGGCCCGACGCCGGCAGCAGGCAGGCGCCGGAGGCCACCGCCAGCCACACCTCCTCGACCGAGGCGTCGAAGGCCAGGGAGAAGCCCTGCCACACCCGGTCGGTCTCGGCCAACTGGTAGACCTGCGAGGCGCCGCGCACATAGGTCATGACGGCGCCGTGCGACAGCACCACGCCCTTGGGCAGGCCGGTCGTGCCGGAGGTGAAGATGAGGTAGCAGGTGTCGGACGGCGTGGCCGGCAACAGGGCGTCCGGCAGCCCGTGGGGCGATACCAGTGGGTCGTCCAGCAGGGCGGTGCCGATCAGGTCCTCCGGCGCCACCGAGGCGACGCCGGGCACGGCGAAGTCGTCGGCGGCGTCGACCATCAACAGCGACTCCGATTGCTCGGCGATGCTGGCGACGCGCGCGGCCGGCCAACTGGCGTCAATGGGAATATAGGCGGCGCGGCGCAACAGGATGCCGAACAGGCACGCGTATAACTCGGCGGTACCACGGCCCCGCAGCATGACGCGGGCGCCCGGTCCCACGCCCCGGGCGGCCAGGGTGGCGGCGACGTGGCGGGCACGCTCGCCCATGTCGCCCCAGGTCAGCATGAACCCGTCGCCGGTCTCCACCGCCGGCAGCGACGGCGTGGCGGCCACGCGGGCCAGGAACAGGGCCGCCAGCGTTTGCGCGCCGGCAAGGCCGGCCTGCTGCCCGGATTGCGGGCCGGACAGTTGCTGCCCTCCCGGGTTCTGGCCCCCCGCGTCCATCCGTTCGGCGATCAACGAACCGCTGAGCATCAACGTCCCACCCTCGATCCCCGGAGGCTGTCCCCGGTGGCCCTATCCCCGGTGGCGAGGAGCCGCCCGCGGGGGAACCCGGTATACCCCGGTAAAGGTCTGCATTCCCATGCCCGTTTCATTCCCTACGGAGGGATGGGCACCCCGAATTCCAGGGGTGGCGACAGCGGCGCGGACCTATCCGGTACATACCCGTTGTAGATGGCCGATTGCCCCCCCATGTCAAGCGGTTGGCCTTGGGACCCAGGGTCGCATACAAAATAAGGGGCCGCGAGCGCGAAAGCTTACTTCGCTGGAGGTAGCGCCCTTCCGGGACTGGCGCCCATCCATATCGCTCCGTTACAAAACGATACAAAGAGCGGCTTTTCCCGTAACACAACCCTCTGTAGCTTCAGCCTCGAAACCGGCGGACCGGCGTGGATCACGTTATGGGCGTGATCGTACGTTGCAAATCAGGCGTTGTCCGCCACCACGGTCGCGGGGGCCGTGGGTTCGCCGGCGGACGCGTCACTTTTGGGCCTTCCCAAAAGCTCCTGTCGCTCGCCCCCACGAACCCTTGCTTCCCATCGTCCGTGCCACAGCCAATCCCGGCATCCCGACGGCAGCTGTCGGATGCCGGCTGGACAGAAGGCTTAAAGACGATGAGCATCCATTCCGCTGAACTGCCGGCCGATCGGTCCGATCTTGATGTCTATGCGCCGGCGGGCTCGCCGGGCCGCGTTCGCGGACGATCGGGGGTGAAGCGCTACCGCTGGTGGTTGCTCGCCGGAGGCATCGTCGTCCTGGGCGCCGTCGCCGCCGCCGTCCTCATGCGCTCCGGCGCCAAGCCGGCGGCCCCCGCCGCGGCCCCGGCCAAGGTGTCCGCCCTGCCGGTGACGGTGGCGCCCGTGATCGTGGCCCCCGTCACCCGCACCCTGCTGGTCACCGGCTCGCTGGCCGCCTTCGATGACCTGCCCATCGGCACGGAAACGTCGGGCCTGGCCCTGGCCGAGGTTTTGGTCGACATCGGTGACGCGGTGAAGAAGGGCCAACTGCTGGCTCGCTTCAATGACAGCGTGCTGCGCGCCGACGTGGCGGAGAAAGAGGCGCTGTTGACCGAGGCCAAGGGCAACGTGGTCGAGGCCGACGCCAACTATGCCCGCGCCCAGGATCTGGTGCGCACCGGCGCCATGAGTGCCCGCGACCTGGACAACCGCCGCGCCCTGGCCGTCAGCATGCGCGCCCGCGTCGGCGTGGCCGAGGCCAACCGCGACCTTTCCATCGCCAAGCTGAAGCAGTCGGAGGTGCGGGCCCCCGCCGACGGCACCATCACCGCCCGCACCGCCCGTATCGGCGCGGTGCTGTCCGCCGGCGGGACGGAACTGTTCCGCATGATCCGCGACAACCGGGTGGAACTGGTGGCCGAGGTGCCCGAGAACGACATGATGGTGGCCAAGGCCGGCCAGACGGTGAACATCACCGTCGACGGCGACAACATGGCCCATCACTACACCGGCACCATCCGCGTGGTGGAACCGACTGTGGACAGCAAGACCCGCCTGGGCCATCTGCGCATCGACCTGGAGCGGAACCCCGACCTGCGCCCCGGCATGTTCGTCACCGGCCGCGTGGCTGTTGGCCAGGCCAATGGCCTGGTGGTGCCGGAGGCTGCCATCGTCTACCGCGAGGTGCGGCCCGTCGTCTTCGTCGTGGACCAGGACAATAAGGTCGCTGCCCGCAGCGTCACCACGGGTGCCCGGCAGGACGGCACCATCGCCATCGTCTCCGGCGTGAAGGCGGGCGAGAAGGTGGTGCTGTCCGGCGCCGGGTACTTGAAGGACGGCGACTTGGTCACGGTGGTCGACAAGCCGGTCGAAGGCACGGTCAAGCCGCTGCCGGTGCAGCAGTAAATCGGGTAAGGGGGCCCCATCATGAGCAGCGGCAATATCTCCGCGGTCGCCATCCGCCATCCCATCCCGCCCATCGTCCTGTTCATCGTCCTGATCATCGCGGGCATCGTCGCTTATTTCAGCCTGGACGTGACCGGCAACCCGGACCTTGATTTCCCGGTCGTCACCGTGACGGTCAGCCGCCCCGGCGCGGCGCCGTCGGAAATGGAAGTCCAGGTGACCAAGCTGGTCGAGGACGCGGTGTCCAGCATCGTCGGCCTGGATCACGTGTCGTCCGACATCACCGACGGCCTGTCCAATACGGTGCTGGAATTCAAGATCGGCTACGACACCGACCGCGCCGTGAACGACGTGCGCAACGCCATCTCACGCATCCGGGCCAACCTGCCGTCCGACATCTATGAGCCGCAGGTGGAACGCCAGGATGTGACCGGCGATGAGATCCTTACCTACGCCGTCGCTTCCGACACGCGGTCGGTGGAGGAACTGTCGTGGCTGATCGACAATGAGATCAGCCGCGCCATCACCCATGTGCCCGGTGTGGGCGCCACGGACCGCTTCGGCGGCCTGGACCGGGAAATTCGCATCAACCTCGACCCCAACCGCTTGATGGCGCGGGGCATCACCGCGGATGAGGTCAATTCCCAGCTACGGGCGTTGAACGTGGACCTGCCGGGTGGCCGGGGTGCCGTGGGGACCAAGGAACAGTCCATCCGTACCCTGGGCTCCGCCCGCACGGTGGAGGAACTGGCCAACACCGAGATCACCATCCCCGTCTACTTCGGCACCTTCGCCGGTTCCGCCGCCAAGGTCCGGCTCAGCGACCTGGGCACCGTCACCGACGGCACGTCGGAGATGCGCTACATCTCCCGCTATGACGGCCAGCCCACGGTCGGGTTCAGCATCCGCCGCGCGCCCCATTCCTCGGAAGTGACCATCGCCAAGGGCGTGGACGAGGAAATCGGCAAGCTGAGCAAGCAGTACCCCGACGTCCACTTCAACCTGATCTTCGACAACGTCAAATACACCAAGCAGAGCTTCGCCGGCTCGGTGGAGGCCCTGGTCCTGGGGTCTTTCCTGGCGGTGCTGGTGGTGTGGTGGTTCCTGCGCGATGGCCGCGCCACCTTCATCTCGGCTCTGGCCATGCCGCTGTCGACCATTCCGACCTTTCTGGTCATGAAGTGGTTCGGCTTCTCGCTGAACGGCGTGACGCTGCTGGCGCTGTCGCTGGTGGTCGGCATCCTGGTCGACGATGCGATCGTGGAAATCGAGAACATCGTCCGCCACATCCGCATGGGCAAGCGCCCCTTCCAGGCGGCGCTTGAGGCGGCGGACGAGATCGGCCTGGCGGTGGTCGCCACCACCATGACCATCGTCGTCGTCTTCCTGCCGGTGTCCTTCATGTCCGGCATCGTCGGGCAGTACTTCAAGTCCTTCGGCGTGACGGTGGCCGTGGCCGTCCTGTTCTCGCTGCTGGTGGCGCGCCTGATCACGCCGCTGATGGCGGCCTACATGCTGAAGCCGGCGCAGCCCGATCACCATAGCGAGGATGGCCGCTGGATGCGGCAGTACAGCCGGCTGCTGGGGTGGAGCATGAGCCACCGCTGGCTGACCGTGCTGGCCGGCGTGGGCATCTTCGCCGTCTCGCTGGTCATGGCCGCCATGTTGCCTTCCGGCTTCGTGCCGCCCAGCGACAACGGCCTGTCCACCGTGCAGGTCATCCTGCCGCCAGGCGCCACTCTGGCCGAAACGGACGCGACCACCCAGATGGTGGGCAACATCCTGGCCAAGCGGCCCGAGGTGCTGCACGTCTGGACCCGCGCTGGCCGCAATAACCAGCTGCGCAATGGCGCTGTCACCGCCATCCTGAAGCCCAAGTCCGAGCGCATGAGCAAGCAGGACTTCGAGGCAGCCGTGACGCCGGACCTGAACCGTGTGCCGGGCGCCCACATCGGCTTCAACTCGTCCATCGGCTGGGGGGCCAAGGACATCAGCGTGCTGCTGACCAGTAACGACGGCCCCGCGCTGGAACGCTTCTCTAACCAGGTGCTGGACGACATGCGGCAGCAGCCCTTCTTGGCCAACGTCACCTCCACCGCTGCCCTGCTGCGCCCAGAAATCCAGATCCGCCCCTTCTTCGACCGGGCGGCCGAGCAGGGCGTGTCCGTGGCCGCCATCGGCCAGGTGGCCAAGATCGCGACCCTGGGCGACCTGGACACCAGCGTGGCCAAGTTCAACCTGGGCGACCGCCAGGTGCCCATCCGGGTGCAGATTGATCCCAAGTACCGGTCCGACATGGACGTGGTGGAGAACCTGCGCGTCCGCACCTCCGCCGGCGACCTGCTGCCGCTGCGGGCGGTGGCCAGCATCGGCATGGGTGCCGGTGCCGTGGAGATCGAGCGCTTCGACCGGGCCCGCAAGATCGCGGTCGAGGCCGACCTGCGTGGCATCGAGGTGGGCGAGGCCATGAAGAAGATCGATGAACTGCCGTCCATGGCCCACATGCCGCCGGGCATCTCGAAGCCTGCCTACGGGCAGACGCAGGAGATGCAGAACATGATGATCGGCTTCGCCATCGCGCTGGCCACCGCCTTCCTGCTGATCCTGGCGGTGCTGATCCTGCTGTTCCGCAACTTCTTCCAGCCGCTGACCATCATGACCGCCCTGCCGCTCAGCTTCGGCGGCGCCTTCGCGGCCCTGATGATCGGCCATATGTCGCTGTCGCTGCCTGCCCTCATCGGCATCCTGATGCTGATGGGCATCGTCACCAAGAACTCCATCCTGCTGGTGGAATACGCCATCGTCTCGATGCGCGACCGGGGCATGAGCCGCCGCGAGGCCCTGCTGGACGCGGGTGCCAAGCGTGCCCGGCCCATCATCATGACCACCATCGCCATGGTGGCGGGCATGGTTCCCATCGCCATCGGCGTCGGCAACGACAGTTCCTTCCAGCAGCCCATGGCGACGGCGGTCATCGGCGGCCTGATCACCTCCACCCTGCTGTCCCTGGTGTTCGTCCCCGCGGTCTTCACCATCGTGGACGACATCAACAAGTGGCTGTCGCCCAAGTTCGGCCGCTTCATCACCCCGAAGGAGGGGGCGCCCCACGCCGCCCCCCTGCATCCGGTGGTGAAAAGCGCGGAGTGACCGCTGCGGCGGGCGACTGAGGATGGGCGGGTTCCGCAAGGGGCCCGCCCTTTTTCATGAGCGCCCCCCGGGCCTGGTCCGGGGCGCTTCAGTTCCCCAGCAGGCCGGCCCCCATATTGACGCCCAGCGCCAGGATGGCGGTGTTGAACAGGAAGGACAGCAGGCTGTGGGCCAGCACCGGCCGGCGGATGGCAGCACCTTGCGTCGTCACGTCCGACACCTGGGCCGTCATGCCGATGGTGAAGGCGAAGTAGAGGAATTCCCAATAATCGGGCTGCGTGCAGCCGGGGAACTCGATGCCCTTGCCCTCCAGCCAGTAGGAATGGGCGTAGTGCTGGGCGAAGATGACGTGGACGAAGCTCCACGAGCACAGCACGGTGGCCGCCCCCAGGGCGGCGCTGCTGCCGACATGGGCCGTGCCCTTGGCGTCCGCCACCTCCAGCACGATGGCGACCAGCGAGGCCAGGGCCGCCGTGCTGGCGACCAACAGGATGATCCACTTGCCCGATTCCAGTTCCCGCGCGCGGGACCGCATGCTGTCCAGGTTGGCGCGGCCGAACTGGATCAGCACCAGGGTGATGTAAAGGGCGACGCCGGCGCACCAGCCGATCAGCACGGCGCTGACCGTATGGGCGGCACGCGACGCGGCCAGGCCCGCGGCACCGCCGAACGCCAGCCCGATGAACAGGCTGGGATGGTAGCGAAAGGGCTGGAATGCATTGACGATGGCCATGAGGTCGGGCCCGAAGGCGGTGGGGAGGGATCATCCAGCGTTAAGCGGACAGCCAAGCCGGGGCAAGAAAACAAGTGGAAGGACCGGGCCGGCGTTTCGACCGAGGTGGGGGAAGCGGGGCTAGGCCCCGGGGTATGCCGGGCGTAAAAGGCGGCGATGGGACAAGGCGAAGCGTCCGCAACGGTCCCGCTCACGCCCCGCTATCCCCTTTGGCCTAGGGATGTGAGGCCGAACGGTGTGCCGTATCGACAACGCGCCTGTTGCAATAGCGTCCAAAACATCGTCCTCTGGCGCCCTGACTGGCTGGATGCCCTTTGATACGGGTGCCGGCTTTCCTGGTTTCTTGCCGTCATTATCGGGGTGGAGGCCCCGTCGCCCATGGTGCGTAGCTTCGCCGCGGCCCTCGCTTTGGCTGTCTTCCTGCCCGCCGCCGCCACAGCTTCCCCGCAAGAGCGCGCGCCAGCGCCCCAGCCGGTGGCCGCCCAGCCGTCATCCCCCCAGGCCCCATCCCCTCAGAACGGGCCCGGCGCTCCTCCCCAGGCGTCTCCCAAGACTCCCCCCGCTGGGGCGACTCAGGCGCCGGCCGATACCGGCCCCTTCGCCCTGACCGGGCAGGAGGTGAATGCCGAGCGTGATGATCCCGAGGCCTGCTTCACCTTCAATCGGCCCCTGGCCAAGGCCCGGCCCGGCCTGCAGGACCCCTATGCCGGCAAGGTCGAGGTGTTGGCCAGGAACACCACCCCTGCCGGTGCGGCCACCCCTGCGGCCACCGCCGAGGCCGGGACCCCCGTGCAGAAGCCGGTGGTGGCGCGGGATCGTACCCTGTGCGTCCAGAAGCTGGAGCACGGCCACCGCTACACCGTCACCCTGAAGGCCGGCCTGCCCGCCGCCGGGGGGCTGAGACCCTGGCCGCGCCGCAGTCGCGCGAGATTGAGGTGCTGAACCGCCGCCCGGTCCTGTCCTTCCGGGGCGGCGGCTACATCCTGCCCCGCATCGGCCGCGAGGGCCTGCCGCTGCGCACCATCAATGTCGAGCGCGCGCGCCTGCAGGTGCTGCACATCAAGGACCGCTCCCTGGTGGAGCAGATTTACTACGGCCGCCTGAACCAGACCCTTAACGACTTGGATGTCGGCTCGCTGGTGGAAAAGAATGGCGAGCTGGTGTGGCGCGGTGAAATGGCCGTCGGCGCCAAGCGCAACCAGGCGCAGGTGACGCCGTTCCCCATCGACGCCGTCCTGGGCCAGCTGAAGCCTGGCGTCTATGTCGCGGTGGCGGAGGATGCGGGCGCCAAGACCGCCGGCTGGGAAGGCCGCGCCACCCAGTGGTTCATCGTCTCCGACCTGGGCCTGACCACGCTGTCGGGCACCAACGGCTTGCAGGTCTACGTCCATTCCCTGCGCACCGCCACGCCGCTGGCGGGGGTGGAGGTGCGGGTGGCCGCCCGCGACAACAAGGAATTGGGCAAGGCGCTGACGGGCCCCGATGGCGCCGCCCGTTTCGACCCGGCCTCTGGTGCGGCCAAGGGCCAGGCCCTGTTCGCCAGCACCAAGGACGGCGACTTCAGCTTCCTGGATCTGTCGGCCCCTGGCCTGGACCTGGCCGCGCGCGGCGCCGCCGGCCGTCCCGCCCCGGGCGCCCTGGACGCCTATGTCTTCGCTGAGCGCGGCATCTATCGCCCGGGTGAGGTGGTGCATGTCACCGCCCTGCTGCGCGACGCCGCCGGCCAGGCGGTGGCGGGGCGTCCCCTGACCCTGAAGGTCCAGCGCCCCGATGGGCTGGAGATCGAGCGCTACAGCCTCACCGACCGGGGCATGGGGGGCTTTGCCGCCACCGTGGACCTGCCCGGCAACGCCGCCACTGGCACCTGGATCGTCACGGCCCATGCCGACGCGGATGGCACCGCCGTGGGCACCCTGCGCTTCCAGGTGGCGGATTTCGTGCCGCCGCGCGTGAACCTGGACCTGTCCGCCGACCAGGCGCGGGTGGGGCCGGACGGCACCCTGACGCTGTCGATCAACGGCCGCACGCCCAGCGGCGCGCCCGCCGCCAATCTGGCCGGCACCTTGTCGGTCACGCTGCGCGCCGCCGCCGATCCCTTCCCCGAGCTTCAGGGGCCGCAATTCCAAGGCTACCGCTTCGGCCTGGCGCAGGAGGACGGCGCCCCCCGGCAGGAAACCCTGCCCGGTTTCGCCACCGACGCCAACGGTGTCGCCACCGTGGCCGTGTCGCTGAAGGGCAAGCTGGACGGGTCCCGCCCGCTGGAGGCGGTGTTCCATGCCGCCCTGTTCGACGTGGGCGGCGGCACCACCGGCCACGATCTGGTGGTCCCGGTGGAGCGGCATCCCTACACCATCGGCATCCGTCCGCGGTTCAACGATGACGCCGTGCCCGAAGGGGCCACGGCGGCCTTTGACGTCATCGCCGTGTCGCCGGACGGCAAGCCGCTGGACAAGGGGCAGCTGTCCTACGACCTGTATGAGGAACGCCTGGACTATGTCTGGTTCGAGGCCAACGGCAGCTGGGACTACAAGCCCCAGATTCACGACCAGAAGGTGACGGGCGGCACGCTGGCGACAACGGCCAAGGCGCCGGCCGGCGTCGAGGTGCCGGTATCGTCCGGCCGCTACCGGCTGGAGGTCTACGATCCCGCCACCGGCGTGTCGGGCAGCGTGCGCTTCGCCGCCGGCTCCTGGGTCAGCGCCCGGCTGGGTGAGACACCGGACGCCGTGGAGGTGACGGTGAAGGGCGCCGTGGGCGGCGGTCCGGTGGTGCCGGGGGCCAAGGCGGCCGTCTTTGTGCGTCCCCCCTACCGCAGCACCGTGCTGATCACCCTGGCCGACCGGGCGGTCCGTCAGACCCTGACCCGCGAGATCGGGGCCGAGGGCGCCCTGGTGGAAATCCCGGTGGACGCCGACATCGGCGGCGGCGCCTATGTCATCGCCAACGCCTTCGCGCCCGTGGAGGCCGGCCGCCGCTCGCTGCCGCGCCGCGCCGTCGGGGTGGACTTCCTGCCCGTGACCCTGGCCAGCCGCACGCTGGCGCCCAAGGTCGAAGGCCCGGCGGAGGCCAAGCCGCGCCAGACGGTGCATATCCCCGTCGTGGTGCCTGGTGTGGCCGCCGGTCAGGGTGTCCACCTGGTGCTGGCCGCCGTGGACCAGGGTGTGCTGGACCTCACCGGCTACAAGACCCCGGACCCGGAGGCTTGGTTCTTTGGTCAGCGCCAACTGGGCGTCGAGATCCACGACGTATACGGCCGGTTGACCGCGCCGCATGGCGCGCCGCCCGTCGTCGCGCCCGCGTCCGTCCCCACTTCCGACGCGGTGCCCCCCCGGGGCGCGCCGGTCGTGGCCCTCTATTCGGGCATCCTGCCCGTGGGGAATGACGGGAAGGTGCAGGTGCCCCTGACGCTGCCGGACTTCCAGGGCCGCCTACGCCTGATGGCCACCGTGTGGTCGGCCGGTGCCTTGGGCCATGCCGACCGGGTGCTGTCGGTGCGCGACCCGGTGCGTGCCGATGTGGCGCTGCCCCGCTTCCTGGCGCCGGACGATACCGTCCGCCTGGCCTTGACCCTGAACAACGTCAGCGGTACGCGGGGCACCTACACGGTGACCCTGCAGGCCGAGGGCCCGCTGGCCTTCCCGGTGGACACGGCCAACCGGGGCGTGGGCGCCAAGAAGCGCAAGGGCAAGGACGTCCAGCGGCCGGAGCCGCGGGAGATCGTGGCCGTGTTCCATGGCCTGGCCAAGGGCGGCAAGGTCACCCTGAACCGCGTGATGAAGGGCCTGGCCGTTGGCTCGGGCCGCCTGCTCATGACGGTCAAGGGGCCGGAGGGCGTGGTGCTGTCGCGGGAGTTCACCGTGCCGGTGCGGGGCAATCTGCCCGTCGTCACCCGGCATGAGACGGCGGACATCCGGCCCGGCGCCAGCGTCCAGGTCCCCACCGAATCGGTCCAGGGCCTGCGCCCGGAGACGGCGGTGTCGGGCCTGGCGCTCAGTCCCCTGCCGGAGCTGGACGTGCCCGGGCTGCTCATGACCCTGGACCGCAACCCTTATGGCTCCTCCGAACAGATCGCCAGCCGCGCGCTGCCGCTGCTCTATCTGGGGGATGCGGGCAAGGCCCTGGGCCTCTACACCGACGCCACCCTGCGGGAGCGTATCGACCGCGCCATCGACAAGCTGCTGACCCTGGAGCGGGCGGACGGCGGTTTCGCCCTGTGGTCGGCGGACGGCCCGGCGGAGCCCTGGCTATCGGCCTATGTCATGGACTTCCTGACCCGGGCGCGCGACACCGGCCACGCCGTGCCGGACGCGCCCTATCGCAAGGGCCTGGACTGGCTGGTGCGCAGCATCGGCAACAGCTGGGTGGAGCCGGCCGACCTGCCCGCCCGCGCCTATGGCCTGGCCGTGGTGGCCAAGGCCAAGGCGGTGGACGCCACGCCGGTGCGCTATTTTTATGAAACCTTCTGGGACAAGCTGCCGACCCGCCTGGCGCGGGCGCATGTCGCGGCGGCGCTGGCCGCCGTGGGGCTGCCCCAGGCCCAAGACGCCTACAACAGGGTCGACGGCCTGCGCATCACCCTGCCGGGCATGCGCGACTTTGGGTCCGACCTGCGGGACCGGGCGGCCAGCCTGGCCTTGCTGGCCGAGGGCAACGCGCCCCTGGACCGGGTGATCGCCCAGGCGCGCGAGGTGCAGGGCCTGCTGCGCGAACCGGCGCTGATCAGCAGCCAGGAACGCGCCTGGCTGCTGGTGGCCAGCCGGGGCCTGATGCAGCGCGCCGGCTCCATGACCTTGGGGTTGGCGGGGCAGGCGCCGGCCGAGACCCGGCCCCTGGTGCGCCGTCTGGAGATCGGCGGCCGCGCCTTGACCGTCACCAACGGCGGGCAGGCGCCGATACAGCGTACGGTTGCCGTCGCCGGTGTTCCCCTGGTTGAAGCCCCGGTCCCGGCCAATTCCAGTCAGGGCTATACCATCGAACGCCGCTTGCTGGACCTGAAGGGCCGGCCGGTGGACCCGGCCCGCATCCACCAGAACGACCTGCTGGCCGTCGTGCTGTCGGGCAAGGTGGAGGGGACGGCCCCGACCCAGGTGCTGGTCAGCGACCCCGTGGCGGCGGGTTTGGCCATCGAGACGGTGCGCATCGCCCGGGGCGGCTTGCCGCCGGAGTTGGCGGGCGCCGTGGGCGATTTGAGCGACGCCACCCATGTGGAGGCGCGCGAGGATCGCTACGTCGCGGCGGTGGACCTGCCGGCGGACCGCCGCGAGTTCCGGCTGGTCTACCTGGTGCGGGCGGTGCTGCCAGGCACCTACTCCCTCGCCCCGTCGCAGGTGGAGGAATGGACCTCGCCCAACCACCAGGCCACCGGCGCCGCCGGTAGCCTCACCATCCTCCCCTGAGCCGACCCAGTATGAAAACAGCCCCGGAAGCGTCGCTTCCGGGGCTGTTTTTTCAAGCATGTCAGCCGGCGGTGACCTCAGGCCAGGGCCACCCACACCGCTTCGCGGCCCTTGGGCGCGTCGGCGATTCGCATCTGCACCCGCTGACCCTCATCCAGATGGTCCATGCCGCACCGGCGCAGGACGCTCTTGTGCACGAAGACGTCCTTGCCGCCGTCATCGGCCAGGACGAAGCCGAAGCCCTTGTCGGCCTTGAACCATTTGACGGTGCCGTCGATCTCGATCTCCGACCCTGTGGGCACCCGGTCCCGGGTGCGCGGGGCGGCGGCGCGCTCCGGCGGGGCCGCCGTGCCGGTGACCTCCACGATGCGCAGCACCTGGGGCCCCTTGGGCCCGGCGCCGATGGTGCAGAGCAGTTCCGTTCCCTCGGAGATGTCCGCCAAGCCCGCCCGGCTGACCACCGAGATGTGCAGGAAAGCGTCGGGCGTTCCGTCCTCAAGGGCGACGAAGCCGAATCCTTTGGAGGTGTTGAACCATTTAACCTGGGCCTTGGCCGGGAGACCCTCGTCCTGGCTGAAGGCGTCATACGATCCGAAGCGTGGCACGAGGCAGTACCTTCCCGATTGCGCCGGGTTCGCCCAGACGGGCGCCGGCCCGATGATCTCACCTCCCAATAACCACCGCGCCGGTGCATCCGGTGTCCCGGAACTGTCCCTGATTTACTATCATTGCGGCGGCTTAACCCGTCTTAATGGTAAACATAAACGCCCCGGGACCGCTACTGTAATGTGTGACAAAATGTTGCGCTGCGGCAGGGACTTCGGCCCCGCCATCCACAGGCATCAGCACGGGCATCTCACCTTCCGCGCCGCCGCTGTTCCCTGGAGCTTGGCGGTCAGCGGCGGCAACGTGGGGTTGCCATGGGTGCGGCGGGGCTGTCGGTGACGATGTGGCCGTCACCGCCGCCTAACGCCGACCTAATGGTCCGCCGTTCAGGAAACGCTTGAGTAGCGCCCGCGATCCAGGCACGTTACCGCCCTAGACCGGGGACCAACGCCCCGGCATGTCGGTTGCCGATACGACCGCCGGGTATGCGTCCCTCGTCGCCAGGTCGGCACCCTGAGCTTCAAAACACGAATTGGAGCGGTGGCCCCCCATACCTGAGTGGTGGGCCGCCCCTGGGGAGAAAACGTATGATGGCCGACCCGGCCGTGAGTGCGGCGCACATTTGGGAACATAGCTATCCGACGGGCGTGGACTGGAACGCGCCCATACCGGTGAAGCCCTTGACGGACTTGTTCGACAGTTCCGCCGCGCGCTTCGCCGACCGTCCCTTCATCGATTTCCTGGGCAAGCGCTACACCTATCGCCAGGGCGCCGACATGGTGGACCGGGTGGCGAAGGGCCTGCAGGCGCTGGGCGTGGGCCGGGGCAGCAATGTCGGCCTGTTCCTGCCCAACACGCCGTATTCCGTCTTCTGCTACTACGGCATCCTGAAGACCGGCGCCACGGTGGTGAACTTCAACCCGCTGTATGCGGAGCGCGAGCTCGTCAAGCAGATCAATGACTCCGAGGTGGAGATCATGATCACGGTCGACGTGCCCCAGTGTTATGGCAAGCTGGTGCCGATGCTGGCCCAGACCTGCCTGAAGAAGATCGTCACCGGCCGCATGGCCGACATCCTGCCCTTCCCCAAGAACCTGCTGTATCCGTTGGTGAAGCGGAAGGACATCGCCCATCCGCCGGCCGACGCCCACAACCTCAGCTTACGCGCCCTGACGGCCAACGATGGCCGCTACACCCCGGTGACCATCGACCCGGTGCAGGACGTGGCGGTGCTGCAGTACACCGGCGGCACCACGGGCATCCCCAAGGGCGCCATGCTGACCCACGCCAACCTGACGGCCAACACGGTGCAGTCGGCGCTGTGGTTCTACCAGGGCCGGCCGGGGCAGGAGCGGATGCTGGGCGTGCTGCCCCTGTTCCATGTCTTCGCCATGACCGGCGTCATGAACCTGTCGATCTACCTGGGGGCGGAGATGATCCTGCTGCCCCGGTTCGAGATCGAGCAGGTGCTGGACACCATCGACAAGAAGAAGCCGACCCAGTTCCCGGCGGTGCCCACCATCTACACCGCCATCAACAACTACAAGGACCGGGCCAAGTACGACCTGTCCTCGCTGGCCTTCAGCATCTCCGGCGGCGCGCCGCTGCCGCTGGATGTCTGCCAGACCTTCGAGGGGCATACCGGCTGCAAGCTGGTGGAGGGCTACGGCCTGTCCGAGTCGTCGCCCGTGGCCACGGTCAACCCCATCGACGGCCCCGTGGGCGGCAAGGTCAAGGTGGGCTCCATCGGCCTGCCGGTCCCCGGCACCATCATCGAGCTCATCGATGTGGAGGATGGCAAGACACCCGTGGCCCAGGGCCAGCGGGGTGAGGTCTGCATCCGCGGGCCGCAGGTGATGAAGGGCTATTGGAAGCGCCCGGATGAAACCGCCATCACCCTGCGCGACGGCCGCCTGCACACCGGCGACGTCGGCTACATGGATGAGGACGGCTACATCTACATCGTCGACCGCATCAAGGACATGATCCTGGCCGGCGGCTACAACGTCTATCCGCGCAATGTGGAGGAGGCGATCTACCTCCATCCTGCGGTCAACGAGTGCATCGTGCTGGGCGTGCCCGATCCCTATCGTGGCCAGACGGTGAAGGCCTACATCAAGCTGACCGACGGCCATACCCTGACCCAGGCCGAGCTGTGCGACTTCCTGCGCGACAAGCTGTCGGCCATCGAGCTGCCCAAGCAGGTGGAGTTCCGTGCCGAATTGCCGAAGACCATGATCGGCAAGCTGTCGCGCAAGGCCCTGCTGGATGAGCTGGAGGCGGAAAAGGCCGCCAAGGCCTCCTGACACCGCCGCGTTTGATTTTGTAGACTGGATCGGCGGCGGTGCCCTGCATCGCCGCCGTTCTCTTTTTCAACCCCGCGATCAGGTTCCCTTATGCCCAAAGTCGTCGTCGCCGGCAGCATCAACACCGATGTCCTCACCACCATGCGCCGCGCCCCGCGTCCGGGGGAGACGGTCAGCGGTGAGACCGTGGCTTTCGGCCGGGGCGGCAAGGGCCTGAACCAGGCGGTCGCCGCCGCCCGGCAAGGCCAGGGGCGCGGTGTCGACGTGGCCTTCATCGGCCGCGTGGGCCGTGACGCCTTCGGCGACCAGGCGGTGGCCTTCCTCCAGGCCAACGGCGTGGACACCCAGGGCGTGGCCCGCACCGACACGGCCACCGGCACCGCCATCGTCATGGTGGATGCCCAGGCGGAGAACAGCATCGTCGTCATCCCCGCCGCCAATGGCGAGGTGGCGCCGGCCGACCTGGACGCCGTCGCCCTCCAGGCGGGCGACATCCTGGTCAGCCAGTTCGAGATCCCCCGCGCCACCATCGCCGATTTCTTCCGCCGGGGCCGCGCCGTCGGCGCCACCACCATCCTCAACGCCGCCCCGGCGCTGGACGACGCGCCCGACAGCCTGTGGGCCGACATCGATATCCTGGTGGTGAATGAGACGGAACTGGGCCATTTCGCCAGCGTGGACCTGGCCGGCGACGCGCCGGTGGACGCCGTCGCCGCGGCGGCCCGCCGGTTGATGCGGCGCCCCGGCCAGACCGTGGTCGCCACCCTGGGCGTGCGTGGCGCCTTGGCGGTCACGGCCGATGACCAGGTCATCGTGCCCGGCCGCACGGTCAAGGCGGTGGACACCACCGGCGCCGGCGACTGCTTCGTCGGCTCCGTGGCCGCGCGCCTGGCCCTGGGCGACACGCTGCCCCAGGCCATGCGCCATGCCAACGTCGCCGCCAGCATCGCGGTGACCCGGGTGGGGGCGGGCGACGCCATGCCCACGGGGGACGAGGTGCTGGCCGTTCTCGCTTGATCCGCCTGGCCTAAGCTGCCCGGCAAGCTTTGCCCGGCGACGCTTTCCGGCCCGGCGCCGGCGGCGGCTTCGTTGCAATCCTGTAGGGAATCCAAGCCCTTCGGCAAGGGGTGCGTCTGGCACACCCCTTGCTCTCCTCCCGGCGCAAAGACGCGACCTTGCCCCCGAGGAGGAGTGGATGTCCTTCGTCCAGGATTGTGTGGACCTGTCCCGCCAGCACTTGATGGCCGGCTTCCTGGCGGAAGCGGAGATGAGCTGCCGCACCGCGCTGGCCACCGATCCGGCCCATGCGGAGGCGACCCACCTGCTGGGTGTGATCGCGCTGAAAGCCAACCGGCCCATCGAGGCCAACGACCTGTTCGAACAGGCCATCGCCCTGGATGGCGAGAACTTCCAATACCACAACAGCCGGGGCGTCCTGCTGTACGGCTGCCGGCAGTTCGAGATGGCGGAGGCCTGCTTCCGCACCGCCGTCGCCCTCAACCCCGACGACGCGGTCAGCCAGAACAACCTGGGTAACGCCCTGCGCGCCCTGGGCCGCCTGGCCGAGGCCGAGGCCCGCTTCCGCGAGGCGGTGGAGATCAACCCCCGCTATGCCGAGGCGCACAACAACCTGGGCAACACCCTGCGCGAACTGGGCAGCCTGGAGGAGGCGGAGTTCTGCTTCCGCCACTCCCTGGGCCTGCTGCCCGACAATCTGGACGCCCTGTACAACCTGGGCACCCTGCTGCTCTACACCGGCCGGCTGGACGAGGCGGGCGGCCTGTTCGCCCAGGTGCTGGCCGCCGACAGCAGCCGGTATGAGGCGGCGATCTGCCTGGCCCAGGTGTTCCAGGGCCAGGATCGCACCGACGATGCCGTCGCGTTGCTGACGGGCGTGCAGACGCGCCTGCCGGATAACCAGGCGGTGCAGTACGCGCTGCAACTGCTGCGCAGCACCCAGGTGCCGGCCTGGCACATCCCCCGCCTGAACGATCATGAACGCAACGACGCCTATGAGGCGGCGCTGCTGCGCGCCATCCGTCCGGGCGACCTGGTGCTGGAACTGGGTGCTGGTTCCGCCCTGGTCAGCATGATGGCGGCGCGGGCCGGTGCCGCCCGCGTCGTGGCGTCGGAGCCCCTGGCCGCCCTGGCCACCGTGGCGCGCGAGACGGTGGCGCTGAACGGTTATGCCGACCGCGTCACCATCGTGGCCAAGAAACCGCAGGACCTGAAGCTGGGCGTGGATCTGCCGCGTCCGGCGGACGTGCTGGTGTCCGACATCGTCAATGTCGGCATGCTGGCGCCCGACATGCTGGCCATCCTGGACCATGCCCGGCGCAACCTGGCCCGCCCCGGCGCCCGCGTCATTCCCGCCGCGGCCACCGTCTGGGCCCAGTTGATCCAGGCGGACGACCTGCGGCGCGTCAGCCCCATCCGCAGCGTCAGCGGCTTCGACATGAGCCGATTCGACCAGTTCCGCGCGCCCGGCTATCAGCAGATCGACCTGGCCGGCGACGATCACCAGATGCTGTCGGACCCGTTTCCGGCCTGGTTCTTCGACTTCCGCGTCAGCATGCCGGACAGCGACCTGAAAAGCCTGACCGTCCAGGCCACCCGCCCCGGCCTGGTGCAGGGGGTCGCCTTCTGGTTCGACCTGCACATGGACGAGGAGGTGGTCTACAGCTCCCGCTCCGCCGCCCGCACCAACCACTGGAAGCAGGCCGTCTACTTCTTCGGTCACGATTTCCCGGTGAACCAGGGCCAGCCCATGCTGCTGGGTACCGGCTACGACCGCACCCAGATACATTTTTTTATCTGAGTTCCCTCAAACGGCGGGCGGGCCCATCCGGGCCCTTGCCTTATCCTCGCTGCGCCCTTCGGTACTCGCTCCGGCGGCCGCGGTCGCGGCCTAGGGGCGCTTTCATTGAAGGGGGGGTAACAGCGGCATGAGCCTAGCTCATGCCGTAGGACGCGACTGCGTCCGCCAGAGCTTTCTGAGGAGCGTCAGCGGATTGGAAAGCGAGGAAAGCCAAGCCAGCGGATGTTGGCGCCCCGCGCTTGAGGGCGTGATTTATCAAGCCAACGGTTACCCCCAACGGATGAAGTTGAAAGTTGATTCAGGCCCATTGACATCCGCCGTCCCCGCCCTTACGTTTACGTAAACGTAAGGCGCCGACCCTCCGCGGAACGAGGGGGTTTCGGCCAGCCCAGGGAGAGGACCATGCCCGACGGAGCGCCCGTGACGGCGGTGGAAGAGACCTACACCATCAGTCAATTGGCCGAGGCCTTCGAGCTGACGCCCCGCACCATCCGCTATTATGAGGACGAGGGCCTCCTGACCCCCCGACGCGAGGGGCAGCAGCGGGTCTATACCCATCGTGACTGGGCGCGCCTGAAGCTCATCATGCGCGGCAAGCGCCTGGGCTTCACCATCGCCGGCATCAAGGATTTCCTGGATCTGTACGATGTGGGCGACGCCCAGGTCGAGCAGATGCGCTTCCTGCTGAAAAGCGCGCGCGACCGCATCACCACCCTGGAACAGCAGTTGCGCGACGTGCAGCAGACCCTGGTCGACCTCAAGGATATCGAGAGCCTGGTCGTCGACCATCTGGCCAAGAAGGGGGCCCTGGACGTCTGACCGACGCCGGGTCCTTTTTTCCATCCGTTCCCCCGTGCCGGGGACGCATCCCGGCACGGTCCTTCCCGCACCCCAATGATCCGGCGCCCGCCAAATGAGGCGCCGACCCGTTTGCCAAGGCGAGGAGCACACCAATGACTAAAGCCGTTATCGCCGGTTACGCCCGGTCCCCGTTCACGCTGGCCAACAAGGGCGACCTGGTGAAGGTCCGTCCGGATGATCTGGCCGCGGCGGTGGTCAAGGCGCTGGTCGCGCGCACCGGCGTGAACACCGCCGATCTGGAAGACCTGATCGTCGGTTGCGCCTTCCCGGAAGGGGAGCAGGGCTTCAACGTCGCCAAGCTGATCGGCATGATCGCCGGCCTGCCTCAGGCCGTCGCCGGCACCACGGTCAACCGCTTCTGCGGCTCCTCCATGCAGGCCATCCACATGGCGGCGGGCGCCATCGCGCTGGGCGCCGGCAAGGCCTTCATCGCCGCCGGTGTCGAGAGCATGACCCGCATCCCCATGGGCGGCTTCAACCCCATGCCCAACGCGGCCCTGCACGCCGCCAACCCCGGCGCTTACATGGCCATGGGCATCACCGCGGAAAACCTGGCCAAGAAGTTCGGCTTCAGCCGCGCCGACCAGGAGGCCTACGCCGTCACCTCGCACCAGAAGGCGGCCGCCGCCCAGGCCGCCGGCCGCCTGGCCGATGAGATCGTCGGCATCGACGTGAAGGGCAAGCTGGTGGACAAGGACGGCTGCATCCGCCCCGAAACCACGGCCGAAACCCTGGCTGGCCTGAAGCTGGCCTTCGACCAGGAGGGCACCGTCACCGCCGGCACCTCCAGCCCGCTGACCGACGGCGCGTCGGCCACGCTGGTGACCAGCGAGGAATACGCCAAGGCCCACGGCCTGCCCATCCTGGCCCGCATCCGCTCCATCGCCGTGTCCGGCTGCGACGCCACCATCATGGGCTACGGCCCGGTGCCGGCCTCGCGCAAGGCGCTGGAGCGCGCCGGCCTGACGGTGAAGGACATCGACATCGTGGAGAGCAACGAGGCCTTCGCGGTTCAGTCCATGACCGTGGCGCATGAGCTGGGCTTCGACCCCGCCAAGGTGAACCTGGATGGCGGCGCCATCGCCCTGGGCCACCCGCTGGGCGCCACCGGTGCCCGCATCACCGGCAAGGCCGCCAGCCTGCTGAAGCGCGAAGGCAAGCAGTTCGCGCTGGCCACGCAGTGCATCGGCGGCGGCCAGGGCATCGCCACCGTCCTGGAAGCGGTCTGATCGGCCCCGGTTGAGGAGAGACCCCATGGAAATCAAAAGCGCCGCCGTTATCGGCGCCGGGGTGATGGGCAGCGGCATCGCCGCCCACATCGCCAACGCGGGCATTCCCGTCTTCCTGCTGGACATCGTGCCCCAGGCCGTTAAGGACAGCGGCGGTGACCGCAGCGTCGTCGCCAAGGGGGCGGTCGAAAAGCTGCTGAAGACCGAACCCGCCGCCTTCATGCACAAGGACGCCGCCCGCCTGGTCACCCCCGGCAACACGGAAGACGACCTGGAAAAGCTGAAGGACGTCGACTGGATCATCGAGGCGGTGATCGAGAACAAGGACATCAAGCACGCGCTGTACCGCCGCCTGGACGCGGTGCGCAAGCCGGGCTCGGTCGTCAGCTCCAACACCTCCACCATCCCGCTGGAGATCCTGCTGGAGGGCGCCAGCGATCAGTTCGCCGCCGACTTCATGATCACCCACTTCTTCAACCCGCCGCGCTATATGCGGCTGCTGGAGATCGTGGCCGGCCCCAAGACCCGCGCGGACGCCGTCGATACCATCCGCCAGGTGTGTGACGTGCGCCTGGGCAAGGGCGTCGTGCACTGCAAGGACACCCCCGGCTTCATCGCCAACCGCATCGGCACCTACTGGTTCCAGGCGGCGGTGAACGCCGCCGAGGACCTGGGCCTGACGGTGGAGGAGACGGACCTGATCACCGGCAAGCCCATGGGCCTGCCCAAGACCGGCACCTTCGGCCTGCTGGACCTGGTCGGCATCGACCTGGGGCCGCACATCGCCAAGAGCCTCTTGTCCACCCTGCCGGCGCAGGACGACTACCGCCGCGTCTACCGCGAGAATCCGCTGCAGGCGAAGATGATCGCCGAGGGCTACACCGGCCGTAAGGGCAAGGGCGGTTTCTACCGCCAGACCAAGACGCCCGACGGCAAGCGCATCCGCGAGACCATCGACCTGAAGACCGGCGCCTACCGCCCGACCGTGAAGGCCGAGCTGGCGTCGGCCAAGGAGCGCAGCCTGAAGGGTCTGGTCACCCACAGCGACAAGGGCGGCCAGTATGCCTGGCGGGTGCTGAGCCAGGCGCTGGCCTATGCCGCCAGCCTGGTGCCGGAGATCGCCGATACCATCCTGGACGTCGATGCCGCCATGCGCCTGGGCTACAACTGGAAGCAGGGCCCGTTCGAGATGATCGACGCCCTGGGCACGGCCTGGTTCGCCGAGAAGCTGACCGAGGCCGGCCTGCCGGTTCCCGCCCTGGTGACCCTGGCCGCCGGCCGCCCCTTCTACAAGGTGGAGGATGGCCGCCTGCACTACCTGACCACGCAGGGCGAGTACGCGGTGGTGGAACGCCCCGCCGGCGTGCTGCTGCTGTCCGACGTGAAGCGGGCCTCCAAGCCCGTGGCGAAGACGGCCTCGGCCGCGCTGTGGGATATCGGCGACGGCGTGCTGTGCCTGGAATTCACCGGCAAGATGAACGCCCTGGACGACCAGGTGATGGCCCTCTACCGCAAGGCCATCGACATCATCGGCGACGGCAAGTCCGGGCCTTACAAGGCGCTGGTCATCCATAACGAGGGCGACAACTTCTCCGTCGGCGCCAATCTGGGCCTGGCCCTGTTCGCGCTGAACATCGCCCTGTGGCCGCAGATCGAGCAGGCGACGGCCGAAGGTCAGCAGACCTACAAGGCGCTGAAGTACGCGCCCTTCCCCGTGGTGGGCGCGCCCTCGGGCATGGCCCTGGGCGGCGGCTGCGAGATCCTGCTGCACTGCGACGCGGTGCAGGCGCACGCCGAAAGCTACATCGGCCTGGTCGAGGTGGGCGTGGGCCTGGTGCCCGGCTGGGGCGGCTGCAAGGAAATGCTGTACCGCCACACCTTCAACAAGAAGCGCCCGGGCGGCCCCATGCCGCCCATCGCCAAGGCCTTCGAGTACATCAGCACGGCCAAGGTGGCGAAGTCGGCGTTCGAGGCGAAGGAGATGCTGATCCTGCGCCCGACCGACGGCATCACCATGAACCGCGACCGCCTGCTGGCCGACGCCAAGGCCAAGGCCCTGGAACTGGCCAAGGACTACACGGCGCCCGAGCCGCTGGAAATCCGCTTGCCCGGTCCTGGCGCCCGCACGGCGCTGGACATGGCGGTGGAGGGCTTCCACGGCCAGGGCAAGGCCACCGACCACGATGTGGTGGTGTCCGGCGAGCTGGCCTGGGTGCTGACCGGTGGCGACACCGACATCACCACGGTGCTGACCGAGGACGACCTGCTGGACCTGGAACGCGAGGCCTTCATGCGCCTGGTGCGCACGCCCGGCACCATCGACCGCATCGACCACATGCTGTCCACCGGCAAGCCGCTGCGCAACTGACGCCCTCGTTTGGGGCCGGGGCGGGTGACCGTCCCGGCGTTCCCGAAGCTACCCCTTGGAATTAAGGGAATTCTCCGATGCCGACCTACAAGGCGCCGCTCGAAGACATCGATTTCGTCCTGAACGACCTGCTGCAGGCCGAGGACCTGGCCAAGCTGCCGGGCTTCGAGGACGCGACCCGCGACCTCGTCTCCAGCATCCTGGAAGAGGCGGCCAAGCTCTGCGAGAACGAGCTGCAGCCCCTGAACCGCTCCGGCCATGAGGAGGGCTGCCACTACGAGAACGGCGTGGTGCGCACCCCCAAGGGCTTCAAGGAGGCCTACCAGGCCTATGTCGAGGGCGGCTGGCAGGGCCTATCCATGGATCCGAAGTACGGTGGCCAGGGCTTGCCCCACGCCATCACCTTCGTGCTCGAGGAACTGCTGATCTCCGCCAACATGGCCTTCGCCATGTACCCGGGCCTGACGCAGGGGGCGTGGAACGCCATCCACACCCACGCCAATGATGAGCTGAAGGACACCTACCTGCCCAAGATGACCTCGGGCGAGTGGTCGGGCACCATGTGCCTGACGGAGCCGCACTGCGGCACCGACCTGGGCCTGATCAAGACCAAGGCCGTCCCCAACGACGACGGCAGCTACAACATCACCGGCACCAAGATCTTCATCTCCGCCGGTGAGCATGATCTGACCGACAACATCATTCACCTGGTGCTGGCCAAGCTGCCGGACGCGCCCCCGGGCGTGAAGGGCATCAGCCTGTTCCTGGTGCCGAAGTTCCTGCCGACCGCGGACAACCAGCCCGGCCAACGCAACGGCGTCATGTGCGGCTCCATCGAGCACAAGATGGGCATCATGGCCAACGCCACCTGCGTCATGAACTTCGACGACGCCAAGGGCTGGCTGGTGGGTGAGCCCCACAAGGGCATGCGCGCCATGTTCACCATGATGAACGCCGCCCGCCTGGGCGTGGGCATGCAGGGACTGGGCATCGCCACCGTCGCCTACCAGAACGCGCTGACCTACACCAAGGAACGCCTGCAGGGCCGGTCGCTGACCGGGGCCAAGGAGCCGGAGAAGGCCGCCGACCCGCTGATCGTCCATCCGGACGTGCGCAAGAACCTGATGACCATCAAGGCCTTCACCGAGGGCGCCCGCGCCCTGGGCTATTGGGTGGGCATCCAGTTGGACCAGGCGGCCCATAACCCCGACCCCAAGGCCCGCGCCGAGGCGGACGAGTTCGTGGCCCTGCTGACCCCGGTGGTGAAGGCCTACTTCACCGACATGGGCTATGAGTGCGCCACCATGGCCCAGCAGATGTACGGCGGCCACGGCTACATCCGCGAATGGGGTATGGAGCAGTTCGTGCGCGATGCCCGCATCGCCATGATCTACGAAGGCGCCAACGGCATCCAGGCGCTGGACCTGGTGGGCCGCAAGCTGGGCCAGGACATGGGCCGCCTGCTGCGCCGCTTCTTCCACCCGCTGGCGGGTGAGCTGGAGTCGGCGATGGAGGACACGGATCTGCTGGAATTCGCCGGCCCGCTGGCCAAGGCCTTCGGCAAGCTGCAGCAATCCACCGCCATCATCGCCCAGAAGGGCATGAAGAACCCCGACGAGGCCGGTGCCGCCTCCACCGATTATCTGCGCATCTTCGGCCTGGTGGCCCTGGGCTGGATGTGGCTGCGCATGGTCAAGGTGGCGAACGCCAAGCTGGCCGAGGGCGGCAACGGCAAGTCCGGCTTCTATGAGGCCAAGATCAAGACCGCCCGCTTCTTCATGCAGCGCCTGCTGCCCGAGGTGGATTTCCGCTTCAAGGCCCTGATGTCCGGGGCCAAGACCGTCATGGATCTGGAGGCCGAACTGTTCTGAGCCCCACACCCGCTTTTCTCCGGCGATGCCGGTTCGACAGCCATTGCGCGTCGCGCCGGCATCGACCAAACTATTGAAATGAGAGGATCAAACGCCAATCCCGGGACGGTTGTCCCAGAGGTGGGGGATCCTTGAGTGAGCGTTTGGGAATGGGTGTTGGGGAAACGAGCGTTTGCACCAGCACCCACTCGGATAACGATACGCGCGCCGGTGAACACCCGGGCGCATAAGGGAGGAAAAGGATGAAGTGGAGCAACACCGCGTTGGTCGGCGGCGCCTTCGCCGTCTGTCTGGGGGGCATGGCCAGCGTCGCGCTGGCGCAGTCCGCGGCTGATCTGGGCAAGACCCTGACGCCCAACGGCGCTGAGAAGGCGGGCAACAAGGACGGCACCATTCCGGAGTGGACCGGCGGCATCACCACCCCGCCCGCCGGCTACAAGCCCGGTGGCGCCTACGTCGATCCCTACGCCAGCGACAAGCCGCTGTTCACCATCACCGGCCAGAACATGGCCCAGTACGCGGACAAGCTGCCGGAAGGCCTGAAGGCCCTGCTGAAGCAGTATCCCGACTACAAGATGGTCGTTTACCCGACGCACCGCAGCGCCTCCCTGCCCAAGAGCGTCTATGACGAGACGCTGGCCAACGCCACCCGCGCCAAGCTGGTGGACGACGGCAACGGCGTGGACGGGGCCAAGGTGGGCGTGCCCTTCCCGATTCCGAAGTCGGGTGTTGAGGTGGTGTGGAACCACATCCTGCGCTGGAAGGGCAAGCAGCTGGAACGCCAGTACGGTGCTGCCAACCCGCAGTCCGATGGCGCCTACACCATGATCAACATCGACGAAAAGTCGAAGTTCCTCTATTCCGACACCGGCCCGGACGGCCAGACCTCGCTGTACTTCCAGCAGGAAGTGACGGCGCCGGCGCGCCTGGCGGGCGAAATCCTGCTGGTTCATGAGACCATGGACCAGGTGAAGGAACCGCGTAACGCCTGGACCTACAACCCCGGTCAGCGCCGCGTCCGCCGCGCGCCCAACGTCGCCTACGACAACCCGGGCACGGCCTCGGACGGTCTGCGCACCTCCGACCAGTTGGACGTCTTCAACGGCTCCCCGGATCGGTACGAATGGAAGCTGGTGGGCAAGAAGGAGATGTACGTCCCCTACAACGCCTATCAGCTGCAGAGCGACAAGCTGACCTATGACCAGCTGATCAAGGCCAAGCACATCAACCAGGACTACGCCCGCTATGAGCTGCACCGGGTGTGGGTGGTCGAGGGCAAGCTGAAGGCCGGCACCAGCCACATCTATCCCCGCCGCACCTTCTACGTGGACGAGGACAGCTGGGGCATCCTGGTCGCCGACCAGTATGACAGCCGCGACCAGCTGTGGCGCGTGACCGAGGCCCACGGCATCAATTTCTATGACATCCAGAGCTATTGGGCGGGCCTGTTCGCCGTGTACGACCTGCAGTCGGGCCGCTACACCGCCAGCGGCTTCACCAACCAGGAAAAGCCCTACAACTTCAACGTCAGCCTGACGGCGGCCGATTTCTCGCCGGACAGCCTGCGCCGGTCCGGCGTGCGCTGAGGCGCGTGTAGGGTTCAAAGGGTTGGCGGCGGGGGAGAGACGCACCCCCGCCGCCGACAACCGGCCCTCACAGGCCGGAGTGACGCAGAAACCGCATCCGGCCGGGTTCAGGTCCGCCGGATGCGTAAAGCCCGCGGGAGGAAGGACGCACCTCCCGCGGGCTTTTCCTTTTTCACCGGCGGGAATGGTGCCGGTCAAGTTTCCCTAAACGTAAAGCGGTAGTCAGTTGGGCCCGAAAGGGCTCAGGCGCTGGCGCGCGTGGCGCCCGTGTCGCCTTCCGGCGCCGGCAGGCGCACGGTGACGACGGTGCCCCGACCAGGGGTGCTGGTGATGTCCAGGGTGCCGCCCAGCATCTCCACGAAGCGCTTGGTCAGCGGCAGGCCCAGCCCCGTGCCGCGGGCGCCCGCGTGCTGGGGACCGCGCACCTGGCCGAAGGGCTTCAGTGCGATGGGCAATTCGTGCGGGGCCATGCCCACGCCGGTGTCGCGGACCACCAGAATCAGGGCGCCGCCCCGGTCGTCGGCCTGCACCTCCACCGTCACCCGCCCGCCGCGCGGCGTGAACTTCAGGGCGTTGGAGCCCAGGTTCAGGATGATCTGGCGCACCTTCTCCGGGTCCGTGCGCAGGCGCAGCGGCCGGTCCGGCACCTTCACCATCAGGTCCACGCCGCTGTCCGCCGCCAAGGTGCGCAGCAGGCGGGCGCTGTCCTGCACGGCGCGGCCGATGTCGATGTCCCGCATCTCCAGCATCGCCTGCCCCGACTCGGCGCGGCTGAGGTCGAGCGTGCCATCCACCACGGCGGCCATGTGGCTGGCGGCGGCGTGCACATCCTCGGCATATTCCTGGTAGCGGGCGTCGCCCAGGGGGCCGTGGAATTCCCGCCGCAGCAGGTCGGCGAAGCCCAGGATGGCGTTCAGCGGCGTGCGCAGCTCGTGCGTCGCGTGGGCCAGGAAGTCCGCCTTCTGGCGGATTTCCATGCGTGTCTGCTCCAGCGCCGCCAGCAGTGTCCGCTCCCGCTCCTGCATGGCTTCCAGCGATTCCAGCAGGCGCCCGGTGCGGTCCCTGACCTGGATCTCCACCTGGCGCTGCTGTTGCGCCAGCTGCAGGTCGAGGAAGCGCAGCCGCGCCGCGCTGGCCACGCGGGTCACGACCTCGGTGGGATGGCAGGTGTGGGCGATGAAGTCACCGACGCCGCGACGGCGCGCCTGCTCCCGCTGGGTGGTGTCCAGCAGGCCGACGCGCAGCAGCACGGCGGGGCGTGCCTCGGCGGGCAGGGCGGACAGCGTCTCCAAGGCCGCCATCAGCCCCGCGTTCTCGGCCGGGCCGTCGCCGGTCAGGCTCAGGACCAGCACGTCGGGCGACAGGTCGCGGCAATACCCCGCCAACTCGCGCATATCCTGCCGACAATGAACGAACCGGAAGCCGCCTTGGCGCAGCATATCGACCAGGGCGATCAGCGACCCCTGGTTATGGTCCACCAAAAGAATGGTGGCGTTGCGTTGATCCTGCGCCAGCAGGTCGGCCGGATTGTAGGAAGTGTCGGGCATGGGGGCTCTGAAGCTGATCGCGGGATGCTACAGCATTTCGGGGGTGCTTGTCCCCTGTCGTCGGTGGCCTCTCCACTAAAAGCCAAGACTTGCCCAAGGTTTTAGTTAATGAGTCAGAGACTAGACGGAAGGTATTAGACTCGGGATGCGACGGTCATAAGGGCGGCGCGTTTGAGTTAATGCCTAAAAAGCGCCCCATATTTTCCAGGAATTAGACGCCCGCCTGGCGCCGTCCGCTTGGGCGCCGGACGCTTACGGCGCTTGCTGCCGCCACCGGTCGGCCGCGTGCTCATCCTCTTCCTTGGCCTCGACCCAGCGCGCGCCGTCCGGCGTCTCCTCCTGCTTCCAGAAGGGCGCCTTGGTCTTCAGCCAATCCATCAGGAACCAGCAGGCCTCGAAGGCGGCGGCGCGGTGGGCGCTGGCGCAGGCGGCCAGGACGATGCGGTCGCCGGGCAGCAGGCGGCCATGGCGGTGGATGATCAGCACCGCGTCCAGCGGCCAGCGCGCCCGCGCCTCCGCCTCGATGGCGGCCAGTTGCCGCTCCGTCATGCCGGGATAATGTTCCAGGGTCAGGGCGCTGACGGCCCCCTTGCCGGCCTCATCCCCCTTGGACATGTCGCGGACCAGGCCCACGAAGCTGGCCACGCCGCCGATGGACGGGTTGCCATCGCTCAGGGCCGCCAGCTCGGCGCCCACGTCGAAATCTTCCGCCTGGACGCGTATGGCCATGTCAGCCCCCGGTCACGGGCGGGAACAAGGCCACCTCATCCCCCGGGGCCAGGGGATGGTCCATGCCGACATAGTCCTGGTTCACCGCCACCTTGACCACGGCGCGGTTGGCCAGCGCGTCGGCGTAGGCGGGCCCGCGCGATTGCAGCCAGGTGATCAGGTCGCCGGTGGTCGCCACCTCGGCAGGTGGCGCCACCTCTTCCTCGGCGGTGCCGATCTTGGCGCGCAGCCAGGCGAAATAGAGGATGCGCATGGTTCAGGCTCCCGTACGGGCGGCGTTGATGACCGGGGGCGCCTTGGAGACGGGCTCCGCCACTGGGGCCTCGCCGGCGGGGGCCAGCATATGCCGCAGGCCGGCGCGCAGGTAATCCCAGCCGGTGATCAGGGTCAGCACGGCGGCGGCCCACAGGCCGATCTCCCCGATGGGGCGCACGTACAGCCAGGCGGGCCCGTGATCGCCCACGATCAGCCAGCCGATGGCCATCAACTGGATGGCGGTTTTCCACTTGGCCAGGCGGGACACGGGAACACCCACGCGCAAGCCCGCCAGGAACTCGCGCAGGCCCGACACCGCCACCTCGCGCAGCAGGATGATGACGGCGGGCAGGACGGCGTGGCCCACGATCTTATGGTCCGCCACCAGCAGGAACAGCACCGCCGCCACCAGCAGCTTATCGGCGATGGGGTCCAGGAACCGGCCGATGATGGATTCCTCATGCCAGGCCCGGGCCAGATAGCCATCGAAATAGTCGGTGATGGCGGCCAGCGCGAACAGCCCGGCGGCCGTCCAGGCCGTCCACGCCGCCGGGAACCAGAGCAGGGCCAGGATGACGGGGATCAGCACGATCCGCGACAGGGTCAACAGGTTGGGCAGGCTGGTCAGCATGAAGCGGTCCTGGGGCGATCTCAGGCGGCACGATGGGGTTGCCGGCAGGGCGGTGGCACCTGACGGGAACCCACGGGCGGCAGTCCGTCGGGTGAGAGTCCGGTTGGCGGGAGTTTAGCCGTCCGGATGGAAGTGGTCATAGATGATTTTGGCCACGGCGTCCGATATCCCGTCCACCGCGCGCAAGTCGGCCAGTCCTGCCCGCGAAACGGCCTGGGCGGAACCGAAATGCAGCAGCAGGGCCTTCTTGCGCTTCGGCCCGATGCCCGCCACCTCGTCCAGCGGGCTGGCGCTGATGGCCTTTTCCCGGCGCTGGCGATGGCTGCCGATGGCCCAGCGGTGGGCCTCGTCGCGCAGGCGCTGCAGGAAATAGAGCACGGGGTCGCGCGGGTCCATGCCGAAGGGGGGGCGCCCCGGCATGAAGAAGCGTTCTCGGCCCGCGTCGCGGTCGGGGCCCTTGGCGATGCCCACCAGGGGAATGTCGGACAGGCCCAGCTCGGCCAACACCTCCACCGCCACGCCCAGCTGCCCCTCGCCGCCGTCGATCAGCAGCAGATCGGGCCAGGTGTCGCCCGTGCGCTCCGGATCCTCCTTCAGGGCGCGGTCGAAGCGGCGGGTCAGCACCTCGCGCATCATGGCGAAGTCGTCACCCGCCGCCTTGGGGTCGCGGATGTTGAACTTGCGGTAGGCGTTCTTGATGAAGCCGTCCGGGCCGGCTACCACCATGCCGCCGATGGGGTGGGCGCCCTGGATGTGGCTGTTGTCGTAGATCTCGATGCGGGCGGGCGGCGCCTCCAGCCCGAAAACCTCCGCCACCCCGGCCAGCAGCTTGGCCTGGCTGCCCGTTTCCGACAGGCGGCGGCCGTGGGCCTCGCGCGCGTTGGTCAGGGCATGGTCCATCAGCCGCTTCTTGTCACCGCGCTTGGGCACGGCCAGCTCCACCTTGCGGCCGGCGCGCAGGGTCAGGGCCTCGGCCAGCAGTTCCTGCTCCTCCGCGTCCTCGCTGATCAGGACCAGGCCGGGGGCGGCGCGGTTGTCGTAGAACTGGGCGATGAAGGCGGACAGCACCTCCGCCGTGCCCTGGTTCTTGTCATGGCTGGGGAAATAGGCGCGGTTGCCGTTGTTGCGCCCGCCCCGGAAGAAGAACACCTGGATGCAGGTGGTGCCGCCGTCCTGGTAGGCGGCGATGATGTCGGCATCCTCCATGCCCTCGACATTGATGTCCTGGTGGGCCTGGATGGCGGTCAGCGCGCGGATACGGTCGCGCATCTTGGCGGCGGTCTCGAAGTCCAGCGCCTCCGACGCCTCCATCATGGCGCTCGCCATGCGGGTCTGGATGTCGCGGCTCTTGCCCGCCAGGAAGGCGGCGGCCTCGTCCACCTGCTCGCCATACTGGGCGCGGCTGACCCGGCCGACGCAGGGGGCGGTGCAGCGCTTGATTTGGAACTGCAGGCAGGGGCGGGTGCGGGTGGAAAAGACGCTGTCGGTGCAGTTGCGCAGCAGGAAGGCGCGCTGCAGGGCGGTGATGGTGCGGTTGACGGCGCCAGCGGAGGCGAAGGGCCCGAAATAGTCGCCGGCCCGGTCGCGCGCGCCCCGGTGCTTGATCAGGGCCGGATAGTCATGGTCCCGGGTGATCATGATGTGGGGGAAGGTCTTGTCGTCGCGCAGCAGCACATTGTACCGCGGCATCAGACGCTTAATCAGGTTGGATTCCAGCAGCAGCGCCTCGACCTCGGTATGGGTCGTGACGAACTCCATGGTCACCGTCTCGGACACCATGCGCTGCAGCCGCACCGGCAGCTTGGCCGGCACGGTGTAGTTGGCCACCCGGCGCTTCAGGTTGCGCGCCTTGCCCACATACAGGACGTCACCGCCCTCGTTCATCATGCGATAGACGCCCGGCGTCACCGGCAGGGTGCGCAGGTAGGCCTTGATGGTCTCCACGCCGCGGTTCAGGTCGGCCACGGTGCGCCGGCGCACTTTGGGTGTCGCGTCGCTTGGCGTGTCGGCCAGGGGCGTCTGCGTAGCGGACCCTTCGGCTGGGATGTCGGTGCTGGTTTCAGTGATGGCCATGGGGCGGACACTCTGCCCATTGGCGGTGCCGGGTCAATGGGCAGAGTGTCGTCCCGGCATCCCGCTCGTGGAGGGCTTCGGTTGTGGTGCGGCGAGGGCTGGAAACGTGCGGTGGATCGTACCGCTTCCGGGGTAAGGGCCGCCGAATCAGCCCCCGTTCGGAGGGGTGGGGAAAACCCGGCGGTCTTCCACGGAACCTGTGGATAAGTTTGCGGAAAAGCCTTTGATAGCGTGTGCCGACGCAGGCGCCGCAAGGCTTTCCGGATTTTGCCTATAAAATAGGCATAAAACGCTAAGTCATTGGTTTTGTTCAAAACAGCTTCTGTCAATATCTAACAAATAGTTCATTTAAGGCAAAAAAATGATTGACAGCATTGTCCGCCGAGGACGCAGGGAGCTTGTGTAAAACTTAGTTGCGCCCCCAATTTCCAGGGATTTCCTGGCGCTGGCTTGACCGGCGGGAAAGAATCACCAAGGCCGCCCAGGCTCATACGCAAGTATGCATGCCACCCCTGGTCGATATTCCGCCATACTCACGACCTAAGCTGGGTTTTGACGGTGATTGGTGATGGCAGGTATTCACGCTGGCGCGGGTCCATCCAACAGGAACGCGGGCCATCCAACAGGAATAAGAAACGGAGCAGACTGATGCGCGTCCTCAAGACCATGATGCTGACGGCCACCTTCTTGGCGGTAAGTGGCGTGGCGGATGGCTTGTGCAACCGGGCGGTGGCGGCGGTGCCCGCCGGCACGGCCATCACCATCAACGCGGCGGATCGTGACGCGGCGGAGACGCTGGTCGATTTCGTGCAGAAGACGCGCATCCAAGCCGGGCTGCCGGCGCTCAGCCGCCAGCCGCTGCTGGATGACGCCGCCGCCGCCCGCGCCATGTCCCTGGCCAGCGGCACCGCCGCGCCGGACCTGCGCCAGGGCCTGATCCAGGCGCATTACATTCCCATGCAGGATATCGCGCTGGAGGCGCGGGCCTCCGCCGATCCCGGCCAACCCCTGGACATCTGGCAGGGCACGGACGCCACGGTTGGCGCCTTCGTCACCCCCGGCATGACCGACGTGGGCGTGGCCCGCGTGGCCAACCCCACCCCCAACGGACCCAACGACGCCTTCATCTGGGTCGTCATCCTGGCCCAACCCCTGCGCGCTGCGCCGGAGAGTTCGCCGACAGCGCCGCGCTGATGCAGCCCGCGCTGGGTGGTTATTGTGCTTGGGTGGGGGGCGTCCTTGCCGTTAGGTGGGCCTCGGCGACGTAGTGGGTGATCCAGGTGGCCATGGCGTTCGCATCTACGCCCAGAAGCACTGTGCTGATGTTGATTGGCGCCCCCATCAGGTGGGCATTAAGCAGCGCCCAGAGCGCCGGCAAGGGATGCAACGCCGCATAATAGGCTTCTTCATTTCTCAGCTGAATAGCGACGTAGCGTGACCCTTCGGATTTGTGCACGGAGATGTTCCGGATGTCTGTCCATCGCACCAGGGCGCCGGTGCGAAAGATGATTCCCTCGGATGTGAAGGTGAGGCGCGGCATTCTCTTAATCAGCGCGCGGACTTCCCAGCCCATGAACAGTCCGCAAATCGCCATGTTGGCTAAACCGATGAACCGCGTGACCAGGTGGCTATCGTCCAGGGTGCCGTCGTTGCTTACGAACAGGTCCGGGTGAATGAACAAGAAGTACCCACCGACCGTCATCACGCCAGCAAGCAAGAAAAGCGCGATCAACTCCCCTTTGCGGGTGCGAAACTCAACCGGTAAGTCCGGGCAGTCCTGCATGCTCATTCGGGGGTATCGGTCCGTCTCAGGGGGGAGGTACGTCCAGAGTTTTGTGCTGTGGGCCAGACTTCTCAATTCAAAAACGCAAGCGGCGCTCCAGCGATAGGTGTGTTGTCCCGTGCCGCGCATTTCGTGCGCCAGCCTCTCGCCAGAATTGTGGCCGTGAAGGCAGACCGTTTAGCGTCTCCACAGTGCTAGATAAATCATAGATTTAACGTATTTCCATAGAATTCAACCAGTCCATCATGCTGAAGGAAATGAAACACGCAGATCTGATGGCTGATATTGCGCAATATTCATGCCTATGAACCAAATCTGAAATGGATCCTGCCCATAAGTCTTTCCGGTGGCGTAACCGCTGACCGAAGAGAGACGACATGACGATACTAAGCCGCCGTGCCTGCGTCCTGGGTTCACTGGGACTGGGCTTCGGCGCCACCTTGCCCGTCCCCGTATCTGCCCTGACGCGCCCGCAAGGCGCGTCCATGCGGGGGGCGCCCGCGCCGGCCAAGATTGAGGTGCTTGCCCATCGTGGCGCCTGCGCCTTGCGGCCGGAGCACACGCTGGCCTCTTACGCCAAGGCCATCGCCGATGGCGCGGATTTCATCGAGCCCGACTTGCAACCCAGCAAGGACGGTGTGCTCATGGCACTGCATGAGAATGAACTGAGCCGGACGACGGATGTGGCGGCCCATCCGGAGTTCGCGTCCCGTCGCCGGACGGTGACCGTCGGCGGCCATACGCTCGATGGCTGGTTCATCGTCGATTTCACCTACGCGGAACTGAAGACCCTGCGGCTGAAAGAGCGCATTCCCGACATCCGTCCGGACAACGCCCGCTATGACGGGGAGTTCCAGATGGTGAGCCTGGACGAACTCATCGATTTCGTCGCCGCCGAGGCCGCGACTCGGGGCCGGCCCATCGGCTTGGTTCCCGAATTGAAGACGCCGTATCTGTTCACCTCGCTGGGCCTGGCGGTGGAAGACACCTTCCTGGAGACCCTGTCGCGGCACAGCTACGTCGCCCAGGCGCCGATGATCGTGCAATGCTTCGAGGCGCCGACGCTGCGCCGCTTGCGGGAACGCATGGGGCGGCGTGACGGGCTGCGCTTCATGCAACTGGTCGGCGGGGAGCGGGAACAGCCGTTCGACGTGGTCCTGGCCGGCGGCACGCAGACCTATGGCGACATGCTGACCGACGCGGGCCTGCGGGACATGGCGACCTACGCCGACATCCTGTCCCCCGACATCCGCGCCCTGATTCCCCTGGGGGCCGATGGCCGCCTGGGCCGGCCCGATCCCGTGATCGGCCGGGCGAAGGCCGCCGGGCTGCAGGTTTTCGCGTGGGAATTCGCGCCGGAGAACCGGTTCATGGCGGCGGACTTCCGCGACGGCCGCGGCGAAAACGCCCGGAACGTCGACGGATCGGTGGCCGAAATCCACCACTACCTGGCGGCCGGGCTGGACGGCTTCTTCACCGACGATCCCGGTGTCGGCCGCCGGGCCGTGGATACCTTCCGGCGGCGCGGCTAGCCGGCGGCCGCGCGACGCGCCAGAAACCACAAAAAGAAAGGGGGAAGGCCGGCGCCTCCCCCCTTCGGTTCGGTCACTTTCCGCCGCGATCAGCGCAGGGCGGCCGTCGCGCGCTGGATACGGCGGCAGGCTTCCTCCAGCGCCTCGGTCGAGGTCGCGTAGCTGATGCGGAAGTGCGGGGCCAGGCCGAAGGCGCTGCCCTGGACCACGGCCACCCCTTCCGACTCCAGCAGATAGGTGACGAAGTCCTCATCCGTGTTCAGCACGGCGCCGTTAGGCGTGGTCTTGCCCAGGGTGCCGGCGCAGGACGGATAGACGTAGAAAGCGCCTTCGGGGCGGGGGCAGTGGATGCCGGCCGCCTGGTTCAGCATGGACACCACCAGGTCGCGGCGCTGGCGGAACACCTCGGCGCGTTCCTTGATGAAGTCCTGCGGGCCCACCAGGGCCTCCACCGCCGCCGCCTGGCTGATGGAGGAGGGGTTGCTGGTGGACTGGCTCTGCACGTTGGCCATGGCCTTGATCAGCTGCGTCGGCCCGGCGCCGTAGCCGATGCGCCAGCCGGTCATGGCATAGGCCTTGGACACGCCGTTGACCGTCAGGGTGCGGTCGTACAGGGCCGGTTCCACCTGGGCCGGGGTCACGAAGGTGAAGCCGTCATAGACCAGGTGTTCGTACATATCGTCGGTGAACACCCAGACGTGCGGGTGGCGCAGCAGCACGTCGGTCAGGGCCTTCATCTCGGCATGGGTGTAGGCGGCGCCCGACGGGTTGGACGGGCTGTTCAGCATGACCCACTTGGTGCGCGGGGTGATGGCGCGCTCCAGCTGCTCGGCCTGCATCTTGAAGCCGCTCTCGGCACCGCATTCCACGAACACCGGGGTGCCCTCGGCCATCAGCACGATGTCGGGGTAGCTGACCCAGTAGGGGGCGGGGATGATGACTTCGTCGCCGGGCGACAGGGTCGCCATCATGGCGTTGAAGATCACCTGCTTGCCGCCGGTGCCGACGCTCACCTGCTCCGGCTTGTACTCCAGGCCGTTCTCGCGCTTGAACTTCAGGCAGACGGCGCGCTTCAGTTCCGGGGTGCCGTCGACGTCGGTGTACTTGGTCTGGCCCTGCTGGATGGCGCGGATGGCCGCCTGCTTGATATTGTCGGGCGTATCAAAGTCCGGCTCGCCGGCGCCCAGGCCGATGATATCGCGGCCGGCGGCCTTCAAGGCGCGGGCCTTGGCGGTGACGGCGATGGTCTGGGACGGCTTAATCCGGGCGAGGCGCTCGGCAACGATCGACATGACGGCTACCCTTGTTGGGAAAGGAAAATCCGAGGGCGGACCTTACGCCCGGCAAAATAGGGGCGCAAACGCAGCCCGCGCATGCCGCGCCTGCCGCGTTTGGGGCCCCGCGACATTAAGATACCCAGTGGTAAGATGCGGGGGGACGCGCACCCGGGATGACAGGTCGTGCCGGGATGGGGTAAATCAACCAGAATGGCGCAAGACATCAGCGATCAGGCACCCCAGCTGCTGGGCATCAGCCAGATGGTCACCATCGGCACGGTGGCGCTCGTCATCATCGTGCTGATGCTGGTGGTGATGTGGGCCCTGCGGCCCAAGACCCGCACCCTGTCCCGCCGCCGCTATAACGCCGAGGCCTATCGGCGCAAGCTGGCGCTGGATGACGCGGGATATTCCGTGGTGCACGGCATCTACATCCGCGACAAACAGGGCAAGCCGCTGCGCGTCGATCACCTGATCCGCCTGCCGGCCAGCGTCGCGATGGTGATGAGCGCGCCGGCCGACATGGGCGGCCGCATCAGCGCCCAGACCAAGGCGGGCCAGTGGCGCTATCTGGCGGCCAACGGCAAGATCGGCTTGTTCGTCAATCCGGTGGTGCAGGTCCAGCCGCTGATCCATGCCATGAAGGCCCGGTTCCCCATGGTGCGCCTGCGCGTGCTGATGGTGTTTCCGGACGGGACGGAATTCACCAGCGGCATGCCGCGCACCGCCTGCCTGTCCAATGACTTCCTGGCCACCCTGAAGTCCATGGCGCGGGAGGACGGGACGGAGAGCGAGGCGGTGGCGACCGCCTGGGAACCCCTGTCCAAGGCGCTGGCGCGCGGCGGCGGCACCGCCGCCAGCCCCGACCGGGGCGAGGCGGCGGGGGCGAAAGGGCGATCCCCCGAGAAAGCCGCCAAGCGGCCTGGAAAAGTGGCGCGGCGCAGCCTACCTTGAGGCCATGCCGCACGATGCCCATACGATAGAGCCCAACCTGCCGTTGCCGATGACCATGCCGCGGGGCAGCGCCCTGCCGCCGGCCACCGACGGTGTTCCCCTGCGCATCCAGTCGGAGTTCCAGCCCGCCGGCGACCAGCCGCAGGCCATCAAGGAATTGCTGGAGGGCATCCACGCGGGGGAGCGGGACCAGGTGCTGCTGGGCGTCACCGGCTCGGGCAAGACCTTCACCATGGCGCACGTCATCGAACGGCTGCAGCGCCCCACCCTGATCCTGGCGCCCAACAAGACGCTGGCGGCCCAGCTCTATGGCGAGATGAAGAGCTTCTTTCCCGATAACGCGGTGGAGTACTTCGTCAGCTATTACGACTATTACCAGCCCGAGGCCTACGTCCCGCGCACCGACACCTATATCGAGAAGGAAAGCTCGATCAACGAGCAGATCGACCGGATGCGCCACGCGGCCACGCGGTCGCTGCTGGAACGGCGCGACTGCATCATCGTCGCCTCGGTGTCGTGCATCTACGGTATCGGCTCGGTCGAGACCTATTCGGAAATGACCCTGCCGGTGAAGGTGGGGCACGTGCTGAACCGCACCCATTTCCTGCAGCGGCTGGTCGAACTGCAATACCGGCGCAACGACGTCGGCTTCGCCCGCGGTTCCTTCCGCGTGCGCGGCGACACCATCGAGCTGTTCCCGGCCCATATGGAGGACCGCGCCTGGCGCTTCTCCCTGTTCGGGGATGAGCTGGAGGCCATCCAGGAGATCGACCCCCTGACGGGCGAGAAGATCGCCAGCCTGAAAGAGGTGCGCATCTACGCCAACAGCCACTACGTCACGCCCAAGCCCACCCTGCTGCAGGCGGTGGAGCAGATGAAGCGCGACCTGAAGCTGCGGCTGGAGGAGTTCTCGGCGCAAGGCAAGCTGCTGGAGGCCCAGCGGCTGGAGCAGCGCACCACCTTCGATATCGAGATGATGGTGGCCACCGGCTCCTGCGCCGGCATCGAGAACTATTCCCGCTATCTCTCAGGCCGCGCCCCGGGGGAGGCGCCGCCCACCCTGTTCGAATACCTGCCGCAGGATGCCCTGCTGATCGTGGACGAAAGCCACGTCATGGTGCCCCAGGTGGGCGGCATGTATAAGGGCGACTACATGCGTAAGTCGACCCTGTCGGACTATGGCTTCCGTCTGCCGGCCTGCATCGACAACCGCCCCCTGAAGTTCGAGGAATGGGACGCCATGCGGCCCCAGTCCGTCTTCGTCTCCGCCACCCCCGGCCCGTGGGAACTGGAACGGACGGGCGGCGTCTTCGTGGAACAGGTGGTGCGGCCCACGGGCCTGATCGACCCCGAAGTCATCATCCGCCCCACCGAAACCCAGGTGGATGACGTGATGGCGGAGTGCCGCGAGTGCATCGCCAAGGGCCAGCGCGTCCTGGTCACCACCCTGACCAAGAAGATGGCGGAGGCCCTGACCGACTATATGCACGAGGCCGGAATCAAGGTCCGCTACATTCATTCCGATGTCGAAACGTTAGAGCGTATCGAAATCATCCGCGATCTGCGCCTGGGCGCCTTCGACGTGCTGATCGGCATCAACCTGCTGCGTGAGGGCCTGGACATTCCGGAGTGCGGGCTGGTCGCCATCCTGGACGCGGACAAGGAAGGCTATCTGCGCTCCCGCACCTCGCTGATCCAGACCATCGGCCGCGCGGCGCGCAACGTCGAGGGTCGCGCCATCCTGTATGCTGACAAGATCACCAACAGCATGGCCGCGGCGCTGGACGAAACCAGCCGCCGCCGGGAGAAGCAGCGGGTCTATAACGAGGCCCACGGCATCACCCCGGAGTCGGTGAAGAAGCAGATCGCCGACGTGCTGAACTCGGTCTACGAGCGCGGCGACCGGGTGAACGTGAACACCGGCTTCGCCGAAGAAGGCAGCCTGGTGGGCCACAACCTCAAGGCCGCCATCGCCGACCTGGAAAAGAAGATGCGCACCGCCGCCGCCGACCTGGAGTTCGAGGAGGCCGCCCGCATCCGCGACGAAATCCGCCGGCTGGAGGCCATCGACCTGGGCCTGGACCCGGAGGCCACCCCCCTGCGCGCCAGCGCAATGGGTGAAAAGAGTCGCGCCAGCGCTATGGGAGAAAAAGGGCGCGCCAGCGCGGTGGGCGAGAAGTCCAACATCAAGGCGCCCATCCCCGCGGGCCGCCCGGCCGGCAGCAAGCCCGGTGGGCGGCGGCGCAAAGGCCCCTGATTATTTTACCCGGGTAATATTGACTCCGGTTGCCCGCAGGCATAGATATCGCGTCGTTCAGGATGAGGGAGGACGCGATGGGTCTGGATCCGGAGATGCGCTGCACGGCCTTTGCCGGCACGCGCTTTCTTGCCACCGGCACGCTGGTCGAGGCGGCGCTGGCGGCCAAGGCGGCGCAGGACGCCGGCGACGACGGCCTGATCTTTATCTTCAATGAGGCGACGGGCCGGCCCGTGGACGTGGATTTGCGCGGTCCGGTGGAGGCTGTGCGCGGTCGGCTGGCGCCGGTGTTCCCCGCCGATCTCACCCCGGCGCCGGCCAAGCCCGGCCGGCCCAAGCTGGGCGTGGTGGCGCGCGAGGTGACGCTGCTGCCCCGGCATTGGGAGTGGCTGGCCAGCCAGCCTGGTGGCGCGTCGGTCGCCCTGCGCAAGCTGGTGGATGCCGCCCGCCATGCCAACGAGGGTGCGGACCGCGTGCGCCAGGCGCGGGAGGCCGCCTACCGTTTCATGTCCACCATGGCCGGTGACCGCCCCGGCTTCGAGGAGGCGTCGCGCGCCCTGTTCGCGGGTGACCGCGCTGGGCTGGAGGGGCACAGCCGGGACTGGCCGGCCGACGTGCGCGCCCATGCCCTGCGCCTGGCGGAGCCGGCGTTCGCCGACTGAACGCGTGCGCCAGCCGCCGCCTCAGAAAAACACCCGGACGCCCAACTGTGCCTGGTTCTCATGCGCCTCGATGGGCAGGTTGACGTTCAGGCGCTGTTGCCGCCGGCTGTCGACATGCACCCATTCCACGGTCCAGCGCATCCAGGCCAAGGGGCGGTAGGACAGGGCGCCGGTGTAAGCCTTGCCATGCTCATCGAAATGCGGGCGGAAGGTGACGGGCGTGTCCTCGTGCGTGCCGAAGGCGTCGAAGCGGCCGCTCAACCTGAACCGGCCCCATTCCTGGCTGACCAACAGGTATAGGGCCTCAAAATAACCTTCGCTCTCGGTGTCCGGGCTGGGCTCGACGGTGGTGCTGCCCCGCATGGCCTGGGCCAGCACCGTCAGGCCGGGCGCCGGCATGATCTTGTAACCCAGGCTGTCGAAATAGGTGGCCCAGGCGTAGCTCTTGCCGTTGGTGACGGTGGGGTCGCCGCGGTTGTCCCAGAGCAGGTAGGACAACTCGCCCCACGACGGATCCGTCCACCGACCGCCGACATAAAAGCCCGGCTGGTGGTCGATCTCGGCGAAGGGCTGGAAGCGGACGGGTGGGCTGCGCCCCTGGTGGAAGGCCACCTCGTCCGGCAGGCGCAGCGCGTCCAGCAGGCCGGCGGGGCGCTCCACCAGCCCCCAGCCGCGATAGTCCAACATCTCGCCCGTGCCGTCGTTGCCGGCGAACACGGCGCCGATGAGGTCGACACGGCTGCCGCCCAGTCCCTCCGGCCGCCAGGTCAAGGTCACCTCCGAGCCCTCGGTGCGCAGCTCCTCGCCCACCCAGCTGTTGATGGCGCTGGGCGTCAGGGTGTAGCGGCTGGTCCAGGCCAAGCCGTCGTTTTCCAGCGAGATGGGGGGAAGAAGGCGCCGGCCTTGACCTGCCAGGCCAGCGCGCCGGTGGGAACGGGCCGCCAGCGCGCATAGGCCTCGATGATGTCCACCGCCGTGCGCTGCTCCCCCTCCGCCCGCACCTGGGTGTAGGCGTCCAGGCCGGGCATCAGGTGGGCCGTCGCCATCAGCGAGGCCTCCGCCAGCGTGGTGGTGCGGGTGCTTGGGTCACCACCCGTGCGCAGCTTGCCCAGGCCGCCATCAAAGGCGCTGCGGTCATCGGGCGTCCGCACCACGCGGGCATCCAGCAGGCCGTGGAACTCGATATCGGGGTAGCCGTCCGCCGCCCGCGCCAGGTGGGTCGCGGCCAGGATCAGGGCCAGGGGTAGGCCCAGGGGGGGCAGGGTGGCTCTGGAGACGGCCCGGAGGATGGCCCCGGCGCGCCTCATCCCCGCGCTTCCCTGGCTTGCCAGGGCATTTCGCCCGCGGCGTGCCTGGCCAGGAAGTCGGCGAACGCGGCCGGCGCCAGGGGCCGGGCGATGTAGTATCCCTGGGCCAGGTCGCAGCCCATCTCCGCCAGCAGGGCCAGGGCGGGGCCATCCTCCACCCCCTCCGCCGTGACCTTGTAGCCCAGGCTGTGCCCCAGCTTGATGATGGTGCCGACGATGGCCTGGTCCTGCGCCGTCTCCGCCAGGGTCCGGATGAAGGACCGGTCGATCTTGATCTCCCGCACCGGCAGGCGGCGCAGATAGGCGAAGGACGATTGACCGACGCCGAAATCGTCGATGGACAGGTCCATGCCCCGGTCGGCCAAGCGGCTCAGCAGGGCGACCGCCATCTCCGGGTCCCCCATGATGGCGCTTTCCGTGATCTCCAGCATCAGCCGGTCGGGCTTCAGGCCGGTCTCTTCCAGCAGCGCGTCGATGCGATCCGGCAGGGCGGCGTCCCCCAGGTCGCGCACCGACAGGTTGACCGACATACGCAGGTCGTGGCCCGCCGCCGCCCACTCCGCCGTCTGGCGCAGCGCCCGCCGCAGGCCCCACCGGGTCAGGTGCCGGACGGCGCCGGTTTCCTCCGCCAGGGGGATGAAGCTGTCCGGCGGGACGAAGCCGCGGCGCGGATGGGTCCAGCGCACCAGCGCTTCCGCCCCCACCACCCGGCCCGTCCGGGGCTCCAGCTTGGGCTGGTAGGCCAGGGCCAGCGCATCCTGCTCGATGGCGATCTTCAGGTCGCCCATCAGCGACAGGCGTTCGGGCCGGTGCGGATCGGCGGCGTGGTCGTACACGCGGACGTGCGACTCCGCCGCGCGGGCGTCCAGCACGGCCACGTCGGCGTGACGTAACAGGATGCTGGCCGTGTCGGAGGGGGCGCGCCCGGCGTGGGGTCGGGATAGGCGGCGATGCCGACGCCCGCCGCCAGGTCCACGGTCACCTCGCCCTCGCCGAAGGGCGCCTCGGTGTACGGCGTGTCGAAGGCCGCGACCAGCGCCGGCGCCAGTGCCTGGGCCGCGGCGATGTCCCGGTCCACCAGCAGGACGGCGAAGCCCTGTTCCGACACCCGGGCGACCGTGGCGTCGGCGGCGCCGTTGGCGGCCAGGGCGCGGGCCAGCCTCGCGCCGGCGTCGCGGGCCACGCGGTCGGCCAGGTCGTGACCCAGGGTGTTGGCGATTTCGCGCAGGCGATCCAGCGCCAGCAGCAGCAGGGCCACGCCGTGCCCCTGGTCTATCGCCTGGTCCACCCGCTCTTCCAGGTTCAGGCGGTTGGGCAGGCCCGTCACCGCGTCGTGCAGCGACTGGTGGCGGATGTGGTCCTCGCGGTCGGCGATGGCCTGGGCCATGTCGTCCAGGGCGGTGGTCAACTGCCCGATCTCATCCTTGGTGCGGACGGGGGGCAGTGGGGTGTAGTCGCCATCGGCGATGCGCCGGGCCACCGCGGCCAGCGCCGTCACCGGCCGCGTGACGCCGCGCGCGATCAGGCCGATGCCGGCCAGGGCCACCAACAGGCCACCGGCCATCAGGGCGCCCATGTACAGCATGATCTTGCGATAGGGGGCCAGCGCCTCGTCCAGCGGGTACTGCAGCACGGCCATCATGGGCAGGCTGCCGGGGGCCGTGGGGATGGGCGTGGTCAGCACCAGGTACTCCGCGCCATGCTTGGTCAGCAGTTGTGGCTCGGCCGCCGCCATCTGCCCCGGGCCGGCGATGCCCGCCAGCGGGTCCATGGGGTCGCCGGCCGCCGCCACCACCGACCACGGCGCGTCCGGCGCCGTCTGGCCGGCCAGCGCGATATCCTTGCGCAAGGGCGACAGGGCGCGCAGCTCCTCCGCGAAGCGGTCGTCCACCCGCACCATGATGCAGATCCAGGCGATGGGATCGGGCAGCAGCACCGGCACCACCACCAGGCGGTAGGGAACGCCCCCCATCACGCCCGATGCCGCCGCCCGGCCGGATTCACCGGCCATGGGCAGCAGGTCGGGAAAGGCGAAGCGGCCCAGGCCCGTCAGGTCGCGCGGGCGGGCGGTGTCGGCGGCGATGGTGCCGTCCAGGTCGATCAGCAGCATGCGGCTGGCGCCCACCCGCCGGCCGAAGTTGCGCAGGGCGCTGATGGCCGTGCCGCTGTCATGCGCGGCGATGGACTGGCGCAGGGCGTAGTCCAGCGACATCACCTTGGCGTCTTCCGCCAGGTGGTTGGCCAGCGTGTCGAGGTGGCGGCTGAAGGACTGGGCGCTCGACACCAGTTGCTGCTTGCCGGCGTCGATCAGGGCGGAGCGCGCGACGCCGTACAGGATCACCATGGTGCCCAGTTGCACGACGGCCAGCGTGGCCATCAGGAACAACACCAGCCGATTTCTGAAACCGAGAGCCACGGGCCGCGTCCTGTCGTTCTGTGGCTCAGTAGCCGCCGCGTTCGGGATCGGCACCCTGCCGTGTGTCAGGCAGTAGGGGGGGCAGCGTCAGGGTGAGCGGGGCGCCCAGCGCCGTGGCCGGCACGGTCTGCTGCGGCGGGGGGACGCCGGGCTTCAGCCGGGGCTGCCAGGCGGCCACGGTGACGGCGGCGGCGGGCAGGCCGCCCAGCCTGGCCTTGCCGTCCTTGCCGGTGACGGCGGCGAACGGCGCCGCCGTGACGTACAGGTGCGCGATCATATGGTCATGGATGTTGCAGCCCAGGGCCACCACCCCGGTCTGGTCGAATTTGCGCTGCCCGATCTGCTCCGGCGACAGCACGAACTCGAATTTCGCGGCCTCGGAATAGGAATAGACGTGGTGGCGGGTCAGGTCGCTGTTGCGGAAGGTGACCGTGCCGCCCTTGGGCACCACCAGGACATAGGGCACGAAGGTCTCGTCCAACTGATCCATGATCAGGGGGGCGGGCGGGGCGGCCGGCGGCAGGGCCGGGCCCTCCGGCGTGGCGGTCACCACCGCGTCCGCGACCGGGTGGCCGGTGCCGTCCACGACCGTGACCGTCAGGTCGGCCGCGCCGGCATGGGCCCCCAGGCCCAAAGCCAGGCCGCCCGTCACGAACGCCGTGGCCAGGCGGGCCAGGACCCCACCGCCCGTCATCGCGCCTGTCCCCGTGGCCGCGTCCATCGTCATGAGCGCGCGACCCGGATCGGCGCTGCCAGCGAAACCCATAAAACGCCTCTTGAAGGCAGGTAGTATTTTCGACGCGGGAGTGTGCCACAATCCGTGCGCCGATCCGTGGACATTTTCCCTCGGGGCGAAGGGCCACGGAAAGGGCGGCGTGAAATTAGAACGATTCTAAATTGTCTTGCCGGCCGCCCCTTGGGGCGTTATCCTGCCGGCAAATCAGCGATCGAGAAGAGAAGGAAACAAGCATGGCTATCGACATCGGCATTTCCGAACAGGACCGCAAGGCCATCGCCGAAGGGCTCAGCCGCCTGCTGGCCGACACCTACACGCTGTACCTGAAGACCCATAACTTCCATTGGAACGTTACCGGGCCGATGTTCAACACCCTGCACACCATGTTCATGACCCAGTACACCGAGCTGTCGGTGGCCGTGGACGACATTGCGGAACGCATCCGCGCGCTGGGCTTCCCGGCGCCCGGCTCCTACGCCCAGTTCGCCGAGCTGACGGTCATCCGGGAAGAGCGGGGCGTGCCCAAGGCGGAGGAGATGATCCAGCAGCTGGTCGAGGGGCAGGAGGCCGTGGCGCGTACCGCCCGTTCCATCTTCCCGGTGGCGGAAAGCGCCAGCGACGAGCCGACCTGCGACCTGCTGACCCAGCGCCTGCAGGTGCATGAGAAAACCGCGTGGATGCTGCGGGCCATGCTGGAAGGCTGAGCCTTTCCGCGATCAGCGCTCAATATGGGAAAGGCGGCTCCACGGGGCCGCCTTTCGCTTTTCCGGTCAGGACCGCTGGCCGGCCTGCCGCTCGATGCGGTCATGCAGCCCGGCAGGGGCCAGGCCCAGGGCGACCAGGGCCTCCATGGCAATGAACATGGGGCCGATCAGGGCCTGGAACAGGTTGTCCACCAGCGCCGGCTTCCGGCCTTCATAGACATGGCCCAGCAGCTGCAGCACCCAGCCGCCGACGAACAGCGCGCCCGCCAGTTCCTGCACCGCCCCGGTGGGCAGCCGCGCCACCGCCCAGGCGGACAGCAGCACCGACGGCACGACCAGCAGCCCCAGCGCCAGCCCCACCGTCCGGTTCAGCACGATCCACAGGGCCCAGACCACGGCCGACAAGGCCAGGCCCAGGGTCAGGGTGCCCAGGCCCGCCACGGTTACCAGGGGCACCAGGGTGCAGGCCAGGACGACGGAAAAGACGATCACCGGGATGCCCACGGCGTGGGTCGCCTTGTTGCGGCTGTCGCGGTGGTAGGTGGTGTACATGGCCATCTGGCGCTCAAACAGCGTGCTGGCCGCCGGTGCCTGGTCAAGCGGTGTCTGGTCAAACGGCACGTCCGCCACCGGTCCCTCCCTGAACTGGGTTATTGATCGCTAACCCTACCATTTTTTGGAGGGCTGCGCGCGGCATATCGTCTGCTGCCGCTCCCCCGTGCCGCCCGCCTGCGCCGGGCTATCGAATCCATAGCGGGCGGGTCCTTGATATGCGGCCCGCCGCTCCCTCTTTATTAGGGGCGCGGGTCCGGGCGTGAGGTCGGACCCGACGTTCGCGACAGGTGTAAGGAAGGGCGTCATGCTGATCAGGACCAAGCGAGACTGGGAATTGCCGGAGTCGGCGGCGACGCCCGAATCGACCTACATCAACCGCCGCGCCGTGATGGCGGGGGCCGGCGCCATCGCCGGCGGCTTGGCCTTGGGTGGCCGGGGCGCCTTGGCCGCCGACGCGCCCGTCCGCAATCCCGACTACACCCTGGATCGGGCCGTGACACCGGAGGCGGCCGCCACCAGCTACAACAACTTCTATGAGTTCGGCACGTCCAAGGACGTGGTGTCGGCGGCGCAGAAGATGCCGCTGCGGCCCTGGACGGTGCGCATCGACGGCTTGGTGGAAAAGCCCATGACCCTGGGCATCGACGACTTGCTGAAGGCCATGCCGGTGGAGGAACGGCTGTACCGTCACCGCTGTGTCGAGGCCTGGGCCATGGCCGTGCCGTGGATGGGCTTCCCCCTGGCCAAGCTGGTGGCGTTCGCCAAGCCTCTATCCTCGGCCACCTATGTGGAACTGCAAACCTTCGGCCGGGACACCTATCCGGCGCCGGGCCTGCGCCAGCCCTTCTACCCCTGGCCCTATGTCGAGGGCCTGACCATGGCGGAGGCGACGAACGAGCTGGCTTTCCTGTCCACCGGCCTTTACGGCAAGCCGCTGCAGGCGCAGAACGGCGCGCCGCTGCGCCTGACCCTGCCGTGGAAGTACGGCTTCAAGTCGGTGAAGTCGGTGGTGCGGATCAGCTTCACCGACAAGCGGCCCAAGACCTTCTGGGCGCTGCTGAACGCCGACGAGTACGGCTTCTGGGCCAACGTCAATCCGGCCGTGCCCCACCCCCGCTGGTCCCAGGCGCGGGAACGTCTGCTGGGAAGTAACGAGTCGGTGCCTACGCAGATATTCAACGGCTATGGTGCCCAGGTGGCCGGACTATACAAGGGATTGGAAAAGGAAGCGCTGTTCATGTAGTGGCGTGAACCGGCCATTAACTATAGTGGCCGGTTCAAATAATCGCTTGCCGACGCTTCCGGATAATTTAAAGTATTGCTATCCGAGAACATGACCTTGGGGGCGTCGGGGTGGGCGAAGGCGTGATCGCCATAGTGGAGTTCGGGCTTTTCGTTTTCCTGGCCACGGCCGGGATCAGCGTGCTCGTATCCCTGGTGGCCCATGTCTATGGCATGGTGCTGGAGCATATGGCCGACGTCAGCGGCCTGCGCCAGCGCTTGGCTCGCTACGCCCGCCTGGCCAACGGCCTCTCCGAACGGGTGGAGGCGCGCAAGAGCACCGCCGCCGGCGCCGCCACCGTCCTGTTCTCCACCCAGCGGCAGGAAGCCCAGCTCAAGAAGAAGGTGCGGGAGCTGGAGGCGTCGCCCCATCGCTTCGTGCGCGTCCTGGGGCATGAGCTGCTGCCCAACCGGCCCTTTGAATTCCTGGCGATGAACAGCTCCGTCTCCCATCAGGTGAAGCGGGGGGAGCGGCATGCCTTCTTTGACAGCAGTTGGGCCCGGCCCGTGCCGGTGCACATCTGGGCCGGCAACAT